>RAYM01000038.1 GCA_003611805.1 bacterium 1xD42-87 | reverse complement strand
TATATCATTGGAGGTTTTTATTTTGGTACTCTAGGCAACGCTACGGCTTATTCCATTCTCCCCATCTCAGATGGGGGGATTAAAATACTTTTTCATTTATAAGTTCATAATATCCTAAAAGTCGTATAATATGCACTCAAAATAGCCATTTTTATGTCTGAAACCCAGTATTTACGATAGATTCGGGTTTTGAGTGCATATTATAATAGATACCTGGTCCTGCCCTGTCAGCTTGTATATGTCGGGAAAATCGGCACAGCCAAGCGTTTCCACTGGCTATGCCGACTTTACCTGCTTACTTGAAGATTATTAAATTGTCAATTTGATTTCACAGAAGAATCCGCGAAAACCGCCCTGATCTGCTCCAATGCCAGTTTCGGCATTCTGTCAGCATACAACAGTCCGTTGGTCTCCTGCTCCACATCTGTCAGCTGCGTATAACAATAGCCGCTCAAGTACGGCAGTTTATGAACCACTTGTAAGATGCCTTCTATTTTCTCCTTCAACACTTCGGCATCCCTTGCCTTCTCATGATAGCCCCAGGATTCCTGCCTGCCGTCTTCCAAGGCGATTCCTCCGAATTCCGATAGCAGTGCAGGCTCATCCGTATACACAAAATCCTCACTGCAGATCATTTTTCCCACCGCCGTATACGCCATTAACTCCTCTTTGCGGGCATAGACTTCATGTAGTTTTGCCGGGTCATCCTCGTAATCATGAATGCCGATCATATCCGTCTGCACTGCCTCCCAGCCGTCATTTGTGCTCACCAGTCGTCCGGCATCCAGCGCCTTGGTCAGAAAATATATGCTTTTGGCAAAAGCCTGCTGTGCTTTATCCCACAGCACATCCCGGATGCCCCAGCTTTCATTGAAAGGAACCCACGCGATGATACAGGGATGGTTGTAATCCCGCTCTATCATCTCTGTATATTCCTGTGTAAATCCCTGTACACCGGCCTCGTCAAAGGCATAAAACGAAGGCATTTCCTCCCATACCAGCATCCCCATGCGGTCCGCATAATATAAAAATCTGGGATCCTCTATTTTCTGATGCTTGCGCACACCGTTGAAACCCATGTCCTGCGCCAGCTTCAGATCCCGCACAAGCGCCTGGGCATCCGGCGGCGTCATCAGCGATTCCTGCCAGTAGCCCTGATCCAGTACCAGTTTCTGATACAGCGGATAATGATTCAGATAAATACGGCTTCCTTTTCTCTCGATCTTACGCATACCGAAATACGTCTCTACCCGGTCCTGCAGCACACCGCCCTGATATACTTCCAGCACCAGATCATAGAGATTAGGCTGTCCGGGTTCCCACAGATGAATCTTATTATCAATCGGATCTTCATTTTCCACTGAAAAAAGTACTCTTTCCATACGGTTTTGCAGTGACGCGACGCCCTGTTTCTTTTCTTTTCCCTGAAAAAAAAGTTTCCACACCAGCTTTCCACGATTCGGACAATCAGAAAAACGCAGTTTCATTTCCACTGTTTTCCTGTCAATATCCGGCGTGATTCTTGCCTGTTCAATCCGATATCCCGGCGTCATTTCCATCCATACATTCTGCCAGATTCCGCTGGTCGCCGTGTACCAGCAGCGGTCCGTTTCCAGATCCCAATGCTGTTTTCCCCTCACCTGGGTTACAAAATAGTCATCCTGACATGCCACTGTAATGCGAATATCCGTCTCATCCCAGTCTATGTACGGTGTAATCTCACAGGAATGGGAAGTAAATCCTCCCTTATGGGATCCGGCATATTTTCCGTTGATCCAGACAAGGCAGCTATAATCCACCGCTCCGAAATGCAGCCAGAGCCGTTTTCCTCTCATTCTCTCTTCCAAAGGCAGCCATCGCTCATACCAGAGGCGGGTATGCGCCTCTTTGGCCAGACCGATCCCGCTGGCCTTGCTCTGGAAGCAAAAAGGAACCTGGATGGTCGTCGTATAGGCATGTTCCCGATACCATTCCTCTTCCATGCCTTTTCCGTCATCGTCAAACGCAAACTGCCAGCTTCCGTTCAGATCGATCCATTCCTCCCGATACCAGTCGGGACGCGGACTGTTCTCTTTCTTCTCTCTTTTCTCATTCATTGTTTATCTCCATTCCGAAGCGTTCTGCGCTGAAATACGCCAACCGAATCTTAAGTCCGGTTCTGCAGTCAGGGAAATTTGTGACGCTTCTGCACAAATCTCTGACTGAAACTGAACTATTATGTGGAAAGCAGCATCGGATCCGCTCCATATCTGCCCATGCGCTCTCCATACAGAACCACGCCCGTTTCCTCCGACCTGATCCGCAGCGTCAGATAACCTCTTTCCAACGCAAGCTGCAGATCTTTATGTTCCACCGGAATATCCAGCCGGTATCCATAGCCGTAGGTTCCCATGTTCTGATGTAAAACCTCATCCCCGGAACTGCCGGCACTGTTGGAAAACAAGGCTCTTCTGTCCCACGGGGCATCCGGCAGCGTATAAGTCCTGCTATTTTCTCCGATGCTCACATGAATCCTGCCCTCATAAGTCCGGGTGTCGCTCAGTCTGGTACCATTTATACACTCACAAGTAGATGCTTCCAGCCGCAGAATATATCTTTTTTCCGGTTTTACCGACAGATGACAATCCAACGTGCCTTTCTCCGTTCTTTCCGACGGATGACCGTACGGCTTCTCCTCTTCCATTCTTGCCAAGAGATCGCAGTCTGGATCACTCTCTGCCGCTTTTACCGGTAGATGATAGACCAGTTCGCCTGCTCCCGCCATCCAGAATAAATGCCGCACCGGGTTCACTTCCTCATGATGTCCGAATATGCCTGCAGTCTCAATTCTAGCCGGCCTGGCCGCATTACAAATCGCACCGCAGTCCGCATGACAGCCCACGACACAGTTCTCTTTGCAGATTACGCCACGAGCCACTTCACAAGTCTCATCATCATTCTTCGCACAGTCCACTACTCCCGCTCTGTCTTCCAGAATCTCCATCTGGATACTGCTGTCGCACAGCATTTGCTCTTCCCGCCATAGTTCACAGAACCAATAGGCTCCTTTCATGCCAAAGGGTATTTCCAGACACACCTTCGCCGCTTCATATGGTTGATAACATTCTGCCGTAATTTCCATTTCCTGTCTGTCAAATAAAATATCGTCCTGCCCCTGGTCGTCGATTCCCTTTCCGATGACTCTAAGCTGCAGACGTTTCCCGGAAAGCGAACCGTCCCAAAGGGAAACAGATACGGGAACTTCTATGGTGCTGCCGGCTTTTTGCCTTGTCAGGGGCGGATAGTCCGGCAATACCAGATTTTTACTGTTCACACAGCCATATCCCGCAGATGAAAAGTCACTGTGTACATAGCCGAAGTCCCTTTCCATTCTGGTATTGGTCAACGGGCTGGTGTCCTCATTCTCCTGGGAACTGAGATTCATCCGTACAAATCCCGCAATCTCCGGATACAGGCGCACCATCTGTTCTACCTGATTGATATGCAGAAACTCGCTGATAATGACCGGCTGTCCGCTTTGGCATTCTTTTCCCTGAAAATCCGTCTCTTTCAAATCCATCCGGCATGTCCTCTGCAGCAGATCCCGCACCATGTCTTCTTTCATCAGCGTTTTATTCTCTTCCGCATAACAGTTAAATACGCTGCCCGGATAATTCTGTTTTGTCAGACGCCCATAAAAATCTCTTGCTTCACTGTAGCTGACCGGATACATGTGATAATCCAGAAGCTGTGTCAGTCCGGTCTTCGCGTAGCCGGAATTGTCCACCAGCAGTATCTGCGGCATTTCCGTCCGGTAACGCTGCGCCATCTCCTTCTGCCATGCCTGCCCTTCCGGCTCATCCCAGGGGCTTCTCTCGTGATCTCCTGATATTCCCCAGGATTCGTTGAAGGTGGAAAACACGATAACACTTGGATGATAATTCTGCTTCCGTATCATACGCTTAAGCTGCTGTTCATAATTTATCCGCCATTTTTCATCCCGGAATGTGGCATAGAAGCTAACCGGCATTTCATCCCAGACAAGCATACCTGTCTCGTCACAGATCCGATACCAGTCCGGCTCATTGTCCTTGATATGCATACGGATCAGGTTATAGCCATATTCTTTCGCCTTTCGGATGTCAAATTCCATGGTGCCCGGTTCCATTCCCTCAATTGCCGGATAAGTATAAAGCCCCCAAGGGTTGTACCCCTGATCCAGCACCCCTCTCATGTAGAAAGGCTTCCTGTTCAGAAACAGCCTGTTTCCCACTGTCTCAATCAGCCGGAATGCCGCTTTTCTGGCGCTTTCCTCAACCACACGGCCATCCTTGCTGATGCGCGCTTTCAGCTCATAGCAGAAGGGATCTTCCGGGCTCCACAAGTGTACCTGATCCAATTCCATACAAAATATCGCCTGTAAAGTCTCCGGTCTCTCCGCACTTTCTATTACTTCCGATTTCTCCGTTATTTCCAGTCTTTCTGTTCTCTCCGGCTTTCCTGCTTCTTCCGCGCTTTTGACTCCCTTCGGTTTTCCGCTTTCCTCGGACCGCTCGTCTGCCTGCACATCAGCCTTTATGACTTTACCGTCCAGAAGAACTTCCACTGCAAGACGTTTTTGTTCCGCATTCTTTTCCCGGACTTCCTTCCCGCAGTCAGCTTCCCTGCACAATTCTCTTTTCTCTATCGCCACCTGCCCTTTTAAACGCAGTCTGCTTAAATCCTCTGTCACAAATTCATAGGACAGCAGAATATCCGTGATCCGCAGTTCTCTCTGCTCTTCCAGCCAGACATCCTGCCAGATTCCCGGCGCATCGGTAAACCAGAATCCCTGTTTTCCTTTACAGATATCCGCTTTGTCAAAAGGATAGGTAACCTGAATGGTAATCCTGTATTCTCTGTCCGCCTGCATAGAACCTAGAAAGAATCTGACCGGACCGTAGGAACTTTCGAAACTTCCCACCGGTTCCTGATTCAGCCACACGTTACCGAAACCGTTCACCGCGCCTATCACCAGATCCCAGCTTCCCTCCTTCGGAGGGCAAACTGTTCTCTGATACCATCCGGTATTGCCAAGTTCCGCCGGATTAGTCGTCCATGCATTGTTTTGCCGCAGATCGTAAGCATCCGCCAGGAACGCTTCTCCGAATGCCGTCAGGGACTGCCAGGAAAAAGGCACCTGTATCCTGCGCTGCCATTTTCTTCTGTCAAACCAGCCTTCTTTCTCTCCTCGTCCCTCAGGGTCCCACGCAAACTGCCATATTCCATCCAGGCAGATTCTGTCATGCGAATCCGTCAGTTCTCCCCCCGGTATGTGCGTCCGCCCGGGTTCCGGTTCCGGTATCTGATATATGCGTTCTTTCGGGTTCCTGTATCCCTTCTCTTCCGCCTGTCTCAAGCCGGCTGAAACTTCATCTCCTGTGGCACAATGTTGTATGGAAAAAGCGGAAAATCCCTTTTCACCGGCCGCCACACAGCTATATTCTCCCGCCGGCAGATCTGCAAACACGAAATTTCCCCGCGCGTCTGTTTCCGTCCAGCAATCCCTTTCCCCGGCAAGGTGTAAGCTCACATGCCCCGCCGGGCTGCTGTCCTTTTCCCAAATACACCGTCCTTTACATTGACTGCCCTTTTTTACTCCGGAAACATCAAATTCCTGAAATACCGCCGTCGTCACAGGCGCCGCGTCCGTGACGGACAACGCCTGCAATATGATGCGTGGGCTTTCATGCCGCCAGTCCGCCTTCGGAAGATCACAGGACAGAATCTCCTTTTCATTCACCCGGACACATATCCTCTGCCCATGTAGTTCTACGGCAGCCCAAAGAGGCAGTGTAAAGGGTACACTTGCCTCTCCGAGTTCATAATATCTTTTGGTTCCGTCATACCGGAAGGTATCTCCCAGCGGGACACCGTTGGGAATGCGCAGGCTGACCCGGTCGTTTTCAAACACTGCCAGTACATAGGCATTGTAACCGCCGCTGCCGTAGTAAAATCCGACTCCCGCTCCGTCTTCCATATCCAGAAGTCTTGTGGTAAACCGGGCTTCCCCGCCGTCCACACGAAAGCCGGACACCAGCATATGCCCGTTTCGGCAACGGTCATACTCCTGTAACACTACGCTGTGGTCCGCACCGTATTGCGCACATAGATCTGCCGGGCTGTTACAGTTCAAAAAAAACCATTCTTCCTTTTCATACCGACGCATTCCACAATCTCCTTTTAGCACTCTGCCACTGTACGATTACATCCGTGCCAAAGTTTTTTTAATTTTAAAAACTCAGCATGCTTATATGATCTTTGATCTTTTATCTGTTAATCTTCTAATCCCAGATTCCCGATCTCCGTGGTAAATTCCTTTTCCATGCCTTCCAGCGCCTCTTCCGGTGTCATGGAACCATCCATCGCCTGCTGGATATAGGACTCCATAACATCACACAGTTTGGAAGAAATATAGGGCACATCCACATCCGCCAGCGTCTTTGCATAATTGAAAGATTCCATCAGCGCTTCATACAGTTCGCTGGAAGCCTGTACCTCAGGAATTTCATAGGTGGAAGCACGGCAGGGATCCATCGTATTTTCAATTTTCAGAAGTTCGCCGTCCCTGGAAGTCATAAATTCAATGAATTTCCATGCCAGTTCTTTATTCTTGCTTTCAGTGGCGATACTTGCTCCCCAGCCGCCAAGCGTAGGGGTTTTGCCGGGCGCAACCGCCACACCCACTTTATCCTTTACCGCAGAACCGTCTGCCTGACAGGTCAGCCACAAACCGGGCCACTGCTCCATCATAGCTGCGTTGCCGTTGGCAAAAAACTGATTTGCTTCATCCCAGCCCATCTGAACCCACTCTTTCGGTGCACTCTTCTGCAGTTCCAGAATCCGGTTCATTGCCGCAACACCCTCTGCATTATTCATATTGGGGTTCAGATTTTCATCAATATCATCACCGCCCCGGTTAAAGAACAGAAGTCTTGTGCTTCCCTTTAACATCATCGCACAGTAACCGTAATCTACAGGAGAATCCTGATTCTCGCTTTTGGTGAAAAATTGCGCAACCTGTATCATTTCTTCATTGGTTTCGGGCACTTTCAATTCTGTACCGTATTTTTCCTGATAAGCTGCTTTCACCGACTCATCCTCAAAAAGATCTTTGCGGTAGAATAATAGCATAACATCCGGCTTATAGGGGATTGCAACCAGCTTGCCGTCATAATAGCCATAGGTATTGAACAGTCCCGGCAGGAAATCGTCCACGTTATAGGATTCGCCCGCATAGGTATTGATCATCTCTTCCAGAGGCTCTACCTTACCCGCGATTGCAAAGCCATGCAGGATCGCAATGGGAGACAGTACCACATCATATCTATGTGTATTGTTCAGGTCCAGCTGTACTTTATCCGTATACTGTTCACCCGGAATAGACTCTATCACTACCTTTGCCCCGGACATCTGTTCAAACACGGGTACCACCGCACTGACTGCTTTCTCAAAATCACCGCTCATAACCGGAATCGTCAGCGTCTGCCCCTCATACTGGCCATGCAGGGTACCGTCCAGATCAAGGTTCGCCAGTTCCGTGCCGTATTTCACGATCGTTTCGCTCTGTTTTACTTCGCTCTCTGTGTTTTCCGTCTGCTCATTTTCTGCCTGAACACTTTCCGTCTGCACGTTTTCGGTTTCCGTACTGCTTCCTTTTGCTTCATCCGATACGGCCACACCGCAGCCCGAAAGACTGCCCGTCAGCATCATTCCGCAGCACACTACCGCCAGAAGCTTTTTCATCAACTTGTTCTTTTTCATACTTTGTCCTCCTTTTTATTTACACAGGCTCAGCCCTTTACCGCACCTGCCATGGTTCCCTTTACAATATATTTCTGTGTTGCCATAGATAAAATCACCGCAGGTATCATAGCCAGCACACCCGCTGCCGCCAGAGATCCGGACGGCGTATCCTTATGGGTCTGTACCATACTGGCAATACCGATGGGTAATGTTTTCTTTGCGTCCGAAGACTGCAGCACCAATGCCAGACCAAACTCATTCCAGGCTCCCACAAATACCAGAATGGCAATCACCGCCAGCCCGGCTTTTACAAGAGGCAGCGCGATCCGGGTATACATCTTAAATTCGGAGCAGCCATCGATTTCGGCAGATTCATAGATCTCCTGCGGAATATCCAGAAAGAAACTGAGTGCAAGCCAGATTGCCATCGGAAGCGCAAAGGAAATATAAGACATTGTCAGTCCCGTAAGCGTATCCAAAAGGTGCATCTTATTATAGATAATGTAATATGGTATTGTGTACACCAGCGCCGGAATCATTCGAATGATCAGAATAGAATTCTGCAACGCTTTCTTTCCTTTGAACCCGTACCGGCACAGTCCGAATCCCGCCATGGAAGCCAAAAGCAGCGACAGCAGCGTCGTCCCGCCTGCCGTCAGAAGACTGTTTTTGAAAAAAGTCAAAACATGAGACTTCTGAAAGATCTCAATATAATTGTCCAGGTACAACGTATCCATGAATAAAATAGGCTTTTCCACAAATACCTGGGCGGAAGTTTTAAAGGAAGTAAGCACCGTCCAGTACAACGGAAAAACAAACAGGATTCCCAGAATCAAAAACATAACCGCCAGTCCTACAGATTGTATCATCCGCTTCTTTTTCATATCCACACCTCCAATCCTTATGGTTTTTCCCTGCCCGCCAGTCTCAAAAACAGAAATGAGCACAGAATGATGATCAGGAAGAAAATGTATGCTCCTGCCGAACCTTCTCCCACCTCGTAGTAGCGGAACGCCGTTTTGTAGATCGTGGATGCCAGCGTCTCCGTGGCATTGCCGGGCCCGCCGTTTGTCAGATTGTATGCAATGTCAAACATGCGGATGGCGTCCATAAACCGTAACGTAACGATCAGCAGAATAAACTTCTTGATGAAAGGAAGCGTAATCCGCCTGAACTGCTGCCACCATGAAGCACCGTCGATGCGCGCAGCCTCAAGCAGTTCTTCCGGTACGGTCTTAAGCGCTGCCATCAGGATCAGCATACAGAGGGGCGTGGTTGCCCAGACCTCCACAATAATGATGGCGATTCTGGCCGGTATTACCTCCGAAAACCAGCTGACACGATCCATTCCCAGACTCACCAGAATACCATTGAGCAGACCATAGATGGGCGAAAACATCAGCTTCCATATGGTAGCCGTCACAATGGGCGCTATCATCATGGGCATGGTAAAAACGATCTTTAAAACTTTCGACAGCCGGGGCAGAAGTCTCGTATTCAGCACTACTGCCAGCGTAAGTCCAAACAACAGATTCAGTACTACCGCGCTGACGGCAAATCCGAATGTCCAGAAAGTCGAATCCCAAAAATCCGCGCTCGTCAGCACCTTGATATAATTTCTGAATCCCACAAACCTTATGCTGTCTGAGGCCATTGCCGTGTTGTACTTAAAGAGGCTGAGCCCGAAGGAATACAGCATGGGTATGATTGAAAACACAAACAGAAACAGCACTGCCGGACCGATAAAACATATTGCAGCTCTCTTTTTTTCCCCATTCAGCTTTCTCACATCATCACCTCTTTCTTTCTGTTTTCTTTATGATGTCATTTTACAGTATTGTTATATCAATTAATATATTATATTTAGTATATAATTTTGTATCATACACTTTCACCCCGCTTTGTTCCATGTCTGAATTCCCAACAAACTATTTGTATTTTTCTAATTTTACTGGTATAATGTCTGTAATGACGGTTTCGGGTTCTTTTTCTCTTTTCCTCTAAAGTTAGTATACTAAGTCTGGGAATGCCGATTGAAAAGCAAATCCCATAACCTGATTTTTCACACGCAAATTTGTGCCGAAGCGCCACGAATTTGTTTGTATGGCAAAGCTTTGTAAACAAAGTTTGCAAAGTTGATATTTGTTGCTTTAACAAAGTCATGCCCCTTGTAGTGAAAACGCTCCGGAATGGAGATTCTTATGAAAAACAGTCTTCCGCTTTACAAACAGATTATCATGGATCTGCTGGAGCAGATTCTGGACGGCGAACTGCGCCCCGGCGACAGAGTACCCTCCGAACACGAATTGTCAAGCAGTTACCGCGTCAGTTCCATCACTTCCAAAAATGCGCTGACTGAACTTGCCGAAAAGGGTTATATCATCCGAATCAAAGGCAAAGGCTCTTTTGTCAATTCCGCCGAAGCCCTGTTAAACATACCGGATTTTACCCACACTCTGCAGCAGCGGATCGTCATGAAGGCTAAAACAATCGGCCTGATCGTGCCTTCCATGAAAACGACCATCGACCAGCAGCTTCTAAACGCGGTGGAAATGGAACTGGCTCCCACGGAATACATTCTTGCCATTAGTATTACCCGTGAAAGCCAGCAATTAGAATCCGCTTCCATACAAAAATTTCGCGAAAGCGGGGTCAGCGGCCTGATCATCTTCCCTACCGAACACGAAATGTACAATGAAGAGATTCTGAAATTGAACTTAAGTGATTTTCCTTTTGTGCTGGTGGACCGTTACCTCCGCGGCATCCGTTCCAGCTGCATTTATACCGATAATTATGACATATCAAAGCTTGCCACCCTTCACCTGCTAGAGCAGGGCTGCCGACATGTGGCTTTCCTTTCTCCTGACAGTCACAACACCGTCACCTCAGACCGCATAAACGGTTTTCAGGACGGACTTTATGAACAGGGCATGACCGTATTGCCCGAAAATCTCTGCATGATTCCCCTCAGCGTAACCGATCCGGCTGAAAAAGAATCGCTCATTCTGCAGTATCTGAAAAGCCATCCCGGCATTGACGGTCTTTTTTGCGTAAACCGGGAAATGGCTAAATACGCGGCTCATCTGATGACAATCCATCAGCTTTGGAACCGCTACCGCATCGCCGCGTTTGATTATCCTGACGATCACAGAATTTCTTACATATCTCAGGATATTGGGCAGATCGCCCATAACTGTGTTCTGGAATTAATTGACTCCATTCAAAACGGGAGAAAAGATCATCATATCGTTGTTCCCGCCCGGCTGGTTCCGGCCCACACTTAAGAAACTGCCGCCCATAACGGACGGCAGTTTCTATATGTTCAGGTCTATTCTATTTTGTGATAGATTTTTTATCTGTTGCCACCGGCTCTTTCGGAATCACAACCTTATCCAGCTTCCAGATGTCATCCACGTATTCCTGAATGGTTCTGTCGGAAGTGAACTTGCCGGAACATGCCACATTTAAGATCGCGCTCTTCGCCCGGCCGCTCTCGTTTCTGTAAGCTGCTTCATCACTGTTATCTCTTTTTTATCAAGGTCGATCTCAAAATCATTGAACTGCGGCATATCGGAATTTCTGCCGCCGTCCACAATGATAGGGATATAGTCAGCCCCATAGTGTCGGACAGCGAATTGAGGGAAACGCAAACTGCGAATTATTTTTCCAACCTTTATCCCATTGACTGCGCAGTGCCGCCTGTGAATGCATGATCCTGCCGAAAATGCGGCGCACTGCTGTCGAGATGGATTTCCTCCTGAAGCTTAAAAGGCGGTGGTTCTCAAAGAGATTCACCGCCTATATGGGGCATTCAGCGTTTCAGCTGCCCACTGGTCAAGGCAGGCAGATGGACCAGTCCGGTGGCGACAGTCACCGCATCCATCTTCCGCATCAGGGAACCGATCCTTTCTTCATTCCAGAAGATATCGGAGAAATCAGAGAGCTCGCATGCGGATGGAGGACCGGGTCTGCTGGTACCGCTCCATGGGCGTGGTATCGATGCCGGAATGGACAGATGTATTATAGGTGCGCATATAGTCCTTGAGCAGCTCGTTGAACTGCGTCTGGGAGGTGACGGAATCCAGGTCCAGCGTATAGAGCCAGGTCTCCTTGAGCGTTCTGAACTGGCGCTCGATCTTGGCCTTGGATGTACCGTCACGGATCTTCGTATATAAAAGTACGGTGCCGATGGAGCCGCAGATGAGGGAGAGCTGCTCGTTTGGCAGGGATGAACGCCGCCTCCACAAGATGCTTATGGATCTGGGTGGAGTTCAGCCTCGGGAATGCCTCTTTGAGGCGATAGATCTCCTCAATGGCCGTATCCGGGAGCACCCGGGTGGAGCCCTTGTCGGAACGTTCCTGGTAATGCGCTCCACCTCAAAGCCGTCCGCAAAGGCGATTTTTAATATCACATCGTCCGCACCGATCGGCTCCTTTGCCCTCTCATTAAACTCTATCTCCGCCTTTAGGTTGATCACCTCATTGGCATCGGTGTAATACCGGACATCAAGGTGGTACTCCCCAAACTCCCGTGTTCTTTCATTGGCGATCTCCGTAGTCCATGCACCCATGTTATCCAAGTATTCGGCAATGTCCAGCCTGTCATAGTCCTTCATGGCAGAGAGGGCTTCCACAAGTTCCGCCGCCTCCATTCCGCTGACACTCAAAAGGCTGTACTGGGTCAGGTCTCTGTCCTGTATCAGCAGCAGGCTCTCTTTATCCTGTCCATTTATGGACATATCCTGCATCAGCTCCCTGTCACGCTCCAATTCAAAAAGCTGTGCCTCAATGCCCGTGATAAGCCCCGATGCCGTCCTGCGGATCATATCAAGGGAAGATTTCAGTTCTTTCATACCCTTCCCGCTGTTCCACCCGGCGATATACCCGAAAGAGTATTCCGATGTGTCTATCCCGAAATGCTTACTCAACATCCCTGTTTAACGGACAGGAAAACCCGGAAAGGAACTGTAACAGCCTATCCTCTCCGAGCCGTCCGTCATCATTCTCCAAATACTCACGAATGTTCAGCACGATAAAATTATTCGCCTGCTGCATCCGTTTTCTTCCTTTTCTCCATGAATTTTATTATTTCATCCGCTCCCTGCAGATAAGTCACATTGATCGGAACACGAGGCGTCCTGTCGTTGGCAGACGCTTCAATCGCATCGGCAAACATCTCCACCTGCTCCTGACCTGATATAACAAAATTCTTGGTAATGCTTGAAGTTGCCATAAAAACACCTCCTTTATCAGTATGGCTCTTTTTGCGTTTCGCATACTTTCCTCCTTAGTGTTTTACATCTTCTAAACTTATTTCTTCAGAATTACTCTCTATTATTACCGAAGAAAAGCTTGCATTACTCCCATTTAAAATAATAATATTTTCTCCCTTATCCAACATTATGTTGCCTTCCCAGCTTTCCTCATCCGAAACAATACTCTTTTGATTTCCTTTTCCATCCTGCAGAACAAGCTCATAATTTCCAGCTTTTAATTTACACTTGATTTTTATATACAAATCAAATTCTTTTTCTGAATCTAAATGTAACAAAACCTTGTTTCCATTTAGTGTTACAAGTTTACCGCTTAATAAAATATTTCCTTCTTGTAAATAACTAACACATTGAAACTCCCCTTCTTCAATCTTTGTAAATTCTAATAATCTGCTTTCTTCAACCACTTCTGTTTCTATCTCTGCATTTTCAGTGCCTTTATATTGTTCTGCCAAAGGAAGTCGGCAATTTATATTTCCTTTGCTTTCTGGTATTGCAATTTGAATATCTACAGAATCAAAATCAACTGGTTTACCTACAATCTTTATTATATTCATTCCCTCTTGAAGAATCACACTTTTTTCAAATGATACTTCATCTTCCACTAAAACAGTAATGCTATTTCTATTTATAATAATAATTTTGTAATTTCCCTGACTTACTTGTATCACACCATTTAATTGACAATTGAGAGATTCAGCAATATCAACTTTTAACACCTCTACATCTCCCCATAAAGTTCCGCTTCCACTTATCTCATAAACATTGTTGGCAAGAATATAACTCAAAGCTTCACTATAGCCTTGACTATCTTTTACCAATATCTTATCATCATTATAAGCTTTAAAATTATCTTCTATATTTGGACTAGGTCCTGTTTGCAAATTTATGCCACATGCTGACAAGCTAAAAAGCAATCCCAAATATAGAAACATTAAATTTTTCTTGATACTACTCCCTCTCATAACTATTCCTTCTATATATAATATATGTTCAAGTTTTTCTCACAAAGCCGACAACTCTGTTGAAAATTCTATCCCTTATCAACATCATACTATTTTACTTTGTGAATCTTTATATATCCAATAACCAAAAAGATGGTTCCTATTAAATTTGCTGTTCCTATAGCAACACTAATATTTCGTCTGTTTACAAAATATAAAGATACGTATATGAGATACAGTAATATTTCTGTATTCCTACCTTTATTTCCATACTTGATTCTTTCATCTTTATCTAAAATATGGTTTACATTCTCCACCGGAGCTATCAATAAAACAATAACCAAGCATATTGTTTGTAACGCAATCCCCAGCTCGCCACCACACTTTATCATCTTAATGCCTAAAAGTGAAGTCAAAACTGTAATAAATGATATTACATAACACTTTTTCTCTGTGTTAGAATGATATCCACCTATATACTTCCTTAATACACTAAAACTAACCCCCAAAAAAACACTCTGCCAAACAATTCCCAAAAACCATCCACACATTATTGTAATTAAAGTGCTAATAAATATGACTACTCCTCTTTTAATGCCGTATCTAATTATTTCTTCGCGTTCTTTTTCAGACATTTGGTGCAACAGAGTATCCATATTTTAAAACTTCCTCAATTTTTTTACCGCTTTAGGCATCTTAGGTTGATAATTAATACATGGGCAGGTTGCATTTGCATCTGCTATTGCCACCTTAATTGCAACATTTTTCAATTAATTTTTTTAATATTTTTTTGCTTTTCATTTTTTTCTCACTTTCTGTATCAAATATAATTTTTTTTATAATACATCATTTCTATTACTTTTTCTTCAAATGGCGAAATTCATATATAATATAGCGAAATTCATATAAAAATAATGTGAGTGAGTATTCCGAGGGTCGATTGCAATCCGAGGTTCCCGTTTTGTAAACGAGTTTCACCTTTTGCAAGCGGCATTCAAATTTTGTACCCGAATTTCTACTTTTGTAGCAGGATTCCCGTTTTTTCTTTCCATTCTGTGTTATAATAGCTCTATGACAGGGTAAAAATGCGCACAAAAACCGGGCGTCACTTTTGTCTTACAAATTTTGTACCACAAATTTCACGCCTCTTCCGGTCCTTATTTCCAGCCGGCGGTCTGCGTATGTTCTTAGTTTCTCTCTGCCCTGTTACTTTTTAAGAAGTCTTGGGGTGAGGTTGATGCGGGCGGCTTCAACCTCATGGCATCCCAACTTCTGCGCCAGTCCTTCCCCGTAATAGAAGCAGAACGCCTCATACGGGCTCTTCCCGTTCAGTTTCTTCCTCCGATACGAATTGATGTGGTCCATCATCAAGCCGATGTCTGCCTGCGTCAGTTCATCAAAGCTCTTCCCCTTAGGCACCACCCTGCGGATGAATTCATGCCCCACTTCGATCTCCGCCTTCTGGTATGGCGCACTCGAGTTACTCTGCCAAAGGCAGAAATCCGGCAGTGGACCCAAAGACCATGTTCAAGATCCTGACCTATGCTTACTCCCAAAACATCTATTCTTCGAGAAAGATCGAAACCGCCTGCAGGCGCGATATCAACTTTATGTGGCTGTTAGCCGGACACAAAGCACCGGACCACAGTACGATCGCCCGCTTCCACACTGATTTTCTGGCGGATGCCTGTGAGGACCTTTTCTATCAGATGGTAAGAAGACTGGGGCAGGCTGATGAGCTGTCAAAGGAGACGGTATTCATTGACGGGACAAAATTGGAAGCCTGCGCCAGCAAGTATACCTTTGTGTGGAAAAAGTCTGTTGGGAAGTGGGAAGAAAAAATGTTCCGGAAGATACAGGAAGCAGTACAGCTTCTGAATCATAAATACATACAGGATTTTTCAGTCGGCGGAGAAACAAGGGCGCAGGAGCTGCAGAAGATATGCCGGTTTCTGGAAGGACGCTGCCAGACAGAGGGGACTGTCTTTGTCCATGGACGGGGCAGGAGGAAAAGCAGGAACCAGAGATATCTGGAACTCTTCCGCAGATTTCTGGAACGTCAGACTGTCTATGACTGGCATACGGCAAGTTTTCAGGGACGGAACAATTACTGTAAGACAGACCCGGGTGCTACATTTATGCACATGAAGGATGACCATATGCGTAACGCCCAGTTAAAACCAGGATATAATGTACAGCTTGCGGCAAACAGTGAATATATCGTGGCAGCTGTTATCTTTCAGGACAGAAACGATGTATGGACCCTAGTCCCATTCCTAAAGACAATGGAAGAAAAACTGGGATTTTGCTATCCAAGCATAACAGCGGATTCAGGCTACGAAAGCGAGGAAGGCTACAGTTTTTTAAGAGAGTACAGACAGAAGCCATATATAAAACCCCAGACCTATGAGAAATGGAAAAAGCGCAGCTTTAAAAAGGATATCAGCAAACGCGAGAACATGGGATATGATGAAAAAACTGATACCTACACCTGCCATGCCTGGAAATCATTGTCCCCTCTTTTTATCAAAAAGCAGAAAAGTAAGAGCGGCTATGAATCGGAAGTAACTGTTTACGAATGTGAATACTGCACGGACTGTCCTTATAAAGAAAAATGCACCAGAGCAAAGGGCAATAAACGGTTATGTATTTCCAAAAGTTTTCTGGAGAAGCGGCAGGAATCCTACGAAAATATCCTAAGTGAAACAGGGATCAAATATCGGATGAACCGTTCCATTCAAGTAGAAGGAGCTTTTGGCGTTCTGAAAAATGATTACGGATTCCAAAGATTTCTGCTGCGGAGGAAAACAAAGGTAAAACTGGAGATCCTTTTGCTGTGTATGGGCTACAACATCAATAAACTGCATGCAAAGATCCAGAATGGACGTACTGAGAGCCATCTTTTTCCGGTAAAAGAAACAGCATAAAAGCAAGAAAAACAAAAGATTTATTAAAGTATGCCCAAAATCAAGAAAAATTCCCCAAACATAAGATTTCAACTGAATTTTTCAAAATATAGAGCAGGGGTGCCGCTCGATCATCTAATTTGATGATTTTGCGACACCCCCACATTAGGATAATGCGGATACACAGATATGAGGAAAATCATAGACGGTCTGTGCGCAATCGTAACGGATCAGATGAAAGAAGAACCGTACAGCCACTCCATCTATCTTTTCTGCGGTAAACGCTGCGACCGGATCAAGGTCTTATTACGTGAGCCGGACGGATACGTCCTTTTATATAAAAGACTTGATGTGGTACAGGGGAAATACCGCTGGCCGAGGAACCGTTCCGAGGTAAAGCCCATTACATGGCAGCAGTTCGACTGGCTCATGTCCGGTCTTGAAATCGAGTAACCAAAGGCTCTGCGCACCGCCTAAAATCCTTGGTTTTACTGGAATTTTAACCCGCTTTATGGTATAATAAGGCTATCAAAAACGGGAGAAAAAGCATGCCGCGTTCCGCAAAAGACATCCAGCTTACAGAGCTTAAGGATACCATTGCAAAACTGAATGAACTGATCACGACGCAGACGAAATCCATGGATTTTTTGCAGAAGACCATTGAAGAGCTGTATCAGGTGTTAAACAACAAGCAGGCGGAAGTGGATTATCTGAAGGCAAAACTGTTTGGCTCTTCCAGTGAGAAACGTAAAAGCCCCTTTCCCGGACAGATGCATCTTTTCGAGGAACTGCCGAACGAGAGGATCCCCGATATCATAGAACCGGAAATCATCGACGTTTCCGCCCACAAGCGGGAACGAAAACCAAAGGCAACCTATGAGGAGATGTTTGACAATCTTCCTCGCAGGGAGGTTATGCTGAATACCCTAACTGATGAGGATAAGAGCTGTCCTGTCTGCGGGACACAGATGGTTCCTATCAGAACAGAGACTGCCCGCACGGAGCTTGTTTTCCATCCCGCATATCTGGAACGGGTGGATTACATGGCGGTCACATATGAATGCCCTTCCTGTAAAGATTCCCTAGAACCACAGTTCGTAAAAGACGAAGGCGGGGAGCCGCTTGTTCCCCACAGTTACGTTTCCTCCGGTCTGGCTCCCATGGTGAGAAGGGGCTCTCTTATAGGCAGATATACAACCGGCGTCCCAAGGACCAGAAACCTATCGTTGATGCTTTTATGGCGTGGATTGGTAAGCAGAAAGCATCAAACGGAAGCCGCCTTGCCAGGGTCTTAACCTACGCCGAGAACCAGAGACCATACATGATGACCTATCTGGAAGATGACCGCTGCAGCATTTCAAACAACTTAAGTGAGAACTCCATCCGCCCCCGTAACAGTGGGGAAACGTAACTGGCTGTTCTGTGATACTACAGCCGGTGCCGGTGCCAGCATGATGGTATATTCACTTTTGGAAACAACCAGGACAAACGGGCTGAACCCTCAGAAGTATCTGGAATATCTTCCAGAAGCAAGACCGTATAAAAACATGTCTGATGAGAAACTTGAAAATATGGCTCCTCCCTTGGAATCCTGATGTTCAGGAATGCTGTGTAAATAAAGTATCTCCCATGAAAAAATCCGTGGAACTCTCGGATTTTTTCATGGGAGATACCCTATTACTTAGCGCTTACTTTACATGTGAACCATCCGCACTTTTTCAAACTGTTTTATTCCATAATACATTGCTATTTCAATATCAAAGTATATAAAATAATTTTTACATCAAAAATATTATCGATATCTACTATTTTCATTTCACCTTTATAACTGTCCACGACCTTTTTTACATTCTGTAACCCTATTCCATGTCCTGTCATTTTCATTTTAGTCGTAATATAGGTATCTCCTCGCTTTTGCACCACATTATTAAAGCTATTTCTAATACGGATAAATAACATACCTTGTTCATAATTCAGAAAAACTTCCATCCATTTTTCTATCGAATCTTTAGCTGCATCTATCGCGTTCTCCAATAAGTTTCCAATTATAATATTTAAATCAAAAGAACTAATTTCTAATTCCTTTGGAACATTTATCTCGTAATCAACTCTTTCAAGAATACTTTTTGCTTTATTCAACATATAATTTATCAGGCTATCAACATCTTTATTTCCAGTATTGGTATAACAATATGGATTTTTAAAATAAGAACGCATATTCTGAATATAATCTATCACCTCAGTATCTTTATTTCGGTTCGCCATGATTGACAATTCATTTAAATGATGCTTCATGTCATGTCGCAATGCTATCATTTTTTCCTCTGACTGCATCATAACATTCAATTGATTAGAATAGCTTTCCAACTGTCGTTCAAATACTGCTGTTTCTTCTAATTTCATATAAGCACTTACTAACACATCGTATAAATAAAATATAAGCAGATTAATAAACAACACACCTGTACCTATAGAAACCAAGACTATTCTATTATTTAAATTATTCATAATCAAAATCAGTAAAAGCAATATACTAATGATTGGAATTGCAATTAATATACTCCAATGCGGCGGAATAAAATCGGTTTCCCTATTTTTTACTAAGAATTTCTCAACAACAAATTCACAAACTGCAATTAAAAACACCGTAATATACACAGTCATTTCATTTTGAGTTTTTCCTACAATATAATTACTACATGAATAAACAGCTATAATGTCGCAAACCATATTGATTCCATAAATCAAAAAAGTAATAAATACTTTTTTCTTCCGATTTCCCACATAAAGCAATGTAATTAAATAAATTAACAACAAATTCGTTATTATATTTGCAGGCGGAAAATGAAATATAATATGTATAATACTTGTTAAAAACAAAAATATAAAGTAAACTACTTTTTCCCTATTTTTGTGTTCAATATTTATCTGAAAAAAAACAGCCATAAATCTTCTAATTATAAAAGTTCTAAGTAGGTTCGTACTTAGTGTTATCACTATCCCCTCCATAATTATTTCCTTTCCCATTTACATTGCATTATTTGCTCTCTAACAATTTTTCGATACGGCTGACTTATATTCAGCAAAATTCCCCCTCGCATTTTTACTAATTCGTATGATGCCTCTACCATATAATCTAAATTAATTATGTAAGATTGGTGTATCATTATAAAATTATGTGGTAACAGTGAAGCAATTGTCTTTAGTTTACCATTAAACTGTTTTTCTCCCACATTTGTTATAATATTTATTTTCTTATTTTGGCTATAAAAATACAAAATTTCTTTATAAGGAATTTTATAATAAATCCCTCTTGATATGTATTCAAACTTCTGGTTCCTTATTTCATATAATTGAATACATTTATCTAATATCTTCTCCACTTCCTCTAATTCTAATGGCTTAATTAGAAACCCTAATGGTTGCACTTGAAATAACTGCATTGCATAACTACTTTTCGATGAAATATATATTATAGTTGTTTCTAAATTTTTTAGTTCTTCCCTTATAAAATTCCCCACTTGTATTCCATCCGTACTAATTAATTCAATATCAAGAAAGATTGCATCTACATATTCTTTTTTGTTCAAAATATCGTCACATAAGCTTTCACCCGTATACCAAACAAAAACCTCTACATCCACATTTTGCTTCTTACCATATTTATAGCACCATTCTTCTAATTGTGCGCATGTTTCTTTTTCATCATCACATATTCCTATATAAAACACATCATCATCCTCCATAATGTTTGTTTTACATTTTACATTTTTATATTTCATTTTTCAATCTCTCCAATCCATTTTGCTTATTAAGTTATATAACACCACTTTACAACTTTTTAAAAGAAATGCCGTATGAGGCACTCTGGTGTATAATAAGTTTGCAAACAAAAATACACGAAAGAAGTGACCTCATACGACAACCTTATTATACAACGACAAACACATAATTGGCAGGCTTTTTCGATATTTTTCTGTTTATTTTTCCACCTTTGCCGCCCCTACGGCGGAGAGCCTGTTTTTACTGATATTAGCTATACTGGCGATGGAGTCCGCAGATTCCATCCGCTCCCTTTACAGACATTTTTTGTCCGGCATAACCGCAAAGTCCCTGAATGCTTTTTATTATGCCTGCTCTTATGCAAAAGTAGATTGCTCCGCCTTTATGAATGTTACCGCCAGACTGGCTCTGCGGTTGGTTCCGGCAGACCTGAGGTCTCAGCCTCTCTTCCTGTGCATACCATGGTCTCAAAGTTCGGGAAGAAATTTGAGGATGTATCAAAGCTGTTTGACCATGCAGCACATAATGGCTCCAATTACCTTAACGGGCACTGTTTTGTCAGCCTTATGCTGTGTGTGCCGGTATGGAAGCTGGACAGGATCTCTTACCTTGCCGTCCCACTGGGGTATCGTATGTGGTAGAAGAAAGAATCAGAACTGGAACTTGCCTCAGCCATGGTACGTCAGGTGATGCCTGCGTTTTCCACACAGAAAAATGTCATCATCCTGTGTGACAGCTGGTATGTGAAGCACAACCTTGTGTCTGTCGTGGATGAATATGGAAACCTCGACCTGACCGGTAATGCAAGGGCTGATTCTGTCATGTATGATCTGCCGCCCCGGCCCACAGGCCGCAAGGGCAGGCCCGCAAAGCGTGGCCGCCGTCTGTCGATAGACATCGGTTTTGTCCTTTCTGATGAAAAGGCAGGTGATTATTATATCGGATGCCGCCGTGTACTGACAAATATCTTTGGGTCACGGGAAGTCATGGCTTATGTGGCTTCCACAGGGAAGGAAAACGGCACAAGAAGGCTGTTTTTCAGTACGGTTTCCCCCGCGCAGCTCCAAATTTACTGTGCATGGCAGGAAAAAGCGCCGCTGAACCAGACAGGAAGCGGATGGATGCCATATATTCCCCTGTTCCTGTATTCGTTCCGGTGGAACATTGAAGTAAGCTATTATGAACAGAAATCCTTCTGGTCGTTATGCGCATACATGGTCCGCAGCCGCAGAGGCATTGAAACGCTGGTGAACCTGATCAATATCAGCTGCTGTGCCATGAAACTACTGCCCTATATGGAGGAAACAATGTCACAGTACAGGGGGTACAGTGTACAGGAGTTTCGGTTTGTCCTCAGTGGGCAGATAAGGCGGCAGATATTTTATGTAAACTTGGTACAGCACATCGAAACCCACATAAAATCAATGGCCATTATCAAAACCCTGCAAAAGCTGTGTCTGGGAGAAACAGCTTAGCTCAAAAGTTGTAAAGTGGTGTTATTTTACTCTGAGGTATTTTTTTCTCAACCTTCTTTCTTAGAATTCCCTATACTTGAATTACACAGGAAGCTCCTTTACCGAAAGCTCCTCCACGTTGCCTCCGGGGACAATGATCGTCACCCGGCGCATCACCCGGCGCATCTCCCCGAACAGCCGCCGAAGCAGGCGCTCGCGCAAAGGTACAGTCCTGCACCAGACAATCCCGCCGGAACCCGGCAGGACGCAGCTCGTCACTTGGCCGCTCGCACAATCGAGTAAACAGTATCACATTTTCAATGAGGTCTGTACCAGCCATTCCAGCCTGACTGTCCTACCGCAGTGGGGCATCTGATCCTCTCCACTGAAACCGCCTCCCCTCACTGATATGGAACAAGGGAACCAGACATGAATTGTTCCTGCTTGGTTCCCTTTTATCGTTTGTGCTTTATTGGTTTTCTTCCTACTTCCTGATTTCTTTATCTACCAAGATAACATCCAGATTATGTCATTCCCTTCACATACTCAGAAAGCGTCTTCTTTTCACAGTAATGTACAATTTTGAATTTTTCCACCAAAAGGACCTTATAGCCTTTTTCCGCTAAAACCTTGGAAGCCGTGCATCCCGCAGGCCCCGCCCCGATCACTATCACATCATACATCCGTATATCACCCTTTCCGCTGTTTCCTATTACTTCGGCAGGATACCGTTCCTGCTAAAGCAAAAGCATCCACTGAATTATACCATAAAAATTTTCTGTTTTTCACCCAATGTAAACGGTAGATAGTCCGTACCTATACAAAACTGGAGCAAGCCTGTATGATAGAAACAGATTTGCTCCAGTCTTTATTTCACTTCTTCTTTACCGGGCTTCCGGCAGTTCGCAGGCAGGTTCGGTGACCATGGAAGCAGGTCATCCAGAAAACTGCGGTCAGTATCGTCCAGATGCTTTGGGATTTCAGTGAGCAGGTATTCAAAAACACTCAGCTGGCGGCAAATTTTACGTTCCCCTGCCGGAAGATCTTTAAGCAGTTTTTCCTCCCGGCAGATGGCCTGTATCATGGTCAGCGCAAGGTATGCGCGGCTGTCCTTCTGCTTTGCTTTCGGCAGCGCTTTTACTGCTTCATCAAACCTGCGCCTCGCATGGGACCAGCATCCGGCAATCTTTAAGTCTTCACGCTCATTTTCGACCGTGTGGTAAACTTGATAACCGTCCGTGACACATACTCCGTTGAAATCCTTTAAGAATCCCCTCGGATGGCTGGCATTGCGGGTCTTCTGGTATTCATACAGGACAATCTGCCTGTCTGTATACATCCGCTCGGTGCGGTACACCCACATATAGCTTCTGCTCCCGGCAGGACGACCATCCTTACTTACCAGTACTGGAGTCTCGTCTGCCTGCAGGCCTTAGTGGGTCAGCAATCCCGAATGATACAGTATCAACAGTCCTCTGTATGTTACATCGCAAAGCTTCCTAGTCCTGCTCCTCCAGTCTACCTCCATTTGCCCACCACCATAGCATCCCATTCCTTTAAGTGCTTTTTCGACGTAGTTTGCACGGCATATTCCCTGCTCATCTATAGAATCATAAATAATATCAACCTCTTTTTTAAGCGGTGGAACAAGACTGTATAAACCACATCGGCACATATACTCTACCAAATCCAGAAATACATAATACTCTCCGCCAGTTTCTATACCCAGTTTCATACCCTCTTTATATGCACCACAACAGCCAACCAAATGCCCAATATCTATACAATAGGCGGGTGAATAATTCAAGCCTGTGTCTTTCAGTAACTTATTAAAAGAATCCGCCAGCATTGCTATATTCTCATTATTCCGCCAACTGTTTGTATGAGCCAAAATATCCAGATGATACCAACAGGGCCATTTTTCATAATCGTTAAAAACATATGCGATTCCCTCGGGGTTGAGTCGCTCGGGAGGTCTCTTTCTTATTTTTACGATATCTGTCACCGATTTTATTTCAGTAACTCTTCTAAAAGATTCCAATGACGTGGTAATTTCTTTTGTAATATCAAAGGCATCTTCATAACCAGCCCTTGCAACACAAGCAGCTTTAATGATGTCTGAGCCGGCGGCTGCGTATCTGTTGCAGTCAATATCGCCTTCGCCAAACAATTTTGGAGATATAATTTTGAATGCTTCTATTGCATTCTTCAGAACAGGAGTATCTTTATACACCAGTTTTTCGCCAAGATATTTTACACCAACCTCTTGATTTTCATATGGTCCTGCATTTTTGTTAGACCCATGAAAACCATTGCCCAACCAACCGTTTTCTTTTTGGCATGTAATGATACTTTGGATTATTTTCTCTTGCAAAATCCTATCTTGCAAATCTCTTTTTTCGTCGTCCATGATATTTTTCAGAATATCGTTTTTAACGTGATAAACAATCGAGGGATTCGCATGTTGCACTAAAAACTCTGATATCCTGTCAAGCAGGCTACTTTGAGCACTGTTGGAAGCTCGTCTTGCAGAATCCCTCATTTTCATACGTGAAAGTTCTTTCATATTTTTCATCATTCCTTTCCAAGGCGCAAACAAATTGTGAAAATTTTGTTAAATTCTTTCACTCTTCCTCCTAGTGTTTGGACAATGTAATCTGTTATACTCACGAACGATTAGATTTTCCTTTCTGCACAGCACGTATTGCCCACTTATGCAATATTGGATGTGCAGAAATTGGAAAATCTTAACGGTCGTCAGTATATAATTACTCTAATAATAATTTACTTAACATCACTAAACCTTTGATTCATCGTCTAAGCTGTTCTTAGAATTTATCCAATTTGTATTTAGTGATTACCATTCCACTTCAATGCAGCCTTCAAAGCCCCGTATACCTGCGTCTCCGCATCCGACTCCTTCTCATGCCAGCCCACGCCCGCCGTGTAGGTCAGTACTTCGTCACCAACATTTTTCCTCCACCAAACATCTACTCCTGCTTTTTACCAAGTTTCTTTACACATATAAACACCACTACGGCAGTCGCTATAAGAAATTCTGCAAAAAGTATCTCTTGTCCACCTAATACATCGAACTCATGAAAGAAAAAACGCTCAATAAAGCATACCGCAAAAAATACCAGATATACTACAACCGAGTACATGATACAGCTAAATACCTGTCGCTGTTTTTGCTCCCGCCCAAGCATCATCTGCTGCTGTTTTTCCAGCATTTCCGTTTTTACTGACAAGTCGTCTATTTCCGATGACTTTAGCAGATAATCAGTCGTGACATTAAAAACCGCGCTCATTGCCACTATTTTTCCAGTTCGGGGGTTGCCTGCCCGGTATCACATAGTTAAAGATATTGGTGTCATTTAATCAATTTTGCCGATAAAGCGGTAGAAGATTTCTACCTCCTGTTCCCGGCTTCCGTCCTCACCTTTGACCGCTTCATGGACAACGATTTTTTCAATCAGCGTATTCAAAAGTTCGGCGGTCAGTTCTGTTGGATTGACACACTCTTTCATCAAGGCAATCCATTTTTCTGCGTCTGCGGCGTTCTGGCTTTCAGTGGCGATAGCGGATTGAAGCTGTTCAATCTTTGTGTTCAGTTCAGCCTGTTCGCTCTGGTACTTCCCGGACAGCATAGAGAAGTTGTATTCTGTGATACGCCCCGCCGCCCAGTCCTCATACATCCGGGCAAACAGGGTATCAACTTCGGATTTCCGCTTCTCTGCCTTTTTCAGTTCGGCGGCCTGCTTCTTTTGACCTGGGCTATCGTCCATGCGTAGCTTTTTTCCTCCGGCGCACCCGCATAGATGTTTGCGAAAGTCCCGTCACGCTGGAAGTTGATAAATCCCGGAGTGGGAACCTTTTCCGCAATCAATATGCTTGTGATACTGGCCGCCCCTCTGCCATGAAAGGCAAGGTCAAAAATCTTCTCCACTATCCAGCGGGTTTCCTCGTCGATTATCAGCTTGTTTTTGATTTCCGGGTGTTTCCTGTACCCGATGGGGGCATAGGCGCCGATACGCTGTCCTGTGGCAAACTTCACTTTGAAAGCGGCCTTTACCTTGCGGCTTGTATCTTTCGCAAACCATTCATTGAACAGGTTTTTGAATGGGACAAAATCGGAAAGCCCTTTTTCTGTGTCCTCATTCTCCGCAACGGCGATATAGCGCACCCGTTTTTCCGGGAACAGAAATTCCAGATAGTAGTCCATCATCACATGTTCCCGCCCGAAACGGGAAAGGTCTTTCGTAACAATGCAGTTTACTTTTCCGGCTTCCACATCGTCCATCATGCGCTGAAAATCCGGGCGTTCAAAGTTCGTCCCCGACCAGCCATCGTCCACATACTCACCGACTACATGAAGCCCCTGTTCCTTTGCGTACTGTTGCAGGATTGTCCGCTGTGTTTCAATGCTTACGCTGTCACCATAGTTTTCATCGTCCCGGCTCAATCTCATATAAAGCGCCGTGTTGTAAATCGTAGTATTGTAAGGTTGTTTCACCGTTAAAAATCCTCCTTCTAAAGAAACAACCCACGCTTACAATACTTTTGCTCTATGGCAATTATATCATAAGCGTGGGCGTGTTATCAATGATGGGCTATCAGGTTGAAGCGGCTTTTTCTGCGGTGTGCCGCACCACATCTACAATCAGATCACCGAGGGGCTTCCCGCCTGCGGCGAAGTGTTCGGAGATTTTTATACGGTTGTTCCCACATACAAAATACTGCGTGCCGTTCTCTGCTTGTATGACCTGCCCTGTCCGGGGTGTAAAAGCACCGCTTTCGCTTTTTGCCATCCAATGTCCTCCATATTCAGTTTTCAAGGTACAATGCCGCACAGGGGCGGCGAAAACTTCTGCTTATATCTATCACCTTTCCTTTACCGTGTGCCGCTGCTGACGTTTCAGTTCCGCCAGTATATCCGGCGGGATACGGTCAACCAGCCGCTGTAAATTGTCCAGTTCGCTTTTCAGCTTTGCCCGTTCCATCGTATCTTTCATCTTGCCTTTTTCACTGGCCTTTGCCCTTGCTTCCAGCTTTTCATTTTCCGCCAACAGGTCATTGATTGTGACCTTGTACTTTTTCAGTTGCCCGGAGAAATTCTCCATCTGCGGGAACCACTTTTTCAGCATGGAGAGGGCTTCCTCTTTTTTCTTTCCGGCGTTCAGCGGGTTAATGCCGTCAAGGGCGGCTTCAATGGCTCTTGCCTGTTTGGAGAGGGAAACCGCCTGTTTGAAAAGCCGAGTGGGGATATGCTTCCGGCCTGTCTTGCTGGCACTCTCCCCACGCTCCAAGTCGGGATATTTCTCCACCATATAGGCGTGAAAATCATCCTGCCACTTTGTCAGGTTTGCCCGGTTGCCGATAATCTCTTTAGCGCACAAACGGTTGTCCTTTGTCAGCGGAACAAAGGTCAAATGCAGGTGGGGCGTTTTTTCGTCCATGTGTACCACCGCCGACACGATATTTTCCCGCCCTACCCGGCCAATGAGGAAAGCCGCCGCCCTCTGGAAAAACGCCTGTATCTCCTTTGGGGATTTCCCCTTGAAAAACTCCGGGCTGGCGGTTATCAGTGTATCGACAAACCGGGTGCTGTCCTTGCGGGTTCGACACCCGGCTTGCTCAATCCGGCTCTGAATGAAGTGATAATAGCGTCCCTCCGGCTTGACGATATGGAAGTTATATTTACTACGGCTGGTGTCAATGTCGGGGTTACTGGCGTATTGTTCTTTCTGCCGTTCGTGATGGGCTTCCAGCGGCCTTGCCGGATTGCCCTTGTGCTTCTCAAACCGTAAAATTGCGTGTTGTGCCATTCTGCTCCTTTCCCCATTCCTTTCCTATCCGGGTTTTCCACAGGGAAAATCCCCCCGGAATTATCTCTGATACGATAGGAATGGAATGGATATAAATAAATCATTTTAACCTTTGTATTTCTATATACCGTCCGGTTTTCGTACTTCAAGGGGGCGGTTTCCGTACTTCATGGGTACGGTTTTCAGTCCTCCGGCGTACCAGAACCGGATTTCTTGAAGTCGGTGTTTGGAACCGCTTCGTAGGATTTTGGGAAAATGCGGTTGGGTTTTCCACAGCCCTGCTTCTGGATCTCCACCAGCCCGGCGTATTGCAGTTCCCGCAGGGTATTCACCGCTTTCTGCCGCCCACAGTGAAGCAGGTCAACCACTTCACAGATAGGGTAATACAGGAAAATCCGTCCGCAGTCATCCACCCACCCATTCTTGCGGGATAACTCTGTCCGGCGCAGGATAAAGGCGTACAGAACCTTTGCCTCGTTGGACAGGGGCTTGAATGTGGGGGCTTCAAAGAGGAAATTCGGGAGCCGGGTGAAGCTGAACGCCTTTTCCGTTCACTTTCTGTTTTTTGCCGCCTGTGAACTCTGGCAGCACAGCCGGGGCAGTATTTTGCCCGGTTGGATTTAGGGACGAACACACCGCCGCAGACCTCGCAGCGTTTCAAGTCCTTATCCCGGAAAATCTCCGCTTCCAGCGTCCCGTCCAGCGGCAAGACCGCCCAGCGGAACCACTTACAGCAGACCGAGAAAGAAATCGTCTGCGGGCAGGTGCAGGTGTCCCCATCGTCAAGGACAATGCAGTTGCCGTTCTCCCCGAAAAGGTTTCCTGCCCCATTCCTGCGGCGTGTTCCGGCGTTGGCACGCTCCCCGCAACTTCGGGACATTTTGTCCCGAAGTCCGGCTCCTTGCGGTGCTTCCCCAGCCGGGATATTTCTTTTCGGACGGTCATTCTGTTTTCAAGGTGCTGTCCATCGATGAACTACCCTAAGTCTACACGAAAAAAATGCAATCCCCGGAATTTTGCGAGAATTGCATTTTGATGAAGTTTACACTTTGGAAATTGCATTTTTGCAATCAATCTGTATAATGGAAGTATGCGGAGGAGGTGCGTGTCTATGGCTTTACCCGGAACACCCGGACAGCGGATTTCCGATTTATGCAACGGGAACCACATCACACAAAAGGAGCTTGCGGAGAAGATAGGCGTTTCCGCTTCCCAGTTGAGCCGCATTGTCAGCGGCGAAACAAGAACGGTAAGCAGTGATATTCTCATAGGTGTGGCAAAGGAATTTAAGGTATCGACAGACTACATACTGGGCTTGTCTACCGTGAGCGTCCGTAAAAGCTACGATATTTCTGAATTAGGCTTGTCAGAGGGAGCCGTGAGGGGGCTTGTGACGGGTGCTGTTGATGTGCAAATCCTCAACCGCCTGTTGGAACACAGAAATTTTCCCAAGCTGATAGATTTGATACGGATTTATTTTCAGGACACGGCGGCAAAGGGCATAACAGCAAGAAACCAGCTTATCGAGATAGCAACGGCTTCCTTGTCTGACCTGATGAAAGAACACCCGGAACACCGGGCGGAAGCAAAGCAGGATTTACAGCTTTTGAACGCCCAGAAGATGGGGGAACATGAAGCGGAGATTGAAAAAATCAAAAATGTGTTTCTTGCTATCCTGCGGGACATTAAGAAAGATATTGACAATGGCGAACAGCCGGGGGAAGCTGTGACCGCCACTATGTTCCAAGCCATGCGGGACGCACTGGCGGAGCAGAAACAAAACCCGCTTTCCATTGATGATGTGACGGCGATGATTGCCGGACAGATCGGACAGCTTGCACCGATGGATAAAGAAACTGTTGAAATGTTCCAGCAGTTTGCGAAAAAGGTGATTGAGCAGTCAGGAAAATAGAACATAAAATTCAAAGGAGATACTTATGGCAACAAAAATTTTTGTTCACGGCTCAGGACACAAGGCAACAAGTTGGGAAAAAACAATTTCATGCATGACAAACAACGAAGATATTGTATGTCCAAATTTATCCTCCATCCTCGAAGGGAAAGAGGCAAGCTATGAGAATCTATATTCTTCATTTGTAAAATATTGCAACGAATTTGACGGACAAATTCATTTATGTGGTCTTTCATTAGGTGGTATTTTGGCTTTGAATTTTGCTTTGGATTTTCCACAAAAAGTGAAAACATTGGTTTTAATCGGAACGCCATATAAAGTCCCGAAAGTAGCATTTAGTTTTCAAAATATAATTTTCAGATTTTTACCAAAATCTATTTTTGAAACTATGGCATTTGATAAAAAGAACACATTTGCTTTAGGGGACACCATGAAGAATTTAGATTTCAGTGATAGGGTGAAAAATATTAAGTGCCCCTCTTTAATCCTTTGCGGAAAGAAAGACAGTGCAAATATGAAATCAGCAGATTACTTATCACAAAATATTAGAAGCGCAGAATTGAAAATTATTGAGAATACAGGCCATGTTATCAATGAAGAAAATCCAAAAGCCTTAGCAAATATATTGAATGAATACTATTTGCAAAACACTTAATCAATTTTAAAAAATAGAACATGAGAGAGTGGGGGTAAGTGATGCAGGAAATGACACATAGGCACACCCGCGAATTGGATGTGTTTTACAACGAGCATCGCGATGCTTGTACTAATTGTGGAAGAAGATTTCAAAATGGTATGTGTGCGCATTTGGGATATGACGCAGAAAGAAATCCTGTTGTCCTTTGTGATGATCCATTGGTGCATTATCGTATGGATATCCGGCTTTACTCATACTCTGGATTACATGGACAGATTCGCAGAACTCCACAAATGCCTTGGATGTATACTGGGAACCCTGATCGCTGTGAAGGATCAGTTCCCCTTTGATCTGCGGCTGGGAATCCAAGGCTTTTTGCAGTGTCCGTATTGCAAGATCACTGGTGATACTGCGGTCGGTTATGCTGGCAACCACACTCCGGTCATACAGGTCTATGATTGTGCAGTTGTATCTCACTTCGTGGTCTGCAAGAAACAGATATGTAAAATCAGTACACCATTTCTGGTTAACCGCAGCAGCCGTGAAATCCTGTTTTAACTTGTTTTCAAATACTTTGTGCAGTTTGCCATGTTCATAATCCGGTTTTTTGGGACGCACGACAGAACGCAGGCCGAGTTCCGTATTCATGTATTTGTGTATGGTTGCTGCACTGTATCCATATCCCCTGCGATCCAAATAAACGGTCATGCTTCTGTAACCATCAACCCCGCTGTGACTGTGGTAGATTTCTTCAATCTGTGCCAAAACCTCTGATTTTTTGGTATAATAATCCGCCTTCCGGTGTTTGCGGTAGTTGTAATAGGCGTTTGGACATATGGAAAGCCGTCTTAGCAGCCAGCGGATGCCAAACTCTTTATGATATTCATCTATGAATCGATAAGCCTCTAATCGATCTCCTTTGCAAAGAATGCCGCCGCTTTTTTTAAGAATGCCACTTCCTTTCTGAGTTCGTCATTTTCTCTTTTCAGTTTGAGGATTTCTTTCATGTTATCGTATTCGGCTTTTGATTGTGGGCTTGTCTGGCATTCTTCGCGGAACTGTTTACACCATGCAGAGATAGCTGCTTTGGATACACCGTATTCTGCTGTGATACTTTTGTAGGTGCGTCCTTCTTCCTCGTGGAGACGGACAATCTTCTTTTTAAATTCAGGAGTGTAATTTTGCGACATAACTAAATACCTCTTTCTTGATTATTTTCAGTATATCTTATTAGCCACTCCTGTTACAACTTTATTATAGCACTTCACTCCATTGATGTAGACAGTGCCGGAGGTTGGTTTTTCCATGCCTCCTAAAATCTTTAACAGTGTACTCTTACCGCTGCCGGAGGAACCCATGATACAAAAGATTTCGCCCTGCGGAATATTGAGGGTAACATCAGATAAAGCTGTTTTTGCTGTCCCCTTTGATTGGTAAGACTTAGACAGGTTTTTGATCATTATATGGTATTGCATATTTATATCTCTCATTTCTTTTTTAGGTTTCAGTACAATAACCTGGCTCTGAACTATTCACTGAAATCTTGCTTTACAATACCAAGATGGCCGGTTGCGTTCCATATAGCCCTCTATACATCTACGCAACCAGTGGTAGAAATCTAAAGTCAATTCGTAGAATTCCCCAAAATCAAACTTTCAGGTTTTACTTGTCTCTCCCCGCTCCCCGATTCCCCAATCTGCCAGAGTGCCAAGGATAGTACGCATAATCTTTTTTTCAGTAATATCTATTTGCGGAGTAATGCCACGTTTCGTCAATGTAGCATAAAATGATACAATACTTTGTTCTAACATGTCATTCACACATAAAGGCTCTAACTGCATAGGCTCCTGCGCCGACATGATGATCGAATAGCGGAACAGCTCTTCCGTTAATTGCTTTAATACTTCTGCACGGTTTTGAATAGCCATGACATAATGAGTGACTTTTTCGGACTTTTCTTCATTCCGGAGTAAGTCCAAATATCCACAAATAGCAGTTAAGGGTGTACGCAAATCATGGAAAATATTCGTTACGGCATCTTTCAGCTCCCGGTCTCCGTCAAGGTATCATCTGCGCTGTCTGCGGAGCAGCCGAAGCTGCCTGTTTAGGTCGGATGCCCGCAGTCGCATCTGCCTGTCGCTGGAAGATATAGAAATAAGGGTATTCGTATCTGTTTTTAGCCAGTCCGCAAGCTGTACCCGTATTTCTGTCATGCCCACTTTCAGCGTATGAATTTTCACGCAGAGAATCAGAACAATGAAAGACAGAATACTGCACAAAACCCACGGTAAAAGCATGAATATACCTCCCTCTATCTCAAATCTTAGTAAAAGAATCTCTGAAAGTTCAGTGTGGAAAAATCCCAAAAATGGAACGCCAACCAATACTCATATTTATATTTTATTCTTTGCCGCCTTCATAGAAGCGGCTTCACTTTCCCTTTCGCTTCTTTTGGGAAAACAAGAAACAAAGTTCCGTCGCTTACCGATATGCTGCTCTCCTGATCGACAAATTCGTTGCTTACCCCGATCGGAAATGTATTTGTCAACACTGCGTTATTTAGTTCATATTTCAAGCCGCTCAGGGTTACTCCCTCCGCTTTTGTGGAAGAGGAAAAGACAGACAGATACCCGCTTGGAATTTTTTCAAAACAAAGCCTGCCATTCGTAATTGCTGTAATGACACTGCCATGATCGAACAAAAAACCGCGCATATTGTTTGCGGACAAATAAGCTATCACCTGTAAATTAGCCATGGTGTGATCTATGCGCCCACCTGTTCCACAATAAATATGGAAGCATGTATATCCTGCCCGGATGCCCTCACGGACAGCCGCAAGTGTATCGGTATCGTCCTTTTCCGCACTTAGCGCTATGGTATTCGGGTGTTTCGGAATACATTGCAGGGTATCAAAATCCCCAATCACAAGATCGGTTCTGATATTCTGCTCCTCCAGATAGCGCAGCCCTGCATCGGCAGCTATCACCAAATCCTCAGGTGCCGGCTGGAAATCAAGCCCATAATTTTCCCCCGCGCCTACGATATAACAAATCCCGTCTTTCAATCCCTTTTCCCTCCGGTAATCCATATTTCGGAAATCAGGTTCCAATTGTCACTGTTTCCTGTTTTCATTTTCCCTTTTCTTCCCTGCCACTGCAATGATTCCTGCGCCGGCTGCGGCTGTCAGCAGAATGACCACGATCACATAATCGGACGCATGGGTGAAGGTCAGGGACGCCGTGCCGTCCTATTCAATGTCCCCTTGCTGCAGCATCACCGTAACCCTGAACACCTCTCCCTCCGTCTTCACATCCATAGATCCGAGGTAGCGCTCCGCCACATCCCACACGTTTTTAAGCCCGATCCCATGCTCTGGCAGGATGCCGGGGCGTCCGTCCTGCTTCGTCGTCGCCGGAAAACTTTCTCCCTCTCTCCATTCCAGTTTTCCGTCGAAATTGTTCTCCACTTCGATCAGCAGGAAATGGCTCTTCCTTTTCAAGGTAAGGCTGATATGGCGCTTCTCCTGTTCCAACTTTTCACATGCCTCTATGGCATTATCCAAAAGATTATTCAATATGATCCCAAGGTCAAAGGCGGAGACCGTATCCGTCTCCCGGTATTCAAATTTTACCCTGCATGTAATTCCGGCGTCTGACGCCCGGCGGTATTTGTCGTTGATGATGACGTCCGTCACGGCATTTCCCGTGCTGAATTTATAGTCCAACTCCTGTATGGTCGCGTCCAGCTTTTCAATATACGTCTCCACTTCTCCGTACTTTTCACCCGCCACAAGCCCTTTGATGTTAGCCAGGTGATTCTTCATTTCATGTCTCACCCTGCGGATACTGCCATAGAAATGCTCCGCTTCTTCGAGCCTCCTCTTCAAGGCTTTCGTCTGCTGTTCTTCCACAAAATGCTTTTCTCTCTCACCCTGCAGTTCCTTGTATCTCCGAAAAATATAGATCGCGGATATCTCCCCTGCACAGAGCAGAACCGCGATCATAGGTATCCGCCATACCATCTCTCTTTTCTGGGTAAACAGGCAGAATATCTCCTGCTCCATCGGTACCATCAGAAGATCAGTGACCATCCATACCAGCATACTGCCGACCACATTGAGGACTGACAGGAAAACGGTATCCTGCCAGTTCATGGACAGCGGACTCTTTATAGTTTTTTTCAAAATCCAAGCCGCAAAAGTAAATGCGAGCGTATAAATCAGCAGAATACAGACCTGCCCGATCAGCAGGTTCCGATACAGATGAAACATGTAAGCGGCATCCTGAACATCCAGGCTTTCCAGCATTTCATCCATTATAAACTGATAAATACTGCTTGCAATCAGAAAACTCATCCCGTGGAAATTATAAAACAGCAGCAGCGTAAAAACAGCTTTTTTCAGACACCCCCTGCATCTGATATGACAATAGGTCAATACGACTGCCGCCGATACCACATACCTTCCCCAACCCGGAACATGCGGGCACAGGCGCATAAACACGTTGACCACTGCAAGAATCCCCGCAAAAACCGCTTCCCTTTTCCCTCTTTCCAGTCTGAAAAAAATATCCCATATCACCAGAAAGAGAATCGTCTGCAAAAATGCAAGATACAGATCGCAGAAACCGCTGAATGCTTCATATCCCGCCCGGCTCATCTGCCATCCTCCGCAAGGTATGCCAGATATGCCTTCACAAAATCCTGATACTTATACTTGGAGATCAGAAGGCTGCTTCCGTTTTTCATCTGCACTTCGGTCCGGCTGTATCTTTCCACATATTTCATGTTTACAAGATACCCTCTGTGGGTGCGGAAGAAACCTTCCTGCAGTTCGCGCTCCATACCGCCGATCTTTCCGTAACATTCTATTTTTTCATCTCCTACGGCGATAATAATCTTTCTGTTATTGCTCTCGATATAGTAAATATCTTCCACAGGAATGTTTCTTGTGATATTTCCGTTCCTGACCAAAATTTTCCGTGGCTCTGTGTTCTTTTTCACCCCCAGACGGCAGCACTCCCGCAAAGCGAGCGCGAACACATCCGCAAATTCCTCTTCGTCTATAGGCTTCACTAAGTATTGAAACGCATTGACAGAAAAAGCCTTCGCCATATACTCCGGATGGCCTGTCACAAAGATCAGTAAAGGCAGACCTCCCCACAAAGGTTCCTCCCTTTCCTCCTTCCAGTCTCTGATCTGTTCCGCTGTTTCCATTCCGTCCGCGCCCTCCATGGCAATATCAAGAAAAAGAATATCTATCTGTTCTCTGTCCTCCTGCCGCCAGAACTGCAGCAGTTCCCCACCAGAAGAAAACTCTATGATCCGACAGTCCTTTGTCTGCTTTTCTATCAGTTTCTTTATCAGACAACGTACATTTTCCTCATCATCACAAACCGCAATATTCAATCTTTCTCTCTCCAAGTCTTTTGTCTTATTTTCCGTATACTTATTTTATCGGCAAAAATGCCGGGAAAGAAAGAAGGATTGTTGCGTTCGGGCGCCTGGCGGTAGTGACTGGACATGGCAAGGAAAAGCGGAAAGCAATCGTTGACATAGCTTTCACCTCCATACTGCACTATACAGTATATGTGAAATTTGTCAACTACTCTTATATAACTATCTCAAAAGCGCCATATTCCCCGTCAGCTTATTGACCTTTTTCTTCGCGCCGCAGACGGCGGTGCCAAAAGTTAGCAACCCCCATTTCAAATGGGGGATACAGATACTATTTCATTATTCCAAAAATCCCAAGAATTTTCTCCACTGCGCATAGCCTTTCAAATCTCCATAGCGGTATGCAGACTGCATGATATCCCTTGCGATTTTTACCCAGTCCGTTTTTTCCGAGAAATCCCATGAACCGGCGCTTTTCTGCTCCGCGTTTTTTACGGCTTTGGCGACTGCGGCTTTCAGCACCGTGTCCTCAAAGCTTCCCTTCCCGCTTTCTTTCAGATCGGCAGTGTAGGCATACATTTCCGCTGTATTGCAGTTTTTCGGGTCTACCTTCGACACATCTACCATCCGCTCCGTCACATTCCCCGATTTATCCCATATCTTCACTTTATACACGGGATATTGAGGATCAAATTCTGCTGTTTTATACACGGAATAAGAGGAACCGCTCGCAAGCTCTGCCCCTGAAAAGATTGTAATATCACCTGACCCTTCCTCCGCGCCATGCAAGATGGCTGTTGTCTTCCCCGCTTCCTGAACCGCCTGCGCTGCCTGTCCGGCATAATTCCCTTCCGCGACACCCGCTATTCTGCCTGCAAAGCCTGTTCCCGTATGATTTCTCTTCGTTTTCCCCGCTTCACGCCATGCAGGATACCCCATTCCGATTTCATTTATGTTCATTTCTCAATTTCCCCCTTATCATAAATTCTTGAGAAGATTCATGATCATGTCATACGTCATGGACGACGTGTCAATCTCCAGTGCCTTCCCGTCTTTTGACTTAACCACTGTACCGTTTGTTCCCACATAAGCCGTCGTATTGTCATTGAGGTGCTGTATGGTTCCCGTCATTTCCGCAAATTTTTTCAGCCATGACTCTCCAGTTTCCTCACACATTTTCTTAAACTTCTCAGCATCCTCTCCCTTCATATAGGGGTGTTTCCCATCCCTGACATACCATGAGAAACCTGTTGCTTTGTCCGTATATTTGGGATCCGTTTTCGCCCATTCCTCCAATGTCCTGCCTTTATACCATGTTGTCAGACCGCCGCCGTTTCCTATGCCGCTGTGATAGTCCGTGGATATGACGCGCTCCTCCGTGCGCCGCGCAAGCCCCTTTATCTCCAAATCAGCCCATATGTATGCAGCATTCTTATCGTGAATCTGGTTGGGATATTGGTTGAAGTAGGTCTCCGCAAGCGCCTCATACTTTTCTCTGTCCGCATCGCTCTGCAAAAGGACTTTTCCCCCGCGTCCTTCCTCGCCATCCCTCACCAAATACTGTATACCCGTGCCGGAATGGGTCTTTAAGGTAAATCCCGACAGTTCCTCCGTTTCCAGCGTTTCCACGCCCATAGCATTCTGCATAGCCTCTTTCAGTTCTTCGTCCATTACCACGGCATCATAGCTCATGGTTCCATGCTCCGAAATCAGAAACTGCTTTCCCGTCTGACTGTCCTGCCTGACCTTACAATCAGAATAATCAAAGGCTCCCAGCCGCTCACCCTGTTTATTATAAATATCGAAACAACCCGCCTCGTTATCCGGCACAATCCTGTAATTCTCGGATTCGTATGTATCGTAGGCAGGCTTCACACTGCGCGCCCCGTAAGCCGCCGAAGCCTGATACGCTTCCAACGCCGAAGTCTGTCCTGTTGTCCTCTGTCTGTTTCTTACGGGAGAACCGTTTCCTGCCGCACCAGCCATTCTGCCTGCAAAACCTGTTCCTGCCTGATTTTTCTGTGTTTTCCCCGCTTCACGCCATGTGGGATACCCTACGCCGATTCCGTTTATGCTCATTTTTGCCTCCAATTTCTCATATTCCGCATGTTTTACTTCTTTTTTACCTTGCCTTACAAAAAGTCAGAATGTCCTGAATCCATTTTCCATAACGCAGATACCCGCCCCAATTTCCAAGCCTTTTCATGTCATTCATAAGCTCGTGCGCCATCGCCATATAATCCGCTTTTTCGTGGTAGGAAGCGCTGTCCGTCTTATCCTTCAGAAGCGCCATGGTCATAAAATTGCTAGCCGACTTATCACCCGTATGCGCATTTAAGGCAAGCAGTTCCGTATAAGAGCAGCTATTCGGATTCACCTTACTCACATCCACAGCCTGCTCATACGCATTTCCGTTTCGGTCGGTACCTTTCACAAGATAAATCGGATTGTCCTTTGAATAGTCATCCGCTCTGAATACATAAGCACTCTCACCTGTCTTCACGTCGTGGATTGCAAATAATGCGTCAGGTTCGATATGTACCACATTTCCTGCCGATTTCACATTTGCCCCAAAATCGCTCTTCTCACTGTTTTCTGCCTTCCTTGCTCCATACCACGCCGGATATCCCGCCGCCTCTATTCCGTTAATACCCATTTTCAAGCCCTCCTACAGCCAATTACTGTTCCTCTACCAGTAATACGAACCAGCCTGCAAAAAAGTTTCATTATGAATAAAATAAATATAGGGCAATATTGGCATAGCCCGGTGCGCTAAAATTTGTATAACCCAACTCACCGTAATTTGACATCATGTTTGCCGCCCCGCTTTGCAGCGTCTTGCTCACGTCGTTTTTCGGAAATGCCACTGATAAAGCGTTTGCTTCTGATTTTTAGTTTGTCCCTCTGACAGCCGAAAAGATTTCGGGAAAAGACGGGCTGTTTTTTGGCCTGTGACAGTATTGGTTCTGTTCTGTATGCAGAACCATCACCCCGCAGACGCCGCCTGTTTTCTCTTTTGCTGATGCCGCAGTCGCCGCGAATCAAATTTTTACTGCCTGTTCGATATAATCCGCACTTCCTGCCGCCCCTTCTTATACGTCACATCCCGGTACTCCGAATGCAGCGCCTCGCGCACGCCGTTTATGACAATCACGCACCCCACGTTGGAGGTGCCGTTTACCACAATCTTTCCGTCCGCCGAACGCCTGTTAATATCAATCAGCTGTTCCCGTTTCGCGGTAATCTCTTTCAGTTTCAACTGATAATTAATTTTTCTGCGCATCTGCTCAGCCTTCTGCTGGTTGATCTCCGGCGTGGCGGGCTGCGTCTTCAACTGGTAAGCAATACGGTTAAGGGCTTTCTCCGCGTCCCTCATATTTTCCTCATACTCATCCGTCAGGCGGTCGATCTCCCCCATCTTTTCCTTAAATTCACAGTCCAGTCCGATGACAAGCTGGGTCGTCACTCCGGCGCGGTTTCCGATGGACGCGGCAGTAATCTGCTCCACCGCCGTCACACTGCCGCCGATAATCGTGCCCCGGTTTCCGGCTATGACTACATTCTGCCCCGCTTCCACCTCACAGTTTAAGATGGCGCCCGTATTTACCTCATTTCCAGCGTAAACCTGCGTCTGCTCCAAAAAGCGCGCCATCACATTGCGCCCCGCGCGGATAACTCCGTTTCCCGAACCCTGCATCCCATTTTTCAAAATCACATCTTTTCCCGCGTAGAGATGCGCCGTCTCCACATGCCCGTTTACGGTGATCGACCCGGTTGTTTTCAGCGTCACACCGGCAAACACATTGCCCTGCACAAACACATCCCCGTGAAAATCCACATCCCCCGTGGCGGCGTCCAGATTGCCGTCTATGGCATAGATCGGCGTGACCGTCAGACACCTTCCCTCCAGCGTTACATTTCCTTCCGTTGAGGCATAATACTGAACGCCCTTTTCATCCAGCTCACAGCGTTTACACTGCAGCGGCGGCAGATCCTTTCCCTCGTAAGCCTCCATGATATTTCCCTGCACGTCCCTGCCAGCCACTGCCGGAAGAACAGCATGATAAGTGACAAGGAGCTGCCCCTTGGTCACAAGTTCCATTTTTCCTAACACATTGTAATCTACCGAACCGTCCGGCAGAATAATAGGCATGGTTTCGGGATTCGGATTAAAATGATATTCAAAATAACCGTCGCGACCATCCTTCTTTGCCGTTCCCTGCGCCACAAAAACCTCCTCATATTTCTGTTCTCCTCGCGCAAGCTCCTCCAGCGCTTTCTCCTTAATGCCGTAGACAATTCCGTTTTCCTGTAACAGCCCACGAATCTCCTTCTCCGAAAAACGGCGGTACAAAATGAGAAACGCCTCCATGCGCGTCTCGCTGATGCGCAGAAGATAGTCTTCCCCGTTTATGATAATGGGATTGCCTTGGACGATTTTCACGCGGGAATACCCGCTATCTTCACCGTCCTCCTGTGAACTGTGCTTTCCGCCCCTTCTCCCAGAGCCCATCCGCTCCTCCGGCGAAAGAAACATCGTTTTTTCCAGACCGCTGCCCTCGGACATCAGCTCTTCCGGTTCCGCCACCAGCTCTCCCGTGTAGCTTTTCTGGTCCTTCTTCTTTTTCTTTCCCGTCTGTTTTAAAAATCCCATATCCCGCCTCACTCCCGCCGCAATTTCCGACATTTCAAACTAACCGCCATGTCACAGCTCTGCTGTGACTCAAATCAATGCGGAGAATGCCCGTATTTCTAAAAATTGTAGCACAAAGTACGGTGAAGTGCAATTCTGCCGGGTTCCTCACATCATTATATTTATGCCGCTGCCTGCAGTTTATTTTTTCTTCTCCAGAATCGCGGAAACAAACTTCAGTCCTGCCCTATGCTGTTATTATACCATCTGCCCCGTGATAAATAAATGCGGCATTCCTTTCCCGTATTGTTATTTCATCAATATCGATATCTCTTCCTGTATTTAAAGAACATAAACGCAGACAATGCGAGCGCCATCAGCTCCGCCGCAGGTGTAGCCAGCCAGATCCCGTTTACCCCCAGAATCAGAGGCAGTACGATCATGGTAACCAGCATGAACACAAAAGATCTCGAGAACGCGAGCGCCGCCGATACCAAGCCGTTTGACAGGGCGGTAAACATGCCGCTGGCAAAAATATTAAAGCCGATAAACAGAAGCGCAATGGTACAGATTCTGTTCCCTGTCACCGCCAGACCGTACACCGGATTATCCGGGCGGGCAAACACGGACACCAGCGGTTTTGTCAGCAGGAAAGAAGCCGCCACCGTCACAAGGGAAATCTCCGTGATCACCCTCATGCTGGCCGCCACCAGCTTTTTCAGTTTTTCGTGGTTCTGCTCCCCGTAGTAGTAGCTGATCATAGGCGCCACGCCGTAGGAATAGCCGGTGTACAGGGAACTCGCAAACATCAGCACGTACATGATGATCGTGACCGCCGCCACGCCGTCCTCCCCCACATAATGCAGCATCGTCCAGTTAAACATCATGGTTATGATGCCGGTCACAAGGGCGGTCGCCATCTCCGAGCAGCCATTTGTCGCCGCGCCTGCAAGGACTTGAAACCGGAATGCAGGCTTTTTGAAATGCAGCAGACTCTTTTTCCTGCTAAACACAAACAGTCCCACAACAGCCGTCACGGAATAGCCAAGCCCCGTCGCGATTGCCGCCCCACTGATTCCCATGTCAAAAACAGCGATAAACACATAGTCAAGCGCCATATTTAAGACACCGCCTGCCACGGAACAAATGAGAGAAAGAGTCGCTTTCTCACTGGCAATCATATAGAGGGTAAAATTGTTCATCAGAAGAATCGGCACCGTAAATACGAGGTAGCGGCTTAAATATTCCACACAGTACCCTTCCACATCCGCAGAGAGATTCATCCCCGCAAAAATACGCCCTATCACCAGATATCCGACCGCGCACATAATAATTCCCACAAGTACATTCACCAAAATCAGGAAGGTAAAGTCCTCCCTTGCTTCCTCCGACTTCTGCTCACCCATTTTTTTCATAATGACCGCGCTGCCGCCTGTCGCCAGCATGGTGGAGATCGCCGTCACAAGCTGAATCACCGGCGCCGTCAGATTGATTGCCGAGAGCGCGCTCGTGCCGATTAAATTTGACACAAATAAACCGTCCACCATTGTGTAAAAGGACATAAATACCGTCATCGCAATGGTAGGCACGGCAAATTTGAGAATATTTTTTAAGGTAACAGGTTTTTCATACACATTTTTGTTTTCCATACGCTTCCTCCTCTTTTTCCTCTTGTATTTCGTTTCTGCGTATAGTATCATAAACCGTACAGTAACAGGATGGTCAATACAAAAATAAAAACTTTATGGGGGAAATATGAATAAGAAGAGCGGCATTCTTACCATCGGTCAATTTGCAGCCATGCACGGAATCAATAAGAAAACATTAATGTGGTATGATGAAATCGGTTTATTTAAGCCTGCTGCCATCAATCCCGAAAACGGCTACCGATGCTACAACTATCACCAAAGCCCGGTTCTGGAAACCATTTTACTGTTGCGGGAACTGGATGTGTCCGTTCCTGAGATTCAGGACTTTATGAAAAACCGTTCTGCTGAAAATATGAAAGCTCTTTTAGAGGAGCGAATCACCGACTTGGAGCGGCAGATTACCCATCTGCAGGCGGTGCGCACCTCACTTTGCACACACCGCCAGAATATGGACACCCTGCTCACCATGAATTTGTCTGAAATCAGTGTCATAGAAAAGGAAGAACGCTGTCTGATCACAGTGGACGTGAACAAAGATACCTCTTTTGATGAGGAAGTGGAACTGATTACAGCCGAGACGGAAAAATACCATCTCGGTCGGCTGCACGAAGCCTCCTACGGCTCCATGATTTCTGTTTCCAGCCTGCAAAGCGGAAACTACGGCGATTATTCCCGGCTTTTTATCGAGATGCCCTTTCTCGCCTATGAGCCGGGACTGCACCAGCCTCCCTGTGGAAAATACCTGCGGGCTTTCCACAAGGGAAACTGGAATGAAATACCAAAGCGATACATGGAAATCTTCGACTATGCACAAAAACATGGTCTGACACTCCACGGATTTTCCTATGAAATGGGCATCAATGAAAACGTCATCGACCGAATAGAGGATTACATCGTACAGATTGAAATCCCCATTGCCGAATGAGCGAAGCCTCCCCCCCCCCTTTACGAAAGCCCGTCAGCCACTGCCCGGAAAAATTCCCCTGCTGATTTTCTTCGTCGGCTGTATCTCCGGGGTGTGCTGAAACGTATGCGCCAGATTTTCATCCTTAAAGCTGTTCAGCGATTGATACAATGTTTTTATCTTTTTCCCAAAGGAAATCCCCACCACTCCGACTGCCGCAGCCGCACCAACCACAATCACACTTGTTTTTTCATCTCATTTCCTCCTCTATCTTTTCTTACTATCCCCATCATAAACCGTACAGTAACTGTGCGGTCAAGTCAAAAAATTAAAAAAACGGCAACTTTTTCAAAAAAACTTCAAAAAAGCTGCCGCTATCCCGTTTTGTTTCATATACAGAACATTAGTCTATGTCACGCCGGTCTCTATCCGCTTTTTGCATCGAAACGTTTGCACCGGTTTTATGCTTCCACCAAAAACAATCGCGCCATCACCGGCTTATCAAAGGTAACCGTCAGCACATTTTCCTCCACCGTAAAGCTGACCGGCTCCTTTTCCGGGTAAAGGCAGGAAACCCGGATTCTATCCTCTGCAAAGGGCAGACTACCAAGTGGAATGGACAACGTTGTCTCCGAGCAGGCCGTGCCCGCCTGCAAGCGCCTGTCATTGTTCTTGCCCTCCATCTGCCGTTTCCAGACAGCCACATACGCCTTATCTTCCGTCTGCAGACCGCCGCAAACCCACAGGTCTTCATTGTCCGTCACATCCAGCGGATAAAACGGCACCGCTTTTTTGATATCCCCACGCATCCTTTTATAGCAGGCAATTCCCTCTTTGACAAGTTCCATGCGTTCTGCGGAGAGCTCCGCCAGATGCCCGCTCTGGTGCACCCGGACAAGCAGGGCGTTTACCATGTTGTAGATCACTTCCTCTTTATCTCCCGCCCGTTGCGGATAGGACCACACCGCCGCCTGCTCCGGCGTCACCCCGGCTCCCGCGTTCGCCGCGATAGTGGCATAGTTGCGGTAATCCTCCTGGTCTGATGTGGACTGGATGCTGTAGCGTGAAAGCAGTGCATAGTCAATCCGCAGACCCCCGCTGGAACAGTTCTCGATCACCAGATCGGGATATCTGGCAAATACATCGTCCAGCCATGCGAGATATGCCTTCTCGTGCGCAAGCATCCCCTGCCCCACGCTCTCCGCGCCGAGCTCCGTGCCAATCCCCGGCTCGATATTGTAATCCATTTTAATGTAGCCCACGCCGTACTCGTTCACCACCCGGTCAATGACCTCGTTGACATGGGCAAGCACTGCCGGATTTCGGAAATCAAGCTGGTATCTGCTCCTGTCAAACACCCGCCTGCCATGGCGCACAAAAAACCAGTCGTCCGGCGCCTTCTTCGCCTTATCACAGTTGATCCCCATGACCTCAAGTTCCAGCCAGACACCTGGAATCATACCCTTACTGCGGATGTAGTCCGTCACTTCCTTAATGCCGTTCGGGAACCGTTCCCTGCACTCCTGCCATTCGCCCACGCTGTCCCACCATTCGCCGGGCGCATACCAGCCCGCGTCGATCACATAGTATTCGCAGCCGCACGACGCAGCCGCATCGATGAGCGGCAGTTCCTTTTCCGTGGTGGGATCGCCGAACAGGCAGTTCATATAGTCGTTAAAAATCACAGGCAGGTTTTCGTTGTCTTTGTTCGGTCTGCGGATCAGGCGGCGGTATCTGGTCAGCTCACCCGCCGCCTGCTCAAAACTGTCGACCGTCACGCCCACAGCCACCGGCACCGAGATAAAGCTCTCGCCCGGTGAAAGGTTCTTAAACCAGTGGGACTGCACTTCTGTCGGTCCGCTGACATTCAGATAAAAGTGGGTATTCTGGTCGCCGATTTCATAATGCCAGGAGCCGTTGTGCTCGATCTGCCAGAACAGGCTTGTATGCGCCTGCGTATTCTCAATATATCCCAAGGGCAGATACTTCTTGGAAGACCAGTTGCCGGTGTTGGTCACCTCAAACACCTGCGACGTGCGCTGGTACACCCCCGGCTGTGTCTGTGCCAGCCCCACGTCGCCAAAAGTATACTCCTTAATGCTCATCTCCTTCTGCCAGCCGTTAAAGGGAACCCGCAGCTTCATCTTGGCGTCGGAGTTCTGATCTCCCTCCTTCTCAATGCCCGTATAGCAGAACGAGGACAGGTATTCCAAACACTGCGTCTCCTGCCCGGCATTGGTCACTTTGCTCCACATGCGGACAACGGAAGTGCCGTTGTAAAACTGCATCACCGTCTCCACGCGGACGTGGGTCACTTCCTTATCCTCCTGCGTGATGACAAGCCTGCGCCCGATTTTGTTGACGCTGTCCTCCATGCCGACATAGGTGAGCAGATATCCCGGCGCCGTCACGATATGCTTGTTCCCGTGCTTTTCATAAGGACGGTTGTAGCCGGACAGGCTGACCTGCACAAGCTGGAATGCCTCGTCGATAAACTGCTCTTTTCTCACCCGGTCCTCCGCCTTGCAGTCAGGTCCCACTTTGCACAGATCGGCTTCGCGAAATTCGTTTTTGGAAAAGTGAAGGAGTTTTAACTGCTTCTTCTCCGTAATGCCAAATACAATATGTATGCCGTTTTCATATAATTTGATGTATTCCATTTTCCCTCCATCTCAAAACAGTCCGCCACAATTGCACGCAATACGCCGCACTCATGCTTTTGCGGCGACACAATTTCTCCCTCAATACCCCTTGCACACGTCCACCCACTGCACGGGTGCCGCATATTTCTCCAACTCCGAAATCGTCAGTTCAATCGCGCTGTTGGAACTGCCGCAGGCGGGAAATACTGTCTCAAAGCGTTTCAGCGACTCGTCGAGGTACACCGTAACGCCCTCGTTTACCGCAAACGGACACACGCCTCCTATGGCATGTCCCACAAGTGTCTCCGCTTCCTCAGGGGAAAGCATCTTCGCCTTCGCGTGAAACTGCTCCTTATACTTGTGATTGTCAATCTTCACGTCCCCTGCCGCCACGATCAGTATTGCGTGACCGTCCACCATAAATGACAGCGTTTTCGCGATCCTCGCGGGCTCGCAGGAAAGTGCTTGCGCCGCCAGCTCCACCGTGGCGCTGGACACGTCGAACTCCCGGATCTTCTCCTCCATGCCATACTGCTTGAAATATGTTTTTACTCTCTCAATCGCCATGTCTTCCTCCGTCTCAAAAATGCCCTAAAATAAAACGCCGACAGGAAATACCTGTTCCTGCCAACGCTCATTATAGCATACAATTCTTAAAATGAAAAAGAGTATTTATGCCCGGCACAGCGCCAGATCCTGCCGCACCATAGCCATCTGCCTTGGGATTTCCCGCATAAAATCCGCCCTGATATGCGCCCATTCCTCCTCCTTCTCCAAGTGGCAGCATGCCTTTCCGCTGTAAATCATCTTCCACAGCTTCCCCATCACCTTCGGGGTCGGCGTCTCCCCGGAAATTCCTCCCAGACTTCCCGGCAAATACCGCTCCAAGATTCCAGCAGCGACATAGGGCATATAGATATCCCCCATCTGCTCCAGCCCCACAGTTTCATGCACAATCTCCTCATACAGACATTTGTCCGCCTTCATAATCGAATGCAGCAGCGCGTAAATAGTACCCAGCCTGTGCGCCGGTTCGTCGGAGACAAACCAGTCCGCCAAATCCCGCACATAACCGTAGCACATAATATCCGCCCAGAGGTTTTTGTCCCAGGCGCTGTTAAAGTTTTCACTGAGAATATATTCGATCAGATTGACCGTATCTTTGTAGGATCCCTGCAGCTCTTTCAGCCGAAATACATAGATCCTGTGATGTGAAAGCGGCATTTCCACCACATCTACAATCTCCCGGATCGCTGACAGCGCAAACCTTTCCTGCATCACAGGCAGATTTTCTTCCTTTGGTCCGCACCCGCCCTCACAATCCGAGAAAACGGGCTGGTGGGGAAAGCTAAAAATGCCGAACTTCTGATACAGCTCAGGGTAAACTACCGTGTAGCGCTGGTAAGCGACCGAATTCTCCGACAGCCGTATCATACGCCCGTCGCACTCATTCGCATAATGCCCCTGATAGATAATGCCCGCGCCCTTATAATAGGTGTGCCCCTCGGAAACGCCGCACCTTCTCCGTGGAACCGGCGTGATCTTCTCAGGCAGCACCACCTCGTCAATCTGCACGCCCCTGTTATCCAGAATAGGCACCCTGTCCGTGTGTAATATAAAGTCTGTCCGCTCCAACTGCCGTCTCTGCCTTTCTGTCTGTCATCTACAAATAATACGAATCACAGAATCAGAAAGTTTCATTTTGCGGGAATTAATTGGATTGGGTTTTTTCCGCTTTTTCATACTCCAGCAGCACTTTTTTCGCCTCCGCCACAACTTCACTGTCCGTTTGAAAAATACTGTACTCGTCCATAACAGGAAGCCCCATGGGCACATCCTCTTTCCGATAGAGCATTCCGCTGCACAGCACCTTTTTTGCCGACAAATGGTAACTTGTAATATTCGTCTGTTCGCAAAACTGCCTTATCACATCCGGCATCACGCCCGCACCCGCCATAACGCTGGGCATCCCCGCCTTCTGCATTTCACCCAGCTGTTTCAAAAGCGGCAGCCCCATCAGGCATTCCCTCTTCTGCCCGGAAGTCAGTATCGTGTCAATACCCAATTCCCTAGCCAGCCTGTATGTCTCTATGGGATCAGCGCACACGTCGAAAGCGCGGTGCAGCGTCACCTTCATACCTCCCGCCTCCGCCATCAGTTCCCGCATCTGCTCCATGTTAAGAGCGCCGTCCGCATCCAGACAGCCGATCACAACGCCCTCGGCGCCCGCTTCCCGAAAAAGCGCCACCTCTCTTTTTATAATTGCAAATTCATAGTCTGTATACAAAAAATCCCCGAACCTCGGTCGCAGCAGCACCCGGATGGGCAGGTTACAGCAGGTTTTCACCTGTTCAAAGAGCGCCAACCCCGGCGAGATGCCGCCGATCACAAGCGCGGCGCAAAGCTCCAGACGGTCCGCCCCGCCCTCCGCCGCCGCAAGGGCGGATTCCACGCTGTCCACACAGCATTCCAAAATATACTTTTCCATCGCTCATGCCCCTTTCCTTTTGCTATTTCCATTATAATATCTTTTTGCCCGGGTTTCCAGAAAATAGTCCGGCACTGTTCCACAATGTTCCATAATGTCAGCCGCCGCGCACGGCAGATTATCAGGCTTGAAGCACTTCCGAACGATGTACTTCCCCTTCTCATAAAAGATAATCTCCCGAGAGCTTATTCGCAAAAAAAGAGACCGCCACGCGTGCGGTCCCTTCCCATATCTCTTTTATTCCGACGCCAGCGTAAACTGATCCACCAGCTCCTTTAAGCATGTCGCCTCCGCGGAAAGCTCCTCGCTCGCCGCCGCGCCCTCCTCTGCGGTAGCGCTGTTGTTCTGTACCACAATAGAAATCTGGTTGATGCCGTCGGAAACCTGTCCTACCTCTTCCGACTGTTCAGCCGATACCGTTGCGATATGGTCGATAGCCTCCACCACCGCCTGTATGCTGTTGACGACACCAAGCAGAACCTCCGCCGTATTCTGGGCAATCTCCGTACCGATATGTACTGCCTCCGTGGAATTTCCGATCAGTTCCGACGTATTCTTCGCAGCCTGCGCGGATTTCCCCGCCAGATTACGGACCTCCTCCGCCACAACCGCAAATCCTTTTCCTGCTGCTCCGGCTCTCGCCGCCTCAACCGCCGCATTCAGTGCCAGAATATTCGTCTGGAACGCGATATCGTCTATGGTCTTGAGAATCTTTTCAATCTCCTCGGAACTTGCCTCAATCCGCTCCATCGCCTCCACCAGACTCTGCATCTTCTGGTTGCACAAAAACACTTCCTCGCCCGTCTGATGCGTCTGGCTTCTCACCTCCAGCGCACCGCTCGCCGTATTTTTCACCTGCTCGGAGATAACGCTGATCCGCGACGCCAGCTCCTCTACCGAGCTTGCCTGCTCTGTTGTCCCCTGACTGAGCGTCTGGGCGCTCGCCGACAGCTGGTTGCTCGCTTCATTCACTTCGCTTGCCGAATGGTTGACCTGACGCATGGCATTGCTCAGCGCCACTTTCATATTGCGCATGGAAAGCAGAATGTTCTTGAAACTGCCCACGTACACATCCTCATGCGCCGTGTGGACGTCCATATTCTGATTCGCCATTTCATTCAGCAGATAATCGATATCCTTAATGACAATGCTCAGCCCCTCCACAAGGGATGCGGTAGACCTTGCCAGCACGCCCGTCTCGTCCTTATTTGTGATACGTGGCATCGGCGTCTCCAGATCCCCCTCCACCAGCAGTTTCATCCGATTGACGCACGCCTTCATGGGTCTGCCGATATTGCGTGCCAGCGCCAGCGCGATTACAACGGAAAGCAGTATGGCAATCCCGACCACCACAAGGTTAATTATGATAGCGTCCCGTGTGGAAGCCAGATAATTGACCTGCGGAGCCGTCACCGCAATACTCCATCCATCCGTATCAGGCACGGGTGCGTACGCCGCAAACATCGGATGACCGCCGCTCATATAGGTGCCAAATCCGTTTTTCCCCTGACGCATCTCGCTGTGGATCGCCGCCAGCTCCTGCAGCGACGGATCACTCTGCGCCTCCGCCTCAATATTCTGGACAGTGATCGTCTCAAGCGTTATATCCGCGATCGTATCGCCTGTCTTATTAATCATGTATGCCCTACTGTTATCGCCGATCTGGATGGCTGTCACAATGTCATTCAGAAACGTCTCCTGCGGCACAAAATAAACCACACCGGCGACGGAAGAGCCATAGGCTTCCTCGGCGTAAAGAGGCGCTGCAACCATAATGGACAGCTGCCCGGTAATCTTACTGACCAGCGGCTCGGACACATAAATATTTCCCTGCAGCGCCTGACGCACATACTCCCGGTCAGAATAGTCTTTGCCGTCAAAGATACTGATGCCGTTCGCACCGATGATATTTCCACGCTGGAAACCGTGCATGGCGACGCGCTCATCCATGATCGCCTGCTTTTCCTCCACCGATACGTCAGGATCGGCAAGCTGCGGAATATGGCCCACTTCCATGACGACATTTTTGTAGGATGCCAACTCCTGCTGGGCGCGTCCCGCTGCCAGAACCGCTGTTTCACTCATCATCTGCTCCACGGTCGCCATGGTACTGTTGTAATTGAGCGCAATACTGGAAGAGCCGGATGCCACCAGACCTGCCAGAACCGTTAAAATGAGACACAAGCTAATTTTCGTACGTATGCTTTTCATTTCACCAACCCCCTCGTTCCCATTATAAAAATTCCTGCTGCCGCTTGTCAAGACTGTTCTGCCATTGTCTTCTCAATCGTCATCCCAATACTTACCCGCATGTTTCTCTGAGCACCTTCTTTAACCGTCCCATCGCCTCTTCCAGGATGCTTCTCGGACATGCCACGTTGATTCTCTGGAATCCTTTTCCGCTCTCCCCGAACATTGTGCCGCCGTCCAGCCACAGCTTTGCCCTGTTCACAATCATATCTTCCAGCTTGGTTTCCGACAGCCCCGTCCCGGAAAAATCCAGCCAGACCAGGTAGGTTCCCTCGTGCTCCGTCATGGTCACGCCGGGCAGATTTTGCTCCACATAATTTTTTACATAAACAATATTGCCGCGCACGTACGCATGCATTGCCAAATACCACTCTTCCCCCCTGCTGTAAGCCGTCTCACAGGCGATCAGCCCCATCACGCCAAGCTGGCTGATCCCCGCCGCGTCGAGCTGCTTTCGGAAGCGTTTACGCAAATCCCTATTGGGAATGAAAATATTCGACAGCACCATGGTCGCCAGATTAAAGGTTTTGCTGGGAGACGTACAGACGATACAGCGTTCCTCGTACTCCTTTTTCAGCCCCGCAAATACCTGATGCTTTCCCTGAAACACGAAATCCTCATGGATTTCATCACTGACAACAATCACTCCATGCTTCACGCAGAGATCACCCAGCCGGGTCAGCTCCTCCGCCGTCCACACTCTCCCCACCGGATTGTGCGGATTGCAGAGAAGAAACAGTTTTACCTTATGCTGCACAATCTTTTCTTCAAAATCCTCAAAATCCATATGGTAGCGGTTATCCTCACCCCGGTACAGCGTGTTGCTCACCACGCGGCGCCCGTTGTCCTCGATCACTTCCGCAAAAGGATAATACACGGGAAGCTGGATCAGCACCGCATCCCCCGGCTCCGTGTACGCTTTCACTGCCATGGCAAGCGCCGTCACCACGCCCGGTGTCTTCACAAGCCACTCCTCCTGCGGCTGCCAGCCGTGCCGCTTTACCATCCAGTCGCGCACGATCTCAAAGTAAGGCGTCTTCACCTCGCTGTAACCGAAAACGCCCTCCCTCACCCGCTCCGCCAGCGCGTCCTCTATGTAGGAGGAAGTCTTGAAATCCATGTCCGCCACCCACATAGGCAGTATGTCCTCGGACATCCCCCTTTCCACCGCAAAATCGTATTTCAGCGACCGGGTGTTCCTTCTCTCTATCACGGTGTCAAAGTCTAAGTTTCTCTCCGCCATCTTTCGTTCCTTTCTCTGTGTCAAAACTTCCCGATTTCATATCCCGGTTTTGTCCTGTTCCTTCTCCCTCGATCTCTCACACTCTTCTCCCTTTTTACGCTTTGATCTGTTCCCTCTTTCGATGCTTTCCGGCTTTGCCTGACTCTTTCCTTCGGTTTTCAAGGTTGTTCAATACTTCATTTCCTTTTCTATATCTTCAAAAACCCGTTCCAGCTCTTCCAGCAAATCCTTCACATCCTCGATTCCCACCGACATCCGCAGCGTGCTCTCCGTAATCCCGTTCTTCTCCCGAACCTCCTTCGGCACATCGGCGTGAGTCTGGGTCGTCGGATAGGTAATCAGCGTTTCCACCCCGCCAAGGCTCTCCGCATATTGGATCAGCCTTACCTTTCCCAAAACAGCAAGCGCCGCCTCCTTGCTTGCCAGCCGGAAAGTCAGCATCGCGCCGAATCCTCTCGCTTGTCTCTTCATCAGCTCATAACCCGGGTGTTCCGGAAGCCCCGGATAAATCACATCCGTGACCATTTTCTGCCCCTTGAGCCATTCCGCAACCGCCATTGCATTCTCCTGCGCCCTCTCCATGCGGACGCCCAGCGTCTTGATGCCGCGCAGGATAAGCCAGCTGTCGAAAGGAGAAAGAACTGCTCCCGTCGTTTTATACAAAAAGCGCAGCCGTTCACTGAGTTCTTCCCGGTTCGTCACGAGAAAGCCCGCCAGCGCGTCGTTATGCCCGCCCAAAAACTTCGTGCCGCTGTGAATCACAAGGTCAGCCCCCAGCTCAAGGGGATTCTGGAAATAAGGCGACAAAAACGTATTATCCACAATCAGAAACAGTCCGTGCCGCTTCGCAGTCTCCGCTGTCTTTGCAATATCCGTCACATGCATCATCGGATTGGTGGGCGTCTCTATGTAAATCGCCTTCGTATTTTCCCTAATCTGTCCCTCTATATCTTCACAGCAGCAGTCAATGCTTGTAAAATCAATTCCGTTTTTCTTGGAAACCTGCTCAAACAGACGGACGCTCCCGCCGTATAAATCCGCATCCACGATCAGGTGATCGCCCGGTGAAAACAGCTCCATCATCAATGCGATCGCCGCCATCCCGGAGGACAGTGCCAGCGCATCAATCCCGTTTTCTAACGACGCTGCCACCTTTTCCAGCTGCTCCCTCGTGGGATTCTGCACCCGGCTGTAATCATAACCCGTGCTCTGCCCCACTCCCGGATGCGCGAAAGTCGCCGTCTGGTAGATGGGAAAGCTGATTGCACCATAGTGGTTCAGTTCCTCTTCCTCCAGATGAATGCATCTTGTCCCGATTTCTCTTGCCATCACTATTTCCTCCGTCTTTCCTTTTACTGGAATCAGTATAGCAGAAAGAAGCGTGATAAGCAATGTATATTTTTCCTATCAATTATATATACATTAAGGCATCATGCGCAGCCATCGGCAGACCGGTTATGGGAATACTCACCCTGCAAACGCGCAGTAAGGTCCCACCGTAATATCCGTCACCACGTTATCCTCCGCCGAAAACCAGATACTGATATTGCCGAAGCCCTCCCCGGTAATGAGGCAGTTCTCCACCTCCGCGCCGGGGGACGCGTAAAACCCGTAAGCCTGCAATTTCGCCCATGCGCCGTCCACGCTGATTCCCGGATAAATGCCGAAGACCGTCACATCCTTAAATTTTTCCCCCTTATAACCGATATGCCCCGCATTCAGCGCCTCGAAAGAAAACAGCTCCTTCCCGTCCTTCGAACCCACCGTCCACTCCTCGAAATCCGAGTCGGGATGTTCCATCACCACCCCATACTTTTCGGAAAGAAGTGTCTGCGCCGCATCGAGAAAACGGTCTTCGTTCAAAATCAGCAGCCCCAGGTCCGCCGTCTGATCTGTCCGCTCTTTTCCCGCTTCCTCAGACAGCATCTTTAAATAGGTGGGCGTAAAATCCGCAAAGGACTCATATTCCATCGGATAATACACGGGGGAAATCTCCTTCGCGCCCTCCATAAATCCATTAAGCCACTCGTCCACCTCCGCCTGATCAAATCGGAATCCCCCATAACCAGAATTATAATCAGAATATTCTTCTCCTGCCTTTACAATTTCGTACACGGTTCCGTCACCGTCCGCATCCCGGTCTGTCGGAAAATCCCATTCTTCTCCGATGTCATCCCACGCCCTCAAAGAGCCGATTTCCACATAAGAGTTTTCTGCCGGATCATACTGGTAAAACGTGCAGGGCCAGAACTCCGCGGGAGGCACCTGATTGTGAGACCATCCCGCCTTGATGACGCCATTGTCGTAATAAGTAAGCAAGGGATACGCACAAAATTCATTTTTCAATTCCCCGCTGACCGGGTTGTAGTCATACACCACCTCCAGACTGCCTGCCGTGGCTGTCGTCGTCCATCTGACCAGCAGTTCCTCCCTGCCGTCCTGATCCACATCCGACACCGCGAAGCAGTTCTCTGCCATCTCTCCGGCTTCCAGCGTATCATTCCCCCAGACGCCAATGCCCAACTCCATATCGGGAAGCCGGTATGCAGCCATGACCTGTGACAGGATGCCGCCATAGTAATGCCTGATTTTCGCCTGACAGAGTTCCTCTGACATCTTGACGGGTGCCGCGTTTTCCCCAGTCTCCGCGTTCACATTCCCGTCCTGTCCACCGTCTGCCGCAGACTCTGCATCCTCCTTCGATATGTCCGTCTTCCCTCCCGCTGTATTCCCCGGCTCTTCTGCCTTTGACGCTTCCGTATCGTTCCCTGTCATTCCCGGCTGTTCCGTTTCCGCCTGTCCTGTCTCCGCAGTCTGCGCACCCGGCGCAGCGCCATCCCCCGCGCCGCAGGCTGTAAAAAATACCGCGCCCGCGCAGATGAAAATTCCTGCCGTCGCCCTTCCAATCCTCCACATTTTCTTTTTCATAATGACACGCATCCTCCTCTTTCCCGCCATCAGACCTCTTCCGTCCCCATCATTCATTCTCCCGCATTAACTATCCGTCAACATCTCCCCATTTTCCCACATTCCGAAGCGTCACAAATTCTTGGTTGAATAAATGGCTCATCATCGAATTTATCCAGCCTTGTCTTCACACTTGCTTTCTCTGCTTCCCGGCATTACACGTCCCTTATACACCGCAGTTCCCCCGGTTCAGCTCCTCCACCACGCTCTCCGGCTTCACCGTCATCTCCACCCACGCGGGAATAAATCCGCTCTTCACCGCGTTCCTCACCGAGCGGATGTTGGACCACGCCGAGCAGTAAAAAGGAACCCTGTCCCTCTCCAGAATTTTCACGGCAAGACCGCTTGTCAGCGCAGCCGCGATACCCTGCCTTCTGTACGCCGGCAGCACGTCCACCCCGATCTGCCACATGGTCTCACAGTCAGCGGAACATCCCGCCAGCCCTACAAGCTTTCCTCCGTCGTACGCGCCGATCCCCAGAACGTCCAGTTCCTTCCTGTCCTCACAGAGCGCGTTGCCCCACTCCGGCTGATATAAGTTCCGAAAATCAGCCTGCTCCAGCACCCGCAGTTCATAGCCGCACGGCAGGGCGCGCAGTTTTTCCACATCGGGAAGATAATACTCCGCCATAAAACATACCTTCTGTCCAAGCGGCTGCATCCTCTCATTCAGCCAGTGAAGGTTTGGCGTCTCGAAACAGTGGTAAAATTCATATTTCCCGAGATATGCCTCTACAATCTCCCGGTATTCATCCCGCACGGATGCCACAATATTATTTCCGTAGGAAACCAGATTACAGGCGATCGGCTCCTTATAGTATTTCCGCGCCCTCGGTCCCACGCCGGATTTTACGATCACCGGGCACCCACATAAAAAGTCCTCCGCATTGCAGTTAATGTCCAGAGCGGACTGTTCCATTGCAATTTGGAGGATTGCTTTGTTCGTCATATCGCTTACCCTCGTTCATTCAAAATGCTCTTTACATGAAATAATTATGACTGCTTCATCTTCCACCGCATATATCATTCTCTGTTCGCCAGTAATGCGCCGACTCCAAAATCCACTTCAATTTCCTCTTAAAGCTTCCGGCTTCCCTATACCGTCAAAAGGATTTCGTTTCATATCTTTTATAAGCTGATTAATTAGTTTTATAACCTTTCCTTTAACTTCCTCAGATGCCCCTTCTGCTCCGGGGTGATCCGATAGCTCTCCACCGCTTTCTGGATCGCCTTATTGTGTGTCCAGGTCTCCAGTCTCTTCTCCTCTATATAAGGCAGGACCGCCTCATACTGCTTCGCCAGCGCCGTGGCAAAATACCAGGCAATCATCATATTAACATAGTACTCCTCCGAACGGATTTCAGAAACCATCTGCGGATATGTCTTGTCAAAATCCCCGTCCAGGAAATGCGTCATCAGCATCCCAACGCCAAACCGCACGGTATACGTTTCGTCGGAGACAATCCACTCCCGAATATAAGGAAGCAGCTCCTGCCTGTGTTTCTTAAATACTCTCGGGGACATCTGGTCGCAGGTCGCCCAGTTATCCACATAGGGCAGAAACGCGGTAAGCTCCTCCATGCACTGTGCAAAATCTTTCCTCTCCGCAATAATAAACGCGTGGAGCTGATTTTCCTCAAAATACGAATGGGGAAGCACCCCTAAAAACGTGCTGATATCTTCCCGCTTTGCCAGCTGCTTCGCCATTTTTCTAAGTTCAGGCGTGCGCACCCCGATCACGGTTTCCTTGTCCATCGTCGGTATCAGCTTCGCCTGAAAATCCCGGTAAGCGGTATCCTGTTTCGCAAACAGCATTTCTCTGATCTCATCAATGACCATCTCTTCTCCCCTCATGCACGCTCCCATCACACATCCCCCAGCAGTTCTTCCAGTTTCCGCTTCGCGCTCTTCGCCGGAATATAAAACCCAGCCCTCACAAGAAGCTGCCCGGCAAGGATAAACCCGGCTACCGATGCCGTAATCCCCCAGCCATCAGGCTGACCTGAGATTACGGCGAGCAGACCCGCCAGAAAAACCATCCCTGTTATGCCAAACCATACGCATAAAAAGGCAATCACAAACCATAACATGCGCATACGGACAACCACTGCCGTCCCGTTTTCCTGCTCCCGTATCTGCCCGACGATCACTGGCAGGAAAGAGTCTTTCACGTGCATGATAACACCCGCAAAAAGGACTTCCCCAAGCCTTGGCAGGAACTTAAAATCCGTTTCACCGACTCTCCCGATAAATGCCTTATCCCCTGGGACAACCGGCCATTTACTTTCCATATCGGTGACAGACTGCAAGAGCGCCTGCACTTCCTCCGGGCTCTTTCCTGTCTGAATTGTGAACTTCATGCGCGGTATGACAGATATCATTCTTCCCTCTTCAAAAGATTATTGATCTCATCCACCATCTGGTTGATGGTGCTGATCTGCGTGGACATTTCCGCGATATCGTTCACATTGCTCTCCACCATGCCGTTGATGGACTGGAACTGGGTGTTCTCATTGCTGATATCTTCGGCGATCTCCTTGTTGATGGTGACGGTACTCTGGATCACCGCCGCCTGCTTATGATGCGCCTCACCCATGGCGTCCACCGCATCCGCCGCAACGCCGAGAAGCTGCGTCATATCCTGTATGCCCGCATATACGTTGGTAAAATACTCATTCTGCCTCTCCAGTTTTTGGGAATTGTCATTGACATACATAGTGATCTCTTTCACGTTGTTCTGCACTGTCTGTATGACTTTCGCCACCTCTTCCAGAGATTCCTGCGTGCTATTCGCCAGATTACCAACTTCCTGTGCAACCACGGCAAACCCCTTGCCCGCTTCTCCCGCTCTCGCCGCCTCGATGGAAGCATTCAGGGCGAGCAGATTCGTGGATGAGGAAATATCGCTGATCAGATTTAATGTCATGCCGATCTGATCCACAGCCGCAGAAAGTTTCTGCGCCACATCCGTTGTCTCGGCCATAGACCTGGAAACCTCCCCATTGATTCCTTTCAGTTCCGCAAGCCGTTTCTCGTTCTCTCTCGTTTTATCCAGCAGGTCCCTGGAAGTCTGTTCCACCTTCTCCACATTATCCGCCACAACATTCTTCCACTCGTCCAGTTCGTTCAGATTATCCATGCTCTCCCTCGTCTTGCCATCGAGCCTGTTACTGCCCTCCAGCAGCTGCTCGCTGGTTGCCGACAGTTCCTCCACGGAAGCGCTCTCGTTTTCCGAAATCTGCGAGAGAGCCTGCCCGGCGCTCAAAAGACTTTCCGAAAGGGACTGCACGGAATCGAGCACATTTCTCACCTTTTCATTGTTTCGCTCCATCTCGTCTTTTTTTGCATTCACAAGGAAGCGGCTAATCAGATAAGTCAACAGCACTGTAGTTGGGAGGGACAGACTCAAACAGACGCCCCTGTCGGCTATGTTTGTAATGAACATCTCATCTTTGACCGGCAAAAGAACCGTCCCCTTTACAAACCAGGCAATTACCAGAGAGACTACAATCTCCGCCGACGTAAAAGCAACCAGCTTATAGTCAAGGAAAAATGTAGTAAGCACCACAAAGAAAAAGGCAAAGCCCCAAAAGTCCCCGGCTGGAACCATATACTGGATAAAATTCCACTGAATCAGCATAATCACAGCCACAAAAACCTTTCCGGCTTTCAGGCTGGACGCTTTCACCACGCCGTCCTCAAATCCTGTTTTGATAAAATAGATGCCGATCCCCAGATAAATCAGACAGGTCACGTCAAAAATAAGCAGTGCCGTCCATGAGACAGGCGGCATCCAGCCCATAATCTTCATAAACGTGTACATAATGCCTGCGCACTGACATGCGCCCGGTATCAGCAGCAGAACCAGCACATACACCTTATTGATGTACTCGTCAAGCGCAGTCAGATTTCTCTTTTCGTTCCCTTCCATAACCCTTGTTCCTCCTGTTTTTAAACATTCGCCGCGCCCTTCCCCTTACGCGTTTTTCCATTCACAAGCCATCTCAACTTTTCCAAGACGACCTGATAGAATTTGGCTATTATTCCAATCAAAAAAAGCCAGATTATGATATATCCGAGTATATCATAACCGTGCTTTCTCTTCCACTACTATTTTTTCTATGCGCCGCTTTGAGCGATACGTTTGACCCGTTTCGGCAAAGGCGGACAGGATCCCCTCACGATCAGCCTGCCTCTGCTGACCTGACGGGGTTCCCTGTCCGACATTTTAACCCGTTACATAAAATTATCCTTTCACGCCGCCGAGCGTCACGCCCGCGATAATATACTTGGATAAAAGCAGATACACAAGGATGATCGGCACGATTGCCAGCAGAATCATCATGTATATTTTTCCCATATCACGGTTCATATAATCGGCGCCTCGAAGGAGCGCAATCAGGATTGGCACGGTCATCTTATCTTTAGACTGAATTACAAGCGCGGGAACGAAGTAATTGTTCCATGAACCCACAAAAGTAAAGATCGCCTGTACCGCCATTGCCGGTTTCATAATGGGAAGCACGATCTGGTTAAAGGTGCGAAATTCCTTCGCCCCATCGATTCTCGCTGCTTCCACAAGCGAAAGCGGCAGAGAAGACTCTAAGTAACTGTACATAAAGTAGAATACAGCCGGTGATGCGATCGACGGAATGATCAGCGGCAGCAAGGAATCGTACATCCCCATCTTTGTGATCAGGCGCAGGAAACCCATTGCGGTGACCTGTGTAGGCATGACAAGAATCATCATAATAAAGGTAAACGCGATCTTCTTGAGCTTGAAATCGTAAGCGTAAAGCCCGTATGCGGTCAGCGCTGAAAAATAAATGCAGATTGCCGCACTGCAGCCGGAGACGATCAGGCTGTTCAGAATACCCCTCATCATGGGAAATTCCCCGTTATTTGCCACACTGTTAAAATTCTTTAAAAAACTGGTTCCGGGCAGGGCATAAAAGCCTCTCTGCAGCTCCGCATGGGAGTGCGTCGCATTTATGATCAGGATATAGAAGAAAAACAGGCACAAAAAGGACAGAAATATCAACAGCACATGCGCGAAAACCGTACGCAGACGGTTAAATGATTTTGAGCTCATACTCTATCACCCTCCTCTCTTTTTCTTTGCTTTGGCAGCCGCCTTGGAGCCGTCCGGATCGTTGTCATTTGTTATCTTATATACGATAAAGCATAAAATACCGCTGACAATGAACAGATAAACCGAAAGCGCACCCGCCATGCCGTAGTTCTTGCTTCTCAGATGGCTGTTTAAGAACATGATCAACGTCATGGATGTGCGGTCGGGATTTCCCTGTCCGTTCGTCAAAATCTGAGGTACATCAAACATCTGCAGACCGCCGATAATGGATGTGATCAATGTATAGGCAAGAATCGGACGGATCAGCGGAAGGGTGATGCGGAAAAATCTCTGCGTACTGTTGCATCCGTCTATTTCCGATGCCTCGAAAATATCAGGGCTGATACCCATGATCGCCGCCATCAGCATAATCGTCGTATTGCCAAACCACATCAGGAAATTCATACTTCCGGCTAAAGTCCTCACGCCGAATGCGGTGCGCATAAAATCAATAACCTCGCTTATCACACCGAGCGACATCAATATGGAATTGACCGGACCCGTCTTTGAAAACAGGGTAAAAAACAGCATTGCAAACGCACTTGCCATGATCAGGTTAGGCAGATAAATGACTACCTTGAAAAACTGCTGGCAGCGAATCCTCATCCGCACATCCACAAACCACGAAGCGAGCGTCAGCGCGATCACGATCTGCGGGATAAAACCGATCAACCACAAAATCAGCGTATTTCCTGCGTATTTCAACATATCGGACTGAATCAGGCTTGCATAATTAGCCATCCCGATAAAGTTGGGACCGATTTCTTTGATACCCGAGCGATAATATTCATAAAAACTGTACCTGATGGTATCTACCAACGGTATGAGCGAAAATATGAAAAAACTTGCAAAAAAAGGAAGAATAAAAATATAACCCCATTTTGCATAATTGACCAATTTGCGTTTATTCTGCACGAACAGCACCTCCTTCTCATATTGAGAATGCAGTGTAACAGGTACACCGCATTCTCAATCGTTTCAAAAATTACGGCCACTGAATTTCTAAAATCTCAGGATAGCGCTCCTTGATAGCTGTCTCGAAATTAGCTTTCGCTGTGTCGTAATCAATCTGTCCCTGTAAATAATCGCCAAACGCATTCTGAATCAGCTCTACACAGCCCTGATCATAGGATGACAACGGTGCCATCTTGATGCTGGAAAGGCTGTCTGCAAAATAGCCGTACGGATTCTGACCGCCAAGGAAAGCAGAATTAAACTCGGTACCGTTTGCCGCCGCATCCATAACAGACTGCGCGTTCGTGAACTCGGTGTACTCTTTTGCAACCTTCGTCAGATTATCCTGATTGCCCGTCAGCGCCATGATGATTTCTTTTACATGAGTCGGATTATCCGTTCCTGTCGCTGCTACAAGATAAGTACCGCCCCAGTTGTACGGAAGGGGAGCATTGGTAACTGCCCATGCGCCTTCCTCGCCGTCCCAGTTAGGCACCATCTGCGTATCGATACCCCATGCCGGGAAGAGGAATGCAAATACCTTTGAGCTGGAGCTCATCGCGGTGAACCAGTCCGCGTTCCACTGTCCCGTTACCGTAGGATCAAAGTAGCCAGCGTCCATCCACTCCTTTGAATCATTGACCCAGTCGATGATCTTCTGATCAACCTTGATCGTCGAGGAGTCTGCCTCAACCCAGGGACCCGCAATATTGTTGGCGTATGTACGGAAGGTATCCGCGTAACAGCTGAATGCGTAGTAGCCTTTTGCCTTAAGTTCTTCCGCGGTCGACTTCATGGTTGCCCAGTCCGCCGTCTTCTTTCCGATTTCAACCGGATCGTCCGTGCCAAAAACTTCTTTCGCAATATCGCGGCGGTATACCAAAACGCCTGGACATGCCTGCCATGTGGAAGCCCTCTGTACGCCGTTCACATCAGACGCAACCGTCTTGGTGAACGCGAACTGCTCCGCCAGATCCGAATCCGGGTTGATTCCCAAATCGGAAAGGGGCATCGCCACGTCTACATTTGCATCCGTGTACTTAACGATGTAATCGAGCTCAGCCGCAAAAAGGTCGACCTTATCATCATCAGCAGCGTCCGCCTGATTCAGAAGCGCCTCGTCCAGTTTGTCCTGGTACACACCGTCCTGGTTTGGGTTGATGACCCAGTGAATCTCCGTGCCATCGTTTAAGGTAGATACGGTGCCGTCGTCGGACGTATTCTCAATCGCCGAATAAACGGCTGTGATACGTGTGCGAAGCTCGTCGTTAAAACTGTAGATGTTGATTACTTTTCCTTCCTCGCCGCCAGCTGCAGCCACATCGCTTCCCGCATCCGTGCTGCCCGCATCCGCGCTGCCCGCATCCGCGCTGCCCGCGTCGGAAGCCGTCTCAGCATCCGTTCCCTGACTTTCTCCGCCCGCGTCAGAACCTCCGCCGCAGCCGGCTAATGTACCTGCGACAACAGCCGCAGCGATTAAAACACTGACTAACTTTTTCCTCATTATTTCTTCCTCCTTTTAAGTTTGTATGTGGATCTGCGTCTTGTATCACATCCGCCACATATTTCTCAGTACGCCCTGAGTATAACGTGAGCTTGGTGAAAGAATATATTATGATTCTTAACAAAATGTCAGATTCTTGACACATCATAAAAATTTAGTGGTTCTTCCTAATTTTAGTCTTGTTTTCCTCCTGTATCTTCCTCTGCCTTTAGGTCATTATTTTGATATTTTTCACAATTTTATGGTTTTTTTGCTCTCTCCATTTATTATATAATTTCTGTATAAACAATCTGCGACCCAGAACCCAATTCGGAAAGGAGTATAAAATTGAAACCGATTACCTTTATTGACGAACACGGAAGTTTTACCATGGAGCAGCCGGAGAATACAAATTACCTGTACTTTCCCCTCGCTTCGGAGGCGGGATTAAAAAGCTGCGTCACCCCGAATCTTTGCGGCGACGCCAAAACCGATCAGGAAACCTTTCTCTTAGAGCCTGTCAGCTCTGAGAACCTACATAATAACCGTTCTACCCGCAACTTCTTCTTTGTGACATATGATGCGGAAGTTTATTCCGCCACCGGCGTTTCCGCCGGACAGGAGAACGCCCGTTTCTCCCCCTCTCAGGACGAAAGCGAGTTAAACGCCGGCTTTATGTGGCATACCATAAAACGGGTTTCCAAGTCTTCTCCTCTATTGGAAACATCCGTCACGACCTTTGTGCCGAAAGACGACAATGTGGAAATTATGTATGTGACCGTCAGGAACCTGTCACACAAAGAGCTTTCCCTGACGCCGTACGCCGCCATACCCATTTACGGAAGAAGCGCGGATAATATCCGGGACCACCGCAACGTGACCTCCATGCTGCACCGCATCAAAACAACGGAAAACGGCGTCCTTGTCCGTCCCACCATGTCCTTTGACGAGAAGGGCCACCGCATCAACCATAAAACCTACTATGTCTGCGGTTTTACCGCAAAGGGGCAGAGCCCGGAAGGGTTTTTCCCCACCGTGGAAGAATATATCGGCGAGGGCGGCACCTTCACCCATCCCCGCGCCGTCTGTGAAAAACGCCCCGGCGTTCCTGCCTCTTCCACTGCCGAGGGACGGGAAGCCATGGGTGCGTTCCGTTTCCAAAACCTTACCCTCCTTCCCGATGATAAGGCTGCTTATATTATCCTGTTTGGCGTAGAAAATGAGGAAAGCCGCATAGAGGAAATCTGCCAGAAATACAACACGGAAAAAAAGGCGGCAGACGCGCTGGCGCAGACAAAAGCACACTGGCAGGATAAGGTGTCCGTCGGCTTCCAGACAGGAGACAAAGATTTTGACTGCTTTATGAAATGGGTATGTTTCCAGCCTTTCCTGCGCCGGCTGTTCGGCTGCTCCTTCCTGCCCCACCATGATTACGGCAGAGGCGGCAGGGGCTGGCGCGATCTGTGGCAGGACTGCCTGTCACTGCTCCTGATGGAACCGCAGGACGTCGGAAAGATGATCGAGGCAAACTACGGCGGCGTCCGTATCGACGGCACCAACGCCACCATCATCGGGGACGGGAACGGGAATTTTATTGCGGACCGCAACGGTATCGCACGCGTCTGGATGGATCACGCCCTCTGGCCCCTTATGACAACAAAGTTATACATTGACCAGACCGGTGATCTCGACATTCTGTATCGAGAAGCGCCCTATTTCAAGGACGCACAGTCCATGCGGGGAACCGGCATAGACACGCTCTGGTCGGCTGACAGCGGCAACAGACAGCTCACGGATAAAAACGAAATCTACACCGGCAGCATTTTAGAGCATCTGCTGATTGAGCAGCTCGCCGCTTTCTACGAAGTAGGCAATCACAATATTTACCGCCTGCGCGGCGCAGACTGGAACGATGCGCTTGATATGGCCGCGGAAAATGGCGAGAGCGTGGCGTTTACATGTGCCTATGCCGGAAACCTGCGGGATCTGGCTTCGCTCCTCCTGCTTTTAGACCGCGCCGCCTGCAATCACCAAGTGGAGCTTCTGGAGGAAATCTCCCTCCTTCTTACGGATGATCCGGCAGTCTATGACGACATCGACAAAAAGCATCAGATTTTAGAAGACTACGGCACACGCTGCCGCCATGCGGTCACCGGAGCCCGCAGGACATTCTATCTCTCCGCTCTGGCTGAAAATCTGACGAAAAAGGCGGACTGGCTGATGTCCCATATCCGTTCTCAGGAATGGATTGACGGAAAAGAAGAAGAGGGTTGGTTTAACAGCTATTACGATAATCACGGACGGGCTGTGGAAGGATTCTTTGGCGACCAGGTGCGCATGATGCTGACAGGCCAGGTCTTTGCCATTATGGGCGGAGTCGCCGAGGACGGCCAGATACCCAAAATGGTGAAAGCTGCCGACCATTACCTCTATAAAAAAGAAATCGGCGGCTACCGGCTGAACACCGACTTTAAGGAACTGAAATTTGATATGGGCAGAATGTTCGGTTTCGCCTACGGTGAAAAGGAAAATGGCGCCGTTTTCTCCCACATGACGGTCATGTACGCAAACGCCCTCTACCGCAGAGGCTTTGTAAAGGAGGGCTGGAAAGCGTTAAAAACCCTTGCTGACAACGCCCTCGACTTTCATACCAGCCGGATTTACCCTGGCATCCCCGAATATTTCCGGGCGGACGGGCGGGGCATGTACCACTATCTGACCGGCGCGGCAAGCTGGTTTATGATGACCATGATCACGGAAGTGTTCGGCGTACACGGCAATAACGGCGCGCTCCTGATTACCCCGAAACTGCTTGCCGGACAATTTGACGAGCAAGGCACAGTTTCCATCACCGTTCCTTTTGCCGGAAAGACTTTTACCGTTGTATGCCAGAACGAATCGAGAAAAGATTTTGGCGACTATGCGATGGAATCCGCCCTCTGCGACGGCGCCGCCCTTCCCGTGAAGGACAACGCCTCCGCCCTTCTCTCCCGGGAGCTGCTTGACAGCCTGCCGGAGGGCGCGCACCAGATTACCGTTAAACTCGTATAAAAACCGAACCTGTCTGATTGCGAAATCCGTTTCGCAGTCTCTCATAAGTGAAAAGCAGAAAGGATTGTGCAAAAATGAGATATGGATATTTTGACAACGCAAACCGTGAATATGTGATCGAAAGACCCGACACCCCCGCCCCTTGGGTCAATTATCTGGGTTCGCCCGAATACGGCGCGATCATTTCCAATAACGCAGGCGGTTACAGCTTTGCCAAATCGGGAGCCAACGGAAGAATCCTGCGCTATGTTTTCAACCAGTTCGACCAGCCCGGACGGTATCTTTACATCCGCGACAACGATTCAAAGGATTATTGGTCCGCCTCATGGCAGCCGGTCGGCAAGGATCTGGACAACTATGAAAGCGAATGCCGGCACGGTCTGGGCTACACGAAAATGACCGCTCTGTATGACGACATTTCTTCCGAGGCGGTATACTACGTCCCTCTTGGGAAAACCCATGAAGTGTGGACCCTTACCGTAACCAACCGCTCGAACCGCCCGAGGCATCTTACTCTGACAGGTTACGCTGAATTTACAAACCACAACAACTATGAACAGGATCAGGTGAACCTTCAGTATTCCCTGTTCATCACCAGAACGTTGTTTGAGGAAAACCGTATCATGCAGCAGATTCACGACAATCTGGATAAACAGCCTGCCGGAAAACTGGTTGACGGAAAATGTACGGTAAACCGCTTTTTCGCACTTGCAGGAGAAACGGTTTCCTCCTACTGCGGCGACAAGGCACAGTTTCTCGGAAACTATCACGGTTACGGCAACCCACAGGGCGTCCTGTTCGGTGATCTGGGGAATGTTACAAGCTACAACGAAAATGCCTGCGGCGCACTCTCCTGCGCAGTCAAACTGGCTCCCGGTGAAAGCAGAACAGTCGCTTTCCTGCTCGGCATGAAGCCCTCCGACGAGGCTGCCGCCATCATCAGCCAGTACGTCCGTCCCGCCGACATGCTCGCAAAAGAAATCGGGGAGCTGAAACAGAGCTGGCATGAAAAGCTTTCCCGGCTGCACGTCAACACGCCAAGCACGGAATTTAATACCATGGTCAACACATGGAACGCCTACAACTGCTTTATGACCTTTATCTGGTCCCGCGCAGCTTCCTTCATCTACTGCGGCCTGCGCAACGGCTACGGCTACCGGGACACCGTACAGGACATTCAGGGCATCATCCATCTTGCGCCGGAAATGGCCGTGGAGAAAATCCGCTTTATGCTCTCCGCGCAGGTGAGCTGCGGCGGCGGTCTGCCTCTGGTGAAATTCACCCACAATCCGGGACATGAAGACACCCCCGACGACGCCTCCTACCGTGAAGAAACCGGGCATCCGGCATACCGCGCCGACGACGCGCTGTGGCTCTTCCCGACCGTCTGCAAATATATCGCGGAGACCGGGAATACCGCATTCCTTGACGAAGTTGTTCCCTTTGCCGACAAGGATGAGGCAAGCGTTTACGAGCATCTGAAACGCGCCATACAATTTTCCTTTGACCATCTCGGTCCCCACGGCATGCCTGCGGGACTTTACGCGGACTGGAATGACTGTCTGCGGCTGGGTAAAGACGGCGAGTCCACATTTGTGGCAATGCAGTTTTTCTATGCCCTGACCATTCTGCGGCAATTCGCGGCTTTTAAAAACGATGTGGACTATGTGGATTATCTGGACGAACAGCAGTCGGAAATGAAGAAAAAAATGCAAGGGCTGTGCTGGGACAGCGACCGTTTCATCCGGGGCTTTACGGAGGATGGAAAGCGCATTGGCGCAGCATCGGATCCGGAAGCCAGTCTCTGGCTCAACCCCCAGAGTTTTTCCGTCATCAGCGGGCTTGCGGACGCCGGACAGGCGGATCTGGTCATGGCAAACGTCTATGAAAAGCTGAACACCAGATACGGCGCCCTCCTGATGGACCCGCCCTACCACGCCCACGCTTTTGACGGCGCACTGGCCGTGATCTACAATCAGGGAACCAAGGAAAATGCTGGCATTTTCTCCCAGTCACAAGGCTGGCTGATACTGGCGGAATCCCTTTTGGGGCATGGAGACCGCGCTTTCACTTACTTTATGGAAAATGCGCCCGCCGCCCAGAATGACATTGCCGAAATCCGTCACATTGAGCCTTACTGCTATGGACAGTTTACCGAAGGACGCGCAAGCGAGCATCACGGCCGGTCCCATGTCCACTGGCTGACCGGCACAGCATCCACCGTCATGGTCGGCTGCGTGGAGGGAATCCTCGGTCTGCGCCCGGATTTACGCGGCATACGGCTTGCGCCCGCCATTCCCCGGGAGTGGAAACGCCTTGAAATCGACAAAGAGTTCCGCGGAAAGCAACTTCACATCCTTGTGGAAAACCCGAACGGGCACGAGACGGGCTGTGAAAAGCTCCTTTTGAACGGCAAGGCGTTAACCGACAACTACATTCCCGCCGGGATGCTGGAATCGCAGAATGAAATTTTACTCACCTTGTAAGCACCTCTAAAAAAGAGACGCGGCAGCCAGTAAAGGCTGCCATGTCTCTTTTTTCCATCCTGTGAATGATACGGCGTCAGCTGCCGTCCGTTTCGCCCCCGCCACCCGTTTCGCTTATATTCCACTGCACCATATGGTTCGTATCCCTGTATTTTTTCGGTGTCATCCCGGTCTGCTCCCGGAACTGCTGGATGAAGTGGCTCTGCGTCGAGAAGGAAAGGCGGTTTGCAATATCAGCCAGCGTGTAATCACTGTAGCGGAGCATGTTTTTCGCCATCTCGATCTTCTGCGCGCGAATGTAGGCGCTGACCGAATCTCCCGTCTCCTTTTTAAACAGACGGGAAAGATAGCTGGCGGACACGCCAAGCTGCTCCGCAATTTCTTCAATGGTGATTCTCTCTTTGATATGCGCGTAAATATATTCCTTACACACATTGATATGGCGGGAGCCTGTGTCGCTGCGACAGATCCTGCGCATCTTCTCCGTGTAGTCCAGTACCATCTCGTCATGCAGATGCTGTATCTCCTGCAGGGTATGAATGCGGTCCAGACTCTGGATATAGAAATCGCTCATCCGAAAAGCCTGTTCCAGCTCCATTCCCCGCTGTCTGCAAAGCCGCGTTATCATCGCCGTGGTAATCACAAAATGATATTTCAGGTTTGTAATCGGATCCTTCGACAGCACACCGACACCCTCACTGTCCATAAAACGCTCCTGCTCGCAGTTTTTTCTGACCGCCTCCACGTCGCCGCTCATAACCGCCTCATAAAACAGAAACTCCTCCGTCGGATGGCGGTGCTCCATCTCATCGGCTATATCATCCGCTTCCAGAAGAAGCCATTCGTTCTGGTATCTCATATGATCATCCTTCCTGCCAACATCTGTGTTCAAAAGCCGGTCAGCGCAAACAATTTTTCAACCGTGGCAAACATCTCCTCCTCCGTCCTCGTCCCGTCGTTGACTAGGCAGGGGATTTTTTTGTTTTCGCATTCTGCTTTTACCTTTTCGGCAAACAGGATATCCCTTTGCATCCAGTTGTCAAAAGCCGCTTCCCGATCGGTGCAGTCCCGCAGGATGTAGGGCACCCATTCCCGTTCTCTATAATGTGAAATCTGAAACGCCGGGGTTGGAACAATCGAAATATAGTCATCTGCGCCATACTGTCCCATAACCTGAGGCGTGTATGCCGCCCCTTCGGTGATAATCAAATCAGCTTCTGTCTCTTTCAGCCGTTCAAACACAAACGCTGCTATTTCACCATAGACCAGAAACTCCTCCTCACACTGGATGGACGGCTCCCTCATCCATGTTTCATCCGGCGTCATTTCCATACACCTTTTGCAGGCGGGATATCCCATCCGTGCCGCCCTCTCCATAAACTGCTCCAGAAAGTCATCCACCTTGAAATAGAAGGCGCCATATTTCTTTGCAATCCGTTCTGCGACAGTGCTCTTTCCACTACATGGCGAGCCGCCTATAAAAAGAATTCTTTTATCCATATGCCCCCGTTTTCTCAGACTTTTTTGATTTCCACCTTCACCTCATACCGCTTACACTCCCCGGGCTGTACCGCGGAGAATGCTGCATTGTTGCAAGCTCCTCTCACATTAACCCCCCTAACCGCATCATACACCTTGCGGCAACTCCTGTAAACCTCCATATACTTCTCATGTCTCTCTACATCCGGCAGATAATCTCTTGTTTTCTCCACCATATGCGCCGCCGCTTCGTCCAGATTCTGAAAAAAGCCCACCGCGATCCCTGTCAGCATGGCGCTTCCCACCGTTCCCACATTGGCGGTGGCAAGCGTCGTAAACGGCACGTTAAGGACATCCGCCTTCATCTGTGTCCAGACTGCGGAGCGCGCCCCTCCCCGGTGGCGTGAAATATCCAGTCCCGCTATTTTCATCTTTTACCGCCTCCTGCCCCTGTACGCTGTCCCCCGCACACTCCATTCCCATTGTACTGTCCCGTTTCCAGACAGCGCCGGTGGTCGCTATCCGTCAATCTCCACCCACTCATAGCCAAGATAAGTGACAAACGCCTCCCGCAAAATCTCCTTCATGTGCCCGACACCCACAGACGTGTGATTGTTGGATAGTTGGAATAGGTGACTTAGAAAATATCCATTATTCAAGGGTTTCCAGTGCCCCTATGAATTTGTAATGGATAGTAAGTCGTTGAATTTTCTGCCCGTCAACTTCTACGGGTTCAGAAACAAGAATTTTTTCTACCAGAACAGTCTGTTCATTCAGTTCTTTCATGGGGGAGACAAAACCTTTACTCCCATATTAAGTCCCACTTATCAGAGGGCTGCCGATATAATATGTATAATTCATTTCTAAATCTCCTCCATTCTTCTGCTCCCCAATCCCACTATCTGCCGGAAACCGGGGATACCTGCCCTGTTTGTCCTCTATGGCTTATATCCCCTTATGGTAAGTCCGCGGCATAATGCCCTCATTCAGCCAAGCAATGAATCTGTTCCCGTCATGATATTTGCTTCATAGGTACTGGATGCCCCACTCCACTAATGTTCATTTCTTAATATCCTCCATGATTTCCTTATTTCAATAACCTGTTGAACAAGGCGCTTTATGCCTTTATGTCAAAACTCCCCCCTGCGAATGATGCACAGGACACATTCCTAATCACGGCCTATACAAAAAAATGGCAGAACTTCACTCCTGACGTCTGTTTTTCTTATGTACCTTCCCCGGATTATATCCCACCCGGACGACCTCCCCACAGTGACTACACCTCATTTCCAGCACCAGCTTCCCCGGCGGCATCTCCTCAATGTCAAAGATACGCCGCCCACACTTAGGGTTCGGGCATTTCACCTTTTCCATTGACAACCGCCTCCCCGCACTGATATGTAACAAGGGAATCAAGCAAGGTGTACCTATCGTCCGCTTGATTCCCTTTTATCGTTTGTGCATTATTGGTTTTCTTCGTGTGGTGCTTCTATACCAGAATGAATTAAGCCAAGTTATTTAATAATGCCGTATAGAAGGTCTTTTCATCCTCCATAAATTCTGCATTCTTCTCTGTCACTGCCCCTAATGGGTTCTCCAGCCGTTCTATGATCTTCTTTACAGCCGCAATGCTGCTTTCCAGGTCGCTGCCGAAAATATCATCATTCCCGCCTGTCGCAAAGTCCTGTTCCATAGCAAGCTGTGACAACATGCTTGAAAATCCCTGCGGGAAGGGGTTCACTCCCGTTTCTTCAAGCGTTTTCTGCCATGCCGCTTTCAGACTTTCTGTGGTATTTTCCAGATAATAATTGCTTATGTATGCGATCTGGTTTCTTGTCCTTTCATCCGCATAGGTGTATGTCCTGTTATTTGCCGTCAGCATTTCATAAGCGGCTTTTGCCTCGCTGTTCGCCTTTGATTCAAACTGGCCATTCTCATTCCTGCTATACTTCATTCCGTTGACTGTAAAATCCTTTGATGCGTCTATGCCAAGATACCCCATCACATCGGAAACGCCCTCATTCCATCTGGCATATTCCTCCTGAGAGTATGCTACCGTATGCATATTCCCACAAGCGTTTCGTAGCAGCGTAGCCAGCGAATCAGCCATCTTCTGCGCTTTCAAATATGCCTGCGTGTCATATGGATTATCCCCGCCAGAAACCTCCACGCCCTGCGGCTTCACCGTCAGTATATAACCGTCATTTACCGCAATGCGGCTGCCGGATGCAATATCAACAGAGTTTCCCTGCCGGTTCAGGGATGACCTTTCTGCCAGCTTGATAGGTGTTTTCAAAACCTGCACCAAATCCTCTACGGGATTTAACAGTTTTTGCATTGAACCATTGAAAGCTTCTCTATCCTTTATTACAGTATTTTTCACATTTGATGTAATCTGTCTGGTATTGGGATTGATATAATAAGATTGATTATTTGAAATCTCCATTCTTTTCTCCTTTTCGGTAGCCCTTCTGTCATTCAGAGCCGCCTCTGCTCTCTCATAATAAGTCCGAGCAGTTTATTCCTTCATACAGAAACACTTTATCTAACTTCCCCTGTCAAATTCCATACTGACTTTCACCTCCTCTCGCTACTCCCCGATTTTCCAATCTGCCGGAACGCCGGGAAGCCTGCCCTGCCTTGTCCGGCTGTAGCCTTATTGGGGATATGCAACCGTAGAATTTATTTCCTACTATGTTTTACGAATCTTTATAAATCAGCTCATTTATTGCCTCAATAAATTCACTTTCTATCATATTCCCGTTTTCCAAGCCATGTGTCGTAACACCATCCTTAAATCCAATGATACAGCTATCAAAATAGACATTTCCATTTTCAAGAAGCATTTCGCCACGATATTCTCCAACAACCGCAAACGATGTTTCAGATTCTTTCATTAAAAATAAGTACGCCTCATCTCCTACAGATAATAGCCGATCTGTATTTCCATCTGATACAATTTGATTTATGCCTGATAAATCACCAACATTTTTCCCTTCCGTAACTTCTGAAAGCATTTCCTGTGCTTTTTCTTCTTGAACCGTTCCTCCGGGCATATTGACGTTAATGGTATCTCCATCTGCATCAACAGTGCCATATAAAACATCAACCACCTTCATATCGTATGATGTATAAATATAGTTACGCACATTTTCACTATTTGCCTGTAAAATTTCTACCTTTACAAGCGCACACGCATCACCCAGCAATTCATCAACTGTGCTATAATCCACGAGAGGATGGGCTTCACTATAAACCTGCATTGTATTATTGTCAAAATTATCGGTTGTTTCCTGTTCTATTGAACTGTTTTCTTCCAACCCGATTGTTTCTTCGCTCTGCTGAACACTTAAGTTATAAGAACTATTATCCTGTTCGTCCTTTCCGCAACCAGACAGCCCTAATAAAAGAAATGCCCCAACTATAGCAAAGTATTTTCTCATAGCTACACACTCCATTATCATTAATTATATTTATCCAGCCCCTCTGTCGTTCAGAGCCGCGCCCGCTCCCTTGCAATAAGTCCGAGCGGTTCATTGCCTCGCCTCCGGGCAGACCGCAGAGGCAAAGCATTATGCGCCTCTGCGGAATAGGGTGTAAAGATTCTCTCTTTATGCCTTTATGTCAAAACTGCCCCCTGTGGGTGATGATGTGCCAGATACCGCCACAACAATATTCTGTGTAACGCTTTTTATATCTGTTCCGGTGGCAGATACCGTGAACGTGCCTTCCATCCGTTCTTTTCTCTCTGCCCGCCGTTCCGCTGCCTTTTCTTCCTCCTCTTTTTTCTCCTTGCGCCTCCCGGCAGCCTTTTCCTCGGCGGCTTTCTTCTCTTTTGCCCGCCGTTCCGCATTTTCTCTGGCTATTTTTCCATCGGGGTCATTTGTGCCGGAAGAGATTCCCGTTATATTTCCATTTGCGTCAATCTCATAGGAAATACTCGTCAGTGTTCCCTGCGCATGGGATACCGCGTAAGAGGCACAGTCCGGCAATGCCGCCAGATTTTCTTCCAGATATTTTGCTTTTTCCGGGTCGTTCATACATTTCTTCAGGAAAGCGCCCGATACGGATACCGTTGTCGGAACGCCCTGCATGGAAGTTGTACCCGTATTCATATAACTGTACTTGCCCTGCAGATATTTGGAATAATCATTGACATTGCTGTAACCTGTCTTAATCTGCTCCGTCTTTGTTCCCCCGGTTGATGTTTTCAATTCCACCGTGCTTGTTGTTACATTGCCTTCCTTTGCGGTACTTGTGCCGCTTTTCTCATAATTGCTATAATTGTTACTGATCTCCATTGACATAATTTTCATCCTCCTTCAAAAATCTTACCTGCGGCCCCTCTGTCATTCAAGACCGCCCATGCCCCCTTGCGGTAAGTCCGGGCATGATCTTCCTTACTTCAAAATGCCCGCCGCCTCATATGCGGCAATCGAAACCGCCTTTTTGGTCATGCTGGTCTGATAATATCTCTCATCCGCTTCCTGCTCCATCAGCCTGCGTTTCAGGGCGCTTTCCTCATTCAGCCGGGCATATTCCTCACGTCTTTTCTTCTTTGCCGCCTGTTCTGCCTCAAACTGGCGTTGTTCTTCTTCCGTAGGCCCGGATATGTTTCCACCTCCACTTGATCCTGCAGCATGGGCAATCTCCCCATTTTCATCCAGTACAACCACGCAGGAATATATTCTGCCCGGTGGCAGCGTTGCCTGGTCTTTCATAATAAAACTTTCTACTTTAGCCATTACCTGCTGTGCCAGAGCCGGGTCATTTTTCATTTTTTCTTCTAATGCAGGCGGCACAACGATTGCTTTCTTTCCAAGCGTAGAATCTATCCTCGACTGTACGCTTGCGTCCGTCAGTTTGGGTTCCGCCCCTGACGGTTTCCAATTTAAAATCGATTCATCAACCTTATCACTGAAAAACTTTTCATGGGGAAAATCATACCTCTGCCATGCCCCCTGTGGAATCTTATACGCATCCATCGTATGGTAGTACGCTCCGGGAAACCTCGCCTGCCACATATCCTTAAAACTCATTCCCGATACATCCGACTGCTCCGTAGCTTTTGCCGCCGCAAGTTCCGCAAAACTCACGCCCCCGCTCTTGCCTGCCGCATTCTTCCGGTACTGCTCCGCCAGATAGTACCCTCCCAATTTACCTGTCACTCCGAAATCCATCTTCTTCTCTCCTTTCATTTTTCATCATCACTGACAGGATGAACACCCTGCCCTTTACCCTGAAATCCATTGTTCCCTGATACTTTTCAGCCGTGCTTTTAATGTTAATAAGCCCTATCCCATGATTCTCCCTGTCCGCCTTGTCCGTCACAGGTAACTCATTCCGCGGTCTTCTCACCACCCTCCCGTCAAAGCTGTTCTCCACTTTCAGGAAAAACAGCTCCCTCTTTTGGAATGAACTGATGCGGATAAAGGCTTCCGCACCCGGTTCTTTCGCTTTCAGTTTCCGGCACGCCTCCATTGCGTTATCCAACGCATTCCCTAAAATAATGCCGATATCATAGCTTTGGATGAACAGTTTTTCAGGGAACTGCAGCCCATCCACATCCATCCGCAGATCCGGCA
>RAYM01000037.1 GCA_003611805.1 bacterium 1xD42-87 | reverse complement strand
ATTTCGCAGAATACCCAATTCTGCGAAATGTTATTAGACAAGCCGGGGAGTACAAAACAGCGAAATGTCGCCAAACACCATATGCAAGACTGTCCGCCAATATAATAGCAGACCTATCCCCGAGACGGATATGAAAAAACTGCAGGAGATCGCGGGGGATTACAGGACAGTAAAGAACTATGTGTATCAGCGTTATGGCGGAATCAAAAGCCTGTCAAAGATTTATCCGGGCTATACCGTGCAGAACGAGATGACAGCAAGCGGTCTGCGGGCGAGCCTTGGATTGCCGTCCGTGTATTTCTATCTGGCTGTCTTTGATGCGCTGGGAGATATCAAGAACCAGTGGACGCAGACGAAAGGCAGGATAGAAAAATGCATTAAGGCAAATGAAAAGCTGACGCCGGACGACAGGCACTATCTTCGGTTTGTTATGAAGCAGGGCCGCTGTTTTGAGAGCATTCTTCTGGAACAGAAAATGGAACTGTCTGAAGAGTGGCAGAAGTCTTTCGATGAAGTCAGGACGGATGTGGACGAAAATCGTCTGAACCAATATTTGCGCAGACAGGTGCGCAGGCATCTGAAGAGGATGCATACGGATACCGACGACGGATTTTCTGTCTCGCATAAGGCTTACCGCTATGAAGATCATGGAATTTATCTGGCGATAAAGGAAAAGAGAAAGCGGATTTTCATACCGCTTACTGACAATAACAGTTATACAAAACAGCTCTATATCCGTATTTTTCCCGAGGAAGGGAATGTTGTTATCCATGCGCCTGTGGAGATGAAAGTCAGGAAGCATGAGGACTATCATAGAGAAATCGGACTGGCGGTTGGAATCCGTGCGATGTTTGTGACGGACGAAGGACGTATATACGGGGAAAAGTACAGCGATTACCAGTTTGCGCTGTCGGAATATGTCAGAGAAGGCAACATTCGATACCGCAGGAATAAGGAAAAGAATCCCGGCAGGAAAAAGTATATGGCGGGCAGGAAAAGACTGGAAGAGGCGCTGCACACTTATATTAATACGGAGATTAATCGGATGCTGCGGACGGAAAAACCGACTGCGGTTTATCTGCCGAAACTGCCGCCAAGTTCCAAGGCAGGCGTAAACAAAAAAATCAACAGTTCTGTCAGTATGTGGCAGAAAGGATATGTGAGAAGCCGGCTGACCCAGAAATGCAGGGAACAGTCCATTACATTGATAGAAGTGTTCGGAAAAGATATCAGCAACGAGTGCAGCCTATGCGGCGCGATTGGGCAGAAAGCAGATGACGTTTTTACCTGTAAAGCCTGCGGCGCGAAATTTCCCGAGAGGGAAAATGCTGCGAGGAACGCTCTCAAACGGGGGCAGACATGTTCATAATGAAAAATTTCACAGATGAATGTTTCTTTCGGGAAACATTTTACCAAAACCGATTTTTCGGGAGTAGGACTGCGGAAAATTTCTTTTGATAAAAATAGACGTAACAGATTGCTTTGTGCGAAATCCGTTACGCAAGACGGCATTAGAAGCCGGTTTCGACCGGGTATTGGGTATGCCAGGACCCGAGGGAACTTCTGCAAAGAAGACGTACCGGGAGCGAAGCGGAAATTCCGCATCATCCGTAAGGGTGACCAATATGTCTTGTTAATCTAGTCGTGCAGTCTCGAGTAAGCGCATTTTCTATGTACAGAAAGAACGTTATAGAAAAAATTTTAATTTACATTGATATTATAGACGACTGAGAAGGAAAGGGCGGTGGCAGGCAGTGGAGAGGTACAAAAAGAAAGACATGCTGCAGGCAGTAGACACGCTGCTGAAAGCCAACGATGCCCTTATAAAAATTGTCCGTTCTAACCCGCGGGGGGCTGCAGAGACGCTGGTGCAGTGTCAGGAGTCGGCGATTGCCCTTGGCACTTACATGGATACTCTTGATAAAAAATTCGCACCACTTGTGCACACGCTTGAAGAATACTGTGAAAATATTTATCAGATGAGTGAAGGCTTGTCAGATGAAAACGTCTGCCGGAAAATATCGAAAAAAATTCAGAAGCAGCTGACCGGGCTGCAAAACGGCATCAAATACGAGCTGCCTGATGACAAAAAGGAGGTTGTGTTTCTTCCTTATAAGGCATCTATGTGGGATTCTCTGGAGAGCGTCTGGCAAGCGGCGGACGCTGATCCCGGCTGTGACGCTTATGTGATTCCGATTCCGTATTTTGACAAAAACCCTGACGGAAGTTTCAGAGAAGAGCATTATGAGGGGGATCAGTACCCGGCGTATGTGCCGGTTACCCGCTATGATGAGTACGATCTGGAAACGCGTCACCCAGATGTCATTTATATACATAATCCATATGATGAATGCAATCATGTAACAAGCGTGCACCCCTATTTTTACTCAAAAAATCTGAGAAATTACACAGATAAATTAGTGTATATTCCTTATTTTATTTTAGGTGAGATTGAACCGAACAACCAGGCGATGATTGACGGGATGAAGCATTTCTGCTTTACGCCGGGAACGATCTATGCCGACCGGGTGGTTGTGCAGTCGGAAAATATGCGGCAGGTTTATATCAATGAATATTTAAAAGCGGCAAAGGAAATGGGGCTGCCGGGGGAACATGTGGACAGGAAGTTCTTGGAGAAGAAATTTCTGGGTACGGGGTCACCGAAGATTGATAAGGTACTGAATACCAGAAAGGAAGATTTGGAGATTCCGGCGGAGTGGCTGAAAGTGATTGAAAAGCCGGACGGGAGCTGGAAGAAGATTGTTTTCTATAATACGAGCGTGAGTGCGCTTTTGCATAGTGATGAGAAAATGCTGCGGAAGATGGAGTCGGTGTTTGGGATTCTTAAGGAAAACAAAGACGAAGTGGCGTTGCTTTGGAGACCGCACCCGCTGATTCAGGCGACGATTGAGAGCATGAGACCGAAACTGTGGGAAGGGTATAAGGAGATCAGGGACAGATACATAGAAGAAGGCTGGGGGATTTATGATGACAGCGCGGAGCTGGACCGGGCGGTGGCGATTAGTGATGCGTATTATGGGGATATGAGTTCGGTGGTGCAGCTGTATAAGAAGGCGGGAAAAGCGTCTATGATACAGGATGTAGAGTATGTAGGAACTTATAGATTCTAAGGGAATAGTAAATGAAAAATAAGAATAAAGCGTTTATATGGAGTGATAATTGGTGGATTGAAGAAGACGATGTATGGTTTGTTGGGGGTATGAGTAATATCCTGTTTCACGCAAATTTGAATACAGGAAAATGCGATGAAGCGATTGAAATTCCCGATTTGGATATATGCAAATACCGGCTGACCCCGAGTTGTTTAAAGTGTGGAAAGGACATTTTTTGTATTCCGGGATTTGGACAAACCATATGGGTTTATAACTTGGATAGTAAAAATTTTACAAGAATTGATATTGATAAACCTGAACATCTTCAAATAAGAGCTCAGCTGTGGGTGAAGGAGGATGCATTGTTTATAGTTTCCTGCAACTGGAATAAGGTCATGGAAATTAGTATTAGTCAAAAGGTGATAAAGCGCTATTATACAATTTGTGAACATGACACTATACAGGGAAGCGTGCTGGTTGACAATGATATCTATATGGTAACAGAGGATTCGGACAATATTTATCGATTAGATTTATGCACAAAGACAACAGAGATATATTCACTTCCGTTTTGCAAAAAGAGATTGGCTGCCATATCTTATGACGGTAAAAAATTTTGGCTGTATGGATATCAAAGAGAGCTGTACACATGGGATAAGGAAGATAATAGTTTCGCAGTGATAAACTGTTTCCCAAAGGATTTTGGAGTTTATGATTTTACCGAGAAGACGGATGGTATGGTAGATTGTGAGGTAACCGAGTACGAGTACTCTACATTTTTATATTCGGTAATGGTCGGAGAATATATTTGGTTTATACCTCGCCAGACAAATAAAATTTTATACATCGGTAGAGGAAGCTCTACAGTATCCGCATTTGAGATATATGAAGAGCAGGAGACAAGCGAAAGCATATTGATGAGGGGAGTGTATGGCTTTAGGTTTAAATACTTGCTGGAATATGTAAAACATGATAGATATATAGGGCTATTTTCAATAAAGCATAACAGAATATTAGAAATAGATGCTTTGGAGTTAAAGTATCAATGGAAAGATTATAGTTTTAGCGATGAATGCCTTTGGCAATGTGATCAAATTTATAAAGGGGTATATTGTGAGGGGCAAGATGTGTTGTTTAATCAGATTTACCGTAGAAAGTTATGGGCGGGGGACAATAAACCACATAACAGTACAGGAAGTGGGAATATAGGCAAAGAAATATACAGGGAACTGATCAAGGAGAACGAATATGATAAATAACACGCTATTAATACATATTGGAATGCCCAAAACGGGCACTTCAGCGTTGCAAAGGTTTCTGTTTGCAAATGCCAGTAAACTTGAGAAGTATGGATGGGATTATCCGATTCTTTTAGATCAAAAAGATATTAATTCTGAACGGCTTATGATGATAGAGCAGTCAGGCAATGGACGGGATTTGTATATAGAGGGAGTATTGAATAATAATAAGTCTGAGTGGAATACGGAGATTGAAATTATATCAACGCATTTAAAAGTAAGGAATGTTATCCTGTCGTCGGAAGACATTTCGGAATATGAAACAGACAAATTTTTAGAAGGTGTGAAAGAAAAATATGAGAATGTAAAAGTAGTTATATATCTAAGACGGCAAGATAGGGAAATAGAATCAATATACAATGAACATATCAAAAGTGCGGGAGAATATAATACATTTCAAGAGTTTATTACTTCGGATGACTCTTATAAAACGTGGGTGGATTACTTATCAAAATTAGATATGATCAGCCGGATTGTTGGAAAAGAAAATCTTATTGTAAGAATATATGAAAAGCAGCAGCTTATTGGAAATGATACTGTAACTGATTTTTTATCAGTTCTGGGGATACCGGCAGATAAGGAGGAATGGATAAGAAGTGAGGGTGCTAATCCGTCCGTTGGCGGAAATTATTTAGAAATAAACAGGTTAATAAATTCAGCCCAAAGTGCAGATCATCATTTTGATTCCTGGGATATAAAATATGATGTCCGTGATATTTGTGTAGAACTATCCAGCCTTTTTAATCAGAAGAAAGGTGAACATGGTTTTTTTGTGCCGGATGAAAGAAAGAAGTTCCTTGAAAAGTTTGCACGGGACAATGAAAGAATCGCAAAGGAATATCTGCAAAGGGAGGACGGAACTCTTTTTTATGATGAGCGCATGGACTTTGCTGTATATGAAACGAATCAGTACAGCGAATTTGAGGCGGACATTGTCAGAGTTTTTGCTTCGCTGATATTTGCCCAAGATCGAAGGACTAAAAATTTAATCGAAAGAAAGTGTGGGGAACTTTCAGGGAAATTATTAATGAAGGATATTTCACAAAAGAGTGAGGGGAGACAATTGCTATTGTTTGGCAAGGGATATAAATGCCATAAGTTATTTAAAGCTGTAGAAAGTATTCCCGCAGAATTAATTGCTGATAATGATATATCGAAGCAGGGTACGACATTAAATGGTGTGCAGGTGCGGTATGCAAAGGACATTGCGAATTGGAGCAAGTACTTTGTTGTTGTGACTTGTGAGAAAACAGATGAGATTGAAGTGCAGCTGCATGATTATGGATTGAAAAAGGAAAGAGATTACATTCTTGCAAAAGAATATGGGTTTTAGGATATTGGTATGGAAAAAATACTTGTTTTTAAAACATCGGCAGATGCAACAATTCAAAGGCTGTTTAGCGAATTGGAGGACGGAGTTAATAGAAGCATAGATTGTCTTGTTCAACACAGTCAGGTAATAAGTTACAAACAAAAGTATCCCTTTATAAATTTTTTGGATATTCAGAGTGAGCGGTTTGAAGATTTGCCATTGAACATAATGAATATGATATCTCAAAAACAATATGACAGGATATACGTGACGCTGACAGGCATGTATGGACATGATTTTTGGAATGTAATAGAAATTGTCAGTAATGTGAGATTTAAAAGGGCTTTCTTTTATAATTGCAATGGGGAGAAAAGGGAAATTCCCAGAAAGAGAATTATTAGGGAAACCGTCTGCAGACTGTATATTAAGTGGACAGGTTTATTTTACTGACTGGGGGAAGCATTAGGATGTGCGGAATAGCCGGATATATTGATAAATCAGGGAAATATAAAACGAGCCATGAATTGCTAAAAAAAATGACAGACAAGATGATACATAGAGGGCCGGATGCGGAGGGGCAATGGATTGATAAAAGAGTTGCCTTAGGTCATAGGAGGCTGTCAATTATCGATCTCGATGCAAAGAGCAATCAGCCCATGTTTAGCCATGATAAAAGATTTGTAATTATTTATAACGGGGAAATATACAATTATGTTGAATTAAAGGAGGAATTGGTAAAAAAAGGTGCATGCTTTAAAACAAACAGCGATACGGAAGTGATTCTTGAGGCTTACAGAATGTACGGAACAGACTGTTTCAATAAATTCAATGGTATGTGGGCTTTTGCGCTGTATGATATGGAAGAGCAGAAAGTAATCCTATGCAGGGACAGATTTGGCATTAAACCATTATATATCGTTGATAATAATAATGCATTTATATTTGCATCTGAAATGAAAGCTATTATAGAAGCATTTCCAAATGAAAATATACCAAATGAAGTTTGGATCTCACGTTATATACCTTATTCGAGATGGGAGGACTCGGATGGGGAATGTTTTTATAAGAATATTAAAGGATTTCCGCGGGCTTCCTACATGATTTATGATTTACAGAAAAACACCAGCAAATACGTGCAATATTGGAAAGTGGACGAAAGGCTATTTTATGAAAAATGGATACATGGAAGAAATCCGGTTAAAACATTCAAAAAATTATTTGACAGCGCGGTTGGGTTAAGACTTCGGGCAGACGTGGAGGTGGGAGCATGTCTGTCAGGAGGAATTGATTCAAGTTCAATTGTTGGTTGTGTTTATAAAAAATATAAAGGGAGGATCCATACCTTTTCGTCTATTTATAAAGATAAGGATTGTAATGAAGAAAAGTATATACGGAAGGTAAACAAAAAGTGCAGGACAATTCCTCATTATATAAAACCCGATGATTATGAGGGAAATTTTATCAATCATCTTGAGAAACTGACATATTACCATGACCAGCCTACGATGGAGGCATCTTTATATAGTGGATATATGGTAATGAAAGGCGTTCATGGAGCCGTTAAAGTACTGTTAGATGGTCAGGGAGCTGACGAGTTATTCGCAGGCTATGAGACATATCCGGGAACATATCTTTATGATTTGCTGGATAAAAATACTTTTTTATCCAGACTTGAAGGAATAAAAATTATATCAATTTTCAGGAAAGAAAATCTGGATTATTTAGAAACAATTGGTACGGATGCTGTAGTGAATCTGGTTGGAATCAAAAACAGTTTTTTGTTTAAGGCGGTAAAAGAACAGGATATCCTAAAAAATATACAGATATTTACAGACGAATTTTTAAACCAAGTTAAAGATCAGTATCAAGTGACGGATATACAGTGTTCCTCAAGGTTGAATACCAGATTGTGCAATGATCTTGTAAATTATGTGATACCGCAGATATTACATAATGAAGATGGCAATTCAATGGCTTTTTCCATTGAGTCAAGAGTTCCATTTTTGGATTATCGGATTGTCGAGTTTGCACTCGCACTTGATGCTAAATACAAAATAAAAAACAAGTGGTCAAAATGGATTGTCAGAGAAGCATGTAAAAATTATCTGCCGCGTGCCGTGAGGAGAAGAAGAAAGAAAATGGGGTTTCCCGCACCGTTCGGGAGATGGCTATGTGAAGGTAAGAGCAAAGATGAAATTGCTGAAGTCATATATTCATTTGGAAACAGAAATATTGTGCCAAAAGAGACGATTGATCGGTTGTATAAGGCACACATAGATAAAGAAGGCGATTTTAGCGGAATCCTTTTTAGAATTTTGAGTTTAGAGTTGTGGCTAAGAATGTCTGATAATCAAAAAGTGGGGTGAGAAAATGAAATATGCGTTGATTGGCTGTGGACGTATTTCGCCAAACCATATCGCAGCGGCACAGAATAACGGTCTGGAGGTGGCTGCGATATGCGATGTGGACGAGTCCTGCATGAAAGATAAAGCGTTAAAATTTAAATTGGATGGCGGCGTAAAGCAGTACACGGATTATAAAAAAATGATAGAAACAGAAAAACCGGAACTCGTGGCAGTCTGCACGGAGAGCGGGAAACATGCGGAGATAGCCCTGTTTTGCATAGAACATGGCTGTAACTGTATTGTAGAAAAACCACTTGCCCTGTCCATAGCAGATGCTGATGCGGTTATTGCGGCATCCATAAAACATCATGTGAAAGTCTGTGCGTGCCACCAGAACAGGTTTAATAAGTCTGTCCAGATCATACGGGAGGCAGTTGATATGAATCGGTTTGGCAGATTATTTTACGGCACGGCACATATCAGGTGGTGCCGGGACCATGAATATTATGACAGGGCAGGGTGGCGCGGCACATGGGAACAGGATGGCGGCGCATTAATGAACCAGTGCATTCATAATATTGACCTACTGCGATGGATGATGGGCGGCGAAATTGATGAGGTTGTCGGCATGACGGACAGGCTCAACCATCCGTACATTGAGGCAGAGGACATGGGGATTGCCCTGATAAAATTCAAGAATGGAAGTTACGGGGTCGTTGAGGGCACAACAGACATATATCCGAAAAACCTGGAAGAGACACTTTACATATTTGGTGAGAAAGGAGCCATTAAAGCAGGAGGGCAGTCCGTTAATGTAATAGAGGAATGGCGGTTCTCGGATATGCTTGATGATCCCAATGAAGTAAAAGCAAGGTTTCACGAAAATCCTCCGAATGTATACGGTTACGGACATACGCCTTTATATGCAGATATGATTAATGCCATTAAGCAGGACAGGCAGCCGTATGTGACTGCAATGGATGGCAAGAAGGCATTGGAACTTGTGCTTGCCATATATAAATCAGCTGCGGAAGGCAGAAGCGTGAAGCTGCCGCTGAAAGAGTGCTCGACTACAGATTTCAGGGAAAGATTTGCAGACTGATAATATGCTGATGTGGGAAGGGATCAAGACCGCATCCGAAATGGGATTAAAGTATGATTTTGAAGGTTCGGTCACTAAAAGGATTTCAAAGTACGTGCGCTAGTTTGGAGGGAAACCAATGCCTTATTTTAGGATCAGAAAAATTTATAATTCGGACATAATATGGGCGGAAACGGAAAGAAAAATAGTGGAAATGAAAAAGGAAAAATATATGGGGGAGGGGTATCATAAAAACAGATACCTGATATATAGTATCGGTTGTGCGGAATGAGTAATCAAAAACATCGAAAAACATATGATACATTATGCCTGTTGAAAGCAAAAGGGTATCAAAATGTCAAAATATATGCACAGCCGATGACCTATATTAAGAAATGCACGCCTTTGATCAATCACAGACCTATGCAAAATATGTTAATTCCCGAACCTGAGGAATTATGCGGTAACTTTGGATATGAATATATTGAAGGTGATTTCAACAGTACGATAGCAGATAGTAGTGCGGTTTACTTATTGTGCGGTGCAGGATTATTAGAAAAAGAGTTTGTAAAAAAATATCAGATTATCAACTCCCATCCCGGCTATATTCCTCTTGCAAGAGGGCTGGATGCATATAAGTGGTCATTATATTATGATCTTCCGATTGGAGCTACGACACATTTTTTGGGAGATTATATTGATGCGGGAGAGATTATTGAGCAGCGCAAATTGGAAATAGGAAAGTATGATACCTTTCATTCTGTAGCACAGAGGGTATATGAAAACGAAATTGATATGTTGGTCGGTGCAATTGAACTTGTAGACAGGCAGCATAAGTTTGTAATACCAAAGTCGAATGATATATTTAGAAGAATGCCTTATGACTTGGAGAAGACGTTGTTTGAAATTTTCGAAAACTATAAGGAGAAACATGCAGAAAAGGGATAGTGTGATAATGCGTTATGGAATTTAGGGATTTAAAACAACAGTATCAATTGCATAAAACGGAAATTGACACAGCGATACAGTCTGTGCTCACTCGTGCTGATTTCATAGGCGGCGGTAACGTAAGGCAGTTGGAATCAGAACTAGGGGACTACACCGGGGTAAAACATTGTATCACCTGCGCAAACGGAACGGATGCATTGCAGCTTGCACTAATGACTTGGGAAATTGGAAAAGGCGATGCAGTTTTTGTGCCGGATTTCACATTCTTTTCAAGTGGGGAAGTAGTGCCGCTTGTAGGCGCTGCGCCTGTATTTGTGGATATAGATAAAAATACCTATAACATCAGTATTCAAAGCCTTGAACATGCAATTCAGTATGTTATTGAGAAAACAGATTTAACGCCGAGAGTGATTATTGCGGTAGATTTATTTGGTCAGCCTGCTGATTTTGATAGGATCAAACAGATCGCGAAGAAACATAATTTGCTTATTTTGGAAGATGCAGCGCAAGGATTTGGCGGAAGAATCGGAGAAAGAAAGGCGTGCAGCTTTGGGGATATTGCGACAACCTCATTTTTTCCTGCAAAACCGCTTGGATGTTATGGAGATGGTGGCGCAGTTTTCACGGATAATGACGCGTGGGCAGCGCTGCTCCGTTCCTATAAAGTGCATGGAAAAGGAACAGATAAGTATGACAATGTACGGATCGGCATGAACTCGCGCCTTGATACGCTGCAGGCAGCAGTGTTGTTGAAAAAATTGCAGTTTTTTGACAGCGAGATCGAAAGATGTAACTGGGTTGCAACGGAATACACGAAATATTTATCAGAGATTGTCAGAGTTGCTGATGTAAAAGAAGGAGTTTATTCAAGCTGGGCACAGTATACGGTATGTTTTAAAAACAGAACCGAACGTGAAGCAGCAGCAAAAGCATTGAAAGAGAACGGCATTCCCACGGCGGTATACTATAAGAAGCCAATGCATATGCAGGCTGCTTTTAAAGAATATGTTATGAAAGACTTGGATTATAGCGTTACACAGCAGATTTGCGATTCGTGCCTGTCATTACCGATGCATCCATATTTAAGCCAGGATGATGTGCAGAATGTCATTAAGATCATCAGGCAGATTCAGGAGGAACGTATATGACATTTACCTATGACGGATATCTCGGGTTGCTAAATTTATTGAAGGAAAATGGATATGCAATAGGGGATTATAACGACTGGAAAGAATACAAACGGTGCGCTATTTTGAGACATGATGTAGACACTGACTTGCAGAAAGCGCTCAGGATGGCGGATCTGGAATATAAGAGGGGGATCAAAAGTACCTATTTTGTATTGCTGACAAGTAATTTTTACAATTTATATTCTCTGAAAAACAAAAAAATACTGAAAGAAATTCAGGACATGGGACATGCAGTCGGGCTCCATTTTGATGAGGCGGCATATCCGGAGGATGCCGGAAATGCAGATAAGGTCAAATTGGATATCAGGAAAGAATTAGGTGTCATGTCGGAAATTCTTGATACTAAAGTTGTTAAATTTTCATACCACAGACCATCCAAGGTAATTTTGGATACCGATATCTGCCTGCAGGGTACGGTTAATGTGTATGGAACCCAGTTTTTTAAAAGATTTAAATATTTATCGGATTCCAGGATGCAATGGCGCGAGCCGGTGGAGGAAATTATTAAAAGCGGTAAGTTTTCTCATATGCAGATATTGATACATCCATTCTGGTATCAGGAAAAAGAAACGGATATCAGAGGGGTTATAGAAAGTTTTATTTCAGATGCCTGTGCAGAACGGTATCAGAATCTCGATGAAAATATGACAGCATTATCGAATGTAGTAAGACGTGAGGAAGTGTGTAGGAGATGAACATCTATATTTTAAATGCGACTTTGAATGGGAAATTGTTTGCTGAAATTTTATGCAGCAGAATAGAAATCAAGGGATTGATTACCTTGGATGAAGATGGAAAGAAACATACTCCTGAATATTATGATTATACGGACTTTTGCAGGAAACGAAATATAGGCTGCATAAAAATGCGTTCCTATGATCTGTCGGATGTTATGGATAGGGAGAAACTTCAGGAGCTGGAAATAGATCTGGTTATAATTGCGAGCTGGCAGCGGCTGATACCTTCATGGCTCATCCAGAAGTGCAGCATCGGAATTATAGGGGCACATGGAAGCCATGAGGGAATTACAAAGGGCAGGGGACGCAGCCCTCAGAACTGGGCGCTGATGATGGGAAAGAATAGGTTCAGCGCATCCATTTTCTGGATAGAGGAAGGCGCTGATAACGGTCCTGTCATAGATACATATGAATTCGAGTATTTTTCTACGGACAGCATTTTAACCAGTTATGTAAAAATAAATTTATACAAGGCAGATATGATATTGAGAAACCTTGCGAATGGAAGAATAGAAGGGAAAGGGGGGACGCCACAGGAAAAAGGTGGTCTGTACCTGCCCCAACGCAAAAAAGAAGACGGTAAAATTGACTGGAACAGGAATGCCATTGATATTTACAATATGGTCCGGGCGCTGACAAAACCCTATCCGGGTGCATTTACAAGTCATGGAGAGACTGAGTTTATCATCTGGTCGGCGCGTCCTGTCATGGCTGAAGATGTTCTTTATCTGTATGAAAATGCAGAGAGTGGGACGGTTCTCAGTATTCTGGGAGACAGCGCGCTGGTTAAATGTGGAACAAATCTTCTCCTGATAGAATCATGTACCAATTTTGAAAAGATAGAAGAGGGCATGGTATTTGAAAGCGCAGACTATAAGGAGCAGATAATGAATATTGTGAGCAGACATAAAAAGAAGTACGACACAACACTTTCGAGGCTGATATTAGACGAGATTGAATAAAAGCTGTTGTTCTTAAATAAGGAGACTGTACGTGGCACCAGTAATAGAAAAAATAAAAGCTGAAATCTGTAATTATATTATTCTTAAAGAGTGGATAGAAAATGGGGAATTTATTAATACCAATGTTGTAATTGCTGTTGGCACAAAGTTTCATGCAATATTGGTTAATTTCCTTTTTCGGGGAAACGGTATAAAAGTGTATTACACGACTGAATTACGTGGAGCATATCACTATAAAAAACGGGTAAAATGGATTGTTTTTGATACGAGGTTAAAAAGGAAATTGCCTTGCAGTGATTTTAATTTGTTGTTTATGCCAAAACTGTAGGAGTGTGGAAATGAAGATTTTGATTGTAGATGTAAATTTTGATTATAAAAACCCTATGTACAGGCAGTTCTATTTATCTCTGTTAAGTTGTATGGAAGTGGATTTTTTTGGTCCAGGATATGTATCAAGACAATGCCTTGAGAGGGGGATTTGTAAATTTATAGATGAAAATGGTAACTATGATGCAGTTTTAATGGGAACTTATTTTTTGTATTCAACAGGACACAAAAGTATTGAGAATAATGCTTACCGCATTCATAGGTCTACAATCCCTTATTATGACGTTAATGATGCATATCAATGTTGTGAAAAAGTATATAGGGAACTATTATCAGTTAAAAATCTTCTAAAAATATTTGTTTATTATGAAGATATTTGGGCAATGTCAGTAGAGGTGCAGAATATATGTTATAAGCTGTTGGAAACCGGTTTTTATATTTTAAGCTGGCCATTAGAGTATATGGATAAGGAGCAGGCAAAAAGTATTAGAAAGCATTGCTATCGGACAAATTGCCTATATGAATTGGCTGGCAAGTATGTCGGACAGTATATTCCGATTTTGTTTCACGGTATTGGTTACCACGAAATATTTGTAGGAAATTTTTGGGCGCGAAAATATGACTGGTGTATTCCTGGAAACAGAGAAGAATGGTTTTATCCAGAACGGAATAAAGCGCAGGAAATAATAAAGAATCAACAAAAAAGAATTTGGCGTGATGATCCTTATCAGCTATTATCAGTAGTTACAATACAGCGCAAACATATGGAATGGTATAAATTCAGGAATAAAACTGAAAAGTTCTTATCATGGATGTGGGGAAAAAATGACGCTATTGCTTCACAACCTCAGATGCAATATATAGCGGCATGCAGAGAGCAGTATTTGGAGAGCTTAAGGGCGTCGAAATTTGTTTATGCGGATGGTGGAATATCGGATGCTTTAGTCAGAAAATATTTTGAGGCCGGTGCCTGTGGTGCGGTATTAGTGGCAAAAAGAGTGCCAGGAATAACCGAAATGGGATTTATTCATAGACAAAATTGTTTTATTGTTGACCGGTACGAGGATGTAATTACTATTGATGAGCAATATGAAGAAAATTATTTGGAACAAATTGCAAAAGCCGGGCAGAGACTGATTTTGGAGAAACATATGTTTAAACACAGGGCAGATGCGCTGCTGGAAACGTTGGAAGCCATTAAACAGGGGGTTTACGAAGGTGCATATTGGGAAGATGGAAATTATGTATTGAAAGGACCAAATCATAAGAAATGAGAGTAAACATGGATTTTATACCGGTAAATGAGCCGTTATTGAATGGCAATGAAAAAAAGTATCTATGTGAGTGTATCGATACAGGGTGGATTTCCTCAGAGGGTCCTTTTGTGAGGAAATTTGAGGATAAAATGAGTACTGTTGCCGGACGCAGGTACGGCATTGCGGTGTCCAATGGTACAGCAGCTCTGGAAGTGGCTGTGCAGGCACTTGGTATCGGAGAAGGCGATGAAGTCATCATGCCTGCTTTTACGATCATATCCTGTGCCATGGCAGTTACCAAGCTGGGCGCTGTCCCGGTACTGGTAGACAGCGACATACATACCTGGAACATGAACGTGGATGAGATTGAGGCTAAGATAACAGCGAAGACAAAAGCCATCATGATCGTGCATTTATATGGGCTTCCGGTCGAGGCGGATAAAGTCCTAGCACTGGCAGAGAAGTATAACCTGAAAGTGATTGAGGACGCGGCTGAGATGCACGGACAGACTTATAAGGGAAAGCCCTGCGGAAGCTTTGGCGATATCAGTACATTCAGCTTTTATCCCAATAAGCATATAACGACCGGCGAGGGCGGCATGGTGGTCACGGATGACGAGAAACTGGCAGAGCGGTGCAGGATGCTCCGCAACCTGTGTTTCAGGAAAGACATCAGATATGTGCATGATGAGATCAGTGACAATTATAGGTTTACAAATTTACAGGCGGCGGTAGGACTGGCACAGCTTGAGAGACTGGATGAGTTCGTGGAACGCAAGCGTGCGATGGGAAAGTATTATACAGGGCAGCTGAAGGACATAGACGGACTGATATTACCAGTAGAGAGAACAGATTACGCTGACAATATTTACTGGGTATACGGCATTGTCTTGGACAAGCAGATTGAGGCTGACAATAAAACGGTGCAGAAATTACTGGCGGAAGAGGGAATCGGCTCCCGGACATTCTTCTGGTGCATGCATGAACAGCCGGTGTACCAGAAACAGGGACTGTTTAAAGAAGAGTCCTATCCTGATGCAGAATACCTTGCGAGGAAGGGTTTTTATATTCCAAGCGGTCTGGCACTGACGACAGAGCAGATGGAACGAGTAGTGATGGGGGTCCGCAGGGTAATGGGCAGGATATAAAGGGAGAAATTATTCAGCCCATTGATGGCCGGATAAAATACTCACTTTTTGTGTGTAGAAAAGGAAAGAAGCTATGGGACAGGTTGAGGAAGTGAAAAAAAAGAATAAGCTGCTGGCGATGATCATCCGCAATGATTATACCTGCGACGGCGTGGATTTTATTACCCCCAATGCTTATTCCCAGCAGGTTGCCTATATGCATCATCCCGCCGGAAAAGTGATAGACGCGCATGTACATAACCTGGTGCATAGAAACGTGGTGATGACACAGGAAGTGCTGTTTGTTAAAAAGGGTGTGCTCCGCGTGGATTTTTACGATGAGTATGAGGATTACCTGGAGAGCAGGGACTTACATGCGGGAGACGTTATTTTGTTAGTTTCCGGTGGCCATGGTTTTCAGGCACTGGAAGAGGTGGAGATGATAGAGGTGAAACAGGGTCCTTATGCGGGAGACGAGGATAAGAAGAGGTTCAACGGGATTGATGGGACAGAAGCGGTCTATAAGGAAGACAGATAATTTCAGGTTATAGTACAGGTCAGGAGGGCATTGTTTTGAAGAAGAGAATCGTATGTTTTGGCTTGGGGGAAATTTATGAAACGTTTCTGGAGCTGTATGATGATTCAAAGGCAGAGATTATAGCGCTGAGCGACAATGCTCCAGCCAAATGGACGCAGCCGGGGGTCATCGAACCTTCTAAGATAAAGGAATTAGAGTTTGACCATATCGTTATCACTTCGGGATATTTCAGGGAAATTAAGGAACAGCTGTGCGGATATGGAATAGGGGAATCCTGTATCTTAAATTTTTATGATGTCTACAAAAACCTGATTGTAAAGAGGGGGCATGCGGTACTTGACCTTCTTAAGGATAATGTCCCGGTATCGCATGAATATAAGCAGGAGCTCAGGGAATTAAAGTGTATTGGGGAAAAGAACCTCTTTTTGAACGCAAGGATCCATGCAGGGGCAGTGCGGGATAAAAGGCTGCGGTCACTGGAAGAGGCAGAGTTCCAGGTATATTCACAGTTTGGGGAAGACGGGATCATCCAGTGGCTTATCCATAACGTTGCCATTGACAGCAGGACATTTATTGAATTTGGCGTGGAAGATTACACAGAGGCTAACACAAGGTTCCTGCTGATGAATGACAACTGGACAGGTCTGGTAATGGATGGCAGCGAGGCAAATATGAGGCGCCTTAACAGCTGGGAATATTTATGGAAATATGACCTGACGGCTGTTGCCGCATTTATTACAAAGGATAATATCAACCGGCTCATTCTGGATGCGGGTTTTGAAGGCGATGTCGGCATACTGAGCATAGACCTGGATGGAAATGACTGGTGGATACTAAATGCCATTGAGTGCGTAACCCCGCGTATCCTGATCTGCGAATACAATAATATATTTGGGGAAGAGAAGAAAGTCACGGTGCCTTACGATGCGGGATTTGCCCGTACTGAGAAGCATTACAGTAATTTATATTGGGGATGCTCCATCGCAGCATTCCGCGGCTGGGCGCAGGAGAACGGGTATTATTATATGGGCAGTAATTCTGCCGGGAACAATGCCTTCTTTGTGAGAAAGGACTGCATGGAGCCGGAAAAGGTGCCGGCGGATGCAGACGTGTTTGTTGAGGGCAGGTACAGGGAGAGCAGGGACGAAATGGGGAACCTTACATATCTGAAGGGAACCGACAGGCTGAAATGCATCAGGGCAATGGAAGTGTTTGAGATAGAGAACGGATGCACCGACACGATAGCAAATATCTATCATATATAGAGTCCGGGACATGGAAAGGGAATAAGCGCATGGAAGTATTTAAGGATTATGCCTACTATTACAATGCATTTTATGAGGATAAGGATTACAGGGCGGAAGCAGTGCAGGTGGACAGCCTGCTGAGAAAATATGGGGAGAATATCCGCAAAATCATCAATTACGGCTGCGGGACAGGCAGGCATGACCTCGAGCTTTCCAGGCTAGGCTACCAGTGCACAGGGATTGATATGAGTTCCCTCATGATCAGCATTGCGCAGGAAAACGCAGAGGCGGAGAAAGCAGACATAAATTTTTCTGTGGCGGACATAAGGACCTATGAACCTGCGGGGAAATATGATGCCGTGATATCCCTGTTCCACGTCATGAGCTACCAGAACAGCAATGAGGATACCCTGTCGGCGTTCCGCGCAGCCAGGGCGGCACTGGAAGAGGGAGGAATCTTTCTTTTTGATGCCTGGTATGGACCGGGTGTACTGAGTGATAAGCCGGCTGTGAGAGTGAAAGAGACAGAAGATGAATCCAACAGGCTGGTGAGGATAGCGAGACCGGTTATGCACGACAAAGAAAACGTAGTGGATGTCTGCTATGAAGTATTTGTAATGGACAGGGAAACAGGCAATACCAAAACAATCAATGAAGTACATAATATGCGGTATTTTTTCAGACCGGAACTGGAGTTTTATTTACAGCAGACAGGGTTTGAACTGGTCAGTAACGTGGATTGTCAGACGCTGGAAGAGACAGGTTTTGATTCTTGGACAAGTTATTTTATAGCGAGGGCTGTATAAAAGTTAAATAAAACCAGACGGGGAAAAGATATGGAGCAGGTATTGCTACTTGGAGAAAAAATTAATCTGGAAGATTTTGCGGACCACGAAGTTGTGGGTATTGTATCCGGAAAAAGGGAAGAAGACACAGGAGATTTACCGGTATATGCGTATGATTATTTGCTTAATTTGCCGGCAAACCTCCGTGTAATTATTGTGGATGACAACTGGGAATTTGAATTAATATGTGAGTTCCATATATTAATGTTAAAACTAGGACTACATATAGGCAGTGACTATATTTATCATAGCATGATGGGAGGGAGGGTAAATGCAAATATAATATACAAAATTTCAAATTTTTCACGGGAGAATTTTTACGATTTGATGAGTGCAATTATAGGAGACAGAGAACTCGTTATCTTATATGGAAACTGTCAAATTCAGGTATTAATAGATATGATAAGCAACAATAAAGAATTCAGGGAAAGATATGTGACTTGTACAATGCCCAAATTCTGGGAAAAGGAGGATGAGGAGGAGTATAAAATATTATTTGAATCTGGCGTTTTGCGTATGGCGAAGTATTTGTTTACACAGGAGGTTTCTGTGAGAAATCGGTTTGGATATCTGGCTTCCACGGAATACGTCATATCGCAGCTTTCTGATGAATGTCAAATCGTTACTATTGCAAATTTATATTTTGAAGGCTATTTTCCACAATTAAAAAATTATGGAGGGAAAATAGACTGGTGGAAAGGAAAATTTCCTACATTTGGCGGATATACAGACCGGGAAGTTTTGAAATTAATTATTGAGGGAAAAGAGGACAGGGAAATTTTAGAGGAAATTTCTTCATTAGAGTATTATTCCTTAAAAAGCTTGAAAAGGGAAATTGAAGATGAATTGGAAAGATTTCAATTAAGAGAAACCTCCATTGATATTAAAATGGCAGATTATTTAAAAGATAATTATAATAAATTTTTGATGTTTGTTACGGTGAATCATCCGACAAAAACAGTGTTGATTGAATTTGCAAGGAGAATATTAAATAAATTGGATATTGGTGATTCGGATGTTCCGTATGATGAGAATGAAATACCTTGTCAGATGCCCAATATTATATTTGCGATTTATCCTTCCGTATTATATCAGCTTAATTTACGCGAAAGAAAAATTCCGTTTGAGGCAAAGCTAAATGCGGAAGAGCTGATTTTATTAAAGGGAATTGATAAGGATTTAGATCAATTTATTTGTGAAAATGAAAAAAAGGAAAATAATATATTCCACGTAAACCTGATGTTGGATTTTAAAGAGTATATGGAGATATATATAAGAACGCTCCGGTCGGCGATTCACATTTAGATTGTGCTTATGGAAAAATGTGGAGTAAATAATATACAGAATTTGGTTATAAAAATTATGGAATAATAAGGTGATAGCGATTATGAAGAATGTTGCGGTTTTATTGACGAGCATACCTCAGTCAGGGGGAGAACATTCATATTTGGTAAAGATAATGGAAACTTTAATGGAATGTAACCAGAGGCATTTTAATTTGCTGGCTATCTGTTGTAATGATTATTGGCGTGCTTGGTGTCGACATCAACGCGTGAAAAGAGTTACGTACATGCTTGAACAGTATTCATACCACAAAATGAAGTTTAACGCATATTTTAAAATGACTTCCGTACTTTATAATATTTGTTTTTCAAAGTTAGAAAAAATTATTTTAGATAATAATATTGATTTACTCATAGGTGGGCAGCAAAGTATTTTTATTCCAAAACTCACCTGTAAGATTATACAGCCGGTACACGATTTGATGCATAGATATGAGGCGCAGTATGAGGAGATTCGATCCACATATGAGTGGAGGGAAAATTATTTCTCATGTGAGGCAAGGATTTCAGATGTAGTTTTAGTTGACTCACAAATGGGGAAAAAGCAATATAGGGAATGTTATTATAAAAGAAGAGGGCATTTTCCACAGATAAAAATTCTGCCATTTGCGGTATCGGACTATAAGGATGCGATAGAGGAATATATAGAAACACCAATTAAATATATTTTTTATCCGGCACAGTTTTGGGAGCACAAAAATCATGAGAAGTTGATTTTAGCGTTAAATTTACTGAAAGAAAGGCTAAATGATATACATTTAATTTTAGTGGGAGCGGAAAGAAACTCTAAAAAGAAAGTGGAAAGGCTTATAAGGGATAACGGACTTGAAAAATATGTTACGATCAGAGGATTTGTTTCTGAGGGGCAGATTATATATTTATATCGTCATGCTGTTGCTTTGGTGATGCCGACTTGTATTGGCCCTACTAATATTCCGCCGTTGGAGGCTATGGCACTGGGATGCCCGGTAATTGTATCAGATAAATACGCGATGCCGAAGCAGGTTGGAGAAGCCGGGCTGTTATGTAATCCCAATTCAGTGGAGAGCATTGCCAGCTGCATTGAAAAAGTATGGAAAGATGAAAATTTGCGCAAAAGTATGATTAAGAAGGGGTATGAACAAATTCAAAAATGGACAGAAAATGATTTTAAAAGACGTTTTATAGAAATTGTGTTAGATGAATTAAATAAGCAAAACCATGGGCCTAGGTACAGGATTAGTCGAAGAAGAGGAGTAGTATTTTGATTGTAGCAATTAATTATGCCAATTTAAAATATAAAAAGGCACAATATTTTAATAGCCGTACGGCAATTCACAAGGGTAAAGCAGAGAAGGTTATTTCATATTCACCTAAAGATATTCATCCAGATTTTTGGAATAACAACCGTAAAATTTTAAGCAAAAAAAGGGGGAATGGATACTGGCTGTGGAAACCTTATTTTATCCAAAAAACATTGCGGGAGTTATGTGAGGGAGATTATTTGGTCTATTTGGATTCAGGTGCTTTTTACGTGAACGATGTAAAGTATCTGATTCAACAGATGGATAGGGATGATCAGGACGTCATGCCATTTGAACTGCCATTTAAGGAGCGCCGCTACACGAAAAGAGATGTCTTTCTTAAAATGAGCTGCGATGAGCCGGCATATTATGAGACCAATCAGCGCATGGCAACATTGGTTGTCATTAAAAAGACAGACACTGCAATGAAATTTGTAGAGGAGTGGCTGCAGTATTGTCAGTGCGAACATATTATTACAGATGAAAACAATAATATGGGTAAAGGGAATTATAAAGATTTTGTTGAAAACAGACATGATCAGTCCATATTTAGTCTGCTTAGTAAAATGTATGGATTTAAAGCATATAGGGATCCGAGTCAGTTTGGACGATTTCCAAATGTTTTTTGGAGTATGGAGATTGATGGGACAGAGACCGATTCAAAATATCCACAGATTATTGCTGAACATAGGGAATTGGCAGTTACAAAACGTATTTTTGGGGAGCAAATGTTATTTGCATACGCACCGAAAGGCATAGTCAAGTTATATTTGCAACATTGTTTCTCGTGCAGTGATGTGAGGAGTAAAAGTATCGCAGTATTAACGGACAATATGCCTATTAAAGATGAAGCATACGGGTTTGGAATGTATAAGGTGGTCAACCGCTTATTGCTGGCATTGGGAAACAGGGTCAATCGGATTATCATTACAGATCGTAATTATGACATTAGAAATATAGAAGTATTATTTCAATCAAAAATTGCAATAGCAAATAAGTTTCATCATATTTCAAATGCTACTTTGGCGGATATTTTTTCTTTGTATGAGTTGCGAAAATGTATACATGAGCTAAAGCAGAAGGAAATAAAAAAAATATTTATTCCTCTGGGAGCGGATTACAGGGAATTAAGAAGGGCGTATTGGATTGCCAAAGTATTTCACATGTCAGTTGCAGTTTATATTGTAGATGATTTTATTGAATATCAAAAAAAAATTATTGGCAGTACAAGTAGGACGATAGAAAAGAGAATCATCAAATATCTTCGTGGAATAAATAGAATTTTTGTTATTTCAGATGGTATGAAAAGCAGAATATATGATTTGACAGGTAAAAAATCAATTGTGTTACCCATCCCATATCAAAGAGATCCAGATGATACATTGAAAAAACAAAGAAATAATCAAATTTTATTTTTGGGAAGTATTAATGAATTGTATTTGGACGGATTGCGGGATATAGCAGAAATAATAGACAAAATTAACCGAGAGAAGAAAACGGATATTAAGCTTAGATTTACATACAAGTCAGTAGCGGAGGTTAAGAATATTATTGGAAAATATAACTGTATCAGTGCTCAAAGGATTAACGGAGAAAATGAGTTAGTAAAGGAACTGGGGGATAGCCTGTTTTGTTTTATGCCATTTTCTGATAATGCGGACTATTACATAATGCAAAATACATCATTTCCGTCAAAACTGGTTGAATATTTAGCAGCAGCCTCTTCCATTGTTATATACGGAAATAAGAAAAATTCCGCACAGCAGTATTTTGAGAAAAACCATCTTTCTTATGTGATCTGTGGAAGGGATAGAAAACAGCTCGAGGAATGTATCATGAATCATCTCGCGCAAAATTACGATCATGGTTCCTCATACAGGAAAGTTTTAGAGCGAAATCATTCATTCAGGTATATCAGTAAAAAAATAGATTGGTATATGTAGAGGTAAGCATTATGAAGTTTTTATTATTTGGAACGGGAAATATGGCAAACCAGGTGATGGAGGGAATACTAAATCTGAAAAGAAATATTGAAATTATAGGAGTTATTGATAATGATGAAACGAAACACGGGGGAAAATTTTTTCAATATACGATAGCCGGACCCGAGCGTATAAAAGACTATGCCTATGACTATATCTGCATACTACTTGGGAAAAATTATGCAGATGTCTACACACAGTTAGTGTACGGATATCATATACAAAAAGATAAAATTGTTGATAGATTTTTTTTGCTGAAAGTGATAATGACAGAGAAATATAGGGAGAGTGAAGATAGAGATATACAGGATACCATTTCCTTTTGGCAAAAAAATAACTTGTCCTTTTTTAATCAATTTGAATATGTGCCTGCAAGATATGAAAAAGTGTTTTGGGATATGGAAAATAATATGCCGTTTATTTTATATGAAAGGAAACGGTTATATTACCCCAGAAATTACGACGGCTTTTTTGTAAAAGATGATGAGTTATATGTTGTGAGTTATCGTGATATGGAGCAGCATATGAAATCTCCACACAGGTACTTGACAGACAGTATATGTTTTGAAGAGGGAGACATTGTTGTAGATGCCGGAGCAAGGGAGGGTGATTTTGCTTTACCTTATATAGAAAAAATCAAGAAGCTATATCTTATTGAATGTGATAGTGGATGGGTAAAGGCGTTGCAAATGACTTACAAAGATTATAAAGATAAAGTAATAATAGTTCCTAAAATGTTGTCTGACAAAGTAACTGAAAATTCAACAACATTAATGGAAACATTAGGGAATGAAAAGGTCACTTTTATAAAGATGGATATTGAAGGGGCCGAAACAAAAGCACTTTCTGTTTCGGGGAAATTGTTTAAGAATAACAATATTAAATGTGCCATATGTAGTTATCATAAAAAAAATGATAAAGATGACATTGAAAAGATTTTAAAGAAGTTTGGATATCGTTGCTCGGAATCAAAAGGGTACGTGGTTTTTGTCGCAGATCCAGATATTTTCAAGGAAGCAGATTTTCGTCGGGGGATCATATATGCCCAAAAAGATTGCCCCAATGATTTGGCGTTTAACTTATCTGAGAGTGTAGACCAATAAAAACGGAGAAAAATTATGAAACAAAGAAAAGTGTGCGTGCACTTATATTTATTATTCATTGTATTATTAACAGTAATAATTTCGGGGTGTGCAAAAGATTCTGATACCGCGTCAAAAGATAATGAAAATATAGAGCTTCTGAATGTTTCCTACGATCCCACCAGAGAGTTTTATGTGGCGTATAACGAACTGTTTTGTAGATATTGGAAAGAAAAAAGCGGAAAGGATGTTACGATAACCCAGTCGCATGGAGGTTCTGGTTCACAAGCGAGGTCTGTGATAGAGGGTAATGAGGCAGATGTAGTGACATTAGCGCTCGCCCATGATATTACTGCGATTGAAGAAAGCGGTATGATTGACAGAGGATGGCTAAGCGAATTTGAAGGTGACAGTTCGCCATATACGTCTACGATTGTATTTTTGGTTCGGATGGGAAATGAAAAAAATATACATGATTGGAATGATTTGGTAAAAGAAGGAGTTGAAGTAATTACCCCAAATCCAAAGACGTCGGGTGGGGCATGTTGGAATTTTTTGGCCGCATGGGCCTATCAACAGGCGCAAGATGGAGGGGATGAAGAATTAACCAGAGCGTTTATGAAAGACCTGTATCAGAATGTGTTGGTTCTGGATTCTGGCGCTAGGGGAGCGACAAATACTTTTGTGGAGAATGGTCAGGGAGATGTGCTGATTGCCTGGGAGAACGAGGCATATCTTTCGATGAAAGAATATCCTGATGATTATGAGATTATAACTCCAAGTATCAGTATTTTAGCACAGCCATCTGTTGCTGTAGTGGATAGTAATGTGGAAGAGCATGGTACGAGAGAGGCAGCGGAGGCTTATCTGGAATATTTATATAGTGATGAAGCCCAGAGATTAGCTGGCAGCCATTATTACCGTCCATCTAAGGAAAATATTTTGCAGGAATTTTCAGAACAGTTTGATCTCAATATGAATCTTGTTACCATTGACGATTTTGGCGGATGGGATGAGGCATATCGGATTTATTTTGATGATGGCGCGATTTTTGATCAGATATATGAGGATTAGGGTGCAGTTTAATTTAACATGAATTGTTGACGGTTTAATTCTAATAGGGAGACAGTCAGGAAAGGAATATTCTGCTTTATGGAGCAGCAAATCATAAAAGTAAAAAATAAAAAAGGTGTCAGAGTGATTCCGGGATTTGGACTTTCCTTGGGAGTAACATTATTTATGTTGGGAATATTAATATTAATACCATTAGCAGCTATTTTTATTAGTGCCAGTCAACTCAGTTTTCAGGAATTTGTAAGTGTTATTACATCCCGTCAGATTGTATCAGGCTATGTTGTCAGCCTGTCCTGTGCGTTTTTTGCCGCTTTAATAAATGCAGTATTTGGTTTGATGCTTGCGTGGGTTTTGGTGCGGTATCAGTTTCCGGGAATGCGGTTGATGGATGGCCTGATTGAATTGCCGTTTGCGCTGCCTACTGCGGTAGCTGGTATTTCTCTTACATATCTTTATTCAGATAAGGGATGGATTGGGTCTTTTTTTGATAAGGCGGGTATTAAGATTGCATATACGCGAATTGGCATAACATTGGCAATGGTATTTGTGGGAATCCCTTTTGTCGTAAGGGCGGTACAGCCTGTTTTGGAAAAATTGGACAGACAGTATGAGGAAGCCGCAATGATGCTTGGAGCAAGTAAGACATATACTTTTTTTCGGGTAATTTTACCGGAATTGTTTCCTGCGCTGCTTGCTGGTTTTGGTCTTGCATTTGCGAGAGGGATCGGAGAGTACGGAAGCGTGGTGTTTATTGCTGGTAATATTCCATACAAGACACAGATCGCACCGCTTCTGATTATAAGTAAGCTGGAACAATATAAATATGGGGATGCAACCGCAATTGCGCTAGTATTGCTGCTGATTTCCTTTTCGCTGATGCTTTTGATAAATTCTTTGCAGATTTATATGCAGAAATTTAGTAGAGCATAATGCGTTTGGTGAAATGGAGAACTACATAATGAAAGAGAAAAAAAGGAATTATGATCAGGATGTTGTGGGCGACGGAATAAATTCCATACAGAAAGTATTGGAACCTGCAGACAGAGATTCGAATAACATCGTAAAGTATGCGTTGATAAGTATATGCGTTTTATTTTTGTTCGTCATGCTGGTTGTGCCTTTGGCGGTGGTAATCGTAAATGCATTAAAAGATGGATGGACGGTATATAGAAGAGCAGTGCTGGATGAATACACAATTAAGGCATTGCAGCTTACATTATTAGCGACGGCTGCTGCAGTAGTGGTAAATACAATATTTGGCATATTTGCTTCTTTTCTATTGTCAAAATTTTATTTTAAGGGGCGTCAGCTGTTAGCTACATTGATTGATATTCCCTTTTCAATATCTCCCGTAATTGCGGGTTTGGTATTTATTTTAACTTTTGGAAATATTGGATGGATGGGAAATTTTTTAAGAAATTATGGTATTAAAATTGTATTTGCGGTTCCGGGAATTATTCTGGCAACTATATTTGTTACATTTCCATTTGTTTTCCGTGAATTGTTTCCGGTAATGAATGCACAAGGAAAGGATGAGGAAGAAGCAGCGGCGCTTATGGGCGCTGGTGGATTTACCATCTTTCGCAGAATAACATTTCCTCATATTAAATGGGCGCTGCTATACGGTATTATACTGTGTGCTGCCAGGGCGATGGGAGAATTTGGTGCGGTATCAGTGATTTCCGGGCATTTAAGAGGCAAGACAAATACGCTGCCCCTGCATGTGGAGATCCTTTATAACGAGTTCAACACTACTGAGGCTTTCGCGGTATCATCGATATTGGTAATACTGGCAGTACTAATATTGATAGCTAAAAATTTTGTAGAATGGAAGAAAAAGTGAGAAAAAGAACTGACATGTATGTAGAAATGAAGCAGATTAATAAGACTTTTGACGGTTTCCGTGCCTCCAATAATGTGAGCTTTGGAGTTGAAAAGGGATGTTTGGCAGCTTTGCTTGGTCCCAGTGGAAGTGGAAAGACTACTATTTTAAGGATGATTGCCGGATTAGATAAGCCAGATTCGGGGGATGTAATAATAAATAAGCAAAAAGTAAACGGCATACCGGGCAACAAGAGAGGCGTTGGATTTGTGTTTCAAAATTATGCGTTGTTCCGATATATGACCGTAGCCGACAATATTGCCTTCGGGCTTGAAGTACAGAAGAAAAGTAAGGCGGAAATCAGGAATCGTGTAGATGAACTTTTACGATTAATTTCTATGGAAGAACTGGGCAGCCGCTATCCGCACCAGCTATCAGGCGGGCAGCGTCAGCGTGTGGCGTTTGCCAGGGCATTAGCGCCAAATCCTCAGCTTCTTCTACTGGACGAGCCGTTTGCCGCGATTGATGCCAAGGTGCGTAGAGAGCTTCGTGTCTGGCTTAAGGGAATGATTGAAATGGTGGGTATAACCAGTATTTTTGTTACACATGACCAGGAGGAGGCTATGGAAGTAGCAGATACGGTTATTATTACCAATCAAGGGAACGTAGAGCAGATAGGTACGCCAGAGGAAATCTGTATGCATCCACAGACAGAGTTCGTGGCGGATTTTATTGATATTACACGGTGCGAAGCCATAATTGCAGCAAGATAAACGTTCTATGATGCGATAAATTAAAATAATAACTCAAAATGAGTGCAAAAGCTTTTTAGATGAAATGGTGAGGACGGAAAGGGAGAAAATGAGAGAGCTGACAAGTTTGGAACAGTTAGAGGCAGAAGCAATATATATTATGAGGGAAGTTGCTGCTGAATGTGAGAAGCCGGTTATGCTTTATTCAGTTGGAAAAGACAGTTCCGTAATGCTTCATTTGGCAATAAAGGCGTTTTATCCGGAAAAGCCGCCGTTTCCTTTTTTACATATTGATACTACTTGGAAATTTAAGGAAATGATAGCATTCCGAGATGAAACAGCTAAAAAACTTGGAATAGAAATGCTGGTATATACGAATATGGAGGGCGTAAAACAGGGGATAAACCCTTTCGAACACGGCTCGGCGTATACGGATATTATGAAAACACAGGCTTTAAGACAAGCATTGGATATGTATGGATTTACAGCGGCTTTTGGCGGAGGAAGGCGGGATGAGGAGAAATCCCGCGCAAAAGAACGCATATTTTCTTTTAGGAATGCCCAACATGCATGGGATCCTAAAAATCAAAGACCTGAAATGTGGAAGCTTTATAATACAAAGATTAACAAAGGTGAGTCTATTAGGGTATTTCCGCTGTCAAATTGGACGGAAAAGGATATCTGGCAATATATCCGTCAGGAAAATATAGATATTGTTCCGCTTTATTATGCAAAAGAAAGACCGGTCGTATATAGAGATGGAAATATTATTATGGTTGATGATGAAAGGATGAAATTAAACCCGAATGAAAGAGTTGAGATGAAGAAAGTCCGATTCAGAACATTGGGATGCTATCCGTTGACGGGCGGAATCGAGTCAGAGGCGGATACGTTAGATGCCATAATTGAAGAGACTATGCAGGCAATTACTTCAGAGCGGACTAGCAGAGTAATCGACCATGAAGCTGCGGGAAGTATGGAAAGACGTAAAAGAGAGGGATATTTCTAGTATGAGGGGTTTATTAAAATTTATTACATGCGGCAGTGTGGATGATGGAAAATCTACTTTGATAGGACATATGCTTTATGACGCAAAATTAATATTTGCAGATCAGGAAAGAGCATTGGAATTAGATAGTAAAATAGGAAGCCGCGATGGCAAGATTGATTATTCGCTTCTTCTGGATGGGCTGATGGCAGAGCGAGAACAGGGAATTACAATAGATGTGGCATATAGATATTTTACTACGGAAAAGAGAAGTTTTATTGTTGCGGATACTCCGGGGCATGAAGAATATACAAGAAATATGGCAGTGGGAGCTTCGTTTGCTGATGTCGCTGTAATTTTAATCGATGCTGCGCAGGGGATGTTAATTCAAACAAGGCGTCATGTCAGGATATGCTCGCTGATGGGTATTAAACATTTTATTTTTGCCATTAATAAAATGGATTTAGTTCATTATGATAAAAATATTTATGACAGAATATCCAGGGATATTAAAAGGTTTATGGGAGAATTTGATGTGGATAGCATCAGAATGATACCGGTATCAGCTACAGAGGGTGATAACGTTACGGAACATTCTTTTAAAATGTTGTGGTATCAAGGGGAAACTTTGCTGGAATATCTTGAAAATATAGAATTAGTTAATTATTCAGGGCAAGAAGAATTTCTTATGGCAGTACAGAGAGTCAGCAGACCAAATCATAATTTTAGGGGCTTTCAGGGGCAGATTAATGCAGGAGAAGTGTCTGTTGGAGATGAGATTATAGTATTGCCAAGCGGTGAACGCGCAAAAGTATCCGGGCTTTATGTGACAAATCAGGAAATGAAAACTGCACAGGCGGGACAGCCTGTAACAGTTCAATTAGATCGCGAAATAGATATATCCAGAGGCTGTGTAATTTGTAAAAATACGAGCGTGAAAGCAGCTGGTATTTTTACAGCGAAACTGTTCTGGATGGATGATGAAGCCCTAATTCCGGGAAGAAATTATTGGATAAAATTAGGAACCAAAATGCTTCCAGCATCAGTTATGCACATTAAATATAAAATAGACGTAAACAATGGTGAACAAATTCCTGCGGAGTCTATTTATAAAAATGAGTTAGCGGTATGCGATGTGATACTTTCGGAAAAATGTGCGGTAGACGTGTTTGATCATAATAAAGAGCTGGGAAGTTTTATTTTTATTAATAGAATTTCAAATACGACATCGGCGTGCGGAACTGTAATGCATACACTTAGGCGTTCAGACAATTTAGTATGGCATGAAACCGATATTACTAAAAAAATCCGCTCTGAACAGAAAAATCAGAATACCAGGACAGTGTGGTTTACAGGGCTGTCAGGTTCGGGAAAATCCACACTTGCCAATGAATTAGAGAAACGGCTGGTGGCAATGGGAAGGCACACCATGCTTTTGGATGGTGATAATATTCGTATGGGATTGAACAAGAATCTTGGATTTACTGAGGCGGACAGAGTAGAAAATATACGAAGAATTGCGGAAGTCGCCAAACTTATGAACGATGCAGGACTTATTGTACTTACGGCATTTATTTCTCCATATGAGAAAGATAGAGAAAATGCCAGAGAAATTATTGGAGATGATTTCTATGAAGTGTATGTCAGCACGCCTATTGAAGAATGTGAGAGAAGAGATGTAAAAGGGTTGTATAAGAAGGCAAGAAAAGGCGAGATACCTAATTTTACAGGCATTACCAGCCCTTATGAGATACCAAGATCTCCCGATCTTATAATAAATACAAAGGTAATGGGTTTGGAAGATGCAGTAGCGTTGCTGATAGAAAAGTTAAGGCAGCCTTCTGGTTCAGACGGGCTTTAAAGAAGTGCAGCAATACAAAATAAAAAAGAAAGGAAATGATTTTATGAACAAACCGGTATTGACGATTTTATCAGCGCTAACAGGCGCGGCAGTAGGGGCAGGTGCAGCTGGGAAGCTGGCAGCGGATAATATGGTAAAGGAAAAATCCATGTCGGGCAAACATTTGGCTCTGTTTCGAATGATGGATCAGTGGGTGAGGGTAAAGCAGGAGGGTAAGAACCTTGCATCCTATTTTGAAAAGAATAATTATAGGAAGATTGCCATATATGGCATGAGCTATGCGGGAATGACTTTGATTAACGAATTAAAGGATACGGATATCATAATTGCTTATGGCATTGATAAAAACGCAGACTCTATTTATACGGATATAGATATAGTTTCCAAGGATGAAAATTTGGACGAAGTTGATGCAGTCGTAGTGACGGCGATCACGTTTTTCGGTGAAATAGAGGAGGAGCTTTCGGCAAGGCTGGAATGTCCCATCCTTTCCTTAGAAGACATTTTATATGAAGTATAGGGGGGACTATAGTGATAGTTGTTCGTATATGGGAAGGACTTGGGAATCAATTATTTCAGTATGCGTATGCCAGGGCTTTGGAGTTAAGAACCGGGCAAAAAGTGTATTTGGATATATCAGAATATGAAATGAAGCCAGAACCAGTTCGTGAATACGAACTATGTCATTTTAGAATTAGGCAGCCGGTAATACACTTTGCAAAAGTGTTACCATTTGTTAACAGGGATAAGTATTATGCAAAGGATATGCGGCGTTTAAAATATTTCCCGGTGGGATTAGTGAAGGAAGATGACTGTTATTTTAAACAGGAGATATGTGAATTAAAAGGATTGCTGTATATAAAAGGATGGTTTCAGAGTGAGAAATATTTTAAAGAGTTTACGCACAGCATAAGGGAGGAACTATATCCTAGGAACAAAATAAGCATATCTCGGAAACTGAAAAGGATTTTGGAATTTGATAACACCGTATCGGTTCATATTAGGAGAGGAGACTTTAAAAAGTATCGTAATATTTTATCAGATGAATATTATGAAAGGGCAAAAAAAATGATTTCCCGGCTGATTGGAGAACCATATTTCATTATTTTTTCAGATGATATTCCTTATGTGAAACAGAATATGAATTTTGAACCAAGGTGTTTTTATGTGGAGCCCAAATACCTGTATAAAGATTACGAGGAACTGATGATTATGAGCAGATGCAAACACAATATTATAGCTAACAGCACATTTAGCTGGTGGGGCGCGTGGCTTAACTGCAATGAAAATAAAATTGTCATAGCGCCCAAGAAATGGTTTCCTGATAAATTGGAAAAGGATGTCAATATTGTTCCTGATGAGTGGCTTAGAGTGTAAGGCAGAGTCGGATAAAAATTATGCTTGGAGGTATTATGGAAGCTCAAAAACGCAGATTTATCAGTGATATTATGAGTGATGCCAATCGGATTATCATTTTTGGTGCTGGACAAAACGGAAGAGAAGCGTTGAACCTGTTGAAAAAATTGGGATGTCGGTGCAATGCGTTCGTTGATAATAATGTTTCGTTGGCAGGGAAGGAGATAGACGGTGTTCCTGTTTACACTAAGGAATATCTGGAGAAGCAGGAGGAAAATATCGTCCTGTTCATAAGCCCGGCTGATAGTCTGGAAACATATGAGGAATTATCTGCTGTACATAAAAATGTGTATCCCACAGAATATTTAAGCATACTTAGAAGGCTGTCTTATACTGCGCTGAAGGAAGCGGGTTATGAGGAAATATTGGAACTTGGACACTTTTATGGTCCATATCCGAACATTGCCTGGTGTGAAAAATATGAAGAGCAGCATGAAAATGTCCTGTATGATATTAGTCTCAGGGAAAGTGAACAGGTGGAGTGGCTTCATAAAATGCAGACGCTGTTTTCTTCCCTTCCCAAGTGGAAAGCAGAGCCAACACAACAGTATAGATATTATTTTCCTAATGGGGCATATGATATTGGCGACGCGCTTGTTCTGCACTGTATGATCCGGCTGCTGGAACCGAAGAGAATTTTGGAAGTCGGCTCCGGTTTCAGTTCTGCGGTTATGTTGGACACAAATGACTCTTATTTTCAGAAGAGAATTAAGCTGTCCTTTGTAGAACCGTATCCGCAAAGACTAAAAAACCTGCTGCGGGAGGAGGAAGAGATCAATCTGGCAGAAGACATATTGCAGAACATCGATTTGGAGTATTTTAAGCAATTGGAACAGGATGATATTTTGTTTATTGACTCATCCCATGTTGCAAAGAGGGATTCCGATGTAAACAGGATATTTTTTGAGATATTGCCTAATTTGCAGTCAGGTGTGTATATCCATTTTCATGATATCCTAAACGGATTTGTATACCCTTTTGCATGGGATAAAGCAGGACGTGTCTGGAGTGAGGCATATCTTCTCAGGGCGTTTTTGATGAACAATAACGCATACGAAATTATATATTATAACGATATGATGCGTGAGGAGATGAGGAAGATATTCCCCTATGAACCTTATTATGGTGGTGGTAGTATATGGCTTCGAAAGAAATAGTGTATAAAACTGTTGGAGAGGATAATGCTTACGAGGTGTGTGTAATGTGCAATCAGCCAATTGATCTGGTGTTGCCGTGGGTGGACGGGCAGGATCCCGCATGGAGAGCAGAAAAAAATAAATATGATCCGATGCACAGGGCATCTGAGGTTCGCTTTGAGTCTTGGGACAATTTACAGTATGTCTTCCGGGGAATAGAAAAAAATATGCCGTGGATACATAGGGTTTTTCTGGTTACGTGGGGACATATACCGAAGTGGCTTAATACTTCCTGCGAAAAATTGAGCATTGTAAAGCACAGCGATTATATCCCGGCGTGGTATCTGCCTACTTTTAACTCCAATGTAATTGAGATGAATTATTTTCGCATACAGGAGCTGGGTGAGAATTTTATTTTGTTCAACGACGACCTGTTCCCAATAAGACCAATCCCCGAGGAGTACTATTTCCAAAACGATCTGCCCTGCGAGGAAGCAGTTGAGACACATTTTATCTTAAAAGCGGAAAAAGGGATGGACTTGCAGATGATCTACGCCTGCGTCAACAATATGGTGCTGCTGAACAGAAATTTTGATAAGCGGGAGGTCGTCAAGGCAAACCATGAGAAATGGTTCGACCAAGTGTATGGGGAACGTTTGGAGCAAAACAGGAACCTGCAGTTTTGGAATAACTTTGAATCTTTTGTTTATCCCCATGAAGCAATGCCCATGAAGAAATCTGTGCTGAAAGAAATTTGGGAAAAGGAACCTGAGGCTCTTCATGAGGCATCAAAAAACAAATTCCGAGCACACTCAGACATCACCCAGAGGCTGGTTACCATGTGGCAGATCTGTTCAGGTAATTTTGCGCCCCATAAATACAGGGGCAGAATGATCCTTATTGACAGGGATAATTGTCAGGAAGCAGTGGATGTAATAAAAAACGGCACATGTCCGATTCTTAGTCTGAACGAGATGAGTACGGAAGATTTTGATATGGTTAAGAGTGCCGTTAACAGTGCACTGGAAGAGATATTGCCCGAGAAGTCGATGTTTGAAAAATAGGAGTGTAAACGTTGCAGATATTGAGTGTGAAAGAGAGTGACAGAATTTTGATTATAGCTCCCCATCCGGATGACGAATGCATAGGGGCAGGCGGAATTTTGGCGATGTATTCTGCACTGTGCAGGGTGCTTGTCCTTACGGATGGGAGACAGGGACAGGGAGATGCCGCTCCCGAAATAGAAAAAGAAATCAGGAAACAGGAATTTGCCAGGGAAATGCAGTTTCTGGGAATTACAGATTACCAGATGCTGGAATATGAAGACGGAACATTGATGCAGCATACGGACTGTCTTGAGAGAGTGGATTTATCCTGTTTTACAAAAGTTTTTGTGACAGGAATCCATGACGGGCACCCGGATCATACGGCGGCGTGTGTCAGTGTATTCCAGGCATTAAGACGCCAGAGCATAGATGAGATCGAAATTTATTTATATGAAATACATGCGCCGCTTCGAGAAGTGACACATCTGTTGGATATTACAGAGGTGATGGAGCGGAAACAGGAGCTGATTAGATTTCACCAGTCCCAGCTTGGCACGCTGCCTTATGACAGACTGGCAAAAAGTATGGCGGAGTACAGGGCATTGCAGAATCGGATGAGAGATCGGTATGTTGAGGCATTTGCCTGCATGCCGCCAGAGAAAATGCCGGATGATTCCAGTATAGAACTGGAACATCGCCTGCAAAAGAGCATTTTGTTTTACTGGGTGCTTACGCGCTGGCTGGGAAATATGATAGACGGGCAGAGTGTGGCGGAACGGATAACTGCATTGGGATATTCCGCCGTGGCGGTTTACGGCTATGCGGAGATTGGTCAATTGCTTTGCCGGGAGCTGCAAAAATCAGGGGTGGAAGTAGCTTATGTGCTTGATCGGAAAGTAAAGAAGGCAGAAAGGGATGACCTTCCTGTTTATGTTCCTAAAAAAGGACTTCCTGAAGTTGACGCAGTAATTGTGACGGCAGTGTATTACTATGAAGAAATAGAGAAGGAGCTGTCCGAGTTTGGCTTCAAAAATGTAATTTCATTCAATGAACTAGTTGGCAAAGGAGAGATGTGCTAAAGCATGCGCAGAAATGAGGGATGATATGCAGATGAATGAAAACCGCAGGAGACTGGCGGGTGAATTATATGAGTATATACATGGAGTGGTGGATACGGCAATCCAAAATAATTGGAAGATTATTATATGGGGGCTTGGAAATGCCGGGATATTCCTGCGCTATTTGATCTGTGATTTTGATGGCAGACTGAGAGCGGAATATATTATAGATGAGAAACTGGTGCTTACGCCCGATTCAGAGGGAAGCATATGCCGGTCTACTCTGCTGGAATACTTGAATTCCCAAGATTATATGATACTTTCCACAATTAAGAATATAGAAGAAATTCAGGAAAAGTTATTTGGATACGGATATGAATTGGGGCGAAATCTGTTTGACGTATACGGGGAGATCGGAGAAAGCTATATTGACTTTTTGCGGAAAAAATATGGAAGTATAGAATTTGGCAACGTATGGAAGGATGCGATGGAAAAAGACTTCGGAGAAGAATGTAATGAGCATTCTCCATTTGGTCGTTTCTGCGTAGATAAGGTATTTGATGAAATCAATGAATTAGATGATAATATACGTTTCTTTGATTTCGGCGCTGGAAAGGGAGCGGCTTTGATCCTGGCATATATGGCGGGGATCACAGAGCTTGGGGGAGTGGAAATTGAATCGGGCATTTACCGGCAGGCTTGTTATAATTTAAAAATATTAGGAATTGACTGTCATCTCTTGAATCGGGATGCGCGGGAATGCGAAATTGATAATTATAATTGTTTCTTTTTTTATAATCCGTTTACCGGTCAGATTTTCAAAGATGTCATCAGAAATATACAGGAAAGCTATATAAAAAATCGCCGGAAAATATATATTGTTTATGGAAATCCGTTTTGTCATAGAAGTGTTGTGGAGGACGGCTATTTTGAATTGTATAAACAGGTAAGGACGAATTTATATGACCCGCTGTTAAATATTTATAAAATCAAGGATTGAAAGATACGACATGGATAGAGGCTGGAAGGCGGTAAAATTATACTTGGGGAATGAAATATGGCAGATGAGTTGGTTAAATATGATGCGGACGATTTGATCTATAACCGCTTTGACTTGATTTATAAAGACGACTATGAACGTTTCAGCTATGACTGTGAGGGCAGGAAATACATAATAGACGCCCATTATGAAGGAAAAAAAGCTGTCCTTAATACATGGGGTAAGCAGTTTCCACAACATATAGCAGAGACAGCAGCAAATGAAATTTTTCAAAAGCATCACGAAATCCGTTATATAGCATTTAACAGGGCGGGGAATAATTATCGGAAGCTGCTTGACCGAAAGAATGACATACGGATTCCAATTCCGAAAACGAATGTAGAGCTGCTGGCAAGATTAAAACCAAAGCACAGATATAATCTGAGACGTTCAAGAAGGAGGCTTGAGGAGGCGTGTGGGGAATTAACGACAGTTATATATGAGAAAAAAATCCCGGATGAAATTGTGCATATGTATTTTGAATGGAAAAAGATCACACATAAGATTCAGTACGGGATAACGCCAGAAGAGTATTTAAGAAAATATTATGTGACGCATGCCATGGTTTTGCGGGCGGGGGAAACTGTCGTCGGTGTTGCTTTCTATTGTGTGGTAAATAAAATTGTGTATCTGGAAAATTTTAGCTATGACATAAAATGGGAAAAGTTTTCAGCAGGGTATCTGACGTATGAGGCGCTGCTGGAAGAACTGATAAAGATGCAATGCGCTTTTCTGTATCTGGGCGGCGGAGAGTACATGTATAAAAAACATTTTGGAGCGGAGGAAAATACGGTTTATAGTGGGGCAGTTTATAATCAGAGGGTTTTTGATGAGCTCAACGCCTATTTTCTGAAAAATAAGATTGAGAAAGTTGCAATATATGGATTGGGAGCCTGCGGAAGAGAGTTTTTAAAGCTAAAAGATCAGTTACAGGTAGAACTGGCATATGGTATTGACAGGGAAACAAAAGCAGCCAGAGAAATTCCTGTCTATACGCCGGAAGAAGAATTGCCAAAAGTGGATGCGGTGCTGATTACGCTGTATTCACATAATATGGAAATCGAAGCATTTTTAAATAAGAAGGCTTTCCGTTTCTTTTACTGGGATGATCTTGCGAAATCCGGCATGGGACAGTGAGGTGTGCATATGAACAGAAACCCGAAAGTATCAGTGATTATGCCTGTATATAACGCGGAGAAGTATATAGAAGAAGCAATGAGGTCCATTCTGAATCAGACAGAACAGGATTTGGAGCTTATTCTTATTGATGACTGTGGAAATGATTCCAGTATGGAAAAGGTCCAGGGGATCCGGGATACCCGCATATGCATCATACATAATCAGCATAACAGGGGAATTTCCTATTCAAGAAACCAGGGAATAGAGCATGCAAGGGGAAAATATATCGCGCTGATGGATGATGATGATGTGGCGCCATTGGACAGGCTGGAGGTGGAGAGCCGATTTCTGGATGAACATGCAGATATAGACGTAGTAGGGGGCGGTGCATTATGGATCAATGAGGAAGGAGAAGTTACTTCCTACTTGCGGGAGATTATCTGTAACCCGAGGCGGATCAGGGCGGAGCTGATTTTTCGGGATGTGATAGAAAATGGTTCGGCAATGATGAGGGCGGAGTTTATAAACAGGAATCACCTGCGGTACAGGGACGGCTATCTTGGCATGGAGGATTTTAAATTTTGGACGGAGTGTTCTGTGTTTGGAAACATAGCCAATATCAGTAAGGTTCTCCTATACTGGCGGGAGAATTACCATTCGGAAACATTCCGTGTGGGGAGAGAGCAGGCAGAGAGCCGGAGAGAAAAATTTGCGGAGATACAGAGGGAAACCTTGCGCATGAACGGGTTTTGCCTGGATGCGGAAGAGCTCAGAATGTTTACAGATTTTTTCCCGGAAAACAAAGGAGAATACATCAGGAACGCCGAACTGGAAAAGGTCTGTGGTCTGTTGAAGAAAATGATAATACAGGCAGAAAACAGTCACATGGAAAACGTGAGCGAGTTTAAATCTGTGTGCCACAAAATGTATGCTTTGAAGACAGAAAATTCAGAGTTATGGAAGGATAATTAGAAAATGGTTGATGAGAAAGAAATACTAAGGATATATCAGCATATACCGGAAGATATGTCAAAGCAGATTTATACAGACCGGCTGAATTATAGCCTGACAGGAGACTATCAGTTTTTGGACACCATGATTGACCGTACAGTGAGGAAGAGACCCGAGTGGAGAGTGTTCTGTGAAACACTGGCAGAGAAGGGCGCTGAGCAAAATTTGGTTATATTTGGAGCAGGAATATGGGGCGGTATTTTATACAGGGAGACAAATGAACTGGTAGATTGGGAATATGTGGTAGACAGCGCACCTGCCGGGACGAATCGGACGATGGGAAGTAAATCGGTTCTTTCCTATGAGGAGTTTATCAAAAGATATGATGGCGAGTACATAGTAATATCATCTTATAAAAACTATGAAGGAATGTACGAACAGCTGAAGGCATCTGCCATTTCGGATCAGCGGATCATTAATGCGGGAAGTGTGATATACGGGCTGACAGAGAAAGCCACATATTTTGACTTGGAAGGATTGCGGCCGTGCAGGGAAAAAGAAGTTTTTGTGGACGCAGGCTGTTTTGACGGATTTACAACAAGGCAGTTCTTTGAATGGTGTAATGGAAAAGGCTATTCTTACTGTCTGGAACCGGATGCAAAAAATATTGCCGCCATTAAACAGAATCTGGCTGGTTACGGGAACTATGAAGTGATTGACAGGGCATTGTGGGCAGAAACAACGACATTGACAATGAATGCAAGGGGAAACTTTGCTACCTCTGTCAGTAAATCTTATGAAGAGGGCAATTTGCACAAGACACAGGCAGTGGCATTGGACGATATCTTGTCAGATAAAGGCGTGACATTTATCAAAATGGATATAGAAGGCGCGGAGGTGGAGGCATTGCATGGAGCGGCCCAAGTCATATCCGAACAAAGGCCCCGGCTGGCGATCAGCATTTACCACAAAATGGAGGATATCTGGACAATTCCGAAGACAATTTTGGATTATTGTACAGATTATAAATTTTATTTGAGGCATTATTCGTTTTCTGACTATGATACTGTTTTGTATGCAGTACCATAGTAAACTGTTTACATTTATGTACAGGGAGTGTTATGGAGAAAGAGATGAAATTTCTTGTTTTTGGAACAGGAGAATATTACCAGCGTTATAAAAAGTGGATTGCAAAAGAAGAGGTTGTGGCGCTGCTTGACAATTCGCCTGCAAAGCAGCATACCGTTGTAGATGGGAAAGAGGTGCTTCCCCCGCAGGAAGGGGTACGCCGGGAGTTTGACGCAGTTATTATCATGAGCTTTTATGTGAAGGCGATGAAATGTCAGCTTCTGGAGCTGGGTGTGCCGGAAAGAAAAATCTATCATTTTTATGACCTGCGTAAGCTGATTGATCTGGACAAAAACAGGCAGAGTGTCCAGCTTTACGGCAGTTCAGAACAGGAGCTGAAGGGCATGGCGGGAAGGAGTATAGCCCTTTTATCAACGGACCTGGCGCTGGGTGGGACAGCCATCGCACTTTTTCATATGGAAGAAGTTCTGACAAAACTGGGATATTCGGTTGTATTTGCCTCTACGATGGACGGACCGCTCCGGGGGCGGTTTGAGGAGAAAGGGATACCGTTGGTCATAGATCCAAATTTACAACTTGCGACGATGCAGGAGACGGGATGGCTGGCAGGGTTTTGCCTGGTTATATGCAATGCGATTAATTATTACGTGTTTTTGTCGAAACGTGATTTGAGGATCCCTGTGGTGTGGTGGCTGCATGACTCGCCTTTCTTTTATGATGGCGTGGACAGGGAAATCATGGGAAGAATATCGCAAAAGAACTTAACGGTACTTTCGGTGGGACCGATTCCGGAAGAAGCCATCCATAAAGTATTGCCGGAATTACCTGTGGAACAACTTTTATATGGGGTGGAGGACGTCGCAGGAAGTGGAGATATGTCCATAAAGGCGGACAAAGAAGAAAGATCACAGGGAAAAATCTGCTTCGTGACAATTGGTCATATTGAGGAGAGGAAAGGACAGGACATCCTTCTGAGGGCGGTGAGGCTGTTAAAAAAAGAGGAGAGGGAAAAGGCGGTCTTTTATCTGGTGGGGCAGGATACCTCTCTGCTGGCGGAGCGGATCAAAGAGGCAGCAGCGTCTATGCCGGAAGTTGTGTTAAAAGGACCTGTAAGCCGTGAAAAAATCGGGGAAATTTTAAGGAGTGCGGATGTGATGGTATGTCCGTCAAGGGAAGACCCCATGCCTACGGTGGCAGCGGAAGCGATGATGTATGAATTGCCCTGTATTTTATCAAATGCGGCAGGGACGGCGGCATACATAAGGGAAGGCGAAAATGGTTTCGTTTTTTCAAATGGTGATGCTTCAGAGCTGGCGGGAAAGATCAGGTGGTGTATAGGGAACCGGGAGAAACTTACAGGGCTGGGGAAAAGAGCGAGAAAAATATATGAGGAAAGATTTTCTATGGATGTGTTTGAAGGGAATCTTTGCAGGTATATAAAAGGAGCGCTGTCCGAGGAGATTGTGAGCAAGGAGGAGAATGACTATGAAGGTGGTTATATGGGGATGCGGTGATTTTGGCAGACGTGTATTGCCAAATTTAATAATGTCAGAGAAATACGAGGTCATTGCATATACGGACAGCAATGAAGGGATATGGGGAAAGAACCTTTTATCCATACCGATTATTGCGCCGGAGCAGCTTATGGGTCAGATATTTGATTTGCTGCTGATTGTTGTTAGCAGTCCGTCCGCAGCAGAAAAGATCAGAGCAGAATCGTTACGGCTAGGGATACCCCAGAATCGGGTGGTGAATGCATTTGAAGATTTTCGTTTTATGGATTTATTTGTTGATCAGAGGATTTGCTTTATCAGGGGGTATGCAGATTGGGTCAGAAGCGAAAAAGCAGAGGGGAACGTGGCAGAATGCGGGGTGTTCCGGGGTGACAGTGCTAAATATATAAATTGTTATTTCCCGGACAGGAAGCTGTATCTGTGTGATACGTTTGAAGGGTTCGACAGCGGCGATATGCAGTATGAAAAAGATAATAGTGAGATCTTTGATAAGAGCCGTTTTTCGGATCAGTCCTTTTTTATGGAAACAGGAAGCACCCTTGTCATGAGGAAAATGCCCTATCCGAAAAATGTTGTAATAAAGGAAGGATATTTCCCGGAGAGCATGCAGGGTGTGGAGGACAAATTCTGTTTTGTGAATCTTGATATGGATCTGTATATTCCGATGCTGAATGGCCTGCGATTTTTCTGGGACAAGATGGTGGATAACGGCTGCATTTTACTCCATGACTATTTTTCGGGTGTCTTTAAAGGTGTGAAACAGGCCGTGGAAACATTTGAGAAAGAACGGGAAATTCAAATCAAAAAAATGCCGATAGGAGACGGATGCAGTATGGCATTGCTGAAAGATTAGAAAGTGCAAACATTTCGCTATAACATTAATGAGGAAGATAATCAATATGAAGTTAGTCATTTATGGTGCCCAAGGTTACGCCCTTGGTGCGTGTGAAGCAATCAGGACTTTATATCCGAGACGCGAAATTTCCTGTTTCCTCGTGACGCATATGGACGGCAACGCGTCTGTCCTTGGCGGCATCCCCGTGCGGGAGCTGTCCGCCTATGCACAGGGGATGTCGGTGAAGGAAAAGCGGGAGACAGAAGTCCTAATAGCCACGCCTGAACAGGTGCAGCCGGATATCGAGGAGACGCTGGAAAACAATGGGTTCCGCAATCACAGGCGGCTTACTTTTGCCCGCCATGCGGAGCTGATGAAGCTGTTCCATGCGAGACTTGGGAGGTTCCTGCCACTTTCCGCGCTGCCAGTAGGATGCCATATGCCATTTGTCAGGATGTATATGGCGAAATCCCATGTGGACAAGCCGTTAAGGGATGTCGGTGGTCTGCCGGATTATGTATTTCCGATTCAGGCGGGGGCGGCATGCAGCGACATGCGGGTGGCGGACCTTGCGGATAACATCGGGGAGCATATCTCGGACAGGAACGGAAATTACTGTGAGCTGACGGCGCTTTACTGGATATGGAAAAATAAAATGGAAACAAGCGGTTCTGTGGACGGGGAGGAGAGACAGTACTACGGGCTGTGCCAGTATCGGCGGGGGTTCGATTTTACGGAGGACGATCTGCTGCGGCTGGCGGACAATGACGTAGATGTGGTGCTGCCTTATCCGCTCCCCTATGAGCCGGATATCCATGCCCACCACGAAAGGTACATAAGGGAAACGGACTGGAGGGCACTGCTGCAGGCGCTTTCCGAGTTGCAGCCGGAGTATGCGGAGGCGTTCCCCGAAATTTTGGGACAGCAGTATCTGTATAACTATAATGTGATCTTGGCAAAGAAACGTGTGCTGCGGGATTATTGTACGTGGCTGTTCCCTGTCCTTATGAGGGTGGAGGAACTTAGTGTCCCGAAAGGGAGTGAAAGGAGCGACAGGTATCTGGGGTATATGGGAGAGACATTGGAGACGCTCTATTTTATGAAGAATGCGGAGCGGCTGAATGTGGTGCATGGGGAGTGTAGGCTGAGGGTGTGAGAAATCTTACGGGGACAATGTATTTAAATGACATTGCAGAAGCTGAGCAGATCATGTGTCAAGTGGAACAAATGATAAGGCGGGGATACACCACATCAGAACGACTGTTTTGGAAGGTGGAATGGGAAATGATGAGTATGGAGGCAAAGGGAATCAGAATGGATGAAAGTACGATGCTTTGGAATATAGATAATTTTGTGCTTTCCGATAAAAACGAAGATATTACATATAGGGCAATGAAAATCGCTGCGATAAACAAACCTAAAATACCATGTAACTTAATAGTGAGTGCCTTCATGCTTATTAAGTTGATAAATCCTAATATAGGTATAAAGCAGTACTTGTATTAGGATTTTTTAACTTTATCCTTTTTACATCGCATAATGGGAATAAATAGATGAACGCATTGTATGGGCTACTGGAATAGAATACAATTTGTAAGCAAATTTTTGCCATATTATTGCTATTTGTGTTATATAGATGTATGATATAAACAGGATATGGCAGATTCATAACAGCGCGCTTACTTTCGTTTATGATCTTTACATTCTCCCCAAGCTTCAAATCTGCTTTTGCGTCCTTTTATTATAATATCGCGTCCTTGGTCTTTATTGGCTCGGGTTAATGTTGTTTTATAGAATTTTGCCGAATAGCATTCTTTAATATATTCAAAACAAATTTTTTCAAAATCGCGCCAACTATATTGGCTCCAGTTTAAATGATATATTTCTTTGTTCATACGCTTGTTTCCTAATCTCGCTATTTGGTCACCACTAAGATATGTACAACAGATAACTTCCAATTATCCCTCATACCCGCATACGAAAAAAGCAGCCCCACCCTCGCGGAGCCGCCTTCCCCTAACCAATCTATCCATCACCTCATACCCGCAATCCCATCCTCGGATGCTTCGTTCTTAAAATATCCCGCTGTTTTCCGACAGCCACATGGGTATAAATCTCCGTGACATTGATTGAACTGTGCCCCAGCATTTCCTGGATAAATCGAATGTCTACATCGGCTTCCAGAAGGCTGGTAGCAAAAGTATGGCGGAACATATGAGGAGTAATGTGCATGTCTATGGATGCAAGAGAACTGTATTTGCATATCATCCTTCGGACTGCCTGATCGGAGAATGCCCTACCGGATTGGCTGGCAAAAAAGTGCTGGCATGACAGGATTTCTTTGTGGAAATCCTTTTTATAATCGGTCAGGATGTGCACCACATCCTCGCTCCCGATCTGAATTCTGCGCTCTTTTCTTCCCTTGCCGTAAATAAGAACCGTGGCGTCGTACAAGTCTACGTCGCATTCTCTTAGGGAGCAGAGTTCCGATATTCGCATGCCGGTAGCAAATAAAAGTTCTATGGCGGCGGCATCCCGCAGCGCGTTCCTTTTCTGGTAGGCTGTCTGGGCATTTTGCCGTTGATGATAGATAGCGGAAAGAAAGGCTTCAACTGTGTATAGCGGTATGGTTTTAGGCAAAAGGACGGGTTCACGGAATCGTATCTGGATTTTTCCAAAAGGGTTCCGGGTGATTATTTCCTTATATTCCAAATAGTGAAACAGAGCTTTTGCGGAGGCTATTTTTCGCTTGGCGGTTTTAGGCTTATATTGCTGATGAAGTCTTGCAATATATTTTTCCAGTTCCGCTGGGGTTATTTGGGAAGGTGCAGAAACGGGAAGGTATTCCGTGAGTTGGCGCAGATCAATCCGATATGCTTTCAGCGTTTTCTCATCCAGACATTTCTGTGTACGGCAATAGTCCAGATAATTTGAGATTAGTGTTTGCAGTTCATTCATGGTAAGTTTTCTCCTTTGTAAGTTTTTAAAATAATTATTGCACAGAATCCTAAAAAATCTATTGGAAGCCGCGCCCTGTCATGTTAAACTTAGAACATAACGGGTGCGGCTGTTTTTATGCTGAGAAGGTGCAGGAGCCGTCCCGTCAATTGTGTGCAGCTTCAAAAGCGGACTGCAGAATGGAGGATAGCATGACAGCAGAAAAAATCAAAGAGATCGTTTCACAGATGACGCTGGAGGAAAAAGCATCCATGTGTTCAGGTGCGGATTTCTGGCACACCGAGGCGGTGGAGCGGTTGGGGATTCCCGCCAGCATGGTGTCGGATGGACCGCACGGTCTGCGCAAACAGGATCAGGAGGGAGACCACTTAGGGGTCAACGACAGTATCAAGGCGATTTGTTTCCCTGCAGGATGCGGTACGGCGGCTTCTTTTAACAGGGAGCTGATCCGGCAGATGGGGGAGACATTGGGAGAAGAGTGTCAGGCGGAGGGCGTGAGCGTGATCCTCGGTCCGGCGGTGAATATTAAGAGATCCCCTCTTTGTGGGCGCAATTTTGAATATTATTCCGAGGATCCGCTTGTGGCGAGCGAGATGGCGGGTGCGCTGATCCACGGTGTACAGAGTAAAAATGTGGGAACGAGCATCAAGCATTTTCTGGGGAACAACCAGGAGACTCGAAGGATGACGTCCGATTCGCAGATCGGACCGAGATCACTGCATGAGATTTATCTGGCGGCTTTCGAGGGAGCGGTGAAAAAGGAAAAACCCTGGACAGTGATGTGTTCCTACAATAAAATTAACGGCACTTATGCGGCGGAGAACCACAAATATCTGACAGAGGTGCTTCGTGACGAGTGGGGATTTGACGGCTATGTGATGAGTGACTGGGGTGCGGTCAACAGCCGCGTGAAGGATTTGCAGGCAGGGCTGGATCTGGAGATGCCTTCTTCAAACGGTTTTAACGACAGGCTGATCGTGGGCGCGGTGCAGAGCGGCGAGCTCCCGGAAAAAGTCTTGGACGCAGCGGTTTCCCGTATTTTGAATATTGTTTTCCGCTATGAGGAAAACCGGGATAAGAACGCGGTGTTTGACAGGGACAAAGACCACGAGATGGCGCGAAAGGTGGCGCAGGAGACGATTGTGCTTCTGAAAAATGAGGGTGTACTGCCTCTGGCGGAGCAGGATGAGATTGTCTTTATCGGAAAGTACGCGAAGACGCCCCGCTATCAGGGGGGCGGCAGTTCCCATATCAACAGCCATAAAGTCACTTCGGCGTTAGACGCGGTAGAAGGCATGGGGAATGTGACCTATGCGCAGGGTTTTGATGATAAAGAGGATAAAACGGATGAAAAGCTTCTGGCGGAGGCTGTTGAGGCGGCGAAGAAGGCTAAGATTGCGGTTATCTTTGCGGGGCTTCCGGACGCTTTTGAATCGGAAGGGTTTGACCGCGAACATATGCGGATGCCGGACTGCCAGAATGAGCTGATCTCCAAGGTGGCGGAGGTTCAGCCGAATACAGTGGTGGTGCTGCACAATGGTTCTCCCGTAGAGATGCCGTGGGTAAACGAAGTGAAGGGCATTGTTGAGGCGTATCTGGGCGGTCAGGCAGTGGGCGGCGCGGTCTGCGACATTCTGTTCGGCAAGGTGAATCCCAGCGCGAAGCTGCCGGAGAGTTTCCCGCTGAAGCTGGAGGATAATCCGTCCTATCTTTTCTATCCGGGTGAGAAGGATAAGGTGGAATACCGTGAGGGCATTTTTGTGGGATACCGCTATTATGACTCCAAGAAGATGGAAGTGCTGTTCCCGTTTGGACACGGACTTTCCTACACGACATTTGCGTATTCCAATCTGTCTGTAGACAAGGAGCAGATGAAAGATACGGATGTTATGACGGTATCTGTGGATGTGACGAATACGGGCAATATGGCGGGCAAGGAGATCGTGCAGCTCTATGTGGCGGATAAGGAGAGCACGGTGATTCGTCCGGCGAAGGAACTGAAAGGCTTTGAGAAAGTTGAGCTTGCGCCGGGGGAGACAAAGACGGTGACATTTACGCTGGATAAGCGGGCGTTTGCCTACTACAGCGTGAAACTTCAAGACTGGCATGTGGAGACAGGGGTGTTCGATATTATGATCGGCAGATCATCCCGAGACATCGAACTGACAAAAGAAGTTACAGTGGAATCCACAGTAAAGATTCCGTTTGTGTACACAACAGACACCGCTATGGGCGATGTGCTTAAAGATCCACGCGCAAGAGAGATTGTGAAAGAGCTTCTCAAGCTTGATATATTTGGCGGCGAACAGGGTAAGGCGGAGAGTGATGCCGCCAACGAGGCGATATCAGCGGGGATGAGCGAGGCAATGGCTGGATTTACACCTCTGCGGGGGGCGCTCAGCTTTGGCGGGAATATGAACATGGCGGATATACAGGAGATTGTGGATAAACTGAATGCGCTGGAGGAAGGGTAAAACCTTCCTCGTCTGCCTGCTTGGTGGAACAGATACGAATGATGTGGAGCGATACCGAGAGGCGCTTTCGCCGGAAGGGATTGACACGCTGCCGGATTATGTGGATGATTCGGAGGATGAGGAGTCCCGGAGAAATCTTTTGCGGAACAGGGCGATGTTTCAGCTGGGTGTGACGGGCTGGGAAAATATTAAAGTCGTTGTGAAACCAATGTCCGACGGGAAACATTGGGTCGCGTCGGTGAGAACCCGGATCTGCTGCACGTGGGGATTACACTACAGCTATAAGAAAACAGGACAGGGGTTAAACCTCTGTCCTGTTGCAGCTTTCTATTTATTTTTATATCCCAGCGCAGCCTCCACAAACCCCTTAAAGAGCGGATGCGGTCTGTTAGGCCGGGACTTTAACTCCGGGTGCGCCTGTGTCGCCACAAAGAAGGGGTGGTCGGGCAGCTCGCACATTTCTACGATGCGCCCGTCGGGCGACAGCCCGGAAAGCAGCATGCCTTTTTCGGTGAGGACTGCACGGAAGTCGTTGTTGACTTCGTAGCGGTGTCTGTGTCTCTCGTAAATGGTCTCCTCACCGTACAGCGCATACGCCTTCGATGCCTTGTCCAAAACGCAGGGATAGGAGCCGAGCCGCAGGGTGCCGCCGATATCTTCCACGCCGTTCTGATCGGGCATCAGCGCGATTACGGGGTGGGTCGTGGACGGATCCAGCTCAATGCTATGGGCATCGTTGTAGCCGACCACATTTCTGGTAAACTCCACGATGGCTAACTGCATACCAAGACAAAGTCCGAGGAAAGGAATTTTATGCTCTCTTGCATAAGTGATGGCTTCGATTTTGCCATCAATGCCCCGGTCGCCAAAGCCGCCGGGCACCAGTATGCCGTTTACATTGTGAAGAACGGAATCCACATTGTCATGCGTGACAGTTTCGGAATCTACCCACTTGATATCAACTACGCTGTGGTGGGAAATACCGCCGTGTTTCAATGCTTCCACCACACTGATATATGCGTCATGGAGCTGCGTGTATTTGCCGACAAGGGCAACCGTCACGGAGTCAGTGGGAGTCCGCAGGGATTCCACCATTGCCTTCCAGTCGGTCAGATCAGGCTCCGGGCATTCCAGTTTCAGGCATTCGCACGCCACCTGTGCCAGATGCTCTTTTTCCATGGCGAGGGGCGCCTCATACAGATGCTCCACGTCCAGATTCTGTAAAACGCGGTTGTTCGGTACATTACAGAACAACGCAATCTTATCCTTTATACCCTGGTCCAGCGGATGCTCGCTGCGGCAGACAATGATGTCGGGCTGGATGCCCATACCTTGCAGGTCTTTGACGCTTGCCTGCGTCGGTTTCGTCTTTAGTTCCTGAGAAGCGCTTAAGTACGGGATCAGTGTCACATGAATCAGAATCGCGTTCTCTCTGCCAACCTCATGCTGAAATTGGCGGATGGATTCTAAGAAAGGCTGACTTTCGATGTCACCCACGGTGCCGCCCACTTCAATGATGGCGATACGGGTTTCCTGGTCGGTAAAGTTACGATAAAATCTGCCCTTTATTTCGTTTGTAATATGGGGGATGACCTGAACGGTACCGCCGCCGTAATCGCCCCGCCGTTCTTTCTGCAAAACGGACCAATATACTTTGCCTGTGGTCACATTGGAATTTTTGTCCAGATTTTCATCGATGAAACGCTCATAATGTCCCAGATCCAGATCTGTCTCGGTGCCGTCCTCGGTGACGAACACCTCGCCGTGCTGGATCGGGTTCATGGTGCCCGGGTCGATATTGATATAGGGATCAAATTTCTGCATGGTTACCTTGTAACCGCGCGCTTTTAAAAGTCTACCCAGAGATGCCGCCGTGATGCCCTTGCCGAGACCCGAAACAACGCCTCCCGTGACGAATACATATTTTACAGCCATCTGTCTAATCCTTTCTAAATATAGAAAAGGCAACTGTTCAGCAGTAAAATGCTTCGACCTGTACTGAATAGTTACCGTCAAAAACAATACGTTATTTATTATACAATGAAAAGAGTGAAAAAATCTACTCCAAAGGTCAAAAATTGTAAAAAAATTTATAATTCTTTTACACATGTGTTCATAATTTCATAATTCCCTCATTGATTTATGATTTTTGCTGGCATATAATCTATATTGAGACAATAAACAGTGCGCAGACAAAAGATTAGAGAAGAAGCGCTCTCGTCGAGGCAAAGCGGAATCGGACTATGCACTGTGAAATATATATCAAACAATGAAAGTGAGGATGCCTCATGGCAGATAACGTAAATCAATATGACAACGGCGGCGGTCCTGGTGGACCCGGCAGCGGCGGACCCGGAAACGGCGGTGGTCCGGGTGGATCCGGAGGCAGCGGCGGCGACCCGCGTAAGCAGAGCCTGATTATGCTTGTGGTGGCGGCGCTAATTACCCTTCTCTGCGTCAGTGTTTTTATGAAGATGCTGACGGGAGCCACCAATCAGGAAATCTCTTACAACGAGTTTGTGAAAATGGTGGAGGACGGAAAGGTAAAGAGTGTGCAGGTCGGGTCTGACCGCATTACGATTTATCCGAAAGCGGAGCAGAAGGATTCCGCCTTTCTCTATGCTTACGGTATGGGTGTAAACACCTATTACACCGGCAAGATGGAGGAGGATGACAAACTTGCGGAGCGGCTTTTGAAACACAACGTGGAGATGAAGAAGGAAGTTTCCGACAGCTCCAGTGTGATTATGACAGTGCTTTTGTACTATATCCTTCCAGTGCTTCTGATGTGGGGGCTTTTGAGTCTTCTTTTCCGGCGCATGGGCGGCAAAGGCGGACCTATGGGCGTGGGCAAGAGTACGGCGAAGGCTTACGTGCAGAAGGAGACGGGCATCACCTTTCAGGATGTGGCTGGAGAGGATGAGGCGAAAGAGTCTTTGGTGGAAGTGGTAGACTTTTTGCATAATCCCGGCAAATATTCCAAGATCGGTGCGAGACTGCCTAAGGGCGCGCTTCTGGTGGGACCTCCCGGTACGGGTAAGACGCTGCTGGCAAAGGCGGTGGCAGGCGAGGCGCACGTGCCTTTCTTTTCTCTGTCCGGGTCAGATTTTATTGAGTTGTATGTGGGCGTGGGCGCGTCCCGTGTCCGTGATCTCTTTAAGGAGGCGGAGAAGAACGCTCCCTGTATCGTGTTTATTGACGAGATTGACGCCATTGGCAGGAGCCGTGATTCGAAATACGGCGGCGGCAACGAGGAGCGGGAGCAGACGCTCAATCAGCTTCTCTCTGAGATGGACGGTTTTGACGGGAAAAAGGGTATTATCATTCTGGCGGCGACCAACAGGCCGGAGATTTTGGACAAGGCATTGCTCCGCCCGGGGCGTTTCGACAGGCGTATTATTGTGGATAAGCCGGATTTGAAAGGGCGCGTCGAGATTTTAAAGGTACATTCTAAGGATGTGCTGATGGACGATTCGGTAGATTTGAATGAGATTGCGCTGGCGACTTCCGGGGCGGTCGGGTCTGATCTGGCGAATATGATTAACGAGGCCGCGATCAATGCCGTGAAGCTGGGCAGAGAGTATGTGAGCCAGAAAGACCTCTTCGACGCTGTGGAGCAGGTGCTTGTCGGCAAGGAGAAGAAAGACCGCGTGATGAGCAAGGAGGAGCGAAAGATCGTTTCCTATCACGAGGTGGGTCATGCGCTTCTGAGCGCATTACAGAAAAATTCGGAGCCAGTGCAGAAGATTACCATCGTGCCCCGTACCATGGGTGCGCTCGGGTATGTCATGCATGTGCCGGAGGAAGAGAAATATCTGGACACCGAGGCGGAACTCCGCGACAGGCTTGTGAGTCTGCTTGGCGGGCGCGCGGCGGAGGAGATTGTCTTCGATACGGTTACCACGGGTGCGGCGAACGATATTGAGCAGGCGACGAGCATTGCAAGGAATATGATTACCCGGTTCGGCATGAGCAAAAAGTTCGGGCTGATGGGTCTCGCTACGGTGGAAAGTCAGTATCTGGACGGCAGGGCGTCTCTGACCTGTTCCGACGTGACGGCGGCGGATATTGATTCCGAGGTGATGAAGCTGCTTCATGAAAGTTATAAGAAGGCGAAAAAACTTCTGAAAGAAAACCGTGAAATTATGGATAAACTGGCGGCGCACCTGATTGAGAAAGAGACCATCACGGGCAAGGAGTTTATGAAGATTTACCGCAAGGAGAAGGGCATCCCGGAACCTGCGGAGGAAGTGGAAGGCACGGCGGACAAGGCGGAGCAGCCGCAGGAGAACGCCGTGAAGCCGGAGGCGCAAAGCCAGACCGCGGCACAGCAGCAGGGGATGGTGAATCCCATGGGACAGCCGCAGGGCCAGCCTGTCCCCAATTTTCAGATGCCGCCGATGACAGGTGCGGGGCAGCCGGGTGGTGTGCAGCTGCAGGGCGGGCAGCAGATGGCGGCAGGGGCGCAGGACAGTCCTGCAGGACAGCCGCAGAACACGGCTGATACTTCAGGGCAGAATGGGAGACCGAACGGCGCGCAACCGCAGAGCCGGCAGCAAGCAGGTCCCAGAGGCTTGTTTTCGCAGGCGCCGGATCCCGGACACACTTCCGAAGATAAATAGGTCTGTTTATGATAAGGCAGAGTCTGTGAAAGACTTTGCCTTGTTTTCTTTTCCAGCCTCCTGTACAATAATGGGAGAAAACCTTCGGAATGAAGGAAACGGTGAGGAATGTAGTATGTTTGATTTTGATGAGGAGCTGAAAAAGCTGCCGAACTCCCCGGGCGTATATCTGATGCACGATGATAACGATACGATTATCTATGTGGGGAAGGCGGTGAACCTGCACAGCCGTGTGCGCTCCTACTTTCGGAAGATCGTGGGACGCGGACCGCAGATTGACCGGATGGTAGAGCAGATCGCGCGGTTTGAGTATATCGTGACGGATTCGGAGCTGGAGGCTCTTGTCTTAGAGAACAACCTGATTAAGGAATACAGTCCAAAATATAACACGATGTTAAAGGACGACAAGACTTATCCTTATATTAAGGTGACGGTGGGAGAGGAATATCCGCGCATTTTTATTTCACGTGAGATGAAGAAGGACAGGTCGAGATATTTCGGACCGTATACGAGCGCCGCGGCGGTGAAGGACACCATCGACCTGATGAATAAACTGTATCAGCTCAAGACCTGTAACCGCAAGCTGCCGCGGGACATCGGAATGGAACGCCCCTGCCTGAACTACCATATCAAACAGTGCGCCGCTCCTTGTCAGGGATATATCAGCAAGGAGGAGTATCGGGCGCGGATCGATCAGGCGCTTGATTTTCTGAACGGCAATTATAAACCCATGCTCCGGGAACTGGAGCAGAAAATGATGGAAGCGTCAGAAAAAATGGAGTTTGAGGAGGCGGCGGAATACCGGGATCTGTACAACAGCGTAAAAAGTGTGGCGCAGAAACAGAAAATCACGGATTCCAACGGCGAGGACAAAGATATCATTGCGTTGGCATTGGAGGAACACGATGCCGTGGTGCAGGTGTTTTTTGTGCGCGATGGCAAACTGATTGGCAGGGACCACTTTTATATGACCCATGTGGAGGACTGTGACAGCGCGCAGATTCTCCTTGATTTCGTGAAACAGTTTTATGCGGGAACGCCTTATATTCCAAAGGAGCTGATGCTGCAGGAGGAGATTGCGGACACGGAGATTCTGGAAAAGTGGCTCAGCGCGAGAAAAGGCGGGAGAGTTTATATCCGTGTGCCGAAAAAGGGCGCGAAGGAAAAGCTGGTGGAGCTGGCGGCGCAGAACGCGAGACTGATTTTAAGCCAGGACAAAGAACGCATACGCAGGGAGGAAGGGCGAACCATCGGCGCGATGAAAGAGATTGCGGCGCTTCTGGAGCTGGAGGACGTAAGCCGCATGGAAGCTTTCGATATTTCCAATATAAGCGGCTTTGCAAACGTGGGTTCCATGGTGGTTTTTGAAAAGGGAAAGGCGAAGCGCAGTGATTACCGCAAATTCCGCATCCAGTCCGTGTCGGGTCCGGATGATTATGCCTGCATGAAGGAAGTGCTGACCAGACGTTTTGTTCATGGCATGGAGGAGAAAGAAGATCTGGACCGCAGGCAGATGGACCACACTTTCGGAAGTTTTACGAAATTTCCGGATCTGCTTCTGATGGATGGCGGCAGAGGACAGGTCAACATTGCACTGCAGGTGCTTGACGAACTGCATCTGGATATTCCCGTCTGCGGCATGGTGAAGGATGACAACCACCGCACCAGAGGGCTGTATTATCATAATGTGGAGATCCCCATAGATACGCGCTCGGAAGGATTTAAACTGATTACAAGGATTCAGGACGAGGCGCACCGTTTTGCGATCGAGTATCATCGGTCGCTGCGTTCTAAGGCGCAGGTAAAGTCGGTTCTTGACGAGATTCCCGGTGTAGGACCAGCGAGACGAAAGGCGCTGATGCGGCATTTCGGCTCTATCAATGAGATTAAGGAAGCGTCAGTGGAAAAGATCTGCGAGGTGCACGAGATTCCGGAACATATCGGAAAGCAAATTTATGAGTATTTTCGGGCGGTAGAAAAATAGACGCATTTTGGATAGTGTGGTATAATGTCCGCGAAGGCAATGAGCAGTGCGCAGACGGAAGATGAAAAATGGCAGTTTGCTGACAGTTTTTTCAGATTGCGGCTGTATAGGGGTGCTAAGCGTCAGTGACGCTTGTTTAGCACGGACCGAAGCGGAGCGGAGACAGCCCGTGAGCGAGAAAGCCGAAGGATTTCGAGCGTGCACTGCGAAACAGAGCGGTGTGCGATATAAAATAATGAGGAGGGAGTTATGGCGAGCATTAATTTAACAAAGGTGATTGAAAAGTTCAAGTGGGAGAATCTGACGCCGGAAATCGATATCTCGAAGATTAAGGTGACGCAGCCGGATATCAACAGACCGGCGCTGCAGCTGGCAGGATATTTTGAGCATTTTGAGACGACGCGTCTGCAGATTGTCGGATTTGTGGAATATTCCTATATGAACGGTCTGGATGAGGAAAGGCAGCGGGAAATTTTTGAAAAACTGCTGAACAATCCGCTGCCCGGCATTATTTTCTGCCGGGAACTGCATCCGAATGAGATTTTCAGGGAGGTGGCGGTGAAGTATGGCGTGCCTCTTCTGATGAGCAGAAAGGCGACATCAGCGTGTATGGCGGAAGTGATCCGCTGGCTGAACGTGAAGCTGGCACCCTGCATTTCCGTGCACGGCGTGCTGGTAGACGTATACGGTGAGGGCGTCCTGATTACGGGTGAGAGCGGTATCGGTAAATCCGAGGCGGCGCTTGAGCTGATCAAGAGAGGACACCGTCTGGTGACTGACGATGTGGTGGAAATCAGGCGAGTCAGCGAGGATACCCTGATCGGTTCCGCACCGGATATCACCAAGCATTTTATTGAGCTGCGGGGTATCGGCATCGTGGATGTAAAGGCTTTGTTCGGTGCGTCCAGCGTAAGGGACACCCAGAACATTGACTTGGTCATCCGGCTGGAAGACTGGGATAAAGATAAAGAGTACGACCGTCTGGGTCTGGAGGAGGAATACACCGAGTATCTGGGCAACCGTGTGGTCTGCCATAGTATTCCGATCAGACCGGGACGCAATCTGGCGATTATCTGTGAGTCGGCGGCAGTTAACCACCGTCAGAAGAAGATGGGTTACAATGCGGCACAGGAGCTGTACAAGCGCGTGCAGAATTCCCTTGCGCACGGCAGAGAGGATGACGATTAGAGCGAGAAAGAGAAGGAGGAAAAGGTATGGCAAACTATATATTTGGGGTAGACGTGGGCGGCACCACCGTCAAAATGGGTCTGTTTGACAAGGAAGGCAATGTTCTGGAAAAGTGGGAGATCCCCACAAGAACGGAAAACCACGGGGAAAACATTCTTCCCGATATCGCGGCAAGCATTAAAGAGAAGATGGTGCAGAAATCCATTGTAAAGGAAGATGTGGAAGGTGTCGGTATCGGTACGCCGGGTCCTGTGGAGAGAAGCGGCATTGTACATCAGGCGGTTAATCTGGGATGGCCGGAAATGAATATGAAGACGGAGCTTACCGCCCTGCTCAATGGGATGCGCGTGGAGGGCGGCAACGACGCGAATGTGGCGGCGCTTGGCGAAATGTGGAAGGGCGGCGGTCAGGGATATAAGAATTTGGTGGCGGTTACCCTTGGCACAGGCGTTGGCGGCGGCATCATCATAAACGGCGAGATTATGACGGGCTCGACGGGATCAGGCGGCGAGATTGGTCATATCCATGTGGAGGACAACGAGACGGAAGCCTGTAACTGTGGCAATTTTGGCTGTTTGGAGGAGTATGCGTCCGCTACGGGCATCACCAGGCTGGCGAACCGTGCATTGCAGGCGAGCGATAAGGACAGTGTTCTGAGAAAGAGCGAGGTATCCGCTAAAGCCGTGTTTGACGCGGTCAAGGCGGGGGACGAACTGGCGATAGAGGTTGCTAAGCAGTTTGGCGAATATCTGGGTAAGGCGCTGGGTGTGATTGCAGCCATTGTCAACCCGGAGATTTTCGTGATCGGCGGCGGTGTGTCCAAGGCGGGCGAGGTGCTGTTTGAGTATATCAAGCCTGCGTTTGAGAGAACAGCTTTCCACGGCTGCAAAAATGTGGTTTTTGCGCTTGCGACTCTTGGCAATGACGCAGGCATTTACGGCGCGGCGCGGCTGCTTTTGTAACAAATCGAGCATAGCCCGATTGCAAGATTCTCTTCGCGGATTCGGTAGTTTTGCGAATGGGTATAAGCCGTAAAGGATATATTATAGTAATAGAAAATAAAATGAGCGGGAGTTAATTTTGAGTGCATCAATGTATGACTATATCAGGACGATTGTGCCAGAGGAGAGGCTTTTGTTCCACGAGCCTATGAGCAGACATACCACCTTCCGGGTAGGCGGTGAGGCGGAGTGTATGGCTGTTGTTGAGACAAAGGAGGAACTGTCGCAGCTAATTTCCTATCTGGGACGGATTGAGCAGGATTATTTTGTTTTGGGAAACGGCAGCAATCTTCTGGTGGGAGATAAAGGCTACCGCGGAATCATAGTAAAGCTTGGTCCGCGGCTGAGCGCAGTCGGTGTGGAGAAAAACCACATCGCGGCAGGGGCGGGCGCGCTGCTTTCCAAGGTGGCGTTCGCGGCAAGGGATGCGGGATTGAGTGGACTGGAATTTGCGGCGGGGATTCCCGGCAGTATCGGCGGCGCCATTGTGATGAATGCCGGTGCATACGGCGGGGAGATGAAACAGGTCGTGCAGATGGTTCGTGTCATTGACAAAGAGGGAGAAATTCTGACACTTGACAATGACACGATGGAGTTTGGCTACCGCACCAGCATTATAAGGGACAGACCTTTTATTGTACTGGGGGTAGTTCTCACACTGACGCCCGGCAATAAGGAAGAAATCAGCGCCAGAATGGAAGAACTGATGAAGCAGAGGAAGAGTAAACAGCCGCTGGAATACCCGAGTGCGGGCAGCACTTTTAAACGCCCGGAGGGTTATTACGCGGGGAAACTTATTATGGACGCGGGGCTTCGGGGCTACCGCATTGGCGGCGCGCAGGTGTCTGAGAAGCATTGTGGCTTTGTGATTAACAGGGGCGGTGCATCTGCGGCGGATATCAGGGAAGTGATCGAGGAAGTGCAGGAGCGTGTAAAAGACCGGTTCCATGTCCGGCTGGAACGCGAGGTTATCTTCCTTGGGGATTTTTAGCTAAGCCGGAGTGATGCTGACAGGAGAATCGTGCCTGCATGAATTTAACGGGCAGTTGATGTTATGGGTGTGGGCTGAACGAGGCTTTACGGAAAAGAGAGAGTCAATATGAGATTCGTAATTGTGACGGGGATGAGCGGTTCGGGAAAACGAACCGCTATGAAAATGCTGGAGGATGTGGGGTTTTATTGTGTAGACAACCTGCCGGTGGCGCTAATTGAGAAGTTTGTGGAGCTGATTACGACGCCCGCAAGCGAGGTCAATAAAGTGGCTCTGGGGCTTGATGTGCGTGCAGACCAGTCTTTTGGCGGTGTGCGCCGTATTCTGGATCAGCTGAAGGAGAACGGGTATCTCTTTGAAATGCTCTTCCTGGAAGCGGGGGATGACGTTCTCCTGAAACGGTACAAAGAGACAAGGCGGCTGCACCCGCTGTCTCCCGAGGGCAGGGTGGAAGAAGGCATCCACAGGGAACGGGAGATACTCAAAGAGATCCGTGAAAAAGCGGATTACATCATTGACACATCCCATTTGCTGACAAGGGAACTGAAAGAAGAAATTGATGATATTTTTGTGAGAAATAAGGAATATAATTCACTGATAGTCACGATTCTGTCCTTTGGATTTAAAAAGGGGATTCCGGCGGATGCCGATCTGGTGTTTGACGTGCGTTTTCTTCCGAATCCTTTCTATATTGACGAGCTGAAACATAAGACAGGCAATGACAAGGAGGTACAGGATTATGTGATGTCTTTCACGGAGGCAGGCTCTTTTCTGCAAAAATTGACGGACATGCTGGACTTTCTGATTCCCAATTATGTGAAGGAAGGTAAACATCAGCTTGTAATCGGCATCGGCTGTACAGGGGGCAAGCACAGAAGCGTGACGCTGGCAAACATGCTGTACGCGGGGCTTAAGGATCATGGTACCTACGGTGTGAAACTGTATCATAGGGATGTAAATAAATAGAGGAAGAAATATGTCTTTTTCGGGAACAGTAAAAGAGGAACTTGCGGCTTATGTAAGCTCGGCAAGACATTGCCAGCTTGCGGAACTTGCGGCGCTCCTGCTGTATAGCGGCGGCGTCTGCGACGGCGGACGGCATCTTTGTCTGGATACGGAAAATGAGACAGTTGCGAGAAAATGCTTTACATTACTAAAAAAAACATTTAATATAGAAACTGTTATGCGGTGCCGGCATCGGCTGATCCCCGACGACGAAGCGGAACGCAGGGTGACAGAGGCGTTATATCTTGCAAGGACAGAGGATGGGAAGATAATATTAACCAAAACGGTCAATGTGCTTTTGATCAAACATTCCTGCTGTGCGAGGGCATGGCTGCGCGGCGCTTTTTTGAGCGCAGGTTCTATGAGCGATCCGCGGAAAAGCTATCATCTGGAGTATGTCTGTGATGAGAAGGCGCAGGCAGTGCAGCTCCGGGACGTGCTTTCGGAATTTCAGATTGAGGCAAGGATCATAGGGCGGAAGAAATATCAGGTAGTCTATCTGAAAGAGGGCGAGGGCATTGTAGAGCTCTTAAATGTGATGGGAGCGCATGTATCTCTGATGGAACTGGAAAATATGAGAATCCTGAAGGAGATGCGCAATTCAATTAACAGAAGGGTGAACTGCGAGACTGCCAATATTTCCAAGACGGTGACGGCGGCGGGCAGACAGATTGAAGACATTCTTCTGATTAGAGAAAGGTATGGGTTTGAAAATTTACCGGACAATCTGCGGCAGATGGCGGAAGTCCGGCTGGAATATCCGGATGCGGCGCTGAAAGAGCTTGGCGGGTATCTGGATCCGGTTGTGGGGAAATCAGGGGTGAATCATAGGTTACGCAGGCTGAGTGAAATTGCTGACAAAATCAGATCATAATAAGAGGCGGAGTGTCTCGAAAAGAAAAAGAGGAGGAAAATATTATGATTCAGAAGTCAATCCAGATCAAGCTGGAGACGGGGCTTGAAGCACGCCCGGTGGCAATGCTCGTGCAGGTGGCAAGCCAGTTTGAGAGCACCGTCTATCTTGGCTCCGACAACAAGAAGGTGAACGCGAAGAGTATCATGGGCATGATGAGCATGGGACTTGAGAGCGGCGCCGAGGTGATGGTTACTGCGGACGGAGCCGACGAGGAGACGGCTGTTGCGGAAATTGAGAAGTTCCTGACCACCAGATAGGGATGGGTGTGACAGGATTGACATTTGATAAGGCATAATGTGTGGGCTGTTCAGAATCCTGTGGCGTGGTTTGCGGATAAGGTTCTGGGCAGTCTCTTTTTAAATACGGGAGGTAACCTATGGATAAACAGATGCTTTTCGTCTATAACCCCAGAGCGGGCAAGGCAAAGATCAGGAGTAATCTTTTAGATATTATAGATACCTTTGTAAAGGCTGGCTATGAGGTGACGGCTTATCCGACGCAGGCGGCGGGCGACGCGGTGAAAGCCGTGCAGGAAAGGCGCGCCGGCTACGATATGGTGGTGTGCAGCGGCGGGGACGGCACACTCGACGAAGTGGTGACCGGCATGATGAAGTCGGAGGAAAGACTTCCCATAGGTTACGTGCCGGCGGGAAGTACCAACGATTTTGCAAACAGCCTGAAGATTCCGAAGAATATGCTGCAGGCTGCGGATGTAGTAGTGAACGGCAGAACTTTTGCCTGCGATGTGGGAAAATTCAATTACAATATATTTATCTATGTGGCGGCATTCGGCATTTTTACGGATGTGTCTTACGGGACGCCCCAGGATACGAAGAATGTGCTGGGACATGCGGCTTACCTGATAGAAGGCGTCAGGCGGCTGCCTTCCCTGCGGTCCTATCCCCTGAAAATTACATGCAACGGCGAGGTGATTGAGGGAGAGTTTCTCTACGGCATGGTGACCAATTCCCATTCGGTTGGAGGATTCCGTGGGATTACAGGACAGAATGTGGCGCTGGATGACGGGCTTTTCGAGGTAACGCTGATCCGCAAACCGACAAATCCTCTGGATATCAACAATATTATCCGCGCGCTCGTGGATAAGCGTGTGAAGTCGGAGCATATTTATACATTCACCACTGAAAAGCTGAAAGTAGAGTCGGAAGACCCGGTCGCATGGACACTGGACGGGGAGTTCGGCGGAGAGCATCGCGTGGTAATGATTGAAAGCTGGCACCAGGCGCTGGAAATTCGGGTGCCCTTGGAGTGAGCGTAAGGCGGCTGAAACACCTTGACCGAAATTTCTCTGTTGACTATAATTATGGTAAGGGCGGACAATCCGAAAGGAGGGAAACGGAATGGAGGTAATGCGTAAGATGACAGCAAAAGAAATTTTAAATCTGATAGACTGGCTGCGGGCGCAGGGATTTAATAATGATAAAATCATTGACTGTATTGAGACAGTAGAGGGGAAAGAAAAGGCAGTAATTGATAACAGCGAGGATGCTTCACATTGACTTTCTCAGGACTGGCTGTTAAAATAAAATAGGATTCCAGAAGATGGAAAGTAATAAAAAATTTTAATAGAAAGGAAGAAAACATTATGGCATTAGTAACTACCAAGGAAATGTTTGAGAAGGCTTACAACGGCGGCTATGCAGTCGGTGCCTTCAATGTAAACAACATGGAGATCGTTCAGGGTATCACCGAGGCGGCTGGCGAGCTGAAGAGCCCCGTTATCCTGCAGGTTTCCAAAGGTGCCCGCGCTTATGCGAACCACACCTATCTGGTGAAGCTGGTTGAGGCGGCTGTGGCGGAGAATCCGGAGATTCCGATCGCGCTTCATCTGGATCACGGCGACACCTTCGAGCTTTGTAAATCCTGTATCGACGGCGGTTTCACCTCCGTTATGATCGATGCATCTTCCAAGTCTTTCGAGGACAATATCGCTCTGACCAAGCAGGTAGTTGAGTACGCGCATGACAAGGGCGTAGTGGTTGAGGCTGAGCTCGGCACACTTGCAGGCGTTGAGGACGAGGTAGTTGTAGAGGCAGGTAAAGAGTCCTACACCCGTCCCGAGGAAGTGGAGGAGTTCGTGGAGAAGACAGGCTGTGACTCCCTTGCTATCGCAATCGGTACTTCCCACGGCGCATACAAGTTTACGGCTGCGCAGTGTACCAGAAATGAGGAAGGCATTCTTGTTCCTCCTCCGCTTCGTTTCGACGTGCTTGAGGAGTGCATCAAGAGACTGCCCGGTTTCCCGATCGTGCTTCACGGCTCTTCTTCCGTTCCGCAGGAGTTCGTAAAGATGGTGAACCAGTACGGCGGTAACATGCCCGATGCAGTAGGTATCCCGGAGGAGCAGCTCCGTAAGGCAGCAGAGCTTGCCGTATGTAAGATCAACATCGACTCCGATATCCGTCTGGCTATGACAGGTAACATCCGCAAGTACTTCGCGGAACATCCGGATCACTTCGATCCCAGACAGTATCTGAAGCCCGCAAGACAGGCTGTGAAGGATATGGTAGCACACAAGATTAAGAACGTGCTCGGTTCCGACGGCAAGGCGTAAATCGCATAATAAGGATGCGTATGCATTAATGAATTAAGTAAAAAAACCCGGCAAGCTTTTACAGCTGCGCCGGGGTTTTTTTAAATATATAATATCTTACAAGGACAGAAATAGCAGACAATCCGGCAAATTTCTTTTTCGATCTCTTTCTTTTCCTTATTTGTCCTTATACATTTCTTTCAACTCCGCCGCATGTGTCTCCTCAATATCCGGGAAGGCGGAAAGAATCGGCTTCACGTTTTCTTTTTTCAGCATTCTTGCCACATAGTTCCGCGTGATCTTCATAACGATGGGGGACAGGCTTAAGACACCGATCAGGTTCGGGATCGCCATCAGCCCGTTAAAGGTATCGGAAAGATCCCATGCCAGCCCCAGATTCATTGTCGCGCCCACATAGATCATCAGGACGAACACGATTTTGTAGACGATCATGGACTTTGTACCAAAGAGATACTCCCATGCCTTAGAACCGTAGTGACTCCAGCCGAGTACCGTGGAGAAGGCGAACAGCAGGATGGCAATGGCAATAAACATGGGACCGGCATTGCCGAACCTGGTGGCGAAAGCCTCTCCTACAAGCGCGGAACCTTCGGAGGAGCTTAACACCGCGCCGGTTTCCAGATCAACCAGACCCGAGGAGAGCACCACGAACGCGGTCAGCGTGCAGACAACAATTGTGTCTGCGAATACCTCAAAGATGCCCCACATACCCTGGCGAACAGGCTCTTTCACGTTGGAGCTGGAATGTACCATGACGGAGGAACCAAGCCCGGCTTCGTTTGAGAAGACGCCGCGCTTCATGCCCCATGTGAGCGCCATTTTTACGCCGCTGCCGACGATACCGCCGCCCACCGCGCGAAGACCGAAGGCGCCTTTGAAAATAGCGGAGAAAACCGCACCGCACTGATCGATATTCATAATAAAGAGAGCCACAGCGCCTAACACATAGATGATAGCCATAAACGGCACCAGCTTCTCGGTAACCGATGCGATACGTTTCAGCCCGCCCACGATAACGAGAGCCGCGAGAATCAAGAGCGCGATACCCGTCACATAAGTAGGAACGCCGAAAGCGGACTTCATGTTTCCGGAGATGGAGTTGATCTGGCTCATGTTGCCGATACCGAAGGATGCCAGTACGCAGAAAATGGAGAACAGGACAGCGAGCACCGCGCCAATCTGCTTAAAGCCCTTATAGGAGCCAAGTCCGTCCTTCAAGTAGTACATCGCACCGCCGGACCATTCGTTCCGCTCATTCTTGCGGCGGTAGTAGATGCCCAGCACATTTTCGGAATAGTTGGTCATCATACCGAAGAACGCCACGATCCACATCCAGAAGATTGCGCCCGGGCCGCCCGAGATCAGCGCGCTTGCCACGCCGACGATATTACCCGTGCCGATCGTAGCGGCGAGTGCCGTACATAATGACTGGAACTGGGAGATGGACTGATCTTCCTTGTCTGTGTGTTTCGTAATATGTTCATCTTTAAAAATACCGCCGATGGTATTTTTAAACCAGTGTCCAATGTGTGACAACTGGAAAAATTTGGTAAGGGCGGTCATCAGAATGCCCGTACCGACGAGCAGCACCAGCATGGGAATGCCCCAGACAAAACTGTTGACGGCGCTGTTCACATTTGTAATCATTTCAACCATAACACATATCCTCCTCATTTTTGTTTCCATGAGTCAAACGAACATGTTGGCATATTCATTTGACGCTCAACCTTACACACTTGCGTTTCTGCACTGAGAAGAAATTGTTGACCGACAATTTCCTGTCAGTAAGCAAAAAAGCGTAGACATCCGATATAAATGTCTACGTCGACAGTTATGGAAAACGTTATTTCCTCTATAAAACTGTAAGGTGCTTACGGTATTCAAGTATACCATAAGGCATAATATCTGACAAGGGGAAATTGTATACATGGATAATAGGATAATAGGGCGAAAGGACTCAGGAAAATACGTGAAATACGGCATTCTCCGTGGCGATTTGGATTGTAATAGGAATAGAAACGGGATTTTACCCCAGAAAAGGGAGGATGCCAAGCAAGGTTTCCCTTACTTGGCATTTATTATGAAAAAGTTTTAAATTAATCAGCTAACTTTGTTATCAGCTTGCTGTGTTGTATCTTATGGTCTTAGTATACGTTTCAGAAATGTCTAAATCATGTTTCTAAAATGAAGTTTTTTAAAATTAAATATGAACAAATTATGAACGGTCGCGTTATTTGGAAAGGCGAATTACGTTCCAGCTTGTTTTGCCGAAGACAGCCTGCAGTATGCCGCTGTCCACTTTGGCGCCTCCGCCCGTCTTTGGCGCGACATTATCAGGATTCGCTTCCGTGTTAACCGCTTTCAGGTCGTCATTATGCATAACGATATGCTCCTGTACATGGTAACCTGCGTACTGGCGCAAGTCCATGGTTACTTCCATATCCTCTTCCAGATCTTTGTTTACCGCAAAGACAACCAGCTCCTTCTTTTCCGGGTTCTCCACAACGACGCAGTCGAGATAGGGCGCCTCGCCGTACTGCTTTGCCTCGTAGACAGGGGATTTCACGATCGTGTTTAACACGGTTCCCTGACCGAGCGTAGCCGCCTGCATATAAGGGTAGAAGATGGTCTGTCTCCACGCGCCGGTATCGGAAGTCATAATTGGTGCGATCACGTTTACGAGCTGTGCGAGGCAGCCGATTTTCACGCGGTCTGCGTGGCGGAGCATCGTAATCAGCATACTGCCCACTAACAGCGCGTCCTCAAAATTATAGATATCCTCAAGCTGATGAGGTTTCTGCACCCACTTTTCTAGCTGCTTGTCCTCCTCCTCGGAATGGAACCACACATTCCACTCGTCCAGAGAGATATTGATATTCTTTTTGCCGTGATGTTTACCCTTGACATAGTCACAGATGGAGACTACCGTCGAGATGAATTGATCCAGGTCCACGCTGCTTGCAAGGAAGTTTGCGGAATCATTGTCACGGTTCCCGTAATACTGGTGCATGGAAACATAATCTACCGTGTCGTAACATTCGTCGAGCACGGTTGCCTCCCATTCGCCGAAAGTGGGCATCTGTGAATTGGAACTGCCGCATGCCACCAGCTCGATGGAGGGATCTAAGATTTTCATCGCCTTACCGGTTTCGTTGGCGATCCGGGCATACTCCACGGCTGTCTTATGACCGGTCTGCCACGGACCATCCATCTCGTTGCCGAGACACCATGTTTTAATGTCGTGAGGCTGTTCGTACCCGTGAGACCTGCGCAGATCGCTCATCAGTGTGCCGCCTTTAAAGTTACAGTACTCCAACAGCTCTTTTGCTTCGTACAGCCCTCTCGTTCCCAGGTTGACTGCCATCATAATATCGGTTCCGGCTTTTTTTGACCAGTCCGTGAACTCGTTGAGACCAAATTGGTTGGACTCCACAACCTGCCATGCAAGATCGACCTGTGCGGGACGTTTTTCCTTCGGTCCAACGCCGTCCTCCCAGCGGTAGCCGGACACAAAATTTCCGCCCGGGTAACGCACGATCGGCACATTGCACTCTTTTACCAGCTCCAGCGTATCCTTGCGGAATCCCTGCTCATCCGCAAACGGACTCTCCGGCTGGTAAATCCCCTCATAAACCGCCCGTCCCAGATGCTCAATAAACGACCCGTAAATTCTTTTGTCAATCTCACTCACAATATACTCTTTGTCGATGATAACCTGCGCTTTCTTCATTTTCTGACCCTCTTCCCTTTCTTATGAGATTATTCGCAGGCAATTGTGAAACGCTTCTTTCATATTTTATATAGTGCACAACGTGTGCAACACCCATGACCTATGTTGCGTTTCGCAATTACCATTATATTATCTTCATAATAAACAAAAGGTACAAAAATAACCATACCTTTTCTTGCGCCATATTTGACTTTTCTTCCGATTATGGAATAGAATATAGAATAAGGAAAAAGGAGGCGCCCCATGTTTCATACAGGCTACTGCGATTACAATCGGTTTAACCCGGACTGCGATATGATTAATCGTCCTGACGGCAGCGGAGATTATCTCTTTCTCCATTTCATGACACCCATGAGGGTGCGGCTCAGCGGCAGGATTCAGACGGCGAAGGAAGGCGCGTTTTTGCTATATACGCCGGGAGAGGCGCAGGTTTATCAGGCTGTCGGTCGTTTTAAAAACAGTTTCGTGCACTTTACATGCGACGACGACAGCTTTCTTACCACATATGACCTTCCTGCCAACACAATCGTCTATCCACCCTATCCCGACTCCATAAACGCTCTGTTCAAGTCCGTTTATGTGGAGAGCGTGACAAAGCAGGATTATTATCGGGAACAGATCGATAAACTCATGCACCAGCTTTTTATTCTTTTTTCCAGACAGCTTCATACATTCCCGGAGGGGAAAGACTTTCAGGCGGATATTTTTGAGGAGTTTAGGAAAGCGAGGATTGAGATTCTGACCCATATTGACAGGAAGTGGGACGCGGACAGTATGGCGGCGCTGACCAATCTCGGGACGAGCCAGTTTTACAGCTATTACAAAATGTTTTTTAACCGCTCGCCCAAATCAGAACTGTTGGACGCACGCATGGAGCGTTCCAAGTACCTGCTGCGGGTGGAAAAACTGCCGGTGGCGCAGGCGGCGGCACAGGCGGGGTTTGACAGTCTGCCCCACTTTACGCGTTATTTTAAAAAGGTGTGCGGGATGACACCATCGGAATACAGATTGTAAATTTGCTTCCTTCCCCTTCCTTGGAATCCGCTTCTATCCGCCCGGCATGTTCCAGAACAATCGTGTGGGTGATGGCGAGCCCCAGCCCCTGACCGCCTTTATCACTGCGGGTGGTGTAGGAACGGCGGAAGATATTTGGCAGTTCTTCTTCCGGGATGCCGCAGCCAGTGTCTGAAACGGCGATATAGGCAAAGCTTTCATCTGCTGTAAGAGAGAGAGTTATTTTGCCCTCCGGCGGCGTGAAATCGGCTGCGTTATATAGAAGATTTTCCAGCGCGCGGAAGAGCTGTTCGCGGTTTGCCATGATATAGCAGGGGCGGGGCGTAATGTCCGCAAAAACATTCGGTCCGTAAAGCTCAATAATCGGACGGCAGTTGTGATAGAAATCCGAAAGAAAGGTGTTGAGCAGCAGGGGTTCCATTTTGGCAGGAGCGCCTGTCTGGGAGGCAATTTCCTGAATGGATTTCAGGCGGTCGGATAAAACATTGCACTGCTCTTCTATATGAATCATTCTTTTATGTGTGGCATCATCCAGCATAATATCATTCATTCGAATGATCTGTGCCATGTTGGAGAGGGAGGTTAGGGGCGATTTCATATCGTGCCCCAGCTCCGCGATCAACTGACCTCTTTCTGTAAGAAGCCTGCGCAGATGCTCTGTCTTTTCCTCGACCTCTTCCTGCAGATGGAGATTCAGCCGCCCGTTTTCCGCAGCCATTTCCCTGCTTCGCTGTACCATCAGGAAGGCAAAGGCGATTACCATGTAAAAGGAGCCGTACTCCTCAGGATATGCGCCGATAAACGGTTCGTAATATCCGATGGACAGGACACCGTAAATCAGACAGACGTCGCTTGCGACGGCGGCGGCAAGAACGATCTTAACATAATGAAACCCCATAAAACCACCATAGGCCGACAGGCTGATCAGAAAGAATGCCATGATGGCTTTGTACCATGAAATAAGCGGTCCGTACCATTGCACAAGCCCGGGAACCGCGGGAAATACAAGCAGAGGAACGACGGCGACAACGACGCAGGCGCTCATGGTGAGAGCGCGAAGCCCTTTTTTCAGGCGGCGGGAGATTGCGCCGGCGCCCGGTTCCGGCACAAACAGCAGAAGGGCAATCTGCATGGAAAAGTAAATGCCGGATATGGCAGCAACATCCTCCACCGCATAGAGCGCACGCACGAAGGGCACGCCAGACAGCCTTAAGAAAGGATAGCAGATTCGCAGTGCGAAGGACAGGCTTAACATACCGAAATAGAATGTGGACGTTCTTTTGCCGTTTTCCCTGCGCTCCCAGAGTACGATGCAGAACAGGGAGAGCGTGAGCGATGAAAAGAACAGCATTCCGTAAAGGAGCATCCGGGCGGCAATGAGACGGCTGACGCTTTCCGCGTCCCCGATGACGGGCGCATACCAGATGCCGCCGTAATAGTGTGAATAGTTGGCAGTCTGGATAATCAGTTCCGCCTCCCCGTCAATGGTAAACGCATAAGTATTGTCTTTGATCAGGGGAGAATAGCTGTCGGGAGACACATCGCCGGTTACGCCGAGACAAATTCCGTCCACAAAGACGCTGGCGGCGCACAGAGGCTCCTGCAGATAGAGAAGGACGCTGCCGTTTCCCCGCAGACGCATACGCCATGTGGATGTTCCGTAAGGATTTTTGTCTTCATGGAACATGGCAAGATTGGGATATTCGCCTGCCCATGTGCTGTAATAATTGTGTGTGCCGGATGAAAAATCAGCTGGTGAAAGCAACGTGTCCGGATAAAATTCCCATCCATCCACGAGGGCGCAGTATCCTTTTTCTGGAATCGTATAAAGTTGGTCTTGTGCGGGTGCCGCCTTTGTTATATATTTATTATCATACTGCGTGCCAATAGACAATCCGAACAGGCTTACCATAACGGCGCCTGCGATGACAAGGATGGTCTGTAATGCGGATCTTGTAAATAGCTGTTGTTTCATAATAATATAGATTCCTTCCAAAGAAGAGTGAAAATGATGAAAAATAAGCGTACTTTCCTGTTTGTACTCAGTCTCGCAATTGTGTTTCTATTATACAGAGCCGATTTCACTGTCGCAATAGCCGCGCCGCAAAATGCGGAGGATGTCCATACCCCGGAGGCAGGGCAGAACGATGCACAAGCCGCCGACATGGAACCGTGGGAAACTGACGAGCCAGCCGTCGACGCGGAGCCGTGGGAAACGGACAAGCCAGCCGCTGGCGTGGAGCCGTGGGAAACTGATGAGCCGGCCGTCGACGTGGAGCCGTGGGAAACTGACGAGCCAGCCGCTGGCGCGGAGCCGTGGGAAACTGACGAGCCGGCCGTCGACGTGGAGCCGTGGGAAACTGACGAGCCAGCCGCTGGCGCGGAGCCGTGGGAAAGCGATGAGCCAGCCGTCGACGCGGAGCCGGGCAAAACTGACGAGCCAGCCGTTGACCCGGAGCCGTGGGAAGCTGATGAGCTTGCTGTCGGCTCAGCGGTGCGGGCAATGAAATCAGCTGTCACGGAGGAACCGGAAGAAAGCGTGTCCAGCGGCGGGGAACTGACAGACTGGCTGGAATCGCACAAGTACACCGGGGGCACGGTAAAACTGGCTGACCATATTGTTCTGGATGAGGACTACAGTTTTTACCCCGGTGCGCTGCATATGCCCGTCATCATGGTTGATACAGACCGCTATACCATCACGGTGACCAAGGCGGTTGATCTTATGAGTGATAATCATCTCACCTTTTCAGGACAGCCGGAGGGCAAAGGCATCTTTTGTGTGGAGGAAAGGGGGCTGCTGTCCATGCAGGGCATTACGGTGGAGAGCAAAACGGGCGCGCTGTGGCAGGAGGAAGGCGCAGGTCTGGCTGTTTCCGACTGCCGGGTCACAGGGAGCGTCCATTACGCCGAGACGCCGTTCGTAATAGAATCGGATCCCGTCTGCGTTGTTGTGGAGAAGGGACAGACGGTGAATGATGTCCTGCCGGAAGCTCTTCGCTGCAGAGTTAACCGGCAGGGAGAGGTAAACTCCGATGTTTCGGTTCCTCTGGTGTGGAATCTGGAAGGTACGGAGAGGCAGCAGGAAGAAAGACTGCGTTTCAAGCTGCAAGGTTCTTTTTCGGATGCGGCATCCATGGAGCCAGTGCGGGGCACGGTTGTTTATAATGATTATCCGCTGACCTTTAAGAAAGTAAATGCATCGATGTACGGAAACTCTTATATTTTCAAGGGCTGTTATACGAAGCCGGAGGAGGAATTTCCTTATACGCTGATTTCGGAGTACTCTTTCGACGCGGAAAACTGGATGGTATCCGAGGAAGCAATGGTGAATGGTACATACGAAGGCTTCGTTATTATCGTTGACGGCGTGCGGTCCGGCAGGGCGGCTCACCCGTATATCTATATCCGCCTGCAGTGCAACAATAACGGAATCGAATATTTTTCCAATGTGCTATGCTACGCGGCCGACGATTTGGACGTCATGGAGGATATAGGCGGCAGCCGGGGCGGCGGCACTTCCATCACAAACCCGCCTGACAAGCCGCAGGAGGAGAATGTCGGCTCACCTACCAAAGAGGAAAAGCCGGAGCAGGAGGAAGGCTGCGGTGACGACCCGGACCAGGCTGATGCGGGCGGGGCTGAATACGGGATGCCTTCTGATGCCGGCGATTCAAACCATAATGCAGGGCAGCCGTTGCATGCGGCATTGGCAGACGGCAGTGCGGGACGGGTGTCAGAGGCGAAATCTTCAAATACTGAGGCGGATCAGCTGCCTGACACGAAAGCTGGGACTGTCAATGCGCAGCAGATGCCACAGGCTGAGTCACAGGAACCCGGTGAAACTCCTGCCCTCTATGCGCGGATGGACGCGGGCGGTGGGGAAAACACTGGCAACAGTGATCCTGATGCCCAGAATGATGCGGAGGCTGTCGAAGCCCTATCCACATACGGGGAAAACGGCGCGGGTCCCGCGCAGACTCTGCGTGCGGACAACCGTCGGATCGGACATATGGTAATCGCGGTGGGGGTTGTCCTGCTTGCGGTGGCTGCCGGGACGGCAGGTTTTTATGCGCGCTCCCGTTATTCCAGATCCGGGACAAACAGATAACCTTTGTAGCGCTTGGTCTGGATATAGTCATGGTCGGGGCAGACTGCATAGAGCTTTCTGCGTATGCGCCCCATAATAACCTGCAGGGATTTCTGCCCCTTGTTGATCGGGGCTTTCCATACCGAATCGTAAATCTGTTCCGGCGTATAGATTTCGTTGGGATGTCTTGCAAGAAAATACAACACATCAAATTCGTAGGAAGAAAAATCTACGGAATGTGTTTCATAAATGGCGCTGCAGGAGGAAGGGCAGATGGAAAGCGGACCGTAAGTAAGCGTTTTGGGCGGCTCCGCAGCTCTGCCGGAGCGGATGCGCGCCTGTACCCGCAGTTCCAGTTCTTTTAAACTGTAAGGCTTACAAACATAGTCGTCCCCGCCGATGGACAGTCCGCGGATCCTGTTTTCCTCCTCGGTATAGCCGGAGAGGAAAACGATGGGAAGGCCTGTCTTTGCGCGTATTTTTTCGCACAGCGTGAAACCGCTCATACCGGGTAGGTCAACGTCCAGAATCACGCAGTCCAACGCATTGGATAAAATGATCTTTTCCGCTGTCTCAGCGGTATCAGCGCAGACAACCGCGTAACCCTTTGCGGAGAAATATGTCTTATTATCTTCTAATATCATCGGATCGTCATCCACCATCAGAACGTTATACATAGTCATCCTCGAATCTTACATCCTGCCCTTGGGGCGTTTTCGGTTTGATGCCGATTAAGCGAAGCTTAACCACTGCTTTACGGCGGGGTCTTTGACTTAGTATAGCATAAAAAGATTGGTCGGATGTCTTTTTTTACTCCGAAATTGAACGTGAAAATAAACGTCAGGTAACAATCGCGTGACAACCCTTTTTTCAACAAGAAATTATTGTAGAATAGTGCTGTAGAAACTGGAAATCTGCAGAAACTAGGTCGTGCGAGAAAAGAGGAATTGACATGTTGGGTGGCTCTGTATACATAGCGTTTATCCGTTTTGCGATCAGCCTTGCGGGGACGATTGCGCTGTTTTCCCTACTCGCGCAATCCCGGTTTGGCAGGAAGAAGACTGTCGTCTGCTATAGCTGTTTTTCTGTGGTACTGCTTATTCTGGCATGTGTGTGGTATGTGGCGGACTGGGAAAGCTGCACGCGGATGGTTGCCTTTGTCATGTATCTCTGCTTTGCCCTTTTTGCCGTTCTTATGAGCAGGGATTCCCTTTATCTGACTGTGTATAAGCTGGCGCTGGTATTTTATCTGCTTGCCATATTTCTGGTCGGAGCGCTGGAAATTTCCATTCTTTTCTTTGACCGCAATGTGTGGGCGGACATCGTGGCGCGTATCGGGCTGATTGGATTGATTGCGTTCCTGCTCAATAAGTACGTCAGGAAGACGGTAAAAGATTTTGGCGATTATGTGGAGAGCGAGGCGGATAAGTTCAGTGTCGCCGTGATGATTATATGTATTCTACTTGGCATTGGTTACATTTTAAATCCGGGTCTGAACAAGGAAATGACGTTTCACAGAATTTATCAGATCCTGATGAACTTTTTCCTGACGGGAACTCTGCAGCTTCTTATTTTTCATTTTTATCTGCACATTGGAAAAGAAAAGGAGTACGAGAGGGAAAACCAGTTGATCCAGATGAACTACAGACTTTTGGAGCGGCAGCTGGAAATTCTGGAAGAGTCGGTGGAGTCCGGTAAAAGACTCCGTCATGATATCAGGCATCATAACGCGGTAATTGCGGAGTGCGCGCGCAAAGGAGAGACCGAAGAACTTTTGCAGTATCTGCAGGAGTATGACCGGGAAATGGACCGTGGGGTGCAGCAGGCGATCTGCGCCAATACGGCAGTCAATAACGTGCTTTCCGCTTATACGAGAAAGGCGGAGCGTGAGCGGATTAAGGTAAAACTGGATGTGGAGCTTGAAAAGAATCCGGAAATTTCGGACATCGACCTGGTAGCAATTCTCGCGAATGCGTACGAAAATGCGATTTACGCCTGCATGGAAGTGAAAAAGAGGCTGGATGAGCAGGAATGTTTTATTGATCTGATGCTTAGGCGTAGAAAGAATAAACTGATTATTTCCTGCAGAAATACATGCAGAAAAGAGACGACATTGGAGGATGGAAAACCCGGAAGTGAATTAAAAAAGGGTGTGGGCGTTTCCAGCATCATCAGAACGGTGAAAAAGTATAACGGGGAATATGATTTCCGAAATGACGACGGGGTGTTTGTGCTCAGGCTTATCTTATGTATGCAAAAATAACGAAATGTATGTCACCCTCGAAAAACTGCAGAGTGAAGGCAGGGAGTTTTACATTGTCGTGCCCGTAACGGGGGGGACACCTTTATGAACGGTCTGGACAATGCGCCAGACATCATCAGCACGGAACTGTTCTCAAGCTACGCAATTACCTGCGTGCAGACGGACGGCACAGGGGTTGGCGCAAAGTGTGGACTCTGCCATATCTGCCCGCCATTTCTTGGGATTTGTTACTCAAACTTCGCACTTGAATAAGCGCCTATGCACCTTGAACATCCAATAAAAACTGGCAATAAAATAGCATGAAACACTCTGTTTTTGGTATAATTGAATTGTCCAGAAAACAACATACCAACGGAGACCCATGCTATGAATAACAGTATAACACAAGACAACCAGAATGATAACCAGATTTCTAAAACTATTAAAAGATTTTTCGCCAGATTCCATGTGACGTCTGCCCTGAAAACGGCGGGCGCTTATCATAGGAAAGGTACACCTGTGACACAGAATTTTCAGTATTTGTTTTTCCAGAAAAAGTGTTATACTAAGATTGGTTTTGCGTAATGATCAAACAAATGAGTCACAATATAAATATGAATATTCAAGAATAATGAAGTTACCTTTCAACCGTGGGAAGATCAATATTTATTCGAGATTTTACCCATAAGAAACTGCTCGTATATTAGCAAAAAGATATTGCATTAACACCCTTTCAAAACTACGCTCCTATTCTAAAAGATCCATCAATCACATGCCCTCATCAATCTTGTCTATAATAAGGCCACTTATAGAAGAATAACCCAAAAGAGAAAGTATGCACCATGCTGGCACAGTCCCAACATAGTGCATACTCTTCCAAAATAGTTGTCGCACAACAATATCATTTGCTATACAAAGAAGTTTTATCACTTACACCGCATAACCCTGTTTCCCCCTGCTCCTTATTCTCTGTTAGCAATTTCTGCAGCTTCTCCAGAAAAGATACATAAAACTGCCTTTCTTTTACACGTGCCTGCTGTTCTTCAATACTTCTTACCTTGTTAGGTTCCAACGGATGGTCAAAATCATATAAAGCCTTTTGGGCAGCTCGTATTGCTGACTCTACGGAATTACCCAATATATTTGCACTATCTGTCCTTCCCCAATAGTGGGCTATTACTTGCTGTATATGCATTTGTGATATATGCGTTCTTCCATTCTTAGTTTCACCTAATCCGTTTACACCAAATGTTTACGGTTAGAGGGAAGTAATTTCAGATTAGGCGGTATAGCCCCGATTACAAGGGCTGTACCGTCTTTTCGATTTCCTATGCGCCTTGCCGTTTCGGTTGTGTGACAGAAAGGAAATTGATTTCCCCTACAAAGTTGAAAACAATATCTACTTTCTGTACCCGCTTCCCGTCCACTTTTTCCGGCGCATGGACTATGATTTTCTTGATAAATTCATTGACGATTGCGGGGGTGAGTTCCTTTATCCCCACATACTTGCGGATAATCGCGGCGAAGCTGTCAAAATCGCTCTTGTTCTGTTCGTAGGTATCGACTTCCTGCTGGTCTGCCTTGACTTTTTCTTCCAGTTCCCGCTGTTCCGCTTCATACTCTGCGGATAACTTCAAAAATCTTTCGTGACTGATTGCACCGCTTATGTCGTCCTCATAAATCCGCTTGAAGATACGGTCAAGTTCCGCAATCCGCTTCCTCGCCTGTCCGACTTCACGCTTCCTACGCTTCATTTCCTTTTCCGTTTCAGCGGAGCGTTGCTGATACATCATTTCATGGAAAGCCATGATGTCATCAAAGAAAAGGGCGGTCACATCAAATATCCTGCCCCACACTATCTGCTTCAACACTTCCTCGCGGATAAAGTGAGCCGTGCAGCTTCCTGTATTGCTCTTGTATTTTGCACAGCGGTAGTGGTCTTGTGAGCCGTTAAAACTTTTGCAGGTAGCAAAGTGTAATTTACTCCCGCAGTCTGCACAATATACCAAGCCGGAAAACAAGCCCTGTCTGTCTGCTTTTGTAGGGCGGCGTTTATTTGACCTTAGTTCCTGCACCCGTTCAAAAACAGCGTCCTCTACAATCGCTTCATGGGTATTGAAGAAGATAGCCTGCTGTTCCTTTGTGGTTGGAATCCGCTTTTTCAGCTTGTGGGATTTGGAATAGCTTTTGAAGTTCACCGTATGCCCGCAGTAGTCCATACGCTCCAATATGCCCACAATGGTACTATCCCTCCAATCATAGGGATTTTCGGGAAATGGTTTTCCCTTTTTCTTTGCGTAGTGGGCTTTGGCAGTCAATACCTTATCTTCTTTGAGGATTTTTGCTATCTGCATGGGGCCTTTTCCGGCGATACATAAATCAAAAACCCTCTTCACCACAGCGGCGGCTTCCTCGTCTACAATCCATTGCTTTTTGTCCTTAGGGCTTACTATGTAGCCGTAAGGCGGCTTTGTCAGATGTTCTCCCGCCTGTCCCTGCGCCCGCTTGATTGCCCGTACCTTTTTGCTTGTATCTTTGGCGTAAAAATCATTAAACAGGTTACGGAACGGGGTAAAATCGTTGTCGCCTTTTGCACTGTCTACTCCGTCATTGATTGCGATATATCTCACGTCACGTTCTACGAAAAAGATTTCCGTATAGTAGCCGACTTTCAGATAATCGCGCCCTAACCTTGACATATCCTTGACAATGACCGTAGCCACGTTTCCGGCTTCAATCTCTGCAATCATGCGGTTAAAATTTGGTCTGTCAAACGTCACACCCGATACACCGTCGTCAATGAAGAAAACGGGATTGGAAAAGCCGTTGTCCGCCGCGTATTTGGAGAGGACTGCTTTCTGGTTCACAATGCTGTTGCTGTCGCCCTCTAACGTATCTTCCTGCGAAAGACGGGC
>RAYM01000036.1 GCA_003611805.1 bacterium 1xD42-87 | reverse complement strand
TGATTAACTGGTTTGTATCCCAACCGGCATTTATCAAGGCTTTATTCCCGGAAGTAGTGTGGGAAGTTTGAGTTAATATGGTACAATACATTTAAAAGGTGGTAAAATTCATGCGGATACTGCTTGCTGAAGATGATGAAAAACTGAACGAGACGCTTGTTTACGGACTGACACAGGCGGGATTTATCGTGGATGCCTGTTTTGACGGGGAGGACGCACTCTTCTACGGGGAACAGAATATCTACGATATTATTCTGTTAGACCGCATGCTGCCCTTTATGGAGGGCACGGATGTGCTCGCCTCCCTGCGTGAAAAGGGCATCTCCACACCCGTGATCCTGATTACCGCCCTTGGCACCCTCTCCGATAAAGTGGAAGGGCTTGACCTGGGCGCGGACGATTATCTTGTAAAGCCTTTTGCGCTGGAAGAGCTTCTGGCAAGGATCCGCTGTGTGTCGAGAAGACCGCGCCGTCTGGTGGACGAGGAAACCCGCGCCCTCTCGGATATCGTCTGGCTGCCTGCGGAAAACCGGCTCACAGGACCTGCCGGAAGCTGCACGCTGTCAAAACGGGAGGCGACGCTTCTGGAAGCTTTCCTGAAAAGCGGCGGCGCCACCCTTTCCAGAAGCCATCTTCTCTTAAAAGTCTGGGGACCCGACAGCGACGTGGAAGAGGGCAATCTGGACAACTATATCCATTTTCTGCGCAGACGCCTGAAAACAGTTGGCAGCCGTCTGAACCTTAAGACAGTCCGGGGCGTCGGATATGCTATGACAGAATCCTCCTAACGCCTGTAGATTGGCTCCGGCAGGCAGAAGCGCCGCTTTTGTCTATGGATTTATACCGTTACACGGCACAGAAATGAGGAAACCATGTTCCGAAAAGTACACATATATTTAACGGCGCTCTGCGCCGGCATCACCACTGCAATCCTGATCGTGATGTCCCTGCTCTATCTCTACCTGTCAGAAAAGGAGCTGTATGAAAACCAATTCCGTTCCTTCCAGAACGATATCAATACAATCGCCACCAGCTTAGAGCAGCAGTCCGTCATCTCCATGGAATGGCTCTCCAAGATGGAAGCCCACGGCGGTTATACTTTCTATGCGCTCGACAACGGCATTCCGTTTCTCTACAACCGCCTGACCAATCTGTCGGAATCCTCTGAGATCCGCAGTCTCCTGGATGAATGTCTGGAAGTCTACGAGTCCGATTATGAAATCGGCTTTCGTGAGGAAACCGGCGCCGACTCCTACAATACTTGTCACCACGTTGAGTTTCCTTTTAACCCTTCGGGGAAAAAACATGAGTTTCATATCAGTGTCATTGAACTGCAGCGGGGGACGTCCTCCCTGCAGATTCTGGTACTCTCCCCTCTTGATTTTCTCCGGGAACAGATCACGAGACAGCGAATGCGCTTCCTGCTGATCGATATTGCCGCCATATTGCTCCTGTCCCTCTTTTCCTTTTTCTTCACCGGAAAACTGCTGCAGCCTGTCATTGAAAGCCGCAGGAAACAGACGGAATTTGTTGCGGCGGCATCCCACGAGCTGCGCACGCCCCTCGCCGTAATCCTCTCCGCCGCCGAATGCTGCCGGGACGCGGACACGGAAAAACAGTCCCGCTTTCTCGACACAATCAGACAGGAGGGCGATATTTTGACCTCTTTAGTCAACGATATGCTTACCTTGAGCGCTTCCGACTCCCAGCGCTTCACCTGCCGTCCTGCGCCCGTGGAGTTGGACACACTGCTGATTAACACTTACGAGGCTTTTGAACCGATAGCCGCCGAAAAGGAGCTGTCCCTTTCCATTACGCTTCCGGAGGAGTCACTGCCGCTGTGCACCGCGGACGCTGACCGCATCGTCCAGCTTCTCTCCATCCTGCTTCACAATGCCGTCAGCTACACCCCGGAGGGCGGACACATCGGCCTTGCGCTTTCCCACAAAAAGAACCGCTTTTATCTGACGGTCTCCGATACCGGCATCGGGATTCCTCCCGATGACAGGAAAAAGATTTTCGACCGTTTTTACCGTGCAGAAAAATCCCGGGGCACCAAAGGGCACTTCGGGCTGGGACTTTCTATCGCCGCTGAAATTGTCAGGCTCCACCACGGCACAATCAGCGTCGCCGACCGTCCCGGCGGCGGCAGCGTATTCACGGTCATATTGTGAGAAGTACTTCTAAAACTCGGCAGCAGAGGCTGCTTCGTTAAGAAGTACTAAGTCTGCTTTGCAGACTTTTCTCACATAGGAGAATGCCTAAAATACGGCATTCTCCGCATATCACTTGCCTGGTTTCGGTTTCGGGTTCATCAGCGCGCTCGGTATCTTGAAAAACACATAATTCTGTGCCAGCTCCGTTGCCGCCTCGGAAAGCACGTCGGGGTTTACTCCTAATTCCATCTTTTCCCCTGTGGCGCGTTCCATCGCCTGCTGCCTGAGAAGCGCGCTGCTCACCTCTTTCCTTCCAAGAGCAATCTTCTGCTGGTACTCCCGCTCATTCTCCCGTTTGTACCACGCTTTGGTGGCGAGATCCATATACATCTTGTGCCGCTCGGCCCGCTTTTCCCAGAAACTCTTCTGTTTCTTTTTCCTTGAGGAATCCGTGTGCTTTCCGCCGTTACGGAACCCCATCGGAAAGCTCTCGCCCCGGTACTCCTCCTTCGTAGCGCCGAAATAGTGCACCCGGTAGCTGCCGCCCGCATATGCGCTCCACGGATTGTAGAAGGCGAAATCCCGCCGCAGCGTATCGAGCACCCACTTCTCGTAAGCGGGATCAGCTTTCATCGCCGCGAATCCCTCCTCGGAAATGTTGACCGACACCGCATCCCACTTCTGGGCCGCGCTCGTGGGAAGCGACGATATTTTCTGGTAAATATACATCTTGTACTGATCCATGGACATGGTCTGTGCGGCATACTCGTTGCGGTCCCCCGCCTGGGATGCACCGCCCGCCGTGCCCTGCTTGCTTACAAGCTGATCCCGCACTGTCCCTGCAAAGTTTCCGGAAACCGCACCCTTGCCCGTCTGCGTTCTCCAGCTTCCGCCAAAACCGCCGGACGTTCCGTCCTCCTTCACCGCTCCGCCTGCCACATTTTTCATATACTCCAGAGCCTCCGCGTAAAACCGCGTCATCGGCGTAAATAAAAAGCTGCTCATAAGCCGCCCCTCTCTTCGTCCGCAGTATTATCCTGCCGCATACACGATACTGCCTGTTGCCGTTTCTTCTATATATAAATAATACGAATCAGAATGGCAAAAAGTTTCAACAAGATTGTGATATGCAAAATTTATGCGCAGGAGCTGGTAAACGCCGTCTAAAAGTGATTAAAAGTGAGTAAACCCACATTCCCCATTGAAAAAAAATCCCTTTTATGTATAATGATATGAGTAACCGAAACACGTAAAAATACAGAAAACATGAGGACGTAACATGATACAGGCAAACAACGTAACCTTACGCGTAGGAAAAAAGGCCCTCTTTGAGGACGTAAACATCAAATTTACAGAAGGGAACTGCTACGGGCTGATCGGCGCGAACGGCGCCGGTAAGTCCACCTTCTTAAAAATTCTTTCAGGCGTTCTGGAAACAACCAACGGCGACGTGTCAATCACACCTGGACAGCGTCTCTCGGTTCTGGAGCAGGACCACTTTAAGTACGACGCCTATTCCGTTATGGACACGGTCATCATGGGCAACGAGCGGCTCTATCAGATTATGAAGGAGAAGGACGCCATCTATGCCAAGGAAGATTTCTCCGACGAGGACGGCATCCGCGCCAGCGAACTGGAAGCGGAGTTCGCGGAGATGGACGGCTGGGACGCGGAATCCAACGCGGCTACGCTCCTGAATGGTCTCGGTGTCGGGACGGAGCTGCACTACAGCCAGATGGCTGACTTAAACGGTAACGAAAAAGTCAAGGTACTCCTGGCAAAAGCGCTTTTCGGCAATCCCGATATCCTGCTTCTGGACGAGCCCACCAACCATCTGGACTTAGACGCGATCGCCTGGCTGGAGGAGTTCCTGATCAATTTTGAAAACACGGTGATCGTGGTGTCCCACGACCGCTACTTTCTGAATAAAGTCTGCACCCACACGGCGGATATCGACTACGGCAAGATCCAGCTCTATGCGGGCAACTACGATTTCTGGTACGAGTCCAGCCAGCTGATCATCAAGCAGCGCAAGGAAGCAAATAAAAAGAAAGAGGAACAGATCAAGGAGCTGCAGGAATTTATCTCCCGCTTCTCCGCCAACGCAAGTAAATCCAAACAGGCGACTTCCAGAAAGCGCGCCCTTGAAAAAATCGAGCTGGACGACATCCGTCCTTCCAGCCGTAAATATCCTTACATTGACTTCCGCCCCGAGCGTGAGATCGGCAACGAGGTTCTCACCGTGGAGGGCTTAAGCAAAACCATTAACGGAGTAAAGGTACTGGACAATATTTCCTTCATCGTGGGACACGACGACAAAATCGCACTTGTGGGCGGCAACGAGCTGGCAAAAACCACCCTTCTGCAGATTTTAGTGGGCGAAATGGAGCCGGACGAAGGCACATACAAATGGGGCGTTACCACCTCTCAGGCGTATTTCCCGAAGGATAACACGGCAGAGTTTGACAACGACTACACCATCACCGACTGGCTCATGGGCTACTCTCCCGTGAAGGACGTGACCTATGTGCGCGGTTTCCTCGGGCGTATGCTCTTTGCCGGCGAGGACGGCGTGAAGAAAGTAAAGGTACTCTCCGGCGGCGAGAAGGTGCGCTGTCTTCTTTCCAAAATGATGATAAGCGGCGCAAACTGCCTGCTCTTTGACGAGCCGACGAACCATCTCGACATGGAGGCGATCACGGCGCTGAACGAAGGCATGAAGAAATTCAAGGGTGTGGAGATTTTCTCCTGCCATGACCATCAGGTGGTGCAGACCACGGCAAACCGTATTATGGAAATCCTGCCGGACGGCACTCTGGTTGACAAGATCACCACCTACGACGAGTATCTGGAAAGCGACGAGATGGCGAGAAAGCGTACCGTTTACACGAGTACCGCCAGCCAGGAAGAAGACGACTAAGGTGAGAAACGAATAAATGGATAATAGAGGAAAAATATGAGAGCCATTGACCTGCACACCCACACCTGCAAATCCGACGGCAGTTACACGCCTACGGAATTGGTGGATTATGCCATAGAGAAAAATCTTGCCGCCGTGGCAATCACGGATCACGACAGTATAGAAGGGCTTGACGAGGCGGTGGCACATGCGGCTGCCCTGAGAGAGCGCGGTCTTCCTTCCGTGGAAATGATTCCGGGAATCGAGTTTTCCACGAAATACGAGAAGCAGGACGTGCACATTGTAGGGCTTTACATCTCCTATGAAAGAGAAGCGTTCCAAAGCGCGCTTGGCAGCTTCGTGGACTCGCGCGTCAGCCGCAACAGGAAAATGTGCGAAAACCTGCAGGGCGCAGGCATTGATATCACCTACGAAAAGCTGCTTGCCATGTATCCCGATGCCGTGATCACCAGAGCGCACTACGCCTCCTACCTGCTGGAACACGGATATGTGAAAAGCCGGCAGGACGCGTTCGCCAGATACCTTGGCGACCACACGAAATACTTTGTACCGCGGGAGAAGGTGACCCCCTCCCAGGCGGTGGATCTGATTTTAAAGGCAGACGGCGTTCCCATTCTGGCGCACCCTCCCTTGTATCATATGGGAAACGACAGGCTGGACACGCTGGTCTCCTCCCTGAAAGCGGACGGGCTTATGGGAATCGAAGTCTTCTACAGCACTTACAGCAATCAGGATGTGCGCGACATGCAGAGACTTGCCGCAAAATACAACCTGCTTGTAAGCGGCGGCTCCGATTTTCACGGCGCGAACAAACCTGGTCTGGATCTCGGCTGCGGCTACGGCAAACTGTATATCCCAGAGGAAACGCTCCTGAAAATCAAAGCGGCATTGCCCCGCAAAGTATAAATGACACCAGACACAAGTAAGCAAATGAGGTGCCCTTATGAAAATACTGTTCACGGATTTGGACGATACACTTTTAAATAACCAGAGTCAGGTTTCCCCGGAAAACAAAGCGTTTCTGGATGAATTTCTGGCGGACGGAAACCGTCTGGTGCTCTCCTCCGGCAGACCGCTTTTGAGCGTCATGGAAGTGAAAGAACTGGCGGGATTGACGCAGCCCGGCATCTTCTTGAGCGCATCCAACGGCGCCCGTGTCTACGACTGCGACAGAAAGCGCACCATCCGTAAAATTGGGCTTCCGCTCTCCTGCGTCTCCTATATGCAGGAGCAGGCGAAGGAGCTGTCCCTCCATATCCAGACTTACCGCGACAGCGATGTGGACGACGCCATCATTTCCCCTGCGGATGACGAGGAAATCCGTTACTACCGCAGAAAAATACATCTGCCCATGATCGTTTCCGAAAATCTCTGCGACTCTCTCACGGAAGAACCGTGCAAAATGCTTGCAATCAGTTTACATAACTACGAGAAACTGGAAACGTTCCGAAAGAAAATTGCAGACTGGGCGGAGGGTCGGATCCGCACCATCTATTCCAGCCAGATCTATCTGGAACTCTATGACTGGAATGCGGGCAAAGGCAGTTCCCTGCTCTTTCTCTGCGATTATCTGGGCATCCCGGTCTCGGACTCCTTTGCCGCCGGGGATGCGGAAAACGACATCTCCATGCTGGAAGCCGCAGGCTGCGGTATCGCCATGAAAAATGCCACGGACAAAGTGAAAGCCCACGCCGATGTTGTCACAGACCTCGACAACGATCAGAATGGGCTCGCTGATATGATGCGGAAACTGCTCAGATAACAATCAGGTACCTTCCGTCGCCGACCTCAAACACCTCGTCCGCCTCCAGAATCCCTTCCTCATCGGCGCCTTCCGTATCTACGCCCTCCTCCTCAAAAAACTCCCACACTTCCTTCACGGAGTCCGCCACAACCGCCATGCACTCCTCAAGGAAGTTCTCCGCTTCCTCATAGGTCTCTGCAACCTTCTCCGGATAAAGCTGCAGCTGGTTCTCCAAAAAGCACTGTACTACTTTCTCGTCAAACATGACTCTCCCTCCCCTTTATCAATCAAGTTTACATAATACAAATTCTCTTCCTGTCTGCCTCGCGTCTGTGCGATCGGATTCCGACTTTCAGCCCATCTGCCACAGCGCCTACAGCAGTCCCCGTTTCTTTAATTCCTGACAGAGCCGTCCTACCGGCAGTCCGACCACATTGTTATAATCCCCGCAGATGCCTTGAATATGCGCGGCGCAAAGCCCCTGGATCGCATACGCGCCCGCCTTGTCCATAGGTTCTCCGCTGTCCACATACCTTTGTATCTCCTCGTCGGTCATAGTGTACATCGTCACATCCGTACACTCGGAAAAGGTGGCGTACATGGGCGACATATCCTTATATTTCCATGCAAGGGTAACGCCCGTATAAACCTGATGGCTGCCTCCCTGCAAACCCTTTAACATGCGCGCCGCATCCGCTTTATCCGCAGGCTTTCCGAGAATTTTTCCCCAAGCGGAAACCACCGTGTCCGCGCCGACCACGACAAAATCCTCTTTGCCCTCCGCCGTAAGCTTCCCGCAGACATCCACCGCCTTCTGGTAGGACAGCTCCTCCACAACCTCATCCGGCGCTTCCTTCGTGATCTTCTCCTCCACCGTGCTCGGCACCACCTTGAAGGAAATGCCCACCTGTTTCAAAAGCTCCTTCCGCCTCGGCGACGCCGACGCAAGATAAATTTTCATATTTTTTCAATTCCTTTCTAGTCCTTTTCACTTTGGTCATGGTGCATTTTCGGAATAAATACCCTCTTATGCACGGTTCCCGCCTTCTCCTTCGCCGCCGCCTTCGCCTCTTTGCAGAACGCAAGCTGGGCGTTGAACACTTCCTTCCCGCGCTTATCCACCTTCACATAGCTGCCGTCCGGCTGCAAAACCGAGGCTTTCACTGTATCCTTAAGCTGGCTGTCCAGAATGTGTTTCAGTTTCTCCTGCAAAGCCGGCTTTTCGATCGGGAACAGGATTTCCACCCGGCGCTCTAAATTTCTCGGCATCCAGTCCGCGCTGGCGCAGTAATACTCCGGCTTGCCGTCGTTTTCAAAGTAAAAGATTCTGGCATGTTCCAAAAAGTTGCCGACAATGGAGCGGACCGTTATATTTTCGCTGACGCCCTCTATTCCCACGCGCAGGCAGCAGATGCCGCGGATAATCAGATCGATCTTTACCCCCGCCCCGCTCGCCTCATAAAGCGCATCGATCACATCCTTGTCGCAGAGCGCATTCATCTTGGCAATGATTCTTGCCGGTCTCCCCGATTCGGCATGTGCCTTCTCTCTGGCAATCAGATGAATAAATCTGTCCTTCAGCCAATAGGGCGCAAGGGAAAGCCTGTTCCAGCTCCTCGGTTCCGAATAGCCCGAGAGCATGTTAAACACCGCCGTCGCATCCTCCCCGATCATCTCCGAACAGGTGAAATAGCCGACATCCGTGTAAAGCTTCGCCGTGGAATCATTGTAGTTGCCCGTTCCGAGATGGACATAGCGGCGGATGCCGTTCTCCTCTCTTCTCACAACAAGTGTTATTTTACTGTGGGTCTTAAGCCCGACCAGTCCGTAAATGACATGGCAGCCTGCCTTTTCCAGCTTTCTCGCCCAGACAATGTTATTTTCCTCGTCAAACCTCGCCTTTAACTCCACGAGCACGGAAACCTGTTTGCCATTTTCCGCCGCCTGCTCCAGAGCCGCTATGATGGGAGAATTGCCGCTGACACGGTAAAGCGTCTGCTTGATCGCCAAAACCTCCGGGTCCCTTGCCGCCTGTCTGATAAACCGCACCACCGGCTCAAAACTCTGGTACGGATGGTGCATCAGGATATCACCCTCCCTGATCTTCGCAAACACATCCGCGTCCTCCGGCAGCTCCGGCACAGTCTGGGGCGGCAGATAGCTCTGCTCTTTCAGATGGTCGAAACCCTCCACGCCGTATAGTTTCATCAGAAAAGTCAGATCCAACGGTCCGCTGATAGCGTAAATATCCTCCTTCGGGATTGTCAGTTCCTCCCGGATCAGTTTGAGGAGACGGCTGTCAATGCCCTCCTCCACCTCCAGTCGGATCACCTGCCCCCACTGTCTCTTTTTCAGCTGCTTCTCGATCTCCTGCAAAAGATCCTCCGCCTCTTCCTCCTCGATCGTCAGGTCCGCGTTGCGCATAATCCGAAAAGGATAGGTGCAGACAATATCGTAGTTCAGGAAAAGCTTGTGTATGTTACGCTCTATCACCTCTTCCAAAAGGATCAGGCGTCTCCCCTCCTCAGAAGGAATCTCCACCAGACGGGAAAGGACGCTGGGCACCTGCACCGTGGCAAACTCCATCTCCCCGTCGCCGTTTTTCTTCGTCATCAAGGCCACCAGATTCAGGGACTTATTGCGGATCAGCGGAAAAGGTCTGGAGGAATCCACCGCCATGGGCGTGAGCACCGGATAGACGCTGTCCGTAAAGTAGCTGTCCACATACGCCGCCTCCTCCTTCGTCAGATCCTCATGGTGGGTAATGATGCGCAGCCCGTTCGCCGAAAGCTGCGGCAGAAGGGAACGGTTGTAAGTATTGTACTGCTGGTTCACAAGCTGATGCGTCTTCTCATTCACCCTCTCAAGCTGCTCCGTCGCCGTCATTCCCGCAATGTCACGCTTCTTATAACCCGCGTTCACCATATCCTTGAGGGACGCCACCCGCACCATGAAGAACTCGTCCAGATTAGACGCCGTGATACTTAAGAATTTCAGCCGCTCAAACAGCGGTAACTGCTTATCCCTCGCCTCCGCCAGCACCCTCTCGTTAAAAAGCAGCCAGCTCAGTTCCCTGTTTGTATAATATGATTCATCCGAAAAAACTTTTCCCTGTGCCATAACCCCCTGGTCTCCTTCTTGATTACATACGTTATTTATTTCTCGTGACGCTGCCTGATCACCGGGCGTACACTGTAAACTTCTTCAAAGAAATCAGAACGTCTTGTAAACAGCCCTTTCTCCAGTGTGATATCCACCGACTCGTCCACGGTAATGACAAGCTCACGCTCCTTTAACACCGCCTTCACATCCTTGAACTTCTGCTTATGGCTGCGGTCAAGCCCGTTCGCCACCTTTAATATGGCGGTCAGCTTTGCGATCGTCAGATACGCCTCCCTGTCTATGGTGATATTTCCGCCCATCTCCTGCCAGTAATCAAAGTCCATGTGGTTATACTTTACCACATTCGCCACGATCTCCCGCTCCGTATGGGACAGCCCGATGATTTCCGTAGACATGATGATATTGTAGGAGCACTCACCCAGATTCACGAGACTGATGTACTTGCCGCAGTCATGCAGAAGTGTGGCGATCCGCAAAAGCAGCCGCTCCCTCTTGCCGAGACCATGCACCTTCTTCATACTGTCAAAGATAGTAAGGGCGATCTTTTCCAGCGTCTCGCCCCTGCGCCTGCTGCCCATGTACCGCTTGCTTATATTCTGCGCGCAGGCAATGATATCCTGCTCGAAATCATGCTCCTCTTTGATGATCTTATGTTTTTCCGCATACTCGTAAGCCATACCGTCGCAGAGCGTCACCCCCGGCGCCCAGATCATATTGGCTCCCATCATCTTGGCGATCCGGTTGATCAGAATACCCGATATAAAGAGGAGCGGAATGTTTTCTTCCGGCATATCCAGCGCCTTTGCCGCCTGCTGGTTTGACTTGGATCGGATCCGCTCAAGAAATGTCTCCACGACGGGCGCTTCCACGCTGCTCTCCTCCAGCCCCAGAACGTTTTTTCCGACAATGGCGGAAATATAGTCATCCACCACAATGATGTTCTCGATCTGCCCTTCCTTCAAATACAGCTTTTTAAACAGCTGTATCTGGGAACTCACCATCTCGTCAAGAATCACCTCGTACTGTCTGGGGCTGATGTTCAGCCGCCCGAGCTGGTCCTGCAGCCGCAGAACGCCAAGACGCATATTCTGGGTCGTCACAAGCGTATCCTTGTCAAAGAGGGAAATCTGGATACTGCCGCCGCCGATATCCACAATCGCTGTTCCCTTCTCCACGATCTTGTTGAAACGCCCTCTGGAAGCGATCGCCTTGTAATTCAGGAAACGCTGCTCCGAGTTGCTTAACACCTCGATGCGGATACCCGTCCGCTGGGCGATCTGGTCCAGAACGATCATGGTATTTTCCGTCTCCCGGATGGCGCTTGTGCCGTAGGCAGTGTAATCGTCTACCCGGTATGTTTTCATGATATCGTTGTAATCCCGCAGCACCCGGGAAAGCTCGTCAACCCGGTCATAGCTGATCTTGCCCGTGGCAAAGGTGTCCGTTCCCAGATCGATCCGATGCCTGATGTGGTCAATCTCCCGCAGACCGCTCTTTGAAGAAATCTCAAATATTTTCATGCCGAGTTCATACGAACCCACGTCTATCGCCGCAAATGTTTTCATCTTCCCCTCCTGCAACTCCTTCTTCTGCATTCTCTCAAGCGAGACTTAAAACATCCAAGCCAGCTTGCTGACTTTGCGATACAGCCTTTGCTGTGAGCGATTAGATGTTCTTCTCACTTTTGCCTAGCAGAAAGTCAATGAACTGCTGCGCTGTCCTGCCGGAAAGCCCGCCATGGGAAAGCTCCCATTTGTTTGCCAGAAGAAGCAGATCCTCATCCGGCACCTTAAGCCCGTTTCTCTCCGCCAGCGTCTTTACGATCTGCTGGAACTGTTTTTTATCCGGCGACCCGAAAAAGATAGTCACGCCAAAGCGATAGACAAGCGACAGTTTCTCCTGCACCGTATCCCCCGCATGCATGTCCTCATCCCGCCTGTCCGCCTTGTCGCTGTAATTCTCACGGATCAGGTGGCGTCTGTTGGAGGTAGCGTAAATCAGCACGTTCGCCGGCTTTTTCTCCAGCCCGCCCTCGATCAGCGCCTTTAAGTATTTGTATTCCACCTCGAAATCCTCGAAGCTGAGATCATCCATGTAAATAATAAACTTGTAATTCCGGTTTTTCAGCTGCCCGATCACCGCGTTCAGATCCTGAAACTGATGCTTGTACAGTTCAATAATACGCAGCCCCTTCCCGTAATATTCGTTGGCAATCGCCTTTACGCAGGAGGATTTCCCTGTGCCCGCATCGCCGAACAGCAGGCAGTTGTTGGCGCGTCTTCCCGCCACGAAAGCCTCCGTATTCTCCCGGAGCTTCTGCTTTGGAATCTCATAGCCCACCAGATCGTCCAGATATACGTGCGCGATATTGCGTATCGGAACAATCGTTGCTCCTTTTTCCGTGTGTTCCACGCGGAACGCCTTGTGCAGGCCCAGATCACCCACACCGTACTCCCGGTAAAACTGGGTGAGCGTCGCCTTCATAGCCGCCGCATTCTCGTTCTCCACAAAATGCTGCGCCAGCGTGCAGATTCGGTCACGGATACGCCTGTTATATATCTTGCTGTCAGCGGAAGGTCCCTCGTAATCTAAAACCACTGCAAATTCCGGCGCCTTTAAGACCACCATCATCTCCGTAAAGTCATAGTCAAAAAACTCCTTGAAGATCGCGATATCGTGCAGCACCAGCTCGTTGATACTGCCCTCCACCTCGCCCCGCATCTCGCAGGCACAGCTGTAGCTGTTTTCGTTGTTCACCAGAAGATTCGTCAGATAGCAGTGCCAGAGATTCCCGTAAAACCCGTGGTCCGCCGCCTGCTCGGAGAGCCTGTGCATACACCTGTAAAAGAGCGGTCTCGCCCTGCCGTCCCCGGACCGGTAATGCTCCATCAGCCACACCACATCCCGCAGAATGTCCCCGTCCGCAAACTCCTTGTAGATAATCAGTTCCTCTTCTCTCATCCCGTTCTATCCTCCGCCCGTCATTTCGGAGAATGCCGCATTTCAGGCATTCTGACTTCTTTTCGCACGTTTCACGCTTTAGTAATTTCCAAGTATTCTCAGGTTCCGAGCCTCGTCCCGCAGTCCCCGCAGGGCGTTCTTCACCGCGCCGTCCGCAAAATTCCCCTCAAAGTCAATAAAGAAACGATACTCCCAGTTCCGATCCTCAATCGGACGACTCTCAATCCTCGACATGTTCAGATTATTATAGATAAAGTGGGACAGCATGTGGTAAAGGGAACCGCTCTCATGGGGCACTTCCAGACAAATGCTGATCTTTCCCGCGTCCTTCTTGAATATTTTCTGGTTGGTGACGATAATAAACCGTGTGGAATTGGTGTCTGACTGGTTCACGCCCCGCTCCAGAATATCCAGACCGTAAATCTCAGCCGCCTGCTCGCTGGCAATCGCCGCCTGCGTTTTATCCCCGTCCTCGCCCACCTTGCGCGCGGCAAAGGCATTGTTTTTCAGGCTGACCTGCCGCCATTCCTCGTGCTCATTCAGATATCTGGCGCTCTGCATCAGCGACTGGGGATGGGAATACACCGTCTTTATCTGCGAAATCGACGTCCCCGGCAGCCCCATCAGACAGTGCTCTATTTTTATAATCTGCTCCCCCACGATATAATTCTCAAACTCCACAAGCAAATCATAAATCTCACTGACGATTCCCGCCGTGGAATTTTCAATAGGCAGCACCGCAAAGTCCGCGCTCCCCTCCTCTATTGCCGTCATGGCGTCCCGGAAAGTCTCCACGTGGAAGCTTTTCACCTGCTTCCCGAAATAGCGGAACATCGCCATCTGGGAGTAAGCGCCCTCAGCCCCCTGAAAGACCACTCTTGCCTGTTCCGTCTCCAGCCTGTCCACTCCGATAAACGGCAGTCTTCCAAGCGAGCCCGCCTCCACAAGTTTCTTATACTGGAGCTTCCTGCTCATGGACATGATCTGCTCGAAAAGTTCCTGCACACCATGGGCATTAAAAGGGTCATGCGTGAGGGAACGCACTTTTTTAAGCTTTTCTTCCTCCCTAACCTTATCAAACACTTTCTTTCCCGTCTCAATTTTATAGTCTGCCACCTTGGCGGAAATTGCCATGCGCTCCTCGTAAAGCGCCACGATTTTCTCGTCAATCTCATCAAGCTGCCCACGCAGTTCCAATAAATCCATTTTTCCTGTCCTTTCCAGTCGAAGCTTTTCATAGTAAGTTTACCGCAATTTGTTCTTGATAGCAAGCGGCTTTCCAGATATAATAGTAATGTTACAAAGGAGCTTTTGGGGGAGGAAAATCCAATGACAACCAAACAAAAAAACATCCTGTTCCTTTCAATAACAGGAGTTATATTATTAATCCTGTTCCTGTTCGTTATACTGAGCAGCCGTATTCCCATGAACGACGAATTTACCATCGGAAATACGCCAGGTAACCTGAACAACGGCGGGTATTTCTGTGAGATGGACGGACGGGTGTATTTCGCCAACGCCTATGACAACTTCGCCCTCTACTCCATGAATCCTGACGAGACGGATCTGGACAAATATAATGAAGGCGCAGTCTCTTCCATCAACGCGGCAGGGAACTATCTCTACTACGCCCAGGTCAGCGGCGGTACAGATTCGGGCGGCATCGGCGGCGCCGTGCGTATGGCAGGCATTTACCGGAGCAATCTGAAAGGGAAATCCGTGGTCGGTCTGGATCGCTGCGATATCGTCAGCATGCAGCTTTGCGGCAACTATCTCTACTATGAAAAATACGACAAGCAGATCGGCACTTCCCTTGACAAGGTGCGTATTGATAAAAAGGACAAACAGACCGTGGCGGAGGCGATTATCAATCCCAACTGCTACCTGGACGGTAAAATCTATTACAACGGCGCGGCGGAAGACCACTACCTCCACGCCCTTGACATTGCCACGGACAGGGATTCCGTGGTCTGGCAGGGAAACATCTGGAATCCCATTGTGCAGAACGGCTACGTCTATTATATGGATGTGGCAGAAAACTACCGGCTGTGCCGTTATAACTTATCCACCGACGTGGTGGAAGTTCTGACGAACGACCGCATCGATATGTTCAACGTCTATGACAATTACATATATTATCAGGTCAGTTCCTCCGACGCGCCGGCGCTGAAACGGATGCTGACCGACGGCAGCTCACAGGAGACTGTCCGGGATGGCGTATACCAGAACATCAATATCACCTCCCATTACGTGTACTTCAATTCCTTCAACGAATCAACGCCGGTATATAAGACATCCACTTACGGTCCGATCAATGTAACCACCTTTGACGCTGCACGGGAAGCTGCGCTGGAAAATATGGATCTGAAGAAAAAAGACGGTGAAGAAGAATAAACTGGTCAAATCGAGTACGGAAGAATGCGGATCTGCGCATAAAAGGGGCTGTCCCCAAAGGACAGCCCTCTCTTTTTATTCATCCATTTTATAACACATGTTTCTCCCCGTTTCGCTCCACCTCAGCAAGGAGCTCCACCACCGCTTTGTTGAATACGGGATGCCTCTCGTACGGGGCAATCTGCGAAAGCGGCTTCAATACGAAATCCCTGTTCTGCATATCCTTGTGGGGAATGGTCAGCTTATCCGTATCCATCAGCCTACCCTCATAGAGAAGAATATCCAAGTCCAGCGTTCTCGGTCCCCATCGTTCCTTCCGCTCCCTCGCCTCCGCCTTCTCAATCCCCTGCAGGACCTCCAGAAGTTCCTCAGGCGTATAAAGCGTCTCGATGGACAGCACACCGTTTAAGTAATCCGCCTGCTCCACGCCGCCGTAGGGCGTTGTCTCCACCCAGTCCGACACGCGCAGCACCCTGCACCTTTTATCCATGAGCAGCGCGTCCACCGCCGCACTCAGGTGCGCCCGCCTGTCCCCGATATTGGAGCCGCAGGCGATATAGACACGGTGCCATCCTCTCGTGATCTTCACCGAAACCGAGCCGAAAGGAACCGTAATCGGCGCCTCCGGTTTCTTTACCTCCATAGTGACCTGTCTTACATAGGGAAACTGCAGAAGCAGCGCTTCCGAAGCCTTCTCCGCCGCGGTCTCTATCAGCTTGTAGGTATGCTCCGTGAGGAACGTGTGCAGAAAGCGGCAAACGACGCCGTAATTCGTGGACAACCCCAGATCATCCGCCATGCCTGCCGCCCTGGTATCCGTGTCCAGCACCGCGCTGATATAAAAATTCTGCCCTTTTTCATTCTCCTGCCGGTATACCCCGTGATGCGCGTATATCTGCAGGTCTTCCACAATAATCTGATCCGCCATCATGGTCTCCTTTCCCGCTAGTTTTTGTAACCGTCGCGGATCGCCTCCGTCATCTTGACTGCACGGGCATTCTCTTTCACATCGTGCACACGCACGAACATAACACCGCGCTGTACGCCGTATACCGTAGTTACCAACGTCCCTTCCACACGCTCGTTTACGGGAAGATCCAGCCCCATACCCACCACGGACTTACGGCTTGCGCCGAGAAGCAGCGGATAACCGAGGGAATGGAACTTCTGCAGATTGTCAATGATCTCCAGATTGTTCTCGTAGCTCTTGCCGTAGCCGATGCCCGGATCCAGAATGATCTTATCAAAAGCGATGCCCTTGCTGCTCGCAATCTCCAGAGACGCTTCCAGATCCCAGAACATTTCCTCAATCAGATTGTTGTATCTCATGTCTTTTCTGTTATGCGCCAGACAGCAGGGAAGCCCGGACTCCGCAATCACCTGCGCCATATTTTCGTCATACTTTAAGCCCCAGATATCATTAATCATATCCACGCCTGCCGCGATACCTGCCTTTGCCACCTCGGATTTGTACGTGTCCAGCGAAATCGGCACATTAAATCTGGATTTAATCGCCTCAATCACCGGCGCAACCCTGTCGATCTCCTCCTGCACGGAAATCTGTGTGTAACCGGGTCTTGTGGACTCCCCGCCCACATCTACGATATCCATACCATCTGTTATCATCTGTTCCACGTGATATAATGCCTGATCCAGCTCGCTATACTTTCCTCCGTCAGAAAAAGAATCGGGTGTAATGTTGAGTATTCCCATCACATAAGCATGTCCTTTTGTTCTGAAATCCCTCTGTCCTATCCTCATTTTCCTATCCTCCGTGTTTTTTATTGTATGATTACTTATCCACAGGATTTCACTTTGCTAAATCCTGATTATACCCTTTTTCTCCAATCATACTGAAAAATAACGCCTGCCACTTCGGGTCTTCCTGAAAGCAGCCCCTGGACGCCAGCGTCATCGTCCTGCTGCCGGGTTTCTCCACCCCCCGCATAGTCATACAGAGGTGTTCCGCCTCCAGCATGACGATCGCCCCCTGCGGCTTCAAGTGTTCCATAACCGCCTCCACAATCTGGATCGTCATCTGCTCCTGAATCTGGGGTCTTCTGGCGTAAACCTCCACCGTCCTCGCCAGCTTGCTTAAGCCAACCACCTTCCCGTCCGGAAGATAAGCGATATGCGCCTTCCCATAAAACGGCATAAGATGGTGTTCACAAATAGAATAAAAGGTGATATCTTTTACGAGCACAATCTCGTTGCTCGCGACCGCAAACGTCTTTGCCAGATGCTCTCCCGCATCCTCATCCATTCCGGCAAATATTTCGCCGTACATACGGGCGATTCTGTCCGGCGTCTCCCGAAGCCCCGCTCTGTCCACATCCTCACCGATGCCCTCTAAAAGCAGCCTGACCGCCTCTTTAATTTTTGTCTGATCTACCATGGGTGTCTCTCCTGATCGTATCTCTGTGCCCGACTATATCCATCAGTTCTCCCAGATAGGAGAGAGAGCCGAAGGCAACGATAACGGCATCCTTATCTTTTCCCGTCAGCAGATACGCGATTTCCACCGCCTCCTGCACACTGTCCGCCGCAGTCACGGCTCTGTGGTACTCTCTTGCCGCCTGCGCCAGCTCAAGCGCCGGCAGCGCGCGCTCCTTAACGGGCGGCGTTACGGTAATGATATGGGACGCCAGTTCAAAGGTGTGCCGAATCACCTTGTCATATTCTTTGTCCTGTAACATTCCCATTATATAAATTATTTTCCTGTTTGTAAAATAAAAACGAATACTTTCCGCCAATTTTTTGGCGGCATCCTCGTTATGCGCGCCGTCCGCAATAAAAAGCGGTCTCTTTGCGATCACGTCGAACCTTCCATGCCATCTCGTCTGCAAAAGCCCCTGTCTGAGTTTCTCCTCCGAAACCTCGAATCCGCACCTTGTAAGCGCAAGGACCGTCTCCACCGCCAGAACCGCATTTTCGATCTGGAACTGCCCGGGCATGGATATTTCCAGATCCTTATACCTGTCATAATCAAAGCTCTGCTTCGTCACGCCGTACCTGATCCGCTTCGCGCGAGATATATCCGCCGTCAGAAACTTCCCCTTTTTGACCAGGGCAGACTGCCGCAAAACCTTCATCACTTCCTGCGGCTGTTTTACCGATACGACATAACACTTGTTCTTTATAATACCCGCCTTCGCCAGCGCGATCTGCTCCAGACTGTCCCCCAGAATATCCATATGATCCATGCTGATGGAAGCAAAAACCGCCGCCAGCGTTTTGTCTGCCACATTTGTCGCGTCCAGCGCGCCGCCAAGCCCGGTCTCCAACACCACCAGGTCGCATTCCCTATCCAGAAAATATAAAAAGGCAACCGCCGTCTCCACCTCAAAAAGAGTGGGATGCGCACCTCCCTCCGCCGCCATCTGCTCCGCTGCCGCTTTCACTGGCTCCAGATACTTGCAGAGCCCCGACTGCGTGATCTCGCGGCCGTTCACCTGAAACCGTTCCCTGTAATCCTTCACGGCAGGAGAAATATATCTGCCGACCCTGTATCCCGCCGCCTGCATGATTGTGGATATATAGGCAAGCGTGGAACCCTTGCCGTTGGTGCCGGCTATATGTACAAACTTCAGCTGGTTCTGCGGATCGCCAAGCGCGGCGCACAGCCTGCGCATGGTGTCCAACCCCATGACGCTGCCAAGCGGACGCAATTCGTCTACATACTGCATGGCTTCACGGTAGTTCATGGCTTCTCCCCTTTCCCGCCCGGATTCTGTCCCTCTGACATATAAAATTGCACCGCAGCTTCCCGGGTGCTGCCCGTCAGCCCGCACCGCGTATAACCGTGCCAAAACCGGGCAATACTGTCAGTATGAAAAAATTTTTGCACAACTTCATTCACTGCGGACTGCTGGGGTGGTTTCTGGAAATCACCTTCACAGCCTTTCACGCTTTCCGCAGACGGGACTTGACGCTGCCCGGCGCAACTTCCATCTGGATGTTTCCCATCTACGGGCTTGCGGCTTTCCTCGCCCCTGTCTGCCGTCTGCTAAAAAACCGTTCCCTGCTGTTCCGGGGACTGACTTACGCCGGCCTGATCTTCACCGGGGAATTTCTCACCGGCATATGGCTGAACCGCCGGGAGCTTTGTCCGTGGAACTACGAACGCTCCCGCTGGAATCTGGCGAATGTGATCCGCCTCGACTTCGCCCCTGTCTGGTTTGTCACAGGGCTGCTCTTTGAGCGGCTCCTTCGTGAAAACGATCCTTCCCTGCGCCCGGACAGAAACTGAACCGGCAGATTTGCTGACTCCTTCATCATCTGCCGGGCACACACGGTCAGTCAGCGTCAATATCAATATCGTCCGCATCAATATTCAACGTATTGAGCGTGCGCCTCTTCCTCCGTGCAGTCTCAGAAGCATGTAAAATATAATCCTTGACCTCTTTCGCGTGTTTGATATGCGAAAGATACAGCTGCGGGTGCGTATTATCCCCCGTGTAGCACGCTACCGTGCCCAGCCCGAAAATACGCTCTGCCAGACTGGTCTTTAACTCCACGTCCTGCACCTTATATAAATAACAGTCGTTTTCCGTCGTGTTGAGCAGCCCTGTGTTAATGGTGATTACCCGCTCGTTCACCGTATACTTCGTAAAAGTAAAAGGAAGACCGAAAAACAGCCACCGCTTGCGCTCCACGTACTCCCGCGCATCCTCCTTCTCCTCGATATCCCGCATTTCCTCTCTGCTTTCTTCCATGCTTCTTTTCTCCTCTTTTCAGAATCACTCTAGGTTCAGTGTACCACATTCACCCCTATTTCACAATCTTCACATTTTTTCCGCAAAACGCCACACCGTACTTAAAAATGGTTTTGACGCCCCTCGTCTTCATCTCCGTATCATATTTCCGGTCGTCGATCTGCCCGCGCGCCGACTGCGCCAAAGCTTCCAGCTGCGTTTCATTGACATACTCCTTTGATGCCTTCAGCTCGATCAGGATGCCCGGTCTGCTGCCATCCTTGGGCATAAGCTGGATATCAAAACGCCCCACCCCGGATTCCCGGTTCGAAGTCAGATAATATCTGTCGTCAAACAGGGCGCAGATGCCCAGAAACAGCCCGTGAAAAAACATCTCGCCCGCTGTGTCAAAACTGCTGGCAGACTGCAGGAGCAGCTTCTCCAAACTCTTCTGCAGCGCTGAAATATCGTTGGCGTAGACCGCCTCCTGAATGGAAACCGCCGATGACTGGGATACAATTCCGTCCAGCTTCTGCAAAATCTCTTTATTATATACAGCTTTAATTTCCTTGTTTGGCAGGGACACCTCCCCCATAAAATCACCGCTGGGAGAAATATCCACATTCTCCGCTTTCAGATACCCGGCTACGAGAAGAAAGCTGTAGATTGTGGAGGGATTCTTCTGTATCTGTGGATAAATAACACCCGTATCTATTAAAGTCGTAAATTTTTCCCCCAGAAGCAGCTTTTCCAGCCGCTCGTAAATATCCTCGTCCGCCCCCGCAATCACTTCCGAAATGATTTCATTGCTGCCTGTAGACTGCCAGAACGCCCTCGGCTTACATCCTATACCGAAATAGTTAATCACGGACCACGGATTAAAAATTTCGGTGTCGCCAAAACGATAACCGTCATACCACTCTTCAAGCTCTCCGAGCTTATCCTCCGCACGGTAATAGGCCGCCATCCGCTCCACCTCTTCCCTGGTAAAGCCGAAATACCGGCTGTATTTATCGTCTATGACGGAATGGATGATCAGATTGTTCAGACCGCTGAAAATGCTCTCCTTGGCAACGCGCAGGATTCCTGTTAAAAACCCGTAAGCCAGATATTGGTTGTCTTTCAGCCCTCCCGAAAACAGATTTCTCATAAAATCTATGACCTCGTCATAGAATCTGTGCGTATGTCCCTGCTGGATCGGAATATCATATTCGTCAATAATGATAATCGCTTCCATGCCGTAATGCCGGTAAAGCATTCTGGACAAAACCTCAAAGGCTCTCGACAGCGCAACAGCGTCCGCTTCTCCTCCTGCCGCCTCCCTGTAATATTTTCTGTCTGCATCGCTGCAGCTTTCCGATGCTTCCAGCTCCCCATGACGGACAAATTCGCTGCCAATGACAGCCTTCAGCATCTCAAAGGTTTCCCTCCAGGTATTAAATTTAATATCCTTAAAGGAGACAAAAATCACCGGATACTTTCCCTGGTACGCGCGGTACTCCTCACCGCAGTTCCAGATCATTCTGTCCTTAAAGTAGACAGAAGTATCTTCCCCTGTCTTCTCAAAAAAAGTCCGCAGCATGTCCATATTCAGGGTTTTCCCGAAACGGCGCGGTCTGGTATACAGTGAAACCATGGGGCGCTCATCCAGAAAATCCTTAATCAGCATCGTCTTGTCAATATAATAATACTGCGTCGAAGCCAGCCGGTATTCCGAAATGCCGATCGGCAGCGGCAGTCTTTTCTCTCCCTCCTCATAGCTTCCCTTCCTCCTGCCGTCCGCAGGCTTAACCGCATCCTCAGGAATCAGCCACGATTTCCCTTCCTTCACCGCGCCCGCAATTTTTCCGTCCCGGCACAACCTGGTAACCCGCGTCGTTGAAATTCCCCACAGTTCCGCTGTAGTCTTCACATCGCGCATCGTATCACCCCCATTACTTACAGTATATCCCTCTTTCAGAACAATATCAATCATTTTCAGAACAATGCGTTCACTTTTCGGAATAATATATTGTATTTTCAGAACAATGCACATGTTCTTTCGGAATAATGCACATCTTATCCAGAACAATATACCCGTTTTCCGCAACAATATTACCCGCTTTCTAAACAAAAACACTCATTTTCAGAACAATATATCCGCCCGCATCGTCCTTTTATCCCACTTGCACACCCCTCTTCTTTGTGCTATGATATACAAAATATAGCAAACAGACAGGAAGCACACCACATCATAAGGAGGATGCCGCATGACCGCTAAAGATTGTATCGCAGGGCGCAGAAGTATACGCAAATTTAAGGCAGATGCCGTTTCCCACGAACTTTTGTCCGAGATCGTCGAAACCGCTTCCTACTCGCCGAGCTGGAAGCACACACAGATCACCCGCTACATTGCCGTAGAGGGCGCATTAAAGGAAAAGATAGCCAGAGAGTGCACCACCATGTATCCCCCTAACGGTGATATCATTGCGGCGGCTCCCGTACTGATGGCTGTTACCGTTATCAAAAACCGCAGCGGTTATGAGCGCGACGGTTCGTTCAGCACTCCCCGCGGCGACGGCTGGCAGATGTACGACGCCGGTATCGCGTCCCAGAGCCTCTGCCTCGCGGCATACGAGCAGGGGCTTGGTTCCGTGATCCTCGGTCTTTTTGACCAGAGTGCGGCGGAAGCCCTGTTACAGCTTCCCGAGGACAGGGAGCTGGTTGCACTTATTCCAATTGGTTATCCCGATGAAACGCCCGTGGCTCCCAGACGGAAACCCGTGGACGAATTGTTATCCTATCTATCTTAAATGAAAAAATAGAAGAGATTTTTCTCTTCTATTTTTTTCGACCATACAGCAAAGGAGTGACACATCTATATGAGACATTTAATGAACCCCCTTGATTTCTCCGTGGAGGAGCTGGACAGACTCTTTGATCTGGCAAACAGGATTGAGAAAGATCCCGCAAAATACGCCCATGCCTGCGACGGCAAAAAGCTGGCAACCTGCTTTTACGAACCGAGTACCCGCACGCGCTTAAGCTTTGAAGCCGCCATGCTGAATCTGGGCGGACAGGTTCTCGGCTTTTCCGACGCCGGGTCTTCCTCCGCCGCGAAGGGCGAGAGCGTTTCCGACACGATCCGCATTGTCTCCTGTTACGCGGATATCTGCGCCATGCGCCATCCCAAGGAGGGCGCGCCCATGGTGGCGGCGGAACGCTCCGGCATCCCTGTGATCAACGCGGGCGACGGCGGGCATCAGCACCCTACCCAGACACTGACAGACCTGCTTACCATCCGCTCCTTAAAGGGAAAACTCGGCGGCTTTACCATCGGTCTGTGCGGCGACCTGAAATTCGGCAGAACCGTACACTCCCTGATTAACGCTCTGGTCCGCTACCCGGATATCCATTTCATCTTCATCTCTCCCGGGGAACTGAAAGTTCCCGACTATATCACGGACATGCTGACAGAAAGGGGCATTTCCTACAAGGAAGTAATCCGCCTGGAAGACTGTATGCCGGAGCTTGATCTCCTCTATATGACAAGAGTCCAGAAGGAACGCTTTTTCAACGAGGAGGACTACGTCCGCCTGAAAGATTTCTATATTCTGGATAAATCGAAACTATCCGCAGCTAAAGAGGATATGCTTGTTCTTCATCCCCTCCCCCGTGTCAACGAGATCTCCGTGGAGGTGGACGACGATCCCCGCGCTGTCTACTTCAAGCAGGCACAGTACGGCGTCTATGTCCGAATGGCGCTGATCCTGACTCTGCTCGGTATCGAGAGCTGATTATTGAATATCATCCGTTATTTAATTATACCAATAACACAGCTTTGGCTGCCCCTATCCCTTATACTGTCACACTTTCCTATTAAAATAAAGAAAGAAGGTATTTCCTATGTTAAATGTTGGAAAAATTGAGGAAGGCTTCGTGCTCGACCATATTGAAGCAGGCAAAAGCCTTGAAATCTATCATCACCTGAAACTGGACAAGCTGGACTGCACGGTGGCGATCATCAAGAACGCCCGCAGCAATAAGATGGGCAAAAAAGACATCCTGAAAGTAGAGTGCGATATCGACACACTGAATCTGGATATCCTTGCCGTGATTGACCACAATATCACCGTCAACGTCATCAAAGACGGTGAAATCGTGGATAAGAAGGAGCTTGTGCTCCCCCGTGAAATCCACAACGTACTGAAATGCAGAAATCCGCGGTGCATCACCTCCATTGAGCAGGAACTGCCGCACATCTTTGTTCTCGCGGATGAAGAAAAGGAAATCTATCGCTGTAAATACTGCGAAGAAAAGGCGGGCAATTCCTCTACGTGGTAAGCGCCCCCCTGCCCTCTGCTTTCTCCTCAAGCTCTCGCCTCGCTTCACGCAGGCAGGAAAGGAGCTTGGGGGAAAACTGACCGCAGTCACCCCTCATAATCATATCGTACGCCTCCTCAGCCGTGTACGCGCTCTTATAACAGCGCTCACTGACCAGCGCATCGTAGACGTCTGCCAGAGAGACAATCTGCGCGGCAATTGGAATCTCTTCTCCCTTCAGCCCTTCGGGATATCCCCCGCCGTCATAACGCTCGTGATGATATCTGCAAATTTCATAACTCGCCCTGCCGTATTCCCCCTCCTGTATATCTCCCAGCATGGCAATGATTTCACACCCTTTTGTTGTGTGCGTCTTCATCACTTCAAATTCCTGCACAGTAAGCCTTCCGGGCTTTAACAGGATGGCGTCCGGAATCGCGATTTTCCCCACATCATGCAAAGCAGCCGCCGCTGTAATCACATCGACGGCTTCCCTATCCAGTTGATATTCCGGGCACGCTTTCGCCAGATGCCCCGCAAGGATTCTCGTGAAATCCTTCACGCGCTTCACATGGTTCCCAGACTCCAAATTGCGGAACTCCACCACATTACTCATGGTTTCCAGAATACGTTCATTCATACGCCGCAGCTCCAGCGCCTGTTTTTTAAGCACGCTGGTCTGCAGCCTTACCAGTTCTTCCAAATGGCGCTTCGTGTAATACTTCCCGCCATCCTTATCATCCGTGCGCGAAACTACGCCCGAATTATTCATGCTTCTCCTACCTTATTCCCAATTGCGGAGAATGCCCGTATTTTGGGCATTCTCACTTCTTTTCGCACGCTTCTCCCGCGTAAGACTTAGTGCTTCTTGGCGTTCCGTCCAATGGCGGGACGTCTTTAGAAGCACTTCTTACGTTGTTAGACCTGAGCCACATCCTTCATGGAGAAGCTGATTCTGCCCATCTTGTCCTTGCCGAGGCATACCACCGTCACCTTGTCTCCAAGGGTGAGTACATCCTCCACGCGGTTGATTCTCTCCTTCGCGATCTTGGAGATGTGAACCATGCCCTCCTTGCCCGGTGCAAACTCAATGAATGCGCCGAACTCTTTGATGCTTACCACGGTACCCTGGAAAATCTGGCCTTCCTCAAAGTCCGTTGTAATCATCTTAATCATATCTACGGCCTTGTCCATCATCTCGTTTTCGGTGCCGCAGACAGAAACCTGTCCTTCATCGTTGATGTCAATCTTCACGCCCGTGCGCGCAATGATCTCATTGATGGTCTTGCCGCGCTGGCCAACCACATCACCGATCTTATCAGGATCAATCTGGATGGAAATGATCTTCGGCGCATAAGGACCGACCTCCTTGCGGGGCGCGGAAATGGCGGGACTCATGCAGTTCGCCATAATGAACTCCCTCGCCTCGCGGCATCTGCTGATCGCGCCTTCAACGATAGGCTTCGTCAGGCCGTGGATCTTGATATCCATCTGGATCGCCGTGATACCGTCATGGGTACCGGTTACCTTGAAGTCCATATCGCCGAAGAAGTCCTCAAGACCCTGAATATCAGTCAAAAGTACAAAATCATCGTCCGTGTCGCCCGTTACCAGACCGCAGGAGATACCTGCCACCATCTTCTTGATCGGCACGCCCGCCGCCATCAGGGACATGCAGGACGCACAGGTGGAAGCCATGGATGTGGAACCGTTGGACTCAAAGGTCTCCGACACGGTACGAATCGCATAAGGGAATTCCTCCTCGGAGGGAAGCACCGGCAAAAGCGCTCTCTCTGCAAGCGCGCCGTGGCCGATTTCTCTTCTGCCGGGACCTCTGCTCACCTTCGTCTCGCCCACAGAGTAGGACGGGAAATTGTAGTGGTGCATATATCTCTTGCCCGTGATATTCGGGTCTAAGCCGTCCACCTTCTGAATCTCCGAGAGAGGCGCCAGTGTACATACATTGCAGATCTGTGTCTGTCCTCTCGTGAACATGGCGGAACCATGCACTCTCGGAATGATATCCACCTCAGCCGCCAGCGGGCGGATCTGGTCTAACGCCCTGCCGTCAGGACGCTTGTGATCCTTTAAGATCATCTTGCGAACGGTCTTTTTCTGATACTGGTACACCGCCTCGCCGAGCACTGACAGATATTCCTCGTTCTCCGCGAAAGCCTCCTCCAGTCTCGCCGTGATATTTCTGATATTCTCCTCGCGCACCTGCTTCTCATCGGTGAAGACAGCCGTCTCCATCTCCTCGGGCGTCACGACTTTCTTCATGTCCTCAAACATCTGCTCGGGAACCGCGCAGCTCTCATAAGCGTGCTTCGGCTTGCCCACCTCGGCAACGATCTGGTTGATGAAAGCGATCAGCGTCTGGTTTACCTCATGTGCCTTGTAGATCGCCTCCAGCACCTTTGCCTCCGGCACCTCGTTGGCGCCGGCTTCGATCATCATCACCTTTTCCGCGGTGGAAGCCACGGTCATCTTCAGGTCACCCTTGTCCCACTGTTCCTGAGAAGGGTTGACGATCAGCTCGCCGTCCACCATACCCATCTGCGTCATCGCGCAGGGACCTGCAAAAGGAATATCCGAAATGCATGTGGCAATGGCCGTACCGATCATGGCTACCAGCTCCGGGCGGCATGCCGGATCCACGCTCATTACCAAATTGTTTAAAGTCACGTCATTGCGGTAGTCCTTCGGGAATAAGGGTCTCATGGGACGGTCGATCACACGGCTTGTGAGAATCGCATTCTCGGAGGGCTTACCCTCTCTCTTGTTAAAGCCGCCGGGAATCTTTCCTACGGAATAAAACTTCTCCTCATACTCCACGCTGCAGGGGAAGAAATCAATGCCGTCCCTCGGTTTATCGGAGGCCGTCGCCGTGGATAACACGGTGGTCTCGCCATACTGCATGAATGCGCAGCCGTTTGCCTGTTTGCCGACTCTGCCGATGTCTACCCGGAGGGTACGCCCGGCGAGTTCTAAAGTGTAACTCTTGTACATAATTCTCTCTCCTTCTTCTCGCTTCTCTTCTTTGCTCCCAGTTCATTCACTCTACCGCCATTTCACAGCTCTGCTGTGACTCAAAACAATACGGAGAATGCCTGTTAATTATATGAGAAGAGCGGATTTAGGGTCGGACCTGCCAACCCTATCTCCGCTCATCATCCCTTATTATTTACGAAGTCCAAGTCTCTCGATCAGTACACGATATCTTTCGATATCCTTCTCCTTCAGGTAGCCGAGCAGTCCACGTCTCTGACCTACCATTTTCAGGAGTCCTCTTCTGGAGTGATGATCCTTCGGATTCTCCTTCAGATGATCTGTCAGCTCCTGGATTCTCGCTGTCAGAACCGCTACCTGTACCTCCGGCGAACCGGTGTCACCCTCAGATCTGGCGTACTCTTTAATAATTGCTGTCTTCTTTTCCTTAGAAATCATAAGTTCTCCTTTCCCTCAGGGGTCTGCCCTGATAACCGCCTGACACCAAGAAGGGGCCGGAGTGTCCCGCCTCTGCGTGCCGGCTGAAATTCATACCGTCATATTTTACCACAGTGCTCCTGCCTTGTAAAGCCTGTTTCCCATGGATATTCATAAAAATCAGCGCGCAAATTAGTCTCCCTGACGATAGCCCTCCCCCATCTTTGCGATAATTTCATCGTACTGCCTGTACATCTTCTGCACTTCGTTTTCCAGTATATAATAATGGCGCACATACGGGATCAACAGCACAAGAAACGCCGCCACCACAAAAAGCCAGCTACCCGCGCCCTCCGTTCCAAGCGCCATCATAATAAACGCCATTCCTATGGACAATACGGCAAATAGGGCGAAAATCACCGTGACAATCAGATGAATCAGTCTCTCGTGCTGAAAAAATCCCACCTGCACAAGGTGCTCCTCACGGATCCGCTCCCAATCGGCATCCTCCCGCAAAAGCAGTTCATCCATATATTTTCGGTACGTTAAAATCCGTCTCTCCATCTCTTCCCCTGTTTCAAAACACTCTGTTTCAGAGAACGCAGACAGCATGTCCGATTATGTCGCACAGCCTTCCGTCCGCGCCGCTTCAGTCGTACAGAACCCTCACCGCCTTGAACGGTGTGCGGTAGGATACGTTGGAAATCTTGATTCCGGTCTTTGGGCTGCTGGCATGAACCACCTGCCCGTTTCCAATATAGATCGCCACATGATTGATGGTCTTGCCCTTCGCGTAAAAGATCAGGTCTCCCGGCTTCGCCTCCGACACCTTGATGGTGGTGCCGCAGTTTGCCTGCGTTCTGGAAGTCCGTGGAAGTTTCACGCCGTACTTCTGAAAGACCTTCATCACAAAGCCGGAACAATCCGCCCCCTTCGTCAGGCTGGTACCGCCCCATACGTAAGGGTTCCCGATAAATTCTTTCGCGTACTGGCAGATATCCACCCGCACATCAGAAACGCCCTGCCCGTAGAGCAGCTCCGTCATTGTGACCGCCGTGCTAAGCTCCGCGCTGACCTCCACATACTCGGCGGCAACATATACCTCATCGTCATCCAGCAAAACCTTGACCCAGTCACCCTCCACGGCTGCCACTTCCAGTTCCTCGCCCTGCGCTACCAGCGTAATCACCTCTGAGTCGGTATTCGCCTCAGCCCTGACATTCAGACCGTCGGTGGTCACCTTCGCAACAGTAACCGCCAGCTCCTCCGCCTTATACTTCGCAGGAACCCCCGTCAGCAGATACTCCAGACTCACATATCCCTCCACACTGCCGGACTTGATATGCGCCCATGTATCGTCCGTGTCGATCACCTCGCAGGCGGCGTTTCTGGGCAGTTTTCCCACAAGCCTGCCATCCTCCGCGGCAATGGCACGTATATTCAGGTTATCGCTCACATCCGCAATTCCCAGATTCGTGTAGCCCCAGTTGGCATTTTTCGCCCGCTCGTAGGCAAGCTCATAATCCTCCGCCGTCTTATCGGAAATCAGGATCGCGCTTGAGCCTATGGCGTCCTCATTCAGCACATCCTGCGCTGTCTCCACGTCATTCTCCGTGCCGCTTTCCTCCACACTGTTGCCGCTGACCTGCTCTTCCTCCTGCGAAGCATCCTCCGCAGTATCCCTGTCCAGTTTCAGCTGCCCGATCGGCAAAAGATCAGGCACTGGAATGGATGCCTGTACCACAAATGAAGCCAGCAATAAAGCAGCGCCTGTTATTATCAATAAAGTCTTCCTTCTTTTCATGTAAAGCCGTTTCCTTTTCCCCGCATGAAGTTTTTTGTAACATTTCTGTAACAATTACGGGGTTATTATAACAATCACACTCCTCTCTGTCAAGCAGCGGGCGCCGAATCCGTTCCGATCGCCCTGGTGGGCTGCTGTTCACACTCACACCAGATTTCGCATTCCTTTACGTTAACATTTTCTTTGACAGGCAAATTTTACCGCCTAATTCGGCTCAAAATAACTGTTTGCAAAAGCAATATTTGTGGCATGGTCCGCCACCCTCTCAAGCCCCGACACGATATCCGAGAACATCGCGCCCGCCTCGGGCGTACACTCGTTGTTGGAAAGCCGCTCAATATGACGCTGCTGCAGCTCCTTTTCCTTCTCGTCAATTGCCTCCTCCAGATTTCTGATATCCTCCACATGCTCTTCTGTGCTCTTGACGAACATCTCGAAGGAGAACCGCAGAACCGTATTGACCATATCTATCATCTCGCCCAGTTCCCGCTGCGCCGCCTTGGAGAAGCCCACACCGGTCTTTTCCCTCTGTACCGCCGCATCCACGATGTTCTCCGCATGGTCACCGATACGCTCAATATCGTTTACCACATGGAACAGCGCGCCGATGCTCTTCAAATCCTCGATCGGCAGGGTTGTCTGGTTAATCTTCACCAGATAATTGGTGATGGCGTGGCTTAGGAAGTCGATATTCTTCTCCACCTCGTAAACCTCGTTGATCTCATCCTGGTCGAGTGTAATCAGCGCGTTCATGGCGCGGTTCAGATTCTCATTTGCAAGGGAGCCCATACGGTCCAGCTCCTTGATTACCTCCACCACCGCCGTTGCCGGATTTAAGACCACTTTTTCACCGATATACTTAAGTTGGTAGCTGTCCCGGTAACCGATCTTCTTGTCGTCGCCGGGCACAAGCACATAAGTCAGCTTCACAATCTGCCTGATAAACGGCATCAGCAGGACAACCTGAAAAATTTTAATGGAAATATGCGCATAAGCCACCACCCTGCCCGGATTATTGCCGGTAAACGCCATAAGCGCTGCCGCAAACGTATCCACCGTCGCCAAAAGGACAAGGAATACAATAACCGTTCCAATTACATTGAAAATAAGATGAATCGCCGCCGCCCGCTTCGCATCTTTCTTTCCGCTTAACGAAGCTATCATGGCAGTTGCACAGGAACCGATGTTACAACCGAGAATGGTAAACATGCAGATATCTATTCCCATCATCCCCTGATTGGCAAGAAGCACCAGTATACTGACCGTCACGGACGAACTCTGGATTACCGCCGTTAAGACAGTGCCCAACAGCACCGCCATGAGAGGCGACTGCAGGGACGCAAACATATGTAAAATTTCCGGAGAATCCTTCATACCGGACATCGCTCCCGACATCGAACTCAGTCCCATGAAAAGAACGCCAAAGCCGATAATTGCCTCTCCCCATCTGGAAATCTTCTGTTTCTTAACAAACATGAGAATCAACACGCCCGCAAGCAGAATCACAGGCGCCGCTTTCTCCAGCTTAAAGGAAACAAGGAGCGCCGTTACCGTCGTACCTACATTGGCGCCAAGAATGACGCCAGCCGCCTGCGTAAGCGTCATCAGCCCGGAGTTGACAAAGCTGACCACCATGACCGTACATGCTGAAGAAGACTGGACCACCGCCGTGAAAAACACGCCCACTAAAATAGCCATAAAACGGTTGGTCGTCAACCGTTCCAGTATCCCTCTCAACTTCGCGCCCGCAACTTTCTCTATACTGTCGCTCATAATGCGCATACCATACAGAAACAGCCCCAAGCCGCCCGCCATGGACAGAATAATCGATATACTCATCTTGGTTTAACTATCCTTCCTTTGTTCTTTTCCCCATTGAAAAGCTACACGGTTCTATTGTATCGAAAAAAAAATCCTCTTACAACCCCTTACGACAAAAAAAGACTTTTGGACGGCATCTATGAGAAATTTCTCCCCGCTTCCACATCCGCCTCAATCTGCCGGCGCAGCGCCTCCACACTCCCAAAGGCACGCTCTTCCCTGCGAAAGGCGAGAAGCTCCACAGTCATATCCCTGTCATAGACTTCCCCCTCGAAATCATAAAGATAAGTCTCCACGCCAAGAATTTTATCCTCCGAAACCGTAGGCTTATATCCCACGTTGGAGATGCCCCGGTAACTCTTTTCGCCGAGTTCCGCCCTGGAATAGTAAACCCCGTTCGGGGGCAGAAGTTTTCTCTCGTCCGGCAGGAGATTCGCAGTAGGCATCCCGAGTTTTCGCCCAAGCTGTCTGCCGTGAACCACCTTTCCGCTCACGCGATAGGGTGAGCCCAGCATGAAGGAAACCTTCTCCATCTCGCCCGCCCGGACTGCCTGCCGCACTCTGGTGGAGCTGACTTCCTCCCCGTCCACACATACCTTGTCGATCAGTTCCACCCGGTAACCACAGTTGCCGGCATAGTCAGCCAGAAGCGCATAGTCTCCCGCGCCGCGCCTCCCGAAAGAGATGTCCGCTCCGGCACAGAGATATGCCGTCTGCATCTGCGCAGCAAGATAACGCGTCACAAAATCGGCAGGATCCGTTGCCGCCGTCTCCCTGTTTAAGGGAAATTCAATCAGCACATCGATTCCCAGCCGCGAAAACATGTCCCTCTTCTCTTCGCGGGTTGACAGTTCCTTCGTCTCTCCGCCGAAGAAAGACGCCGCCGAAGTATCAAAGGTAAAAACTACCGTCTGAAGCCCCCTCTTTTTCTGCTCCAGCACCCGGTCCAGAAGACGTCGGTGTCCCAGATGGATCCCGTCAAACTTCCCAAGGGCGACGGCGCTTTTGTATTCCAGATGAAATTCTGTCGTATTTTCTATAATTACCATATTACCTGTCCCGCTTCCACACCTATTTGCCATCCCGCCTGCTGCCGCTGTCGTATTGCCCCACTCGCAGCAGACATTTTATAACAATCGCTGTTATTGATCTGACAGAAACATTTTCACAGGTCTCGCTTCCCGCTCAGCGGCATAATACTCATAAATTCCGTAAAACCGCCCCGCCTCGTCATACATCCGCAGCCGCTCCTTCTCACGCAGTAGAACATGATCTCCAAGCATCTCTGCCGGAATTTTGTTCCCGTTCTCCAAGAGCCTGCGCGCCGCAGATACCGTCCTCATCTCCCTGCAATCCGAAAAAACGGCATCCGGCAAAATCATAACGCTCGATATTTTATTCTCATCCCGCAGCTGCTCAATCTCTGCGAGGCGCAGCGCATCCTCAATCCTGAAAATACCCACACGGCTCCGCGTCAGGGATGCCATGGCTCCGCCGCATCCGAGTTTCTCCCCGATGTCATGGCAGAGTGTCCGAATGTAGGTGCCCTTCGAGCAGACTACCCGGAATCGGACCGTGGGAAGATTCATTTCCAGAATCTCCAGCTCCCGGATCTGTACCGCACGGGGCTTCCGCTCCACCTCTTTTCCCGCCCTTGCCAGCTCATACAGTTTTTTACCGTTCACCTTGAGAGCCGAATACATAGGCGGAATCTGATCGTAATCGCCGCGAAAACCGAGAATGCATGCCCGTACCTTCTCTTCCGTAAGCGCCGCGAGCGCCTCCTCCTCCGCATGAAACAGCACCCGTCCTGTTAAATCCTGCGTGTCCGTCACCACCCCCAGCCGCAGCGCTGCGATATATTCCTTGTCCCAGTCCGTCAGCATGTCGCACAGTTTCGTGCACGAACCAAAACATACAGGAAGCACGCCGACCGCATCCGGGTCGAGTGTCCCTGTATGCCCTATTTTTTTCTGTTTACAGATGCCGCGGAGCTTCGCCACAACATCATGGGACGTGAACCCCGCCTCCTTATAAACATTCATAATCCCGTTGTACATATATCTTTCTGTCACTTTCTGATATCCTGTCCTCAAAATCCAGCGCGCGGCACGGAACTTCCAAATCGGCTTTGTCGGCTTTACGGTACAGCCCCTACTGCTGGGTTTTAGAAGTTCTTCTCGTGCTTTCCCAGCCAAGCTGAGCCGCAATCTCCCGCGACAGGTTGTTGATATTATCGTGATATGTACCGTTCATCGTACATCCCGCGGCGCGCACATGACCGCCGCCGCCAAATTTCACAGCGACCTCCGCCACATTGACACTGCCGTTGGAGCGCATACTCACCTTGTACTCCAGCGTGCCGGTTTCATACATAAAGATGGCGCAGTCCACGCCTCTTACTCCCTGCAGATAGTTGACAATTCCGTCCAGATCTTTCGGACCAACACAGTAAAATTCCATCATACGCCGGCTTACCATACTGACAATGCACCTGTCATCCATGAAACGAACGCTGCCCAAAATCGCCCTGCCCATAATCTGCGTCTGGAAATACGTCTTCTCATAGAAGGTTTCCTCAATTAGTTTAGAAAAATCAAATCCAAATTTAAGTAATTCCGCCGCTATCTGCATCGTGCGGGGGGAGGTGTTGGAGTAACGGAAAACACCCGTATCGTGGGCAATCCCGACATAGACCGCCTTGGCGATCGCCTCGTCCACCAGCTCCGGCTCCATCAGTTCATAGAGCAGTTCCGCTGTGGAACTTTTCTCCGTCTCTATGATATTCACGTCACCACAGCCCGTATTGCTGATATGATGGTCAATGTTGACACGTCTCTTTGCCCGCCTGAAAACAGGCAGTGCGTCTCCCAGACGCTCATCATTGCAGTCCAGCGCAAAGAAAACATCATAGGTTTCATCAGTATTAAATTCTGATTTAATATCCTCTATTCCTTCTAAAACGTGGAACGGCGCCGGCGGCTCCTCCAGATACACGTCAACCCTCGCTCCGGGCAGTTCCTTTTTCAGATAATGATACAGCGCCAGACAGGAGCATACACAATCCCCGTCGGGTCTCATGTGCCCGCCGATCGCTGCCGTCTTCACATTCTTTAAATCATCGATCCTCTTCATGTTCACTCCCCTTATCAAGTTCAGCGGCTTTCCCATCCGATGCCACCACTTCCTCAATCCTCTTCGACATATTCACCCCGTAGGCAATGGACTGATCCATAATGAAATGAATCTGCGGCGTATTGCGGAGATTGATGGTTCTCGCGAGCTGCCCGCGTATATACCCTTCCGCGCTCCGAAGCCCCGCCAGCGTATCCGCCTGCGCTTTCTCATCGCCCAGCACACTGATCCACGCTTTGCAGGTTTTTAAGTCCGGCGCCACCTCCACTGCCACCACCGAGGTCATCGGCGCAATCCTCGGGTCTTTGATCTCCCCGCGGATCACCTCCGCCAGCACCCGCTGCACCTCCCCGTTGATACGGGTATTTTTAACACTGTTTTTACGCATTACTTCCTCCATACAGCTCCGACTTTATTGAGACAGTTATCGCGGCACTTCCACCATGATATATGCCTCCACGATATCCAGCTCCTCCATCTTATCAAAGCCTTCAAACACAAGACCACACTCGAAACCGGCTTTCACTTCCTTCACGTCGTCCTTGAAGCGTTTCAGGGATGCTAGCTCGCCCTCATAAATCTGCTCCTCACCCCTGCGGATGCGGATCTTACAGCCTCTCTGGAACTCGCCGTCAAGCACATAGGAACCCGCGATATTGCCGATCGCTGACGCCTTGAAAATCTGGCGCACCTCCGCGTGACCGATCACCTTCTCCTCGAAGATCGGGTCTAACATACCCTTCATAGCCGCCTCGATATCCTCGATCGCCTGATAAATTACCTTGTAGAGACGCACATCCACGCCCTCGCGCTCCGCGACTGTCTTCGCCTGCGCATCAGGTCGCACATTAAAGCCGATGATAATTGCGGAGGATGCCGATGCAAGCGACACATCCGATTCGTTGATGGCGCCCACGCCGCCGTGAATACATTTCACGACAACCTCCTCGTTGCTCAGCTTCATCAGGCTCTGTTTCACGGCTTCCACGCTGCCCTGTACATCCGCCTTGACGATCAGGTTCAGCTCCTTCAGATTGCCCTCCTGAATCTGATTGAACAGATCGTCAAGGGACATCTTCGTCTTAGTATCTGCAAGCATCTCCTCTTTATGCTGTGCCATGTAGGTCTCGGCATAAGATTTCGCGCTCTTGTCGTTTTCGTGTACGATGAACACCTCTCCGGCGCTCGGCACATCGGATAAGCCCAGAATCTCCACAGGTGTAGAGGGCGTCGCTTCCTTCACTCTCCTGCCCTTGTCGTCGATCATGGCACGTACTTTTCCATGGCTTGCCCCTGCGGAAATGAAATCGCCCACATGGAGTGTGCCCTTCTGCACCAGCACTGTAGCGACAGGACCTCTTCCCTTGTCAAGTTCTGCCTCGATCACCAGGCCTCTCGCGTTTCTGTTCGGATTCGCTTTAAGCTCCAGAATCTCCGCCGTGAGCAGAATCGTCTCCAAAAGGGTCTCAATACCTTCTCCCGACTTCGCTGAAACCGGCACAAACTCTGTCGATCCACCCCAATCCACCGGGATCAGTTCGTACTCTGTCATCTCCTGCTTCACACGGTCTATATTCGCGTTTGGTTTATCAATCTTATTGACGGCTACGATAATCTCAATCCCCGCTGCCTTCGCATGGTTGATCGCCTCCACCGTCTGCGGCATAACGCCGTCGTCAGCTGCAACTACGAGCACCGCAATATCCGTGGAGTTTGCGCCGCGCATACGCATTGCCGTGAACGCCTCATGTCCGGGCGTATCCAGGAAAGTGATACTCTGCCCCTTCGCGCTTACCGTGTACGCGCCGATCGCCTGCGTGATACCGCCTGCCTCCTTATCCGTCACGTTTGTCTTACGGATCGCGTCAAGCAGGGAGGTCTTACCGTGGTCTACATGACCCATAACGCAGATAACCGGGGGACGCGCCACCATCGTGGAGGCGTCCTCTTCCTCCTCGCGCAGAAGTTCCTCGATCACATCGACCTTGACTTCCTTCTCACAGATAATCTCATACTCAATGGCGATATTTTCCGCCTCTTCAAAGCTGATGTCCGAATTTAAGGTCACAATCTGTCCCTGTAAAAAGAGCTTCTTGATAATCGCGGAGGGCTGGATCTTCATCTTATCCGCCAGCTCCTTGATGGTCAGCGTATCCGGAACCGTAATCACCTTGATCTGCTCTTCCTTGGACTCCGCGGGCTTTTTCTCCGGCTTGATAAAGCGCCCTGCCTTATTGCGGTTCTTTGCCGCAGCGTCGTCCTCCTCATAGATATGGTCTTTCTTCGACCGCTTATCCCTCTCCTGATTTACTCTGCGCTTCTCGTCGTCCCTGTGCTTCTCCGCGTCCTTGCCGGGCGCTTCAGCGATAAAGTCCTTCGGACCGTTATTTTTCTTAAATCGATTGTCCTGCCCGCCATTTCCTCTCTGAGGGCGGTCACCACCGCCACCGTTCCTGCCGCCAGAGAAGGGAGCGCCGCCACTTTTACGATCACCCTGACCGCCGTTATAATTCGGTCTGCCCTGACGCTCAGGTCTGCGATTTTCTCCTGCACTTCCCGCTTTCTCCTGTCCGGCTGCCGGCTGCGTCCCGGCTGCCATATTTTTATTGTTTTCCCGCTTTTCCTGCTGCCTCTGCTCCAGCCTTCTCTCCTGCTGCTGTTTCTGCCTCACATCATAGGGCTCCGCCGTCACAGGAATCGGCTTCTGTGTGGGGCGTATGATCTTATGGGGCGTATTCTGGGGCTGCACCGGACGGGCGCCGTTAGACATCGGTCTGCCGTTTCCGCCACCACGGTTCTGTCCGTTCCCGCTGTTCTGATTCTGCCTGCCTCCCATCTTGGAATTGTGAGGATTGCTCACGAAGATGATCCGTTTCTTCTTGGGCGTCTCGCTTTTATTTTCTTTCTTTTCATTTTCTGCCACCTGCTTCTGAGGTGTGGCATTCACTGCTGCCTTCTCTTTCCCGGCTGCCGGCGCGGCATTCTCCTTCGCGGAGGATTCCGTTTTCTGCGGCTTTTTTTCCGCTTTCTGCGGTTTCTCTTCCACGGCTGAAGCAGGCTTCTCTCCCGAAAAGCCAAATTCCTTTCTCACCAGGGCGATCGCTTCGTCCTCAATCGAACTTTGCGCCACCTTTACCTCATATCCCTTAGCCTGAAGAAAGTCGATCAGTTCTTTACTTTTCCTGTCTACCTCTTTCGCAAGCTCATGTACTTTCATCTTCGCCATACTTACTACCTCCAACTATTCCGAATCTCCTAAATGCTTCCGTATCGAATCTGCAAATCCCTCATCTGTCACCGCAAGAACTGATCTTTCATCCTTGCCCATGGAATGTCCCAGCACAGCTTTCGTCCCATGGAACGCACAGGGAACCTCATAAAAATCACACATGTTACTATACTTTTTTCTGGTATTACCCGACGCATCCTCAGCTATGATGACCAAGCTTGCTTTACCGCATTTCACAGCCTGTTCCGTTGCAAATCCGCCACTGACAACATTTCTGGAGCGTGCGGCAAGTCCCAGCATGGATAATACCTTATCTTTCCCCGGTATCTGTTTCATGCCTGCCCTCCTCAAATTCCTTCTCCAGATTCACGTATATTTCATACGGTATGCGCATCTTGAAGGACCGTTCCAGTCCCTTATTCCTTCTGGTTTTCGACAGGCACTCCGCGTTCTTACAAAGGTAAGCGCCCCGACCGTTCTTTCTCCCGGTCATATCCAGGGAAACATCCCCTTCCGCACTCTTTAACACCCGCATCATCACTTTCTTATCCTTCATTTCTCCGCAGCCCACACACTGGCGCAGGGATACTTTTTTTGCCATACCGTCCCTCACTTCGCGTTATGCTTCGCCTTCCTCTACATACTCCTCAGAGCCGCCTTCTTCAGTGTACGTCTCGTCATAGCTCTCGTAGCCCTCTTCCTCGTAACCTTCTTCGTCATACTCCTCGTCATCGTAGACATAGTCCTCATACCGAAAACCGGGGGCGTCTTTCGCCTGCGTCTCGCTCTTGATATCAATCTTATATCCCGTCAGCCTCGCCGCCAGTCTCGCATTCTGTCCCTCCTTGCCGATCGCAAGGGAAAGCTGGTAATCCGGCACCACCACCTTTGCCGTCTTCTCGTCAGGATCGGCAAATACCGATACGATCTTGGCGGGAGACAGGGCGTTCTGGATCAGGTTGCCCGGGTTTTCATCCCAATTTACGATATCAATCTTCTCCCCGCACAGTTCATCCACAATGGAATTAACCCTCGCGCCATTGATTCCCACGCAGGCGCCCACAGCGTCCACGTTGGGATTGTTGGAGCGCACCGCAATCTTCGTCCTGCTGCCCGCCTCCCTGGCAATGCTCATAATCTCCACCGTGCCGTCCTTGATCTCCGTCACCTCGGACTCGAAAAGACGTTTCACCAGCTCCGGATGCGTGCGGCTCACCAGAATCCTCGGTCCCTTTGGCGTGTTTCTCACCTCCAGAATATAGACCTTGATTCTCTCCGTCGGGCGGAAATGCTCGGTGCGCACCTGCTCGTTCTCATTTAGAATGGCGTCCGCCTTACCCAGATTGATGGAGATGTTCTTGCCCATGTAGCGCTGCACGATACCCGTCACTACATCCTTCTCCTTCTCAAAATACTGGTTGTAGATAACGCTTCTCTCCTCCTCACGTATCTTCTGCAGGATCACGCTCTTGGCATTCTGGGTGGCGATACGTCCAAATTCCTTGGAGCGTATCTCCACACGGACGATATCGCCCACCTTAGCTTTGAGATCAATCTCCTTCGCGTCCTCGGGAGAAATCTGCATGACCGGATCTTCCACCTCATCCACAACCTCTTTCTCCGCGTAACAGTAGTAATCGCATGTCTCTCTGTCGATTTCCACCTTCACGTTGTCCGCCTTGCCAAAATGATTCTTGTAAGCGGTGATCAGCGAATTTTCTATCGCCTCAAACAGGGTATCCTTGCTGATCTCCTTCTCTCTCTCCAGAATATCCAGCGCCTCCATTAATTCCTTATTCATTTTCCATTGTCCTCCTATGTTTCATTCCTAATGAAAAAATCGTCGCTCTAAAAATCTAGTGCGAGCCTGACCGTTGCGATGTCAGACCTTTCAAATGTACGCGAAACACCGTCCTGTCCAATGGTGACAGTTCCGGCATCAAAAGCCTCTAAAATCCCGGAAAATTCCTTCTGCCCGTCTATGGGCTTATATGCTTTCAGTTCAACAGCCTTTCCAAGGCTTTTCTCCATATGTCTGTCTTTCTTTAAGACTCTGCCAAGCCCCGGGCTGCTGACTTCCAGAATATAGGCATCCGGAATAAAATCCTCCGCGTCAAGCGCATCCGACAGGGCACGGCTCACGTTCTCACAGTCCTGAATGTTCACGCCCGCTTCCTTATCTATATAGACCCGCAGATAATAGTCCTTTCCCTCCTTCACATACTCCACATCATAAATTTCCACACCATACCGCTCCACAATGGAAGCGAGAAGGTGTTCCGTCTTCTCCTCGTATGTCTCCCGTTTTGACATAACAAATAACAACCTCCTGCACGGAAAAGAGCGGACTCGCAAGTCCACTCTTTATCTCAATAACTATTCTTAATTCTTCTGTATTATAACACCCTTTTTCTTCCATTGCAAGTGTTTTTAAATCTTGTAAGATTTGACAGCGCGGCGGATATCCTTTACTCTATAAATAGTTTTCAATTACGGGGGGAAAAAACAATGACCAACAAGCGAAACCGCCTTTTACTGCTGCATCTGCTCCAGAGTTTTCTTACTACCTGGGCTTTGATGAAATCCTCCCGCATGGAGCCGGGCAATATCCTTACCTTTGTGTTCTATCTTCTGGTATTTTTCTTCTACCGGCACGTGAACCGCAGGATGGATCTTCTGCAGGTTTCCAACCGCGTGGCGCTGCTCACCGCAGTCGTCTTTACGTCCCTCTATATGCTTGTGGACTATCCCCATTATGTGGAGCTGCTCACAAGCAGACTATACCGTTTCATCATTCTGGCTGTGGTCTTTGCGGGCTTTGTCTGCCTGTTTTACTATCTGCTGCACTTTTTATATTCCTACGCATGTAACCGAAAAAGACTGTACCTCCTGCTGCTGACCCGTTATCAGGATATACCCTACACTTACGAGGGAAGCCGCCCCCGCATTTCCGCCTGCTTTTCCGCGTTTGCGAATTTTATCCGCAGCCACACGGCTCTTTGCGCCTTCCTGTGCTGCCTGTTCTGCTGGCTCCCCTACTACCTCTATCAGTATCCGGGCATTATGACCCCTGACAGCATCAACCAGCTGGAACAGATTCTTGGCGTGATCCCCTGGTCCAACCATCACCCCTGGGTCCACACGTTGGTATTCGGCTTCTTCTATCACATCGGCTACGCACTCACGGGCAATATGGTTACAGCCGTATCCGTCTACACCTTTTTCCAGATGTGCCTTCTTGCGGGCAGCGTCGCCTATTTTATTTCCACCCTGCGCTCCCACAAGATCAGACCTTTCGTCCTGCTGCTGATCATGGCTTTCTACGCGCTGATTCCCTACCACGCCGTCTTTTCCGTCACAGTCTGGAAAGATATTCCCTTCGCGGCGGCGGTGCTCTTTTTCAGCTGCGCCGTCCTCCGGCTGTCCGTGCAGAATCAAGTATGTTTCAAAAATCTTGCCGTCCTGTTTATCGCAGGCGTTATGATATGTCTTTTCCGCTCAAACGGCTGGTATGCCTTTCTTCTCGCCATGCCCTTTCTGCTGTTCGGTTTCCGCCGCAAGGCAAAAGCCGTCTACCTGCCGCTTTTCGCCGCGCTTTTTGTCGCCGTGATCGTCAAGTACCCTGTCATGAGCACTTTTCATGTACAACAGCCAGACTTCATCGAATCCGTCAGCATTCCCATGCAGCAGATCACAGCCGTTATTTGTAACGGCAGATACCTGTCTGACGAAGAACTCGCTTTGATAGAGGAGGTTGTAGACCTGACTTACATACACGATCTCTACAATCCCACCTTCGCGGACAATATCAAAGAACTCGTCAGAGCCGGCAACCAAGACTATCTGGTCACCCACAAAAACGAGTTCTTAAAGCTCTGGATCGACCTGGGTCTGCGTTATCCCGGCGATTACCTCACCGCCTACGTGAACCAGACCTACGGTTACTGGTACCCCGACTCCTTCTATCTGGTCGCGGAGGCAGAGGGTGTCAGCGCCACGGACCTGGGCGTATCACACACACCGCTGATCGGCGGTCCTCTGGTCATCAAGGCAAAGGAAATCGCCATTAAACTTGGCAGCATGGTGCCCATCTACGGCACGCTCTGGAGCATGGGCGTCGCCTGCTGGGTTCTGTTTTTCAGCATCAGCGTCTCCGTCATCCGCCGGGACTACCACAGACTGATCTGCTATCTGCCGGGCATTGCCCTGCTTCTTTCCGTACTCGCCGCCACACCTGTCGCCACGGAATTCCGCTATGTCTACTTTCTCGTACTCTGCCTGCCCTTTTATCTGATCACGGCAATCCTGCCGGCGGAGACGGATGCGCCTGCCTAAGTCAAAACCGCCGTGAATGCCGTACCCGCTTTTCGCGTGAGCCATTGCCGTAAGAAGACACCCCGTTCCTGAAACGCCAGCGCCACGCCATTCCGTTTATGGCAGAAAGATACAGTCCCCCGTCTTCAAATGCAGATATTTCGTATCTCCCATGTCCTTTGCCAGACATTCCTGCGCAACATCCCCGGTACAATGGTTAAATCCTGCGATCGCAATCCCCATATCTCCAAGTATTTTCATGGTTTCCGCAAGTCTCGCCTCATCTGCCTCCACCAGATGGGAACCGCCAAAAACCGCATATACTGGCTTCCCGAAACGTTCCCTCACACTCTCGATCATATTTAAAATACCCGGATGACTGCAGCCCGCAATGACGATCAGCCCTTTCACGTCCTCGATCACCAGACAGACCTCGTCCGGAAACTCGTCCTCCACCATGCCGGCGGCCGTCTGCCTTACAAACCGGGCGGGCGGTTTCTCAAACGCATACTTTCTCTCAAAGCTTCCCGCCACATGGCATCCCTCAAAAAGCGTGAGCGCGCCTTCGCAGATCATATGGCTGGTATTTTTCTTCTCCAGGAACTCCTGCCCGAAGCCGCAGCCCAGATACGTGTATTTTTCGCCGTCGCGGGCATATTTTTCCTCAAAAAACTGCGGTCCCGTCACAAGCGGCGCATGCACGCCGTGGGACGCCATGTCCGGGTAACCGCCCGCATGGTCGTAGTGGCTGTGGCTCAGGACCACATAGTCCACATCTTTTAAGGACACATGCATCTTTTCCGCGTTTTTGCGCGCCGCCTTCCCCGCGCTGCAGTCAAACAGTATCTTTTTATCTCCCGTCTCTACCAGAAAGGACAGCCCGTGCTCCGCAGTGAGTGCCCTGTTCCGTGAAAGATTGTTTTCCAGTAATGTGCGTAAAATCACCATCTTCTTTTTCCCTTCCCTGTTAATGCCATTCTCAGACCTCTCCATTGTCTTGCACGCCGCGCGTCCCGCATGCTGTAAAACAGCAAACTTCCATATGCAGGTCTGCGTATATAAAAAACACCGCAAACCACGTTATCCGCAGTTTCCGGCATCCTTTAGGGTTGGGCTGTTCTAAAACAGTCAACAGCTCGTAGGGGAATCGAACCCCTGTTTCCGCCGTGAGAGGGCGGCGTCTTAACCGCTTGACCAACGAGCCATCTGTTTGGCACTTGTTCATTCTATTATATTTTAGCTGAGATTGCAAGTACTTTTTTCAATTTTCTCCACAAATTTTATCTGGCACCCTTTTATTTTGCAATTTAAATCAGATAAACGAGCCCCTTCTTTCAAAAAGATAGAACCATTACCACAGAAACAATGATAATCAGGTAAAGCGGAAGTGTCTGTAAATAAAGATATCCTCTATACAGGGGCAGATTGTTGACAGTCCCTTCCCTCTCTGTCTTTTCTATAGAATAAACAGATTTACCCGTAATAAATAATACAGCCGCAGCAAAAACAGAGAACATCAATATTTCCATCTGTTCAAAAGGCAAATGCATCTCTACAAAACGGCTTAATGTCATTTCAGAAATATCATATTGAGTTCCCAAAAGCATAATACCATGGTAAAACATAAAATTTTCATCGTAATACCAATGCCACATCGAATATCCAAGATAGCCAATTGTTACTAAGGACATAACAGACATAAATTTATTTTTGTCCTCGAAAAGTAAAATACTCAACGCCAAAAAGACGGCAAATATCGTCAGATAATGTGGATACCATATCGAAAAAACTGCAAACACCGCATATACCGCGATCCCGGACAGAAGAATATTTTTATATTTCTTCATCGGGGCATGACAATAACACACGATACAAACTATAATATATAGCATACAAAACAGCGATATCTGCGGCGTCAACGTATGACCAAACAGACGATTAACAAAATGATACTGCGACTGGATCTCTTTCCATGCCCCTGACCCGCCATACACCAGCTGAAACAGGACAGGCGCCAGCATACCTTCTATGGTATAGCGCAAAATATAAAAAAAGCGTTTTTCCCGAAGCACAATCAGCGGAATCAGTATCAACAGGGGAAAACTTTTCATCGCGATCGAAACAGATAATATAACCGCAAACACATCCATTTTATCTTTTGAATAAAAATAAAGTGCCAAAAGAAGAACAGCGGCGCATGTAATATCTAGCTGCCCATATCCAACCGTTGCAAATAGCAGAATGGGATTCAGATAATAAAATGTTTCCGCAATCTCCACATCAACAGCATCTAACTTCCATAAGATTAACATCTTCTTTAACAGTTTCCCGGTAAAATAAAAAATAACGCATAATACAACATTGATATATAAAATTTCAAGCCCTTTTGAAATGCCAAATCCAAGTTTACTGCAGATGAGAACGGGTAAATCAATAACCGCAGTAACCATATACAACAAAATATTATAGTTTGCATTATTCGGATATAGTGAATTTTCTAATGCATATTCATAAAATTGAAATAATTTCCCTTCCTGGATTGCCTTTAATAATTGATACGACAGTTCTGTTATAATTTTCATATCATTATAATGGGCAAAAAAGAGAGTACATGATATCATAGACCCCCAAATGATTATTTTGTCCATCGTATTCTTTTTATCAAAAACAGGATTCAATATAGAATTATAAAGCATGAAAAACAACAACGTATAAATAAACAGGCAAAAAACAAAGAGGCGTACCGTATGCGTGCCGTAACTGCCCCTGACCTGTAAATTTAATGTCCTCATTGTGTCTGTGTTTCCAATCCTACAGGAAAACTTATTGTTTTCAATACGCGCTGTTGATCTGACCGTGACTGGTATTTCTTCCTGTTCACTGTAAATGGCTAATCTGAGTGCCGCATCTCCGCCGTCTATCACAAGGGGTCTATCAAGGAAAAGCCCTTTTTCACTAATGACATCAGCCGGTTCCAGCCTCCACTCCTGCACAACCGCGTCATCAAGACACAGCTGCGCCGTCACCTCGTATCCCTCAATGCCTTCAAGACCTTCCCAACCCGGGATATTGGCTGCAAAGGAAATATAAATCCCTTTTAATATCGGGTAAGGCACCTGCAGTGGCTGAACAATATCTTCTCCACTTTTAAGATCTGTCAATTTGGCGTCCTGATCACCCATCTCTATGGAACTATAATATTGGACATTTTCATTTCCTTTTTTCCCAAGCATACAGGTAAAAAAGGAAAGACATATAACACAAAAGCACCCTATCAAAGCAATAACAAGCTTATTCTGTAATATTGAAAACTGCATGGCAGCCTTTGGCATCTCTTTTATTCCCTTTCGTCTGTTATTCTATCTCAAATTCAGGAAGATAAAAAACAAATTTGCATCCTGAATAGCGAATATATTCCGCTTCTCTCTCTAATATATTTTTCTTAAAATGCCACGGCAGCACGAGGAAATAATCAGGATTCATATTCTTCGCATCCGTTTCCGATATAATGGGAATATGCGTTCCTGGGGTAACATGACCATATTTATCAGAATTCACTTCTGCTATGGCAGGTAATAACTCCGAAGTGATACCACAATACTGCAAAACAACATTTCCCTTTGTAGATGCACCATATCCTAAAACAACTTTTCCATCCTGCCTGCATTTCTTCAGAAAATTTATCAGCGTTTCCTTATGGCTCACCACAGCTTTTTGAAAACCCTCAAAGGCTTCCAAGTCATTATACCCATTCCTCTCCTCGCTCTTACGCATTGCAAGCACGGTATCCGAAACCTTGAAGCCAGCGTTTTTCTTTGCCAAGACAACCCTGAAGCTTCCGCCGTTTACATCGTTTGTCACCACATCTATTACCTTTAACGCCGCCTTTTCCGCAATCCAGTCAATTTGCTTTAACGTATAAAACTCAAGATGTTCGTGACAGACTGTATCATAAGAATTCGTCTCGATCATAAGCGGCAGATAGCTCTGCTCCATTACCCAGATTCCGTCATCTTCCAGAATTTGCGCAATGTCTTCCGCAAAGTGGACAGGATCTTCCAAATCATAAAACATTGCGATGGAAGTAACTACTTTCGCTCTTCTTGATGGATACTTTTTCCTGATAAGATCCGCATCAAAAAAATGCGGTTCTAACGCAATTCCTTCCTTATAATATTTCTTAAATTTCTCACAGGTTGGATCTATCCCGACAAAAGTACAGTCAACGCCTGCATCAATATAGGTTCCCAGCAGGGTTCCATCATTGCTGCCAATGTCAATTACAAGATCTTCTTTTTTTATCTCAACCTTATTTCTAATATCGCTTGTAATTTCCCGCAAATGCTCCATCATGGACAAGTTCAGCGCGGAACGGTATCCGTATCCTCCACCATACATTTTTTCAGCCTCAAAAGAATGTTTGAGCTGGACAAGCCCACATACATCATCTCCGTCACATTTAACCAGTTCCAAAGGACCTTCTTCTACCTCTTCACCGGGCAGGGGATACACTCCTGTCAACAGCATTGTCCCCAAGTCCATAATCCTTACCAAATTGCTGTTTCCACATATCCTGCATTTCTCTACTTCTTTATACACGAATTCGTCCTCCATCTGTTATCATTTCTGTCACCAGCTGCCCGAAGTCCATCTCGGGTTCCCACCCCAATTCCTGTCTGATCTTACTTGCGTCGCCACGAAGCGTCCCCTTAATTTTTCTAGAGATCATTTTCTCATCAATTTTTATATATTTTCTCCAATCTTCCACGTGTAATTGTTTCGCACATTCTGACACGAACTCTTCTATGGAATGAAGCTTCCCTGTTGCCAATATATAGTCTTTTGGCTCATCCGCCTTTAGCATAAGGCGCATAGCCTTCATATAATCGCCTGCATACCCCCAGTCTTTCAGCGCGTCTATCCCACCGAGCGTAATGGAATCCACTTTCCCATTTATGATATCCCGCAGTCCTTTGGATATTTTTCTGGTCACAAACCTCTCGCCGCGCCTATGACTCTCGTGATTATACAGGATTGCCATGCTTGCATAAAGTCCTCTGTGTCTGTAATACTCTACAAGCTGTCTTTCTGTTATCTTTGCTATTCCGTACATAGAATCCGCTTCAAACTGCGTCGCCTCATTTTGAAATACCGTATCAGAATAATCAAACATTAAACAGGATCCCGCCGTAGCAATTCTGGTCTGGCGGGAAATCTGACTGCAGGCAGACAAAATATTCTGAGTAGCCGTAATGTTATTCCTCAACAATTGGCATTCCTGTCTGGCAAGATTGTTATCAGCACTCTCTGCACTGTTATGAATTGCCGCCATGTGATATATCTCATCTGGCTGTATGTGCAAAATCAGCCTTTCCATCGCATCATAATCATACAAAGATTCATAATGCTCTATAGGCAGCTTATTTTCAATTTCCAATTCTCTTCGTATTCTTTTTGACGTATCACTGAGCACACTATGACAAATCCCATGTACTTCATAGCCCTGATCGCGAAGCTGCTCACACAGATAACTGCCATCCTGCCCGTACACTCCGGTTATTAAAGCCCTCACTGCGAGTTCCTTTCAAAATTCTACCCAAGAATATCATTATGAATTCTTTTCTTAACGTTTTCCATATTTTATTCTCAAACCTGTCAATTTCAGCAGAGATGCCCCATAGCTCATAATAAAAGGCAGCCATCTCCTTTTTGATTCTCCATAAGCTCTATGATTTAGCGCTATAGGAACCTCTCCGATTTTCAGACCCGGATTATTTAGTTTCATTTTCAGCAGTATTTCCTGAAGAATATCAAAATTGATACATTCCAGATCACACTGTTTGAGCTGTTTCAAATTATATATCCGAAAATTAGTTGAAATATCGTAAGCTTTAATCCCCAAGCACATCCTGAATATATAATTCAGGATCCTTGACATTACTATAGAAACGATATTTTCGTTAGTGTTTCCTCCTTTTACATAACGCGAACCAATAACAATATCATACTCCCCATGGGCATACGTATCTACTAATTTAGGAATATCTTGTGGAGAATGCTGCCCGTCACTGTCCAATATTAATAAACTATCACCCGACGCACATTGAATAGCAGTCCTGTAAGCGCCTCCAAATCCCGGATACTCCTGCTGCACATATCGAACTTGAAACTGCCTGCAGACTTCGTTTGAATTATCTTTAGATTTTTCAGAATCAACTACAAGTATATTGAAATCTTCATCTGTTTTCTTGATGTTTTCCAATATCTGCGGCAGCATCCATTTCAAATTTTCAGCTTCCTGATATACCAACAATACAATACAAATCATTTCCTTCTGTAATCTTACCCTTTATTTTATCTGCTCAACCGACATCTTAAGTAATAATAGCACTTTTATAGTGCTTTGTATAGTCTCTATCTTTCCCCTTAATTTAAAAAGCTATTGTATCAAATGCAATAGCTTTTCTTTTCCCTTTATAATTTTATAATACCTTACTCAAAAAATCAATCGTCCTCGGCTCCTTCGGATGATCCAGCACTTCCTCCGGCGTTCCCTCCTCGATGATATAACCGCCTTCCATAAAGATTACTCTGCTTGCCACCTCTCTCGCGAACCCAATTTCATGGGTAACCACGATCATCGTCATACCGTCCCGTGCCAGCTCCTTCATAACTGCAAGCACCTCGCCCACCATCTCCGGGTCAAGGGCGCTGGTCGGTTCGTCAAAAAGCATGATATCGGGATTCATTTCCAGTGCACGCGCTATCGCCACGCGCTGCTTCTGTCCACCGGAAAGCTGGCTGGGATAGGCTCCCGCCTTATCGGACAGCCCTACCCGCTCCAAAAGCTGCATCGCCTTGTTATTCGCATCCTCCTTGGAGAGCGTCTTCAAATGAACCGGCGCCAGCGTCATGTTCCTTAAGACATTCAGATGGTTAAACAGATTAAAATGCTGGAACACCATGCCGATATTCTCACGCACCTTGTTGATATCCGTATGCTTATCGGTCACGTCAAAACCGTCGATCACGATCTGCCCGGAGGTCGCCTTCTCCAACTGGTTCAGACACCGCAGAAGGGTGGACTTCCCGCTGCCGGAAGGACCGATCAGCACAACCACTTCGCCCTCGGCCACCTCCAGACTGATGTCCTTAAGCACTTCCAGCGAACCGAAGTTCTTCTTTAAATTCTTCACCGAAATCTTGACATCCGCCTTATCTGCCACGGTTGATCCTCCTCTCAATCTGTTTGGAAACCTTACTCAGTATCGTAATGACTATCAGATACATAATGCCGACAATAGCCCATGCCTGCAAATTCTTGAACGTATTGCCCATGATGGTCTTACCCACGTTCGTAAGCTCCGGAAATCCGATCACGGAGAGAATCGACGTATCTTTCAAGGTAATGATAAACTGGTTTATGATCGACGGAATCATCGTGCGCACCGCCTGCGGCACCACAATCAGCGCCATCCCCGCGCCGTAGGAGAGACCGAGACTTCTGCCCGCCTCCATCTGCCCTCTGTCCACGCTCTGGATACCCGCCCTGACGATCTCCGCCATATACGCGCCGCAGTTCATGGAAAGGGCGATCGTCCCTGCCTGCAGGGCATCCATTTTAAAGTTTGTAAACCCAAGACTCTGAATGCCCGCCGGAATGCCGAAGTAGATAAAATAGGCAAGCACGATGAGCGGCACACCGCGCACCGCATCCACATAAACCGTACCGATACAGTTAAGCAGCCTGTTGTGCCCCACATTCATCAGCCCGAAAATCATACCGATCACAGAGGCAAACACCAAGGAAAGCAGGCACAGCAGAAGTGTGTGCCCCATCGCCTTCAAAAGCATTGTCCCATATGTCTGAATTATCATTACCATAAAACTCTTCTCCCTTTATGCAAAGAATGTCCGTTTCTCAGGCATTCTCTCGTGTGAAACTTAGTGCTTCTTGTCGTTCCGCCCTATGGCGGAAGGACTTTAGAAGCACTTTTCACACTGCTATTTCTCCAAGTATTTTGCTATGATCTCGTCGTACTTGCCATTCGCCTTAATGTTTTTCAGACCCGCGTTGAACATGTCGAGGAGTTCTTGATTCTCAGCGTTCATAATGGCAAAGCCGTAAGGCGCGCCGTCGCTCTCCATGCCCTCGGGAATCGTCAGCGCAAGACCACCCGTCTTGATGGAGTCAGCCATGATCGGCGTATCTTCCACACACGCCGCAGAGTTGCCTAAAATCACGTCCTGATACATAGTCGGTGAATCCTCAAATACCGTGGTGGTAAAACCGTACTGGTCCTTTAAGCTCTCTGCAAAGTCCATGCCCGCCGTGCCGTTCTTTACCGCCACGTTCTTGCCCGCAAGATCTTCAAAGCTCGCAATCGTGCTGCCTTCCGCAACGACAAAGGTCTGTGTCGCGTCATAGTAACCGTCGGAGAAAATCCAGCCGGAATCGATACGCTCCTGCTTGATGGTAGCGCCCGCAATCAGCGCGTCCGCCTGACCTGCCTGCACCGCTGCCACACCGGCATCCCAGCCAAGGCTCTTCAGCTCATATTTGAATCCCTGATCCTCCGCGATCGCCGCCAGGACATCCACGTCAATGCCTACAAAATCACCATTCTCATCGGTGAACTCAAAGGGGCGGAACACCGTATCCGTCGCCACAACCCACACCTTATCGCTGTTCGCGCTGCCACCGCCGCACGCCGTCACACCGAGAGCCATACATCCTGCCAAAACCATTGCTAAAAATTTTTTCATACCTTCCTCCATTCCAAAGCGTCATGCCGAGTTTGCCGGCAGGCATACCCACAGGAACCGCTAAATACTTTATTAACAAGAAAAACGGTGTACTGTTGGCATTGACACCGTCTTTCCCGCTTTCTTAAGTATATGGACTTTTCCATTTCTTGTCAAGAACTTTGTATACAAATATACAAGTATGTCTGTTCTTGCATTACTTTCCACACCCGCGCCATGCACCTGCTGTATGGCATCGGAGCCGGCGCCATTGCATTCATGGTTGCAATTCACACGAAATAATCATAAATTGATGCACAATCTGACATTCGTGTGAATTGTAATGTCCTTATAAGTCCGCCGCCGCGGCAAGAATCATATGCACCGCCTTATCAATGCCCAGCTTCTCCGTGTTGACCGTCAAATCAAAGTTTCTCGCGTCGCCGTAAGCCCGCTTCGTATAATACTCACAGTAGCGCTTTCTCGCCTTGTCCACCGCCCGCACATCATTCGCCACCTGATCCGCCGGCACCTGATCCATCATCTTCGTCATTCGCTTTACCCGCCAGTCAAATCCGGCGTGTACAAACACGTTCAGGCAGTGGTCGAACTCCCTCAGGATGTAATCGCCGTTTCTCCCGACGATCACACAGCTCTCTTTGTTTGCCAACTCCCGGATGGCGTCCCGCTGTGCCTGCCACAGTTCCTCCTCCAGCGGCTTATTGTAGAAATCAAACAGGCTCTGGGCAAAGCCGAAATTTTTCGGCACACGCTCGTCCCACCTGCGCACCTGCTCAGGCGACAGGCCTTTTCCCGAAACCGCCGTCTTTAAGATGATATCCTTGTCATAATACTCAATGCCCAGCTCCTTTGCCACGCGTCTGCCGATCTCGCCGCCGCCCGCGCCGAACTCCCTTCCTATTGTCACGATTTTTCTCATTGTTTTTACCCTCCCTCATTTATACCAGGTCAAAGATACTAATCTGGTTGGACTCGGGGATATTCCCAAGCAGCCCGAGCCGGCTCATCAGGTCGGTCACCGATTTGGAAACCCTCGTCCTCTCCCAGAAATCATCCTTGCTCAAGAACGGTCCGTCCTTCGCCTCCTCCACGATGGCGTCCGCCGCCCTCTCCCCCAGTCCGTCGATGCTGTTTAAGGACGGCATCAGCTTTCCGTCCACAATCTGGAACAGTCTGGACTGCGCCGTAAAAATATCAATCGGCACAAATTCAAAGCCTCTCGCGTACATCTCCTGCACGATCCTCATATCCTTCTGGGTGTCCTGTTCCTTCTTGGAAAGCTCGTCGCTCCGGCGCCTGTAATCCTCCATCACGCGCTCCAGATGCGCCTGCCCCTGACACATGATCTCATAGGAAAATGCCGACGCGCGGATGCTGAAATACGCCGCGTAGTAAGCAAGCGGATAATTGATCTTACAGTAGGCGATGCGCCACGCCATCATAACGTATGCCGCCGCGTGCGCCTTGGGGAACATATATTTAATCTTCTTGCAGGAGCCGATATACCAGTCCGGCACCCCCTGCGCCTTCATCGCCTCAATCCATTCGTCCTTCAGGCCTTTGCCCTTCCGCACGCTCTCCATGATGGTAAAGGATAAGGACGGCTCCACCCCCTGCTGCATCAGGTAAATCATAATGTCGTCACGGCAGCAGATCGCCGTGGAGATGGTCGCAAGCCCCTCCTCGATCAATGTCTGCGCATTGCCAAGCCACACGTCCGTGCCATGGGAAAGCCCGGAAATACGCACCAGATCGGTAAAACACTTGGGCTTGGCATCAATGACCATCTGGATAACAAACTCCGTGCCAAACTCCGGGATGCCGAGGCACCCCAGCTTACAGCCGCCGATCTGTTCCGGCGTAATCCCCAGCGCCTCCGTTGACTGGAAAAGCGACATGACCCCCTTGTCATCTAAGGGAATCGCCGTCGGGTCAATTCCCGTCAGATCCTGCAGCATACGAATCATAGTCGGGTCATCATGCCCCAGAATATCGAGCTTCAACAGATTGTGGTCGATGGAGTGATAGTCAAAATGGGTGGTGACGATATCCGTCGTCATATCGTTGGCGGGATGCTGTACCGGGGTAAAGGAATTGATGTCCTCCCCCACAGGCAGAACCACGATGCCGCCGGGATGCTGCCCTGTGCTCCTGCGGATGCCGGTACAGCCAGTCACAATGCGGTTAATCTCACACACCCGCTTATGCCTGCCCCGCTCCTCATAATATTTTTTTACATAGCCGTAAGCCGTCTTGTCCGCCAGCGTGCCGATGGTGCCTGCGCGGTACGTCTGGCCGTTGCCGAAAATCACTTCCGTATATTTATGCGCCTTACTCTGGTACTCACCCGAGAAATTCAGGTCGATATCCGGCTCCTTATCCCCTTTAAAGCCGAGGAACGTCTCAAAGGGAATGTCAAACCCTTCCTTGTTAAGCGGCGTTCCGCAGACCGGGCAGTCCTTGTCCGGCATGTCGCACCCCGCGCCGCCGCCGTAAGCCTTCACTTCCTCGGAGTCAAAATCATAATAATGGCACTTTGGGCACAGATAATGGGGGCTTAACGAATTTACCTCCGTGATACCCGCCATATTTGCTACAAAGGAGCTTCCCACAGAGCCACGGGAACCCACCAGATAGCCATCCTCCACGGATTTCCACACCAATTTTTGCGCAATGATATACATCACCGCAAAGCCGTTGGAGATGATGGAGTGCAGCTCCTTTTCCAGCCTGTCCTCCACGATCTTCGGCAGCGTCTCGCCGTACAGCTCATGCGCCCTGTTGTAGCAGATGTCCGTAAGCTGCTTATCGCTGTCCGCTATGACCGGCGGGCACTTATCCGGGCGCACCGGCGACATAACCTCAATCATATCAGCGATCAGGTTGGTGTTCGTGATCACCACTTCCTCCGCCTTGTCACTGCCGAGATAGGAAAATTCTTCCAGCATCTCCTCCGTGGTGCGAAAATACAGGGGCGCCTGATTGTCCGCGTCCGGGAATCCCTGCCCCGCCATAATGATGCGCCGGTAAATCTCGTCCTCGGGATTCAAGAAATGCACGTCGCAGGTGGCGGCGACAGGCTTGTGGAACTGCTCTCCCAGCCGTACAATCTGCCTGTTGACCTCCATGATATCCTCCATGGAATTTATATCCGGCACCCGCTCCGACTCAATCATAAAGCGGTTGTTGCCAAGAGGCTGTATTTCCAGATAGTCATAAAAATTCACAAGCCTTGCGATCTCCGCGTCGGACTTTTTCTCCAGAAGCGCCCGGTAAAGCTCCCCCGCCTCGCAGGCGCTCCCCAGAATCAGCCCCTCCCGGTACTGCGCAAGCAGGCTCTTGGGAATCCGCGGTCTTCTGGAAAAATAAGTCAGATGGGACTCAGATACCAGACGGTAAAGGTTCATACGCCCCACATTGTTCTTCGCGAGAATGATCGCATGGTAGGTCGGCAGCTTTTTGATAATATCGGGACTCGCTTTCCCTCTGGCATTGATTTGTGCAAGGGTTGTAATTCCTTCCTTTGCCATCATGGGAATCAGCTTCACGAAGATTTCCGCCGTCGCCTCCGCGTCGTCCACCGCCCGATGGTGGTTCTCCAACGACACGCCAAGTGTCTTCGCCACCGCGTCCAGCGTGTGCTTTTTCTGCCCGGGCAGAAGGATTCTGGCGATTCCCACCGTGTCCACATAGGTAAAGTCATGGGAAATGCCCTGCCTGTCGCAGTTTTCTATGATAAAACTCATGTCAAACTGGGCATTGTGCGCCACCAGAATACAGTTGCCGCAAAAGTCTAAAAACTGTGGCAGCACCACGTCAATCTGCTCCGCGCCCATTACCATATCATCTGTTATTCCTGTCAGCTTCTCAATCTCGAAGGGAATCGGCACAAGCGGGTCCACAAACGTGGAAAAGCGGTCCACAATCTTACCGCTGCAGACCTTTACCGCGCCGATCTCAATAATGCGGTTATTGGTAGGGGAAAAGCCCGTCGTCTCGATATCGAACACCACAAAATCCGCCCCGAAATCCTGCCCCTTCTCATTGGTGGCAATCTCATGCAGATCGTCCACCAGATAGGCTTCCACCCCGTAAATCACCTTGAAAAAGCCCTGCTTGTCCGGCTCCGGCTCTCCTGCCTCTTTACAGCGGTTTTTCTCCGCCTTCCACAGATCCTCCCACACATGGTTCGCATCGGGAAAAGACTGCACGACCCCGTGGTCGGTGATGGCAATCGCCGGATGTCCCCATTTATAGGCTCGCTTCACGATATCCTTCGCCTCGGAAACACCGTCCATATCGCTCATCTTCGTATGGCAGTGAAGCTCCACCCGCTTTCTGACGCTCCTGTCCTCGCGGGAAGTCGTAAAGTCAGGGATTTTTTTGATACCCGCAAGGGACCCGATCGTCAGCTCGCGGTCGAACTTGTCAACCGCGGTCATACCTTTTAGCTTGACAAAGGCCCCCTCTTTCATAACGCTCGTTATTTCGTCAACCTGCTCATTCCGCACAAAAAATTTCACCGTCATCGTATCCGTGAAATCCGTAATATCGTAAATCAGTATAGACCGCTCGTTTTTGATCTCCCGCTTGTCCTTCCTGATCACCTTCCCCCGAATCACTACCTCGCCCATTTCCCCGATAATATCCTCGATGGGCATTGCCTCCTCCTCGAAGTCCCTGCCGTAAATCACATCCGGGTTGTCGGAGCGTTTCAGAGGCCGCTTAAAGTCGCCCTTCTCCCTGTCCCTGCCGCCGGAAAACTTTTTGGACGGGAAAGAGCCCCCCCGGCCGCCGGGCAATGACGTATAGGCAGAACCCCCGGACGTATCCGGCTTTCCTGCGCCCCCAGACTGCCCCACGCCCTCGGATTGTCCCGCGCTTCCAGACTGCCCTGTGCTCTCAGACTGACCTGCGCTTTCAGACCACCCCGCGCCTCCAATCGGGTCGCCCGCCGGCTGTCCAGCAGACAGCCCGGCGCCTTTCATCTGCACGGCAAACCCTGCTCTCGCCGAGATCTCCGCCACCTGTATTGCCAGACGACGCTCTTCCTCCTCGCGGTTCTTGCCTGTTGCCTTCTCTTTATAAGAAAGTTCCACCTGCACCGGGATAGCGCATCGCTCGTTATATATCTTTTCCAGAATCCGCGCAAGCTCCCCGCCCTTCTCCCTGCCAAACACCGTGTCCTCCAGCGTCAGCAGCAGCTTGTCCTGCGAAAATTCTATATCTGCCCTCTTAAACAGGCTGTACTCCACAGGCGACGTCTCCTTAAGCTCCAGCAGAATGCTCTCCCGGTAAGCGTCCATCAGCTTCTCCGGGTCATACTGCGAGGAGAGCGTAAAATGCTCATAAAACTTAACGACAATGGGCATATTCGGGAAAAACTGTTTCCCGATCTCCCGTTCCACCCGGAACACATCCTCTTTATGAATCAAATGCTCGGAGGCGATATAAACGCGCAGAAAATCCTTCCGCCTGGTGCTCGTCACCTTCTCCACCGTAACGTTCTCAAACAGGTCATGCAGTCCCGTATCCAGTTTTAAAGTCGGAAATACCTCAAAAAAGACTTTACTCATTCCAGTGCAAAAGCTCCTCCCGCAGTGTGTCCAAAAGCTCCTGCTCGGGCACCTTCCTCACAATCTCTCCTTTTTTAATCAAAAGCCCCTCGCCGATACCGCCCGCAATGCCGATATCCGCTTCCTTCGCCTCGCCGGGACCATTCACCGCGCAGCCCATGACAGCCACCTTGATATCCAAGGGAATGTCCTGCACCATCTCCTCCACCTGTGCCGCCAGCGCAATCAAATCAATCTTCGTCCTGCCGCAGGTAGGGCAGGATACCACTTCTATGCCGCCCTTTCTAATCCCAAGTGTGCGCAAAATAAGCTTTGCGGATTTGATTTCTTCCACGGGGTCGCCCGTCAGGGACACCCGGATCGTATCGCCGATGCCCTGATTTAAAATGATGCCCAGTCCCACGGCGGATTTAATGTTTCCGCTCATTACCGTTCCCGACTCCGTAATCCCCACATGCAGGGGATAATTCGTCTTTGCCGCCAGAAGTTCATGCGCCTTCACACACATCATCACATCCGACGACTTGATACTTATGACAAGATTGTCATATCCACAGTCCTCGATGATGCCCACCTTGTCAAGCGCGCTCTCCACGATGCCCTCCGCCGTCACGCCGTGATATTTCTCCACAAGCTCACGCTCCAGAGAACCGCTGTTAACCCCCACGCGAATCGGGATATTGCGCTCCTTCGCCGCCGACACCACCGCCGACACCTTGTCCTTCCCGCCGATATTTCCCGGGTTAATACGGATTTTGTCCGCGCCGTTCTCCATCGCCGCGATCGCCATCTTATAGTCAAAATGAATATCCGCCACCAGCGGGATATGTATCCGTTTCTTAATTTCCGCAAGCGCCCGCGCCGCCTCCATATGGGGCACCGTACACCTGATAATCTCGCACCCCGCCTGCTCCAGCCGCAGAATCTGCGCCACCGTCGCCTCCACGTCCTCCGTGGGCGTGTTCGTCATGGACTGGATCAAAAGCGGATTCCCCCCGCCGATTTTTTTATCTCCAATATTTACTACCTTCGTCTGCTCTCTATGTGTCCCCACGTCTTCCTCCATACTTCCCTATTTCTATTTATAAACGCTGGCTAATTGCAAAACTCATCATAAACCTATATTTATTGTGCAAATAGCATAACCATAAGCAGACCCTTGGAAACTGTTTAAATCCTTTGGATTAAAACTGTCAGTGCTCAATGAGGTTTTTCACGAATTTAGCACTGTTACGCCTGGACCGGAGCGAAAGCGCGTCTGTGTTGGTTATACTATTTGTACAATTCCAAATTCACACAGAGAATGCCGCTTTTCAGGCATTCTCTTAGGTGAGATTTAGTAATTCTTAGCGAGGCAGCCGTTGCTGCCGAGCTTTAGAATTACTTCTCACCTTATTATAAACGATAAAAGTCTGTTAGACAAATCTGTTTTTCTATATGCCGCACAAATTCCCTCCCCCTCCTGCTTTTTCTCCGCCCGCCCTTCCGGAACAAATCCCGCATAACCTCCCCTGCCACCTGATAGCGCAGCTCCGGCTCCTCCCTTGTACAGCGGTCTATGATTTCCTCCAGTTCTTCCGACAAAAGCGGGTTGTAACAGGACACGGGAAAGGAGTTGTCTGGCGAGTCGCCGGGAACCGCCCCGGTTACCATGTAATAGAGAGTTCTCCCAAACGCATACAGATCGCTTCTCTCGTCCGCACGGACGCCGAGTCCGTCCTCACCGCGCTGCTCCGGCGCCGCGAACCCGTCCGAGTACGCCATCCGCCCCACGCCCGCTTCCCCAAAACATCGCAGAGCCGCCGCCCCGAAATCCACGAGTTTCAGACTGCCTTCCCGGCAAACCATAATATTATCCGGCTTCAAATCCCTATAAATAACAGGCGTTTCTCTTGTGTGCAGATAATCCAGCACATCGAGCAATGCCGCTGCCCACAGGCGCGCCTGCCCTTCTTCCACGCGTCCCTGTTTCTCTATGTAATTATGTAAACTTATTCCCTCTATATATTCCATCACCAGATACCATCCATCCTCGTGAAGAAGCTCATACACCACCGGCAGCATCGGGTGCCGCAGATCTCGCAAAAAGGAGGCTTCCTCCGGCTCCTCACGTCCCCACAGCCGCTTCACCGCCACCTGCCTGCCAAGACTCTCATCCTCCGCCAGATACACGCTCCCCTCGCCGCCTTGCCCGAGAGCCCTGATAATCCTGTACTTTCCCACCTGCTTACCTGCTTGCCCTCCCTCATTCACGCCTCTTCTCCCCTCTCTTTTCCTCTATTTTTTCTTTCTCTTCTCTTTTTTCGCATGCCCTATATAGATAACTGCAAAACGTTTGCAGCATCATTACGCAATGTGCGTATTGTATAATCCATAAGCAGACTCTCAAAAACGCCGATACACAATCATAACCTCTATTACGTTTTGCAGTTATCTATTACCCTGCCGCCTTTATGTAAACCGCCGAAAGATTATCCGCCTCTCCCCGCTTCATACAGGTCTCCCCGATCTCCTTAAGCCGCCGCCCGATCTGCTCCTCCCCCGTAAGCTCCCGGGGATTCATTACCCCCTGCAGCTCCTCTGAGGCGATACGGCGTCTGAAACCATCCGTACAGAGAAGAATCCCGTCCCCTGGCTTTAACACGCCTATCCCATGCTGCGGCGTAAAATAATCGAAACTGCAGAGACATTTCGTCAGTTTCCTCCCATCCTGCGCGTGATCTTCCGTAAGCTGCTCCATGCGCTGCCCCCGCAGGCGGTACGCCCTGCTGTCCCCCAGATGCCATAACAGCCATGTCCGCTCCCACACGGCAAGCGCCGTCATTGTTGTTCCCAGAGAAATTTCCTCCTGCGCGGCATACCGCTTCATCTGCTCCTGCATGTGGAAAACCAGTCTGTCCAGAGACCTGCGTATCACCCAATACCGCTTATCCTTCCGTATCATGGCAAACAGCTCCGTATAAAACCAGTCCCGGAACTGTTCCGCCGCATAACCGCTTGCCGCCTCACCGCGGGAAAGCCCGCCCATACCGTCGCAGACCGCCGCCAGAAGCACGCGGCCCCTGCCCGTCAGCACCTGCTGCAGCAGGACCGAATCCTGGTTCTTCTCCGCCTCCCTGCCCCTGTTCCAATATACATTTGTCAAATAGCGCACGTTATATATGCACCTCCCTTTTGCCGCAGCCTGTTATTACAGCCCGGCTTTTCTTCCCATAACATCCAGTTTTACCCGGCAGTCTATCAACAACACACATTATTATAAAAATGGAAACCCCGCGGGAACCCCGCCCTGTCACTCATGTACCGTGTCATCCGTTCTCCGCAGAACATGAACGGTTAACAGAATACGCACCACGGACTCAAGAACAGAATCCGATGCAGCTATCATACTACAGTTTTCCCGAAACTGCAAGCAGGAAATCGAAACAGAGAAAAAGGTGCAGATCGAAAATGACCTGCACCCTATTACAATTCACACCTACGTCAGTTCTCGCACCGGTTCACGCCAAACGGGTGCGAATTACAGCAATTGTATGCGCCGGCATCCCCATCAGCGCATCAGCCTCATAATATCGTTGTACATAATAAAGACCATCAATACCATCAGCACCACCAGCCCGGCGAAATGCACCATGCCCTCCTTCTCCGGCGGCACGGGTTTTCCCCTGAGCACCTCCACGAACATGAACACCAGCCTGCCGCCGTCCAGCGCGGGAAGCGGCAGAAGATTCATAATGCCCAGATTGACGGATAAAAGCACCATGATCTCAAGCAAAGTCAGAATCGCATAGGGTGTGCCGTAGTTTTCTTCCGCCGCGTCGTAACTTTCGCCCACCAGCTGTGCAATCCCCACAGGACCCGACACATCGTCCTTCGACACCTGCCCCTGCACAAGCATCCGCAGGCTCTTGTATGTGATCTTCACCCAGTATTCCACCTCATAGAAACCGTACTGGAACACCTGCAGGGGATTGCACCGCAGATACTCGCCGCCGTTGGTAATCCCCATATAATAACGCTTGTCATTTTCATCATACCGCGGAATAAGCGTAGTCACAGCCTTCTCCCCGTTTCTCTCATAGGTGATTTTCATCTCCTCCCCCTGATTCAAGGCGGAAATCATGGAAACCTCCCGGTAAAAGTGGATCGGCTCATGCCCGATTTTCGTGATCACGTCGCCTGTCTGCAATCCCGCCTCCGCAGCGGCGGAACCCTCCTGCACCGTACCCACCGTCGGCAGGTCGGCTCCCGAAAACGCGCTCAGAATCACCGCCATGACAAAGGCGAAAATGAAATTAAAGAAAGGTCCCGCAAAGACCGTGGCGATACGCGACCAGACGCCCGCCTCGGTAAAAGCGATCCCCTCCGGCGTGTCCGCGCTCCCGGATTCCTGACCCTGTTCCCGCTCCACACCGTCCTCACCGTCAAACATACAGGCGCCGCCAAGCGGCAGAAGCTTTAAAGAATATTTCGTACCGTGCTTCCTGAATGAAAACAGCGTCGGTCCCATTCCCACAGAAAATTCCACCACGCGGATGCCGTTTCTCCTGCCGATCAGAAAATGTCCCAGTTCATGGGAAATCACTACTAATCCAAATACAATGATAAATAAAATAATTGTCCTGATCAAATCGCTACTCTCCAAACTTTAATCTGATATACTCGTAAGTTTCCGCCTCCGCCGCCAGTATTTCATCCACCGTCGGATTCTCAGTCACCTGATGGGCGTCCATAGCCGCCCCGATCAGTTCCGGTATCTCCAAAAACCGAATCTTCTTATCCAGAAACAGCGCGACCGCCTTCTCGTTCGCCGCATTGAATACGGTGGGAAGGGATCCGCCCCTTTCCGCCGCCCGGTACGCCAGCGCAAGCCCGCGGAACGTGTCCGTGTCGGGCTTTTCAAAGGTCAGGCTTCCCAGTTTACATAAGTCTACCCTCCCAATCTCCATCGGACGCCTGTCCGGATAAAACAGCGCGTACTGGATGGGCAGCTTCATGTCCGGCACACCCATCTGTCCCATAATCCCGCCATCCGCATACTGCACCGCCGAGTGCAGAATGCTCTGCGGGTGCACCACCACCTCGATCTGTGAAAGCGCCACGTCGAAAAGCCACCTCGCCTCCATCACCTCAAGCCCCTTATTGCAAAGCGACGCGGAGTCGATGGTCACCTTTTTCCCCATAGACCAATTGGGATGCTTGAGCGCGTCCTCCACCGTCATGTCCGCAAGCTCTTCCTTTCTCTTTCCCCGGAAAGGACCGCCCGACGCCGTGAGCAGAATCTTCTCCACCCGCGCCCGGTTTTCCCCGTGCATGGACTGGAAAATCGCACTGTGCTCGCTGTCCACCGGCAGGATCGAAACGCCTTTGCTCTTCGCAAGCGGCATAATGATATGCCCTGCCGTCACCAGCGTCTCCTTATTTGCAAGGGCAATGTCCTTCCCCGCCTCGATTGCCGCAATGGTTGGTCTGATACCGATCATTCCCACAATGCCGGTAACCAATACCTCCATCTCCTCCGCCGTGGACACTTCCAAAAGCCCTTCCATGCCGCTCACAATACGGACAGGCAGGTCCCTCACCCGCCCACGCAGGTCATCCGCCGCCTTTTCCTCCCAGAGCGCGGCAATTTTCGGTTGAAATTCCCTGATCTGTGCCTCCAGAAGCGGTACGTTGGAGCCCGCCGCCAGAGACACGACCTCCAGATCCTTTTCCTTCCTGACAATATCAAGTGTCTGTGTCCCAATGGAACCCGTAGAACCCAGTATTCCTATTTTTTTCATCTTAATCCTCGCCATCCCGAAGTCTTCCTGTCCATACGACTTCTCTGCTTCTCATCTGTCTCCCGGCGCATTTGCGCCCTCTATGCCATACCGCTCCCGCTGTCACGCTGTCAAAGCCACACCATCGTTTCCCTGAACATGCGCTTCCCGGCGCTACGACCATAACCCTGTCGCCAGCGCAATCCCCAGAAACACGATCGGCGCTGCCACAATCACGCTGTCAAAGCGGTCCATAATCCCGCCGTGACCCGGTATCAGCTTGCCATAGTCCTTAATCTCATGGTCCCTCTTCACCGCGGAAGCCGCCAGATCCCCCACCATGGAAACAAGCGCGCCCGCCGCGCCCAAACACGCCGCAAGCGGCAGCGACAACGTCATCATCGTATATTGGTTAACCACAAAGTGCGTATAGAGAACAAACAAAAGCGCCGCCCCAAGAATGCCGCCCACCGCGCCCTCTATGGACTTTTTCGGACTTAACTTCGGCGTCATCTTGTGTTTCCCAATCAGCACGCCCACACAGTAAGCGCAGGTATCGCTCCCCCATGATGCCAAAAACACAAACCACACCAGATAAATCCCATCGTCAAACCCTTCCCGCAGCAGATAGAGGAAGGACAGCATCACCGGACCGTAGAGAAAACAAAACACGGCGGACATAATCTGGTTTGCATGATATTTCGGAAAAGTAAACACATAGACAAACAAAAAAGCGAGAAACGCCGCCATAATCACCATCATCATGACCGGAAACGCAAACGTAACATCCCTTGCCAACGCAAGCCCGATCAGCGCATAGTATACAAGCGTCATCACAAGCCCCACTATGACCGGCGCGCTAGGTTCCGGCTTCTCCCCGCGCACTTTACACGCGGCTGTCAACTCCTGATAAGCAATCACGGAGACCCCGAAAATCACCACCGCCAGAAGCGCGCCGCCCGTCAGAAACACGCCCAGCGCAATCGCCACCAGCACAATGCCGCTCAGTAATCTCGTACGAAACATACAGACGCCCTCCTTCTATTCTTTCACCAGACCGTAGCGTCTGTCTCTCTTATTATATGCCGCCACCGCCTTCTCCAATTCTTCTTTTGAAAAATCCGGCCACGCGATGGGCGTAAAATAAAACTCAGTGTAAGCAAGCTGCCAGAGCAGGAAATTGGAAATCCGCTGCTCTCCGCAGGTACGGATCAGAAGGTCAGGCTCTGGGATACCCGCCGTGTCAAGCGCGTCTGTAAGCCTCTCCTGCGTAATCTCCTCCGGCAAAAGCGCCCCGTCCTTCACCTGCTTTGCCAGTTTTCTCACCGCGCGGACAATCTCGTCCCTGCCGCCGTAATTGATGGCGATCTGAAAGTGCAGGCCCGTATTATCCTTTGTCGCCTCCTCCAGCTCCCCGATCCGCTTTCGGATATCCTCGTCCAGCCGGGATTTTTCCCCGATCACACGCACACACATGTTATTTTTTGCCGCCGTTTTCAGGCAGGTCTTCATGTAGTTCCGTAGCAGCCCCATGAGCGCGTCCACCTCGTCCGCGGGGCGGTCCCAGTTCTCCGTGCTGAAAGCGTACACCGTCAGGTATTGAATCCCCATGCGGTAAGCCTCCTCGCATATCACTTCCACAGTTTTCGCGCCCTGCACATGCCCGTAATTGCGGGGCATCCCCTTGCTTTTCGCCCATCTGCCGTTGCCGTCCAATATAATCGCTACATGCTGTGGAACCTTCATCTCCCCCGTTGTTGTATCACCCATACTTTTCCGTCCTTCCCGTTTCCGTTCACTCCGTTTTATATTATGTAAACTACAAAAAAGGAAAGGGGCGACAGAATCACCCATTCTGTAAGCCCCTCACAACTCAATTTGTTAGACAGTCAGAATCTCTTTTGACTTCTCCTCCACAAGTTTATCCACATCTTTGATAAACTTGTCCGTCAGCTTCTGCAGCTTCTCCTCCAGTTCCTTGATCTCGTCCTCGGAAACCTCGGTTTTCGCCAGTTTTTTCAGCGCGTCATTGCCGTCCCGTCTGGTATTGCGGATAGCAACCTTATTCTCCTCGCCCCGCTTTTTGATATCCTTCACCAGCTCTTTGCGGCGCTCCTCGGTAAGTTCCGGAAATACCAGACGAATCAGGGAACCGTCGTTGCTGGGCGTGATTCCCACATCCGACGCCATGATCGCCTTCTCAATCTCCTTGATCAGACCCTTTTCCCAAGGTGCAATCTGCAGAACTCTCGCCTCAGGAACCGTGATATTACCCACCTGCTGAATCGGCGTGGGCGTCCCATAGTAATTCACTTTAATCTTATCGAGAACATGCGGATTGGCACGCCCTGCACGGATCGCTCCCAGATCATTCACCAGAAAATCGTAAGATTTCTGCATCTTTTCCTCATAGGGCTTCATTCTGTCATCCATACTGTAATCCTCCATTACATACATCATAACTCAATACTTTCAAGAATTACGCTGTAATTCCTGCGATTCTGACTATAAGATCTGAGATGTTAACCGTTAGGTTTACATCGGTTAACCGTTAGGTTTACATCGGTTAACCGCTAGGTTTACATCCGTTATACAGTCACCTTTGTGCCGTTAAATTTGCCTTTGACAGTGTTTACGATGCTATTCTCCTCATTCAGCCCGAACACCCACATGGGCATTTTATTGTCCCGTGCCAGAATGGAAGCCGTCATATCCACTACCTGCAGGTTTTTCGCAATCACCTCATCGATCGAAACCTCATCATACTTCTTCGCGTCCGGGTTATTTCTCGGATCGTCGTCATAAACGCCGTCCACCGCCTTCGCCAAAAGGATCACATCCGCATCCACCTCGACAGCCCGGAGCACCACCCCTGTATCCGTGGAAAAATAGGGATGTCCTGTACCGCCCGCGAAAAATACCACCATATTTCTCGAAAAATACTTATTCGCCCTGTCCTTGGAGAAAAGCTTCGTGAAGGAGCCGCACTCAAAGGGAGTCAGCACCGATGTCATCATACCTACGGAACGGAATATCTCCGATACATAAATACAATTCATAATCGTGGCAAGCATGCCTATCTGATCCGCTTTCGTCCTGTCAATATTCTCACTGGACCTGCCGCGCCAGAAATTACCGCCGCCGATAACAATGCCCACCTGAATGCCATCGTCAACAAGCTCTTTTACCTGTACGGCTACCCCTCTCACTGTCTCCTCATCAAAACCCGTCTTTTTCTCGCCCGCAAGGGCTTCTCCGCTTAACTTCAAGAGTATACGCTTCATATTATATCGATCTCCCCTGTACGACCGGATTTACTTTTTCTTCTTGAACTCCTCAAAGAAGGATGTCGGATTCACATCCGCATAGCACTGGGAACACATACCCTCAATCACCGCACCGTTGTTGATCTGTACGGACTTGGATTTGATATTGCCCATCACAATCGCTGTGGTATCCAGGATAACCGGACCCTGCACATCGATATCACCCTTGACAGCGCCGGCAACCACCGCACTGGTGGCAGTGATATTTCCAATCACCACGGAACTCTGACCAATCTTCACACTGCCAAGACTGTTCACCTCGCCGGTAATCTTCGCGCCCTCGGCATAAATCTCAGCCGCTTTGGAATTACCCTGAATTGTACCGGTGATATTCAGCTTGCCAAGAATGTCCAGATTACCATTGACCGTACCAATCAGTTCCATGGAACCCTCTGAAACAACATCACCCGTTATTGTCATGCCCTCCGTCACAACCGCTGTCTCGTCTACCGCCACACGATTTGCCTGTACTTCCATATTCTTTCCTTTTCCTCCACTGTTTTGATCTTTCTCTGCCGCAGGCGTTTCCGCCTCGATTAATACCTCTTCTGCCATTACCGGTTCTGCCTCCTCTTCTTCTATTACAGCCTCCACGACTGCCGGCTCTTCTGCCACAGGTTCTGCCGCTGCCTCTTCTGCCATCGGTTCGGGCGCCAGAATTTCATCTTCCAAAGGTTCCTCGACGAGCTCCGGTTCAAGTTCCGGCTCCGCCTTCGGTTCGGGCGCCGCCTCAAGTTCAGGTGTTCCCATCTCCTCGATTTTATCCAACATTCCACTCAAGTCCAAAGACTCAAGCGCATCATCTGCAGAGGGCGTCTCCGATACCGCAGCATCCGCAGGTACCTTTTCCCCGGTCAAGCCTTCCGCCGCCAGAGCTGCTTCCAGCTCTTCTTCCGGCATCAGTTCATTGACAGCCTGGGATAAGTCGTCCTTCAAATCCGAAAAAAATCCCATTCCCTATTCCTCCATTCTTTAATCATTGCTTATATGATGAATCGCCTCCGTATCATCTGTGATCGGAACGATCTTCGTATCTTCCATAGCCTGAATCCGCTCGATCAGCCCCGGCAGCGCCTTCACCGTAGAATCCTTGTCAGACGCATCGTGCATCAGTATAATCGCCTCCTGGAACTCCTGCAGTCTCGCCGTCGAATTTCTGATGATAGCTTCCGGGCTGATATAGGCTGACGTGGCGTCTCCCGAAGACACGTTCCAGTCAAAATAACTCATGTCCTGCTCTTCCAGATATGCGATCAGTTCATGCATGTCCACCCGGCTCACCGTGTTGCTGCTGCCCCCCGGGAACCTGCAGTACCTGCACCAGACGCCGGTTGTATCATAGAGAAATTCCTGCAGTTTCGTGAGATCCTCCACATAGCTCTCTTTTGACTGATAGATTTCATTGTACTTGTGGCTGTAGGAATGCATCGCCAGCGTATGCCCTTCCTCCACAATTCTTTTATATAACGGCTGGTATTTTTCTTCCTCTTTCCCGACCACAAAAAAAGTCGCCTTCACATCATACTCTGCCAGAATATCCAGTATCTCATCGGTATTGCTGCTTGGCCCATCGTCAAAAGTAAGGTACACCTTTCTGATGCCCTCCTCTGTCTCGGGAACTTTGCTGTCTGGATCGGACACATCGCGCCGTGACTCATTCACGCCGGATGCCGTATACAGTTCCCCGCCTGTCCCCTCTGCGCTGGCTGCCTGTCCCATTGCCATCGCTGGCACCGCCTGCTCACGAAGCGCTCGCAGTTCCCTCTTCGCCTCGTAGAGATTTACGCCGAGAACCACACAGAGAATCAACAGGATCAGTATCGTGGAAAGCGGAATAATAACGAGCAGCCGTTTCATCAATTGAAAATGTGCATCCTGTTCTGCATCCATCTTCATCGGCTCCTTTTTCATTCTCTTATCCCACATTCTTTTATACTATATCACATTTGACAGATAACGAAAAGAAATTTTGTAAAAAAAGACACAAGAAAATTTCGCCAGATCACCATATCGGAAAAATGATCCGAAAAAATTTCAAAAACACGGTTGCAAATTCAAAATCCAAGTGCTATAATTCGCCTCAACAGAGCACAAAGATGTGATTTTCACACATTTTTGTGCTTTTTCTTTTTATACAACACACCGGGGTTGTGTCAGTGCAGCATCCGCAGTCCGGGTCGAAAAAAAAAGCAAAGCCGCGCAGAAAAGAGGACAAGATGAAAGACATTATGAAAGTATCGACCGTTGCCTTTAACGCAAAGTGGGGTGACAAAGAAGCCAATCTGAACCGAATGGCCGGCTACATAGAAGCCGCAGCGGCAGAGGGTTCCAATCTGATCGTTTTTCCCGAGATGGGGTTGACGGGATATGACGACGAGGAGGACAAGCCTCTGAAAGAAAAAATGCAGTATAAACTGGCCGAGACAGTGCCCGGCCCCTCGTCCGAAAAAATTGCGGAGCTTACAAAAAAACTCGGTGTTTATGTCGCCTACGGCTTCCCTGAGAGAGATGCCGAAAAGAGCGATGTCATCTACAATGCCGCCTGTGTATGCGGCCCCAAAGGAATCATCGGCTCCTACAGAAAGATTCACCTTCCCTATCCGGAGCCTCACTGGGCAACACGCGGGGACAAGCCTTTTATTTTCGAGACCCCGTGGGGCCCAGTCGCGCTCGGCATCTGCTATGATTCCTACTGTTTCCAAGAGCTGATGCGCTACTATGCGGCTAAAGGCTGCCGCTTATACATCAACTGCACCGCGCTGGCAAAATGCCACGGTATCGCTTTGGGCTCCACCACGCTGGAGGCGGGCGTCATCACCAACCAGATTTATATTGTCTCCTCCAATCTTGCCGGGAAAGACCTCTACAACGTATTCTGGGGCGGCGCCAGCATCATCGGCCCCAGCACCAACTTCTGGGAGGCGGAGTATTTTGCGGGCTATCCCTTCACCGACCCGAAGGCGATCCAGAACAAGATGTACACCGCAACGATAGACCTGACGCTGGCATCCCGCGAAAAATTCGAGCCAAACGCCCTGATTAACGGCAAGACGGACTATCGGCCCGCTGTCTATAAGGAATTGATGGAGGATTTGCTGAAGGATCCGAAGTTTCAGGAATAAGCCGTGAACGGCTGTTTTTCAAACAAGTGTATAAAAAAGCCCCTGAAATTTTGTCCTGTGCCTTAGTCCAGTCCGTGGGCAGGGTCACGTTATCCTGCCATACGGGCTCATCGGGTGCTGTGTCATCTATCCAGTAGGCATGAAGGGTATGGGCAGATGCCGTTGTTACAATGGTATTCGCATCGACCTTAGTACCCTGTCCGTCTGCCTCGGTGTACCAGCCCCGAAAGGTGCAGTCGGTTCTGAAGGGTACGGGAAGGGCGCCATATTTGCCGGCGTAAGTCACATTTTGGCTTGCGGTGAGATCTCTGCCGATCGCGCCATGGTTATCAAATGTTACCTCATAGGTGTTGGGCGTCCGGCAGATTGCATTTCTATTCGGTTAAATGGTGTGGTTATTCAAGTAGTCCGTCACTTACGGTGATAACACGGTTGCTGCTTTTCGCCGCTTCCGGTGAATGCGTAACCATGATAATTGTCTGTCCGCGTTCCTTGTTGATACGCTGCAACAAACTCATTATCTCCGCTCCTGTATGACTATCGAGGTTTCCCGTCGGTTCGTCTGCAAACAGGATTTCGGGATTTCCAATTAGTGCGCGGGCGATTGCCACACGTTGCTGTTGTCCCCCGGACAATTCGCGTGGGGTATGCCCCCGTTTGTCCGATAAGCCGACCAAGCCCTCCGAGAATATAAAGCAGCGTACTTTTTCCAGAGCCGGACTGTCCCATGATGGAAACAAATTCACCCTGTATCACTTTCAGCGATATGTTTTTAAGCACTCTTGTTTTGGTATCACCAAGCTGAAAGTCCTTAATTATATTTTTGCCCTCAATGGCAACTTCCTCTGTTAATATGTTCATTTGGCAACCCCTCCTTACTCAAATTTTATTTCTTCCACCAGTTTCATTTTTCGGCTTTTAAAAATTGGTACTATGGAGCCAAGCAGGGTGACGATAATTCCTAATGTCCCCGCAACGAGAAATGTCCAAATGTCCAGTTCCGGTGTCATTGAAATTTTGGGTTCCGCAACAAGGAAAATAGTCTGTATTTCCATGTAAGAAACAACAATCGCAATGACAGCGCCGATAAGCCCGGAAGAAAAGCCCTCTATCAGTGTCATCTTTCTGTTTTGACGGTTACTGAGTCCAATGGATTTATACATGGCAATGGTGCGCCGCTTTTGTATATAGTTGATTAAAAGGTTATTGATAACGCCGACAGTCGCAAGCAGCAGGATAAAATAGGTCATGCTGTGCATTGGCTGTAAAAATGCGCCAACAGTTGCGAGCGCGTCGTTATTAAATTCCTCCACGGTACGGCTCCAATTTGAGGTTTCCCCAAACAAAGCCCGTATCTGTACCATGATTGCGTCGGGGTCTTCGGCGGTATAAGCTAAAATTCTTAACTACATAAAGAGGTAATACTTTTTCTGCTCCGTCCATCTCTTTTACCTGTTCCACAAATTCCGGCTTCATATGTCCGTCGGCAAAACCTTGAAGCTCTGCGCCATGAAATACGTCGCTGATATAAGTTGTCACAAAATTCCCCACTACACGGATTGCAATAATCGCTGATATGCTGATGAACAGCAGCGTAATATTCTGCGTGACATTCTTATTATCTTTCATGTTGCGGGCGGCGATCCTGCCCTCATTTCCTGCTACCGCACCATAGAAGCGCTCCAATCCTGCGCTTGCTATATTTGTGAAAATCGGTATCACAAGGATAGTAGCAGCAATCAGACCTAACAGGGAAAAACCACCCGCAAGATAAAGCATAGTGCCGGACGCAAAGTGCGGCAGCAAAGCGGACACGATAAACAATACAATCCCTATTCCGACAATCAGAGGACGCGGAATATGCTTTTCCTCCACCGTACCTAAGACAATATCCTTTATCGGCAGCCGGCTTGCCCTGCGGACAGGCAGCCATGCCGAAAGCAAAGACACGATCACCGCAACCGCAAAAGAAAGAATAACGCCGGGAATAGATATAACAAGGGGGATTTCAATTCCCTGCGATAATGATTTGCCCATTCCCTGCAAAATGCCTTTTAATACAATCATACCGATAGGAATACCAATCAACCCGCCTGTGCAGCCGTAAAACAGGCTTTCCAAAAGCAGAATACGGGTTACGGTCTTTTCTGTCGCGCCGATACTGCGGAATGTGCCAATGATCGGTAAACGGTCTAAGGTAATGACTTTATAGCTGCTGTAAATGATAAAAATACTCATAGTTAATGAAAAGAAGCTGATTAGAAAGAAAGGCATGGATTTCTGCCTTGCATCGGCGGCTATCTGCGCTTCATTGACAACCTCCGATACCCGGTACTTTCCGTTATCAAGAGCATTTTTCAGTTCAGAAATAAGATTGCCTGTTGTACTATTTGGGGCGGGTTCAATCAGAATTTCGCTATAACCGTCCTCCCACCCCAAAACTTCTTTTATGGTTTCCAAAGGCAGAAGTGCTGTTGCACCCCTTGTGTGACGCAGGAAAACTGTGTCATAAGCGGCAATTTCCGCTACTTCAAAATCCACTGGCGAGCCATTTATATCATACAAAGGCGGCGCCCATTACGTTTTTCACTTTTTCTTCATACTTATTTGACACTCCTTACCAACCTTTTTTCGTGATGACCCGTTTGGGCTTTTTTGCCTTCTTTACGGCTGCGCCTTTTTTCGTAGTCGCCACAAAAGCGGCGGAAACCAGCAGCGCGGCCAGCAAACTGAATATACAAATCAGCGGGTTCCAATGTACGCCCTTATCATAGCTGCGGTATCCTACTAGCCCCATACTTGCGGTCACGGGATACAAATTCGCCAAGGTCATATTTCCTGCCGCGAACATTCCACCGTAGCCATAGACAAAGGCGACGACCGCTCCAATCAGGTGCCCGCTTGGGATACGGGCGGCTATGGCAATGACCGGCAGGACTGCGATATAGAGGAACAGGCAGTTCAGCGTGATCTGCGCCGCGGCTTGTAGAATCGCCGGCAAATCGCCTCCGGGAAAGCCCAAAAGGAGGGCTGCGGCCACAGTGAATATCGTGCTGACCATCCCCAGAAACAGGGAAAGCAGTCCGCAGACGGTCAGCTTGCCAAACAGCAGAGCGGTAAAGGACATGGGAACCGTCAGGATGTTTTTCAGCGTATCGTCCGTTCCCTCCCGGCTGATGATATATCCGGTAATCAAAGCGATGCACATGGGGAAAATCGTTGTGATATTGTTTTTCATGACCTGCTCCACGAAAAAGGAGAAGGTCCAAACGGTTCCATCTAGGGCGGTGGTGGAGAACACGGTGAGTAAGACGGACAGCAGCATCAGGAGAACGCCCGCCCAGATCATGTGATACCGCTTCAGTTTCCAAACTTCGGTTTTCATCAGTACCAGCATCTCAATCTCCCCCTCTCGTTTTATACAACCGGTCAATCACCAGAATGGACAGGACAGCCATTGTGCCCAAAATCAAGACAGTCTGCGTCGTTGAGGGAACCAGATATTGCAGTTCTCCCAAGCTGCCCTTGACGCCATGCCGAGCCATATCCCCCGCGCACCAGAGATTTGTGAGGGGAATCGGCATCAGCCAGCACAGCAGCTTCGGCAGAACGCCGAAACTGCTTTCGGCGGTCAGGCTTAACACGCTGTAAAAAATACACAGCAAAACGGAGAAAATATAGGTCCTGCTGAAATATACCACCAGCACTACCAGCGGCAGGGTTCCCGCCGTGACGAAAATCCCCATCTCCACCGCCAGCCACAGCTTATAGCCCAGCCCGCCGACCTCGGCAATCAGACTCCCGCAGACGATGGTGACGGCGGCTGTGGACAGGCAAAAGATCAGTCCAAACAGAAACAGAACGATGATTTTGGTAAAGATCATCTGGGTGCCGGTCACTGGAATCGTCCGCAGGTTTTTGAAGGTGTCGTTGTCCCGCTCCATGAAGAACAGGATCGCGGCAATGATGCCGATGACACAGGGCAGAAGCAGCTCCACCCCATAGCCCAGGACGAACTGGTAGAAGTCGTCGAAAAGCTCTGCCTTCGTATCGTAGCGGGCCGTCATGCGGGGCGTCAGCATCAACAGCGCCAGCGGAAGCGGGAACATGAACGCGGAGACGATCACAAAGGGAATGAACTTCTTCCGTTTCAGTTTTGCCAGCTCACAGGAAACCAGTTTAAGCAATCCCCTCACCCCCAGTCACCCGCTTGAAATAATCCTCCAGGCTCTCCTCCTCCGCTGCGGCCTCCGACACCTCCAGACCATACTGCACAAAAGCAGAGACAATCTTCGTCACGGGAACCTTGGCGGAATCCAACCGCAGATTGTGACCGTCCTGTACGGTAAACTGATTTTCGTGGAAAATGCCCCGTAAAATCTCCGCCGCCCGCTCTGTGTCAGAAACCGAGAAGCGAACATACCGACCGCTCCTGGCCTCCAGATCCGCAAGGCTCTCCTCCTCCAGCAGTACACCGTGGTCGATGATGCCAATGTCGTCCGCCAGCAGCGCCACCTCGGAGAGAATGTGGCTGGAAATCAGGATGGTCTTGCCCCTTTCATCGCACAGCGCCCGGATGAAGGAGCGCACCTCCGCAATGCCGATGGGATCCAGGCCGTTGATAGGTTCGTCCAGGATCAGCAGCTCCGGGTCGTGCATCACCGCCAGGGCAATCGCCAGCCGCTGCTTCATACCCAGGGAGTATTGGGAAAAAAGCTTTTTATCCCGATAGGGCAGGCCCACCAGCTCCAGGGCGCTTTTGATTGTGTCTTGGTTTTTCAGTCCACGCAGGGCGGCGAAAATGCGCAGGTTCTCCGTCCCCGTCAGATTGGGATAAAAGCCGGGGGACTCGATCAGGCTGCCGATGCGGGGCAGCAGTTTCTTCTCGTTGCCCGACAGGGACTTCCCCCAGATCGTCACCTTCCCGGACGTAGGCTGTGTCAATCCCAGCAGCATCTTCATGGTGGTGGTTTTTCCGGCTCCGTTTCGGCCCAGCAGGCCATAGATGCGGCCCCTCTGAACGTGGATGTTCAGCTCCGCCACGCTCTTTTGGGTCCCGTACTGTTTTGTCAACTGTTTCGTTTCAATGACTATTTTGCTCATAGCGGTTACCTCCTTTGCAAAGCGAGTATACAACGCCACCCTTGAGAAATCTTTGAGGGAACCTTGAGATAACCTTGAGATTGCGCTGGCGGCATATACAATTTGAGTATTCCGCGTTATAATGAGCGCGGGCAGGAGGTGCTTGTATGCAGGACAGAGAAATTCTTATCGTAGACGACGAAAAAGATTTACGAACGATGATTCGCTCCATTTTTGAGAGCGCCGGATATACGCAGATTACAGCGGTGGCCTCCGGGAAAGAGGCGCTGGCGGTGATTGCGAAAAAAACACCCGGCATCATCATTCTGGATGTGATGATGCCGGACATGGACGGGTTTGAACTGCTCCAGGAGGTTCGCGCTGTCAGCAAAGTCCCTGTCCTCATGCTCACGGCCAAGGGAGAGGCCGAGGACCGTTTTGCCGGGTTCGAGCTGGGGGCGGACGATTATCTGGTCAAGCCCTTTTTGCCAAAAGAATTGCTGCTGCGGGTTCAGGCGATTTTGAAACGCGCCTATCCCGAAAAGAATCGGATCGTCACGTTGGATGCGGCTGCGGTGGATTTGGATCGAGCGGAGGTCATCAGAGAGGGTCAGCGGACGCCCTTGACCGCCAAGGAGTACAGCATTTTTGAAAAGCTGGCGGAGAATGCGGGCCGGATCGTTACCGTTGGTGTCCTCTGTCAAACGCTATGCGGAGAGATTTGGCAGGGCTATGAAACAACACTGATGACCCATATCCGGCATCTGCGGGAGAAAATTGAGGAAAATCCGTCAAAGCCCGTGTCGCTCCTGACGGTGAAGGGATTGGGGTATAAGCTGGTGGTAAAGGAGCCGGAGCAATGAAACCTATAGAACGTTTCTTTCGGAAATACTTTTTATCCATGGTGAGCATTATCGCGCTGTTTCTGCTGCTCAATGTTGTCCTGTTTTTCTCTGTGCAGATTTGGGCAGGGCAAACCTCGGAGACACTGGATCTCTCCATAAGCGAAATTCGTGACAGTATTACTCTGGATGGAACAGGACATTTGACGGCGGCTGGGGAGCTGGCCGAGATGCTGGAGAAAAATCACGCCTGGGCCATGGTTTTGGACGATACGGGAACGGTCATATTTCAGAGCCAACTGCCAGAGGAGCTGCCCCGGCGGTACACGACAGCAGATGTGGCAAAATTCAGCCGATGGTATCTGGGGGATTATCCGGTCTATGTGCAGGAGCATCCCCAGGGGCTGTTGGTCGTGGGCGGTGAAAAAGGCAGTCAGGCGAAGTATTACTTTTCCGTCAATGAGAGCTATGTAAGAAAGCTGCTTGTCGGGCTGGCTGCCGTCTTTCTGACAAATATTATTGTGGTTGTCCTTTTGATCTGGAAGAACACCCGGCACATTGAAAAGGCGGTCACGCCCATTTTGCGGGGGATTGAAACGGTTTCCTCCGGCCAGCCGATCAACCTCCCGGAGAAGGGAGAATTGGCGGAGATCAACCGTCAGCTTAACAAAGCGGGGGCCTTTATTGCCAAAAAGGACAGCGCCCGCGCTGACTGGATCAGCGGTGTTTCCCATGACGTGCGGACACCCCTCTCGGTGATTTTAGGTTTTGCCGGGCAGTTGGAGGATAACCAGACCCTTCCGGCCTCCGCCCGTGAGCAGGCGTCCTATATCCGTAAGCAAGGGGAGAGGCTGCGGAGCTTGATTTCCGATTTGAACCTCACATCCAAGTTGGAGTATTCCATGCAGCCCCTTCGGATGGAGAAAGTCTATTTAGTGGAGCTGGCGCGGCAAGTCGTTTGTGAGTTTTTAGATGGCGGGTTAGAGGCACGGTATCAAATTGTGTTTGATTCCAGCCAAGAAAGCGAAACAGCGTCCGTCATGGGGGATGAGGCCCTGCTGAAACGCGCACTGTATAATTTGATTCAGAACAGCGTCATTCATAATCCCAAAGGGTGCGTGATTTCTGTTTCCGTAGCGCGAAATGAAACCGGCATAACCGTCATGGTATCAGATGATGGCATAGGAGTGTCCACTGAGAAGTTGGAGAAATTAAGAGCGACAACAAATCATTTGGAAAACACCGATGAAAGATTAAACCTGAGACACGGCTTAGGCGTTCTGTTGGTTCGGCAGATTGTTGAGGCGCATCATGGCACAGTGGAAATTGAAAGTGCACCGCAAAATGGGTATCAGACAGTTTTAGTCTTTCCCGGCGGGGAACCATAAAGCAACGGAGAACGCTTACATACGTTCTCCGTTGCTCTTTATTTTATTTAGCTATAAACCAATTCCGCAAAAATGATTTCCTCCACTTGGGCCTTACAGCAATTCATCAAGCCCACCCAGCGCATGGGGTTGCGGGCTTTCAGAGCCTTATATGATTAAGTTGACCTGCTAAAGCTTTCGCTTATAAGCCGATCTGCTTTGCGAAGTTCTTAGTTCCCCGCCATCTGCTTTGCAAACTATTTTATAAAGAATGGCTTATTTACTAGAACTGCTGCCATTTATTCATAATATCATACCCATATTATAAAAGGGTAAAATAGAACTTTTCTTATCAACTATCCTTTCACTTATGCATTCTCTGATTTGGGTACAAATTCCTGAAATTGGGTACTACACAGTTTATCTACACCTATAACCCAAATGTACGATATAGCCATGCCCGGCTGTCTACTAACATATGAAGTATCCTTACTATGTATATAGTGTCCCCTGAAATTACATAATAAATTTTATAATTCCTATAATAATCTTTGCGGACACCTAATTCAGCAAGTATTTCATCTTCATCCAATTCATTCCGCTCAGGGAAATTTATCAAAGAATTGATTTGCTTTCTAATGCCTTTTACTGTATTCTCGGCAGCACCGGGATTTCCCAATTCAAAAGCAATATAGTCACCTGCATTTTCTAAATCTTCTTCTGCCAAATCGGTAATTTCTATTCTATATTGCTTCATTCTTGTACTTTTTCTCCAGTCTGTCACATACAGAGTTAAAATCTTTTGTCTTTCCTTCTTTTATCTGGTCTAGTCCTGCAATCACAAGATTTCGCACTTCAGCCTTTTGTTCTTCTAAAGCTGTCTGATAATCCTTTTTTACTGCAACTGCCATAAAATCAGTCCTTTCTAAATATACAGTATACGCAATAATGCTCAAAATATTCTCGCAACCATAACTAATTTTATGATATCTTATCTCTGCTTGCATTGCAAGACTTCTTTGATAAATTTTCAGTCAACCGCATTTCCAAATTTCGCAATTTCATCATCAAACTTCTGTTCTGTAACATGAGTATAAATTTCAATCGTTGTACTGTAATGCTGATGTCCCATCAATGCCTGCACAACTTTTGGGTTCATGTCCTTTTCAAAACATCTTATTATAAAGCAAACTGTTTCCAGGCGCAGTATCATTCAAACTATAATATAAGTTACTCAAACTTCCCACACTACTTCCGGGAATAAAGCCTTGATAAATGCCGGTTGGGATACAAACCAGTTAATCAGT
>RAYM01000035.1 GCA_003611805.1 bacterium 1xD42-87 | reverse complement strand
ACAAATGTGGGTTTTGTCAGAGAAAAAAGTTTGTTATTTTTTAAATTTACCTCTTGACAAAAGTCACTTCATAACGGTGGTGCTGTTTCCCGCCTCATCGGTAAATACCGTTTTTCTGTTCTCCCTGTCATACGCTGCCGTGCTTTCGCCTCTGCCATCTGTATTCTGCCGGATCACTCTGCCATACGCATCATACGTATTTGTCAGGTAAACCTGTCCCGCAAAGTCTGCAATGGTTGAAAGAAGACCCGCCTCATAGGCAAAGGAGATGGATTTACCTGCAGAGTTGCGGACCGCTGTCAGACGCCCTTCCTGATAGGTGAATACTGCTGTATTTCCCTGACTGTCCGCCGCCTCAGACAGATGTCCCCCTGTGTAGGAAAGGTTCAGGCTGCTTCCATGTCTTCCGCTGATCTGCGTGATCTGTCCTTCCGCATTTTTATCAAAGCGATATTTTACCAGCCCGTTTTCTACAATCTGCGCAAGAACGAGTGCACTGTCAAACACATATTCTGTGCCGTCCTGCTTCCTGACCACATAAGAGGCGTCCTCCCTCTGTTCCATTGTGTAGGTGGTTCCGATGCCTTCAGCCGCGCGGAAGGAGGCATCCTCCTCCTTTGAGAAAGGAATCACCGCTCCATAAGGCGTGCTGAAATACGCATATTCCTCATCCATATACAGCAAATAATTCAACTCATGCGTCCACCCTGCCCCCTGCACGGTGTCAAACGCGTCCCTGTCGGAATCATACATAAGCGTGAGGTGCAGTTTATCCTTTCCGTAATCCTCCAGACACGTGTAACTCCACAGGAAAGCGCCGGTCAGCGCATTGACAGGGTCGTTCCCCGTATAAGAAATCCTGCCGTCCGTATAGGCGCTGTCGGAAGCCCTGTCCGCCAGACCGTTCTTTTTACTGATATCCGTCCTTACGCTTCCCGGCGCACTGTAACGGCTGGATCCCTCCGCGTTATTCGCCCTCGCGCAGTAGGTATGTTCCGTATTTGGCTGTAAACCAGAGAATATCTTGCAGACCCGCCCCTCTGCCATGGGGTCTGTGCCGGACACATGATGGACGGTACCGTCAAACGTAATGTCATAATCCGCCGCATCCGCTACCGGCGGGAAGTTTACGATCACGCTGTTGAATCCCGCCTGCGCCGTGACACCCGAAGGTACGGCAGGACCCACTGCAACCGTGGTGACAGTCTTTCTCGTCGTGTATGCGCTGTTTCCTCCAGCATTATATGCACAGACGCTGTACTCATAATCCGTGCCGGGCTCCAATCCGGTCACGGTTTTGGAGGTACTTGTTACGCTTTGGGTTTCGCCGTTAAAACGGAGTCTGTAACCGGTGGCTCTGTTCACACTGCCCCATGAAACCGTCACGGAATCGGTAGTCGCCGTCGCCTGCACATTCTTGGGCATTTCCGGCGGCGCCATCGTTGTTTTGACTGAATACACCGGGGAATACGCGCTGGTTCCCGCGTCATTTTTGGCGCGCACCTGACACGTGTAAGTAGTTTCCGGTCGAAGCCCCGAAACCGTCTTTGATGTCCCTGTCGTGTTATAAACAGTTCCGTTAAATAACAGGTCATAGCTCTTTACCTTCGACATATACTTCCAGCTCACGGTGACACTGGTGGAGCCTGCACTGAAACGAATATCCGTCGGCACATCCGGCGCCTTCAATAAGGTTTTCACCGTCTTAGACGGCGAGTAACTGCTGCGTCCGCCCTCATTGACAGAACGTATCTGATATCTGTAGCTGGTATCGTCCTTAAGCCCTGTCACTTTATATGATGTCCCTGTTACCGCATATGTCTTACCGTCAAAATAGAGTTCATATTCCGTTGCGCCCGGTACTGCATTCCATGTAAGCGTAACCGCATCCGTTGCAGCCGTCGTCTTTACCGTCGGGTATGTGGAGGGCGCATAGGGCAATGTCTTTACCGTCTTAACCGGGCTGTAGGAACTGGAGCCGTCCGAATTGTTCACACGAATCTGGTAACTGTAAGCCGTGTTTGCTGTCAGACCTGAAATCGTCTTACTCGTACCTGTCACCCGATAGGTTGTCCCATTAAACAAAATATCATAGCTGGATGCACCACTGATGTAATCCCATTTTAAAGTGATATCCGTGCGCGACCGTGTCTCCTTAACCGACTCCGGCGGAGTGGGCGTCGTCTTAAGTGTCTTTGCGCGGCTGTAAGAGCTGGAACCATCCGCATTGTTGGCACGAATCTGGTAGCTATAAGACGTATTCGGCTTAAGCCCCGTTACCTTGTGGGATGTCCCAGTCACGTGATAGACTTTTCCGTCAATCTGTAGGTCATAGCTTGACGCTCCCGCCACCGGCTCCCAGCTCACAGTGACTGATCCCTCATCCGAGGCGGCTGTGGGAGTGGAAGGCGCTTTCGGAGTTGTCCGCACTTTCTTCTCAGGTCCGTATTCGCTGACGCCGTCTGCATTTTTGGAACGGATTCTATAAGCGTATTCTGTATTGTCCTTCAGACCGGTAAATGTTCTGGACGGAGAAGTCGTACTGTAGGTGCTGCCGTTAAACTGGATATCATAGCCTGTCGCACCACTGACGGCAGCCCACTTTACCGTGACGGAATTTTCTGTCGTCTGCCCCTGCATACCCGTAGGCACATCGGGCATTTTTGCCAGTGTTTTGATCGTTTTAGCCGCGCTGTAGCTTCCTACACCATCCAGACTTCTGGAAGCCACCTGATAGGTATATGCCGTCTTGGGTTTTAGACCGCCATATGTCGTGGAAGTGGTGTTCTCAAGCCCATATGTTTCATCGTCATTCAGCCGAATCAGATACCCGCTCGCTCCTGTCACTTTGTTCCAACTGATGGTTACGGAATCCCCGGTACTCGATGCCGTCACGGAAGTGGGTGCTTTGGGCGGTGTAGCCACCGTTATCTGCTCTGTATAGGCGCCTGCCACATCCGCATTCCTTGCACGGATCTGAAATGTATAACTTCTCCCCGCAGCCAAACCCGTAATCTCCTTGGTATTGGCTGTCGTACTGTAGGTTCTCCCGTTAAACAGGACATCATATCCGACTGCGCCGCTCACCTTATTCCAACTGATGGTCGCAGATGTCTCTGTCGCCTTCTTTTTGATTCCCATAGGTATCGCCGGAGCAACCGGCTGAGTCTTAACGGTCTGCGTCGCGCTGTAAGCGCTTGTCTGTTTTGCTCCCCTCGCCCTTACCGCTATCGTATGGCTTGTCTTTGGCGTAAGCCCGGTAAAAGTCTTGGACAATGTGGTTACATTGTAAACCTTGTTGTCAAACAGAATGTCATAGCTCTTGGCGCGTGCAACGGCACTGAAATTCACAATAATTCGCGTGGATTCTGCTGTAATTTTAACGTTCTGTGGAACGTCCAGCGGTTTGTTGTCATAGAAGTCGTAGGGAATCAGAATTCGTTTTGCGTCTCCTCCAATTTTGATATTTCCACCAATCTCAGTAACCAGAACATCATACTGTTTACCAGCAGGCAGATTTGCCATGGTTGTATATGAATCCCCGTGCCAGTCATCATTCCTTTCGACAGCATAACTTAATCCCACCGTTGTGACATACACTTTCTGCTTTTCCACACCCGGAAGAATAATCCAGTTAGCCGTAATAGATCCATTGTCATTCAGCGTCAAATTCAACTTAATATCATTATTCGGTATCACTGACATAATAAAATCTCCTTTTCATTTTGATAGTATTTAGCCGGCTATCTTATAAAAAGGAGATTTTTCTTCCTTTGTAAACATAGAAATCTGCTTATCTGTCAAATTTCATAAGTTCATACTTTTCGATATAATCATGTATCAGGGATTCCGCATAACCTTGTGCCGTCGCATAGCCGCATTCCTGCAAATACCGTGCCGCAAGAGTGTAATCCGTGCATCCGATTACCGGTGCATACCTCAAGGTTCTGCCCCCGTCTGTGCTTCTTTCCGCGATGTAAGTGTTATGATCCAAAACAGACTCTTCCCAACTGTCATACGCACGCCACTGCGTCTGTTCCACCGTATAATAACTTCCATCCACATTCTGCTCCAGTGCGTCTTTCACATAGATCCTGCCTCCCCATCCGTTCTTCTTAATGCCAAACAGAGCATTCGCCTTCCTCGCCAGCTCTGAGGTTCCCCAAGCCGACTCCTTGATTGCCTGCGCAATTACCACTGACGGCAGAACAATTCTGCGCTCCCGCCAGTCCTCACATGCTGTTTTACCTACAAGTTTCATAAACCTTTCTTTTTCGCACTCAGTCTTTTTGCCTTTTTCGAGCATAGTCTCACGGATCGCCTCATAAATCACATGTGCTACTGTCTCCTGTGCCCCCATACGTTCATACAGTTCCACATCTCTTTCACTATCACAGAAACATACTTCGATCAACAAAGCTTTCGCCTTAGTCCTGCGAATCACATATAGTCCACTCCCATCTTTCACACCACGATTTGAAAACCCCAGTTTTTCAAGATGTGTACATATTGACGTCGCGACGGAATGCTTTTTCCCTTCATATGTATAAACTTCAGTTCCCTGTGCCCTATGTTCTTTCGACGCGTTAAAGTGAATACTGATAAACAGGTCCAAGGACGACTGATTGGCTATTTTGACCGTTTTTTCAAGATATGCTTCCTGTGATGCCGCCCTGTCAACGGTACAGTTTACCACGCTGACACCCGCATCCGTAAGCATTTTCATCAAAATATTCCCGACAAGCCTCGTATGTTCTGATTCTCTAATCACTCCGACTGCACCCATTCCCGATCCCTCCAGCGTGTGACCGCAATTAATTCCTATTACCATATAAATCTCCCCCCTTATTTTTTCTGTACTTCCGGTAATCCCGCAAGTGACGTCAAAACAGAAAGCAACCCTGCCATGGTCACCGTTGAAAGCAGTCTGATCCAGTCCACGTCATCCAGCAATACGGAAGTGCCAATCGCTGCTATCGCGGTTTGCGCCATCGTTCTGACTGCCCTTACACCCGCAGCCTCTATCCAATGTTTCATTTTCTTATTCATCCTTAATGCCTCCTTCATTTTCTCCTTTTTCTATTTTTCTGAGTTTTTTCAAGGTCCGCATTTTTAATTGATTCACTGTCTGTCTTGACTTGTGGTATTTTCTGGCAATCTCTGCTATAGTATAGCCTCTTGCGTAAACAAGATATAAAATACTTTTCTCATTCGGATTTAAAAACTTGTCCACTCCAAGCTCGGTAAAAATATTCTGCTCGTCTTGTTTTGCGGTTTTTGTCTCAACATAATACCGCTGCTCTTCCGTCAAGTCGGAAAAGGCAATCTCCCTTTCTTTCTCATAAATTCCACGCGTCTTTTTACTGTAAAAATGAGCGACAGAAACCTTAATGTAAGCAGCAATGGACTGATCTCTCATAGTATTCAGTTTTTTTAAATCCATGGTTTTAACCAATTCAATAAAGAACAACAGACAATCTTCGTATGCGTCATCATATCTCAGCTTTTTTGCATACTTTTTCAGCAAAGGCTGAAATCTGTTTATCAATTCCAGCATGGCCTCATCGTCCCCTTGCTGCGCCCTCGCCAACAATCTACAAATCATACCAAATTCCCCCTTTATTACAAAAGAGCAATGTCTGGTAGAAATGTAAATAGCCGGAAATAGATTTATGGAATATTAAAACCTTTACGGATAGATAGCCTGACCTCCCATCATTGAAAAACCGCCCGATAACAGGGGACTATCCTGTTGTCGGGCGGTCATCGTCTCTTTCCCTTCATATTGTCAACTTACTCATGTAATTCCAATATCCGCAAAATCCTTTCGCCGTCACCTACCTGCAAATATCATAAATAAACTCCGCATTCTTGTCCATCGCCTCATAAGCAGTCTTGAAGGGCGACATCTGGAACACATGCCACATCCCCTTAAACACGTCCATTTTCACGCTGACATTGTCCTTCAGCAGCTTCTTATAGAGCAGCGCCGCGTCATCCTGCAGAATTTCGTTGCTCCCCACCTGAATATAAGTGGGCGGGAATCCCTCATAATCCCCGAACAGGGGCGAAATCTGCGGGTCCGTCAGGTCCTGCCCCGCCGCATAATTTTTTATCATCTGCTCCAGATACACCGCGTTTAAGACGGGATCAATCTCCGCCTTGGTCACATGCGACTTGCCGGAGGACGTCAGATCCGTCCACGGCGACATGAGCACAAGCCCTCTCGGCATCAGCCGCCCTTCGCTTTTCAGTTTAAGGCAGAGAGAAAGCGCCAGATTGCCGCCGGCGGAATCTCCTGCCAGAATCACATCCCTCGCACCGTACCCCAAAAGCATCAGATAATCCCACACCTGCATGGCGTCCTGCGTCGCCGCCGGATACGGATTTTCGGGAGCCAGCCTGTAATCGAAACTGAGCACATCCATGGAAGTGGAGGACGCCAGCTTTGTCGTCAATGTTCTGGCATACAGGCTGCTGCCCGTGGAATAACCGCCGCCGTGACAGTACAGAATGATATATTTCTTCATATGCGCGCGGTTTACAGTAATCCACTCTCCGTGAATCGCACCGCCCTCCTCCCCACGCGCGGCAATCTCCACATTCTCCACAATCACATCCCTGCTGTTCCCCAGAAGGGCGCCGAAATGATCCTGCGACTGGCGGTGTTTCTCAATATCCACGTTCTCCACGACGCCGTGCATCCGCTTAATCAGATTCATCAAACCGGCGTTCTTTTTATCTGTCTTTCCCATATTCCCTCCGTTCTCTGTGCTTGTTTCACGAGCTGTCAAAATAACACTAGTGCTCCATTCATAAAGGCACTTATTGGTTCACCCATTTTACAGAAGATATCTGAACTGTTTCAACAATTTTACCATAAATATGGGAATTTGTGGTATACTTATTCCATGCACAGACAACTGACGAAAACCCAAGTGAATAAACCGGCCGTCCGAAGCAAAAAGGACGTCTGGTACAAGCTGGATCTGTCGGCGACCGTTTATCCCACCCTGCAGCGACGGGATTTTTCTTCGGTCTACCGTCTCAGCGTGAAATTAAAGGAAGAGGTAGACCCTGCTCTCTTACAGCGGGCGCTGGATCTTACGCTCCCCCGTTTCCCCACCTACAAGGTGGCGATCCGAAAAGGTCTGTTCTGGCGTTATCTGGAGCCGAATAACAGACCCGGTCCCTTCGTGCAGGAGGATATAAAAAATCCCTGTATGCCTATGCATTTTAAAAGTAACAATCGTTATCTTATCAGGATATATTACTACGGCTGCCGCATCTCCCTGGAGGCGCACCACTGTCTCGGTGACGGCACTGGCGGCATGAGCCTTTTGCAGACGCTGACCGCCGTATATCTTGGACTGCGGGGGCACAAAATCGCACCCTCCGGCTTTGTGTTAAAGCTGGACGAGGATCCTGACCCGGGCGAACTGGAAGACTCCTACATGCGCTATGCCACGGCGAAAGTCAAACCGCCTCGTCCGGCGGAAAAAACCTACCGTGTCCGGGGCACGAAGGAGCCTTTCTACACCCTGAACATCGTAAATGGGGTTTTGTCCGTAAAAGAGGTCATGGCGGCGGCAAAAAAATACGGCGCAACCATCACGGAATACTTAAACGCCGTGCTGCTCTATTCCCTGCTCCAGAAACAGCAGCAGGAGTTTCATCTGACATACAGACCCGTCCGGATTGCCATGCCCGTAAATCTGCGCCGTTTCTTCCCTTCTAAGACTCTGCGCAACTTTATCACCATGGTATACCCTTCCATTGATCCCCGTCTCGGCGACTACACGTTTGAGGAGATCGTGACCGAGGTACACAATTTCATGCGTTATTATATAAATGCGAAATTCCTGTGCGGCGATATCACCACCAACGCCGCCACAAAGCACAACTTTCTGATCCGCATTGTACCGCTATTCATAAAGGACTTTGTGGTGCGCACCTTCTACACCCGCGTACAGGACAAAAATTCCTCCGCCGGGCTAACAAACATGGGTGCGCTGGCGGTGCCGGAGGATATGAAACCTTTTATCGACCGCTTTGACATCTACATGGGACAGCCCTTTTCCTCCCGCACCAACTGCGCCATCATCAGTTTTGAAGATATCCTGACCATCAATTTCGCGAGCAGTATCGTGGAAAGCGACGTGGAGCGGCATTTCTTCCGCAAACTGGTGCAGGACGGCATCCATGTAAAGATAGAGAGCAACCGCTCGTCCGAAATATTATAACAATCGTTATGTAATGTCTGCATTTGATTTATATGTAATTAAATCTTGCTTTAAGAAAGGATAATCTATGTCATACTGTGTAAACTGCGGCGTAGAGCTGGAAGCTTCCCTGCGGGAATGCCCGTTGTGCCACACGCCTGTTGTCAACCCGGTCGAAGCGGGAAAAGAGTTCCCGCCTTCCCCCTATCCCGTCAACAAAGGCCAGGTGGAGGTCGTCAAAAGAAAAGATCTCGGCATCCTGCTCTCGGTTGTCCTGATCGCCACGGGCGGTACGTGCCTGCTGTTAAATCTGCTCGTATTTAACCGCTCACTCTGGTCCCTTCTGGTGATCGGCATCTGTATCTGCCTGTTTGTATTCACCTTCCCGGCGGTATTCTACAGCAAAATGCCGGTCTTTCTCTCCCTCTTTGCAGACGGGATGGCAGTGGCGGTATATCTGTACATGATTGCTTATCTGACTCCCTCCACCACATGGTTCTGGGAACTGGGGCTGCCCATCGTGGCACTCGCCACGCTCGGCATGGAAGTCTTTACTCTGCTCGCAAAAAAGGTGCCCTTCACGATTCTTTCGGGCGCCCTGTGCCTGTTTATTGAAATTCCTCTTTTTTGTACCGCCCTGGAACTGATGATCCGCCGCATGATCCAGTCGCCGCTGCACCTCACATGGTCCGCCGTGGTGCTGACTGTCTGTGTCATCATCGACGTGGCGCTCGTCACGATACTCGTAAAAAAACGCCTGCGCAACGAGGTGCGCAGACGCCTTCACTTCTGACTGTTTATTTACTGTATCTTTCTTCCGCATCCTCTAAAGACTGATACCCATAGAACGCGGTTTCATTGGCGATGGTCTGTTTCAACAGGCTCTCGCCCTTTTCTTTTGCTTCCTCCGTCTCCTTTAAGATCAGCGAAAGGGTCTTCATGGAGTAGGTGTAAAGCTCGCCGCGGAGATAACTCTCCATGGAAGAGCCTTCCATAATGCCGTCCTCCGCCGTGGTCGCCACCCTGCCCCGCTTTCGCAGGTTCGGGTACTCTTTTGCCATTTCGGCGTCCCATTCCAGATTGACAGCTATAATCTGTTCCACGATCTCTTTCTTTTCGGACACATCGGGAAGATGCCCCTTAATTTCCTCAAACTCCTCCGGGTAGGTGCTCTCCATCATCCAGCCGTATTTCTCAAAAATTGGGTTACGACCCTCTTTTACGGCATCCCGGCAGTCCGCCTGATAGCTCAGAAGCACCTCGTCGGAGTAAACCATCCACTGGCTCATGCGCATTTTGAAGAAGGTGTCGGGATCATCCTGACAGGAAGCTCTGCCGCCTGTATTGTAGACCTGCTGAAACAACTCCCACTCCATCTGTGCAATGTCAAATATCAACTGTTCCCGTTCGCTGACTTCCGCCATGATATCCTGCCCCTTTCACTGTATGACTGCCGTTTTCCCACTGTGCGGAGAATACCCGTATTTTGGGCATTCTCTTATGCGAAACTTAGTACTTCCAAGTCAGCTTGCTGACTTTGCGTCATCGTCCTATGGCGAGTCATCTTTAGAAGTACTTTTCGCATTGTCTTCCGCCGCTGTCAGACGTGTCATCATTTCCCCGGGCGTATAGTCTGCCAGCGCCTCCGTATACGACGCGTGAGAGGTGACAAGTGTCTCTCCCTCCACTGTTATGTAAACCGCGTCGGCATCATAGTTCGATAAAAAAGTGTTGACAATCGAAGAAATAATAATGCACTCCGCCTCCATGGACATGGTCATCAGATACTCCCGAAAGCTCCCTGAAATATCCAGATACATAAGCTTCCGCCCATCCTCTTCCCGCACTTCCATGGAGAGCGCTTTCGTGTCCAGAAGCGGCACAATGTTATGTCTCGCCAGCGCATTTAAAAGCACATCCGGCGTGATCTGTTCCGCTGTAATCACTTCCTCTGTCAGCCCGGAATCCATATCTCTGCCGTAGCAGATCACCGTTGCTTTTTCCTGTTCTTCGCTCTCCTCCTGTATCCTGTCACTCTCTTCAACAGTCTTATCCGTCTGCGTCCCCTCTTCCTGCGCCTGTGCCTCTTCCCCGGTTTCCTCTTCCGGCTCTTCTTCCAATAAGTATTCCAAAGAATTAACCAATAACTCCTCCGAAGACATCTCCGGCACGACAATCTCTTCCTTCGTCACAACCGTGTCCGCCGCTCTGCCGCAAGCCGTCAACAGCATGACAGCCAGAAGCGCAAGCGCCGCCATGTTCCGCTTCTTCATAATCTCCTCCCCGAATGCAAATCCTCTGAATCGTTTTATTTTATCACACCGCATCCGAAAAGTAAATTAACTATTTATTCCTTTACCGTGCGCCCGGACTTAATCACCTCGAGAAGCGAAAACTCGCCGTCCGCGATCAGGATATCCGCCCGGCGACCCGGAAGCAGAGCGCCGCACTCTTCCGACAGACCGACTGCTTCGGCAGGATTGCGCGTGGCAGCCCTGACAGCCTCCTCTTTGGGAACGCCCATCCGAATCGCCGTTCTCATGCAGTCATACAGATTGGTGGCGCTCCCCGCGATGGTGCCGTCCTTCAGCAACGCCCGGTTGCCTTTAACGGTCACCGGCTGACCGCCCAGCGCATACTCCCCGTCCTCCATGCCTGTCGCCATCATGCTGTCGCTGATTAAAACCATCCGCTCTGCCCCGAAAAGCTTGAACGTGCTCTTGACCACGCAGGGATGGATGTGGATACCGTCACATATAAGCTCCACTCTGGTCTCTTCGTTCTCCGCCGCCGCGCCGATGACGCCGGGTTTCCTGTGGGTAAAAGGCGGCATCGCATTGTAGAGATGGGTCACATGATGCGCCCCCGCCTCCATCGCCTCCTTCGCGGTCTCATAGTCCGCGCAGGTGTGCGCGATGGAAAAGCGGAACGCTCCCCTGCACTCACGGATACAATCCATCGCACCCTCTGTCTCCGGCGCGATCGCCACCATGCGGATCATCCCCTTTGCCGCTTGCTGCAGCTTCTCAAGCATCTGTCTGTCCGGCGTTCTGATATATGCCGGATTCTGCGCTCCCTTTTTCTCCTCGGAGATAAAAGGTCCTTCCAGATAAATGCCCCGCAGGACATCCTTTAAGGGAATGCCTTCCTCCAGCACTTCCGTCTCCGCCGCCTCTGCGCCTGCCGCACAGACACCCAGAAGCAGCTCCTCGGAGAGCGTCATCGTTGCCGGGCAGATAGTCGTAGTGCCATGGGTCATCTCGTAGGACGCGATAGCGCGCACCGCCTCCGTCGTTCCGTCACAGAAATCATAACCCGCGCAGCCGTGGAAATGAATATCAACCAATCCCGGAAGGATATAAGTCTGCGCCTCCTTCTCCGAAAGCACGTCTGCCCCAACCTTCTCTACCTTTTCAATCCGTTCCCCCTCTATCGTAACCTCTCCCGGCTCGAAACACATCCCGGCCGTATACACCATCCCTCTAAGTACACGCATTCTACCCACTCCTTTCCCAATTTTCATTAATTATACTGACAGAGGCAGCCCTGTATGTGTCCTGCCTCTGTCAGTTTCTGACCTTGCTTTTTCATAAGCAGCTTCGAGAATACTATACTTATCACTAAAAGCCTGCAAGAGCCGCCTCGTCCCCGACCAGAATCACGTCATTGTGAAGCTGCAGCACGGATGCCTGCACATCGGGGGTAATCGGACCCTGGAACGCTTTTTTCACGATCTCACGCTTGCCTTCCCCTGTGACGATCACAATGATCTTCTTCGCCTGCATAATGGAGCCGATACCCATAGTATACGCTTCCGTGGGCACTTCATCCGTAGAACTGAAAAACCGTGCGTTTGCCTCCCTTGTGGTCTCCGAGAGAGTCACACAGTGCGTCTCCTTCTCGAAAACGCTTCCCGGCTCGTTAAAACCGATATGCCCGTTATGTCCGAGCCCCAGAACCTGCAGGTCAACGCCGCCGTGAACCCTTATGATCTCCTCATAGTCCCGGCATGCCTTCTCCTTATCCGGCTCCAGACCGTCCGGCACATACGTATTCTTCTTATCAATATTTATTTTGTCAAACAGATGCGTATTCATAAAGTACCGGTAGCTCTGGTCATTTTCCGGAGAAAGCCCCCTGTACTCATCCAGATTGATGCTGTGAACCTTCGAAAAGTCCAGGTCCCCTTTCTCATACCGTCTGATCAGTTCCTCGTAGGTGCCGATGGGCGTAGACCCTGTCGCCAGTCCGAGCACACAGTCGGGCTTTATAATCACCTGCGCCGAAATGATGTTCGCCGCCACGCGGCTCGCATGGTTGTAGTCCTTTGCACAATAAACTCTCATCCTTTACCTCCGTTCTGTTCCGTTCCCCAATGGGTATTCCGATATTCACCGGCTGACATTCCTTCCATCTTCTTAAATACACGGGAAAAATGCGCCAGATCCTGAAATCCCACCTGCTCTGCCACATCGCAGATTCTCAGGGACGGGTCTTTTAACAGTTCCTTCGACTGATCCATGCGGGCGCCGTTTAAGATATCGGAAAAAGTCTTTCCGGTATGCTTATTCAACAATTTCGACAAATGCCACTGGCTGACGTACACCTGATCCGCCACATCGGAAAGACGCAGCTTCTCTCTTGAATTTTCCCGGATGTACTCCAACGCGTTTTTCACGATAAAACTGCTCGCCTCGCCATTTTCATCCTCCGCCCCCGAAGTCATCCCGGTCTCACCCACTTGCTCATATACTGCCTCCGATGCAGCTATGGGCAGGCCCATCAGATCCAGACGCGCCGTCACAGCGGCAATTGCTTCTTCCAGTTCATTCATTTTAGATGGTTTCAGTAAGAATCTCGTCACGCCCAACTCTATCGCCCGTCTCGCGTACTCAAATTCCCTGTAACCCGTCAGGATGATAAGCTGCATTTCGGGAAATTCCGATTTCAGACCCGCGATCATCTTCAGCCCGTCCATCTTCGGCATGCAGATATCCGTGATCACGATATTCGGTCTCTTTTCACGGATCAGCTCCATACCTTTCTTCCCGTCACCAGCAGTGCCTGCCACCTGACAATTCCACTTCTCCCACGCGATCGTCCTGGACAATCCCTCTACGATCAATGGTTCATCATCGATAATTGCCACTTTGTACATGACCATCCCCCACATGGTATCACTACTCTAATGATACCCAAGTTTCTTCCAAATGTCCATTCGTTCTTTTATCCTACTTCCATATATTATAATCTTCATCCACTGCGGAGAATGCTTCTTTTCAAGCATTCTCCTGAGTGAAACATAGCACTTCTTAGCGAAGCAGCCTATGCTGCTGAGCTTTAGAAGTCCTTTTCACTCTAACCTTTGACCGCCCCCGCAATCATACCCTTGATAATCTGCTTCTGCAGACAGCAGTAAACGATGATGACGGGAACGATGATCAGCGCCACCACAGCCGCCATCAGACCATAATCGGTTCCCTCCTTTGCGCTGATGTTGTTGAGCATCATGGTGATACTGTACATGTCCGGTCTCCTCAGGAAGAAGGACTGGGTGAACAGATCGTTGTAGCTCCACAGGAAGGAGAAGATCGCCACCGTCGCAAAGGAAGGCTTCGTCAGCGGCATAATCACCTTAAAGTAAATCTGGAACGCGTTGCATCCCTCCATGTAAGCCGCCTCCTCAAGTTCTATGGGAAGTCCCCTGATATAGCCTGTCAGAACCACCATGGCAAACGCCATATTGCCTGCGATCTGCGGCAGAATTACCGACAGCATATTGAGGAACCAGCTTCCCGTGCTGGCGATGCCCCATTTAAATTCCATCTGGTATACTGAAATGACCGTTGCAAAAGCCGGGAACATCATCGCGCCGACTACAAGGGAGTTGATCAGATTAGAACCGCGGAACTTGTATCTGGCAAGGGCGTACGCGCCCATACCCGCAAGCAGTATCACAAACAGAGCCACCATGGTGGAGATAAAGAGACTGCTCTTGTATGCCCCGAAAATGTCCGTCGTCTCAAACGCTTTTCTGAAGTTCGCCGTTGTAAACAGATCGCCTAACGGAAGCGCAAAGGAATTTTCCAAAATCTTATTCTTCGCCTTGAAGGCGTTCTGTATGACCCAGATAATCGGATAGACCGTTGTCAGCGCCCAAATAATCAGAATCACATACACCACGACCAGTCCGGGTGACACCCTTTTTTTCTTCGTCATCGTCCATCCCTCCTCCTAGTATTCCTTCTCTTTGAAAATCGCATTGACCACCTTGGCGAGCACCACGCCCAGCACCACGATCAGAACCGCCAGCGCTGCGCCATAGTCTACGTTCTTCGTCTCCATCGTGTGATAGTACATGTACGTGCCGGTCAGGAAGGTGGTCTTAAGCGGCATCCCCTTGGGGAACATCACCCATGGAAGGTCAAACACCTTGAGCGCACCTGTAACCGCCAGAACACTGCAGGTGCAGATCACATTGTGGAGCAGCGGAACCGATATGTATCGCACACGCTGCAGCGCCGTCGCGCCGTCGATCCTTGCCGCCTCGTACAGCTCGTCGGAAATGTTGTTCAACCCCGTCACAAGAATGACAAAGTAGAAGCCCACATACTGCCACATAACCGGCGCCATCATCGTAAAGAGTGCAATTCCCTCCGCCTTCCAGTCAGTCAGATTCTGTTTCCCCAATATTTCCAGAAGCTGGTTTACCATGCCCTTGTCATAGAGGAAAATCAGGTTGAACATCAGGCCTAATGCCGTGGCGGAAATCACAATGGGGAAGAAAAAGAGCGTTCTGAAAATCTGTTTTCCCCTGCCGATATTGTCAACCATCAGAGCCAGCACAATGGCGATTCCCACCTGCCCCACCAGCGTGACAGCCATCATAATGATCGTATTCTTCACGGAGGTCCACACGTTCGGATCGTGCAGCATCTCCTCATAGTTGGTATACCATGGCGTGTTAAATTCAGTTGCCGCTGCACCGAGCTGTTTCAGATGCATAAAGCTGTTAAGAATCGTTTTGATAAACGGATAATAAAGGAACACTACCATGAACAGAAATGCCGGAAGCAGGAACGCCAGCGCCGGCTTTTTATTGCGATATATATTAGCTCCCATAAGCCACCTCCACACTTTCGCTGAATCTTTTTTCAAAAGGGGCAGGGTGATCCCCTGCCCCTCCAAACACTCCCCTATGTGTTTTTACTGATTGTGATAAGCGTCTAAGCCTTCCGCTACCGCGTCCTCGGCTGCCACTCTGCCCGTCACGATCTCAGGCATGCCGTCGAAGGTAGATACGCGGCAGTCGCCTGCAAACAGATCCTGTACCGCACCCGTCAGGGATGTGGTGCCTGCCATCATATTCATCGCCTTAACCTGCAGAGCATTGAATTCAGAAGCGTCAACCTCCGGTGCATTTTTCAGTGCGGATGCGCCGTGCTGTGCAAACTTGGGAACCATCTCGTCGGAAGTCAGGTATTCTACAAAGCTGACTGCCGCATCTCTCTTCGCAGGATCGTCCCATGCTTTTCTTGTAATAAAGTATCCGGAGGAAAGACCGCCAATCAGGTCAGATGCCTTTCTGTCTCCCTTGCCGGGTACATAGGTTACGTCAAACTTATCTAATTTTGCGGAATCCAGAGTTGCCGGATCATTAGGGTCGGACTGGCATGCGCCTACGATACCGCCGACTTTCCAGGAACCGTCGATCAGGAATGCTGCCTTGCCTTCCGTGAACATGGCGAAGGTCTCGTCGTCCGTTGCGGAGAGCGTGTTCTCCGGAAAGTATCCCAGTTCATACAGCTCCTTGATATCGTTCATGCCCTGTACCCATGCCTGACCGTTCTCATCGCCTGCATTCTCCGGAATCTCCAGATGAGTTGCAGGAGACTGGTTGTTAAAGATTGCGAACTCCCACCAGTAATGAGGAATGTTGCCAAGCGCCGCCGCGATCGGCGAGTAACCTGCCGCCTTAATCTTCTCGCAGTCTGCCTTGAACTGATCCATGGTGTAGTCAGCGCCGGGCATTGCCACGCCTGCTGCCTCGAGAATCTCGGTATTTACAAACATTGCCTCCCAGTAGCCGTTTGCGGGCACCGCATATTTCTTGTTGTCCACCAGAGACGCTGTGATCAGGTCATCATTCATGTTGGACGCGTAGTCCGGATACTCTGCGCGGATCTCGTCGATGGGAACCACCTTACCCGCCTCGATAAAGCTGTTGGAGTCTGCCCCGTTAAAGAAGAACAGCACATCCGGCTCGGAACCTGTTTCAAAGTCTGTCGCAACTCGTGTCTTGAAGGTCTCGTCCGAAGTTGCAGAGGTGTCGACCACCGTGTTGCCCGTCTCCGCCTCCCATGCCTTCACGGCGTCTTTGTAGTTCTGCGCGTTGGAATCCTCACCTGCGAAGGTGGTCGTTACGACCAGTTCCACCGAACCTTCCGCCGCGGGAGCCTCCGCTGCATCTCCTGCATCTGCCGCCGGCGCATCCGCTGCGGTGTCCCCTCCTGTGCCAGCCGCACTTCCTGTGTCACCGCTGTTTCCGCATGCTGTCATGGATAATACCATGGCGCCCGCCAGCATTGCTGCCATCATTCTTTTTTTCATCATACCCTTATCCTCCCTTTCGCTTACAGATTGATTTGTCTGTTGTTTTGTTTCTGTACTTATCATACTCCGTAAGGGAAATTCAGAAAATTGTTGGGATTGTTCTTTTTTGCCTTTTATTGTTCGCTTGGCACTTCCGTTTTGAGCAAAATTGTGCTGACTGTATGATCTTCCTCATTACTTTCTATAAATAGTCCACAATCCGCCCCGTATATCATCTTTAGTCTCTGGTCAACATTACGAATCCCGAGGCTGACGCGTTTCTCTTTTGCCAGCTCAATGTCCTGTGACAGGATTCTGTCGATCCGCTTTCTGTCCTCCTCTGTCAGATGCCCGTTATCCTCCACCTCAATGCACAGATACCTGTCCTCACGCGTGAACAGCCGGACTTCCAGCCTGCCCTGCTCTGTGATATCCATGCCATGCTCCACTGCATTCTCCACGATGGGCTGGATAATCAGCCTTGGCACCTGCACGTTGAGCAGACGCTCGTCGATCTTTTCCTCACACCGGAATTTCGCCCCAAAGCGCTGGGATATAATATAGAGATAAGCGTCCGCATATGCCATCTCCTCCGCCACGGAATGAAACTGCGCTTCTCTTCGGTTCATGGTCTCCCCAAGCATGGTGGAGAGCGCCTCGATCATGCCGCTCACCTTATAGTTGCCGTTTAAGCGCGCTTCCCAGTTGATGATCTCCAGTGTGTTATTCAGGAAATGAGGGTTGATCTGGGACTGCAGCGCCATGATCTTTGCATCCCTGAGCGCAACCTCCTCCAGATAAATTTTGTCAAACTGGCTCTTCAGCTGTCTTGACATATGGTTGAAGGATTCCTTCATATGATAAAATTCCTCATTGTCCTCCTCATTCACAACCTGTACGCCCAGATTTCCATCCTTAACCATATCCGCCGCCGCCATCAGATCTCCCAGCGGCACCGTCACTTTGTTATGGAAGAAACGCATCATCTGCACCACAAGCGGTATCATAAAAAGGAAGAGAATCAGGAAAAAATACTGCATAACAGCCATCTCCGCATAGGTTACGCTGTTGTCCAGGCTGACCAGGAGCACCATGGTTCCGCCGTAAATTTTGATTCTGCGGTATGCATGGGAATAGCCGCCGCCTTTGTACTCATACACCGCGTCCCGTTTCCCGAGCACATCCATGATATACGAATATCTGTGCTCCGGGTGTTCCTCATGTTCTTTTATTCCGGGTACAAGCAGCTCCCCGTTCCAGTACAGTGCCGCGTCCGCATAGCCCCATATCCCTGTGTAGCTTTTCATCAGCGAGTCCTGATCCAGCTCCAGAGCAAGCACCGCATAAGGGACAAATTTGGAGGTCACAAGATTCCTGACCATATAAATTTTTCCGTCGATCCCTACAAGCGTTGTGCCTGTATCAAGCGTCTCCGCCACCTCCAGTATCTTCTCTCTCGCTTTCGCCTGAAAGAAACGAATATCCTGATAACTGCCGCCATTGCTTTCATTCAGGGCATAATAACAGCTTCCCGGCTCATTTAACACCACCAGCTCCGCTGTCCTGCAGTTATCGTCATAGGCATACTGCTGCCTCAAAAATTCCTCCACACTGTCACGGAACTCCGTGCGGTCCGCCTCACCGAAATACTGCCTGTAATATTTTGAAATTACCGCCATATAGGAGGCGTTCTTGGATGCCGTCTCGCAGTCCTTGAGCTGAATCTGCATGATCTCCACCGTTTTCTCAACGGATGACTGGATCGTCTGCTCCACCTGCTTCAGCACATTTCCTGTCATCAGAAATATGACCACACATATCATAATAAACAACGGCAAAAACCACCCAAACACGAGCCGCCTTACCATGCTCCATCTGAGTGATTTTTTCCGTCTGTATTCCCTTTTATCCTTTTCCGCCGCTGTATCCATTGGCTGTCCCATCCTCTTTCTGCGGCAGCCCGGCTTTCGTTCCGCCGGACCGCCGCTCTTCACACTAACCATAGTACTTCTCACCCTATTTTATCTGATAATCCGACTTTCCGCACTCCTTTCTTTTCTCTTTACAGTTCCAGATAATCCTCAAACACCTTGCAGAACGCCGCCGCATCCTGTTTCTCCTTCATCTCGCAGAAAATGCGCAGAAGAGGCTCCGTGCCCGAAAATCTGACGGAAATCCAGCCGCCGTCCTTCAGATAAATCTTTAAGCCGTCCAGATAGGAAACCTTCTCCACTTCATAGGGAATGTGAGGCAGTTCCTTATCCTGCAGGAGCTGCTTCTGGATTGCCTCCTTCTTCTGCGGGCTGAAACGGTAATCCCGCTCCTCCAATGCCATGCCGCCGAACTCCTTTCGGATCGTCTCCATGATCTCGGAAAGCTTCATGCCGGTCACCGCGATCATCTCCACCAGAAGCGCGGATGCGTAAATACCGTCCTTGCCCTTAATGTGCCCTCTCACCGCCATGCCGCCGGAGGACTCGCCGCCGATAATCGCATCCGTGGCAAACATCTTTGCGGAAATGTGCTTAAAACCCACCGGCACTTCATAACATTGTTCCCCAAAGTTCTCCGCCACCCGGTCAAGCAGATGGGTCGTACATATATTTCTGACCGCCGGACCGTGCCAGCCTTTATATTTCACCAGATAGTAGTACAGCAGCACCAAAATATCGTTGGGATGCAGGAAGTTCCCCTGATCGTCGATCACGCCGATCCGATCCGCGTCGCCGTCCGTCGCCAGCCCCAGATCGCAGCGTCTGTCAATCACATAGTTCTGCAGCGCGCGAAGCGTCTCCGCCGTGGGCGCGGGAAGCTTGCCCCCGAAAAGCGTATCGTGTCTCTCATGGATGGTCTCCACCTCGCATCTCGCCGTCATCAGAATCGTTTTCAGGGAAGTCTCGCTCACCCCGTACATCGGATCAAGCGCAATGCGCAGCCCCCGCTTTTTAATCTGGCTCATATCCACCGTGTCGATAATGCTGTCCAGATACTCGTTGAGCGGATAAATTTCCTCAATCAGCCCCTTCTCAATGCCTTCCGCATAGTTCATCTCGTCCACGGGAATATCCGTCACCTCGTTGATGTAACGCTCGATATCCGCTGTCTGCACCTCGTCCGCATCCCGCCCGCCGAAGGTAAATACCTTAATGCCGTTGTAGATTGCCGGATTGTGGCTTGCGGTAATCATCATGCCATAATGATATTCATGCTTCATCACATAGAACATCACCAGTGGTGTGGGCGCCGATTTGTTAATCAGGTTCGCCTTGATCCCTTCCGCTGCAAAAACCTGCGCTGCCCACTGCATCGCCTCCTTGGATAGGAAACGCCTGTCATAACCGAGCACAATGCCCTCCTTCTCCACCTTTTCCTCCCGCATCTTATCGCAGATCGCCCTCGATAAAATCTGGATGTTCTCCTTCGTAAATTCATCTCCAATCACGGCTCTCCAGCCGCCCGTCCCAAATTTAATCATTACATACCCTCCTTATCTTTCCGCCTGTCTGCCCTTATTTTCTTACCTGTCCATCCGTCCCTATCTTTTGCCAGCCCCGCAGAATATCTCCCGCAAAAGCTCCATTCCATTCACCGCTGCCTTAGACCCCTGTAACAGAATCTAACCTAATACTTAACTAACTGACATTGGGTGTGATAAGTAACTACTTTTTACACTCCCATCACCACTTCCACAGTATGTCTGCTGCCCGCTTCCATGGGAAGAATCTTATCTGTCTTCACGCCATCCACTTTGATTTCCTTCACGCCCTTCATCACGCCGTCCGGATTGCTCACCCGGAGCTCGTATATTGCGCCCCTCCATACCCGAACCGCGTCAAACGCCTTCCAGTCTGCCGGGATACAGGGGTCAACAGTCAGACTGTCATAGTCCGGCCTGATGCCCAGGATGTAACGTGTTGCCGAAAAGTATGACCAGCCGCCCGAGCCTGTCATAAAGGGATGTCTCGCCCTGCCGTATGCGCTGTGGTCCCTGCCCATAACAAACTGACAGTAGGAATACGGCTCCGACTCTCTCATCTCTATCTGGTCATTCTGGTGATAGGGACAAAGCGCGTCGTAAAATTTCATTGCCAGATCGCCCCTGCCTCTCATACATGCCGCCGCCCATGCCCAAGGGTTCGGATGGGAGAAGATCGCTCCGTTCTCCTTTACCCCCGGATACACTCTGGTGACAAAACCGATATCGTCATCCGGCACGGTATAAGACGGGGTATTCAGCAACAGTCCGTAAGGCGTGTAGAGATACTGGTCTATGGCGGCAAGCGCCTTATCCGCCTTCTCCTCATCCGCCGCGCCCGACAGAACCGCCCACGCGTTTGATTCCAGATGCACCCTGCCCTCTGTGTCCGCCTGCGTGCCGATCTTTTTCCCCTTCGCCGTGATGCCTCTGATAAACCACTCGCCGTCCCAGAGCTGCGTATTGCACACCTCCTGTACCCGCGCCGCAATCTGCGCGTATTTGGCTGCATCTTCATCCCTGCCCAAGCGCTTGGCGAGACCGACGAACTGCGTCAACGCCCAGTAGTGCAGGAAACTTACCATGGCGCTCTCGCCGCCGCCCAGATTGAGACAATCGTTCCAGTCGGCGCGAAGCCCCTTGCAGATTCCTGTCTGCCCCACCTGCTCCGTGGAAAAGTCCAGAATCCGTTTCAGATGCCCATAGACCGACTCCGTCTCCTTTTTTCCTTCCAGAAACGTGTCCGCATAAGGCAGCTGCAAAGAAGCAAAATCCCTGTCTCCTGTCTCCTTGATATATTCTGTCACCGCAGCCACAAGCCAAAGGGCGTCGTCTGAGCAAGCATCCTTCAGTCCGTGTATAATGCTGTCTTTATCCGGCTCCGGAATTACCGTCGGGGATTTAAAAGGCTTTACGCCCGTGTCTTCCATAAACCATTCCGGCTGGAACAGATGCAGCCCGTAACCCGCGCTCGTAAGCCCCCTGAGAAGCTGCTCGATCCGCTCCCTGCACTTTCCGGGATTCGAGTGGGGAATCGTCATGGCATCCTGCGCCGTGTCCCGGTAACCCAGCCCCACTCTGCCGCCCACCTCGATGAAGGAGGCGAACCGGGAAAACATCACGTTGATCTCCGACTGGTACAGCGTCCATGTGTTGAGCAGGGCGTTCATCCCATCGTTTGGCGTCTGCACCTGCAGTTTGGAGCACTTTTCCTCCCAGAAATTCTTAAGCTCCTCGCGCGCCGCATCTACCGCGCCGTGGTCCGCATACTTTGCACGGATGCGCCTGCCTTCGTCCCTTCTGCCCTCCCCGAGCATAAAGATGAAGCGCACTTCCTCCCCCGGCTGCAGGGTCACATTCTTTTGCAAGCTGCCGCAATGGTTGCCGCCCTTTTCATAAGAGGAGAAGCACTGACCCGCGATCACCGCCGCCGGATTCGTCTCCGTATTGTATGTACCGAGGAATTTATCCCGCATACAGTCGAAACCGTCCGGCGCAAAGTCCGCCGTAAAGTACTGATACCCTTCCTCCTCATAAAATAAATCTTCCTCGATGATCCCGTCCTCGTAAGACGCGCCCGCACAATATAGGCTCATTTGATAATTCTGATTGTCGATCATAATATGATGGAAGGAAAATTCCAGATAAGAGAACAGGCTTAAGTTTCTCGCCTTATCCCCCGTGTTCTTCACTTTCACGTCCCAGAGCTGTACCGCCTCGCCTCTGGGAATAAACATGGTCTGAGACGCCTGTATCCCCTCATACTCGCACTCATACACCGTGTAGGACATGCCGTGGCGGCAGCTGTACTTTGCCTGATCCAAAGGCTTGCCCACCGGCTGCCACGATACCGACCAGTAATCCGCACTGTCATTGTCCCGCAGATACACATAGAAGCCCGGTCTGTCCATGGGCACCGCGTTGCCCCGGAAACGGCTGATCCTGTGGTACTCCGGCGTCTTGTAGAAAAGATAGCCGCCCGCCGTGTGGTTCACCACCGCCGCCATATCCTCCACGCCGAGATAATTCGTCCAAGAGCAGGGCAGATCCACCCTGTCGATGACATACTCCCTGTTTTCGTTGTCAAAATGTCCGTATTTCATGTAACCCCTCCCCGTTTGCGGCGCTAATATCCGTCTTTGCGCCTTCTTATCTTCCATTATAGGGAGGAAATGTTTGCTTGGAAATAGATTAAGATGTGATAATTTGACTTTTTTTGTGATGGTGGAACCGAACCGGAAAATTTTCACTGCCCGTCGCACCGCCCCACTCTTTGAACCATGCTGTGAAACGGCAGGCTCCCATGTGCGGCGCGTACATAAATACAAAAGACACCGCCGAAGCGATGTCTCAAGTGCGTGCAGGAAAAGAGACTTGAACTCTCATGGTATTGCTACCACACGGACCTGAACCGTGCGCGTCTGCCAATTCCGCCATTCCTGCGAACAAATGTTATTCTAGCGTTTTTTTTGTCAGATGTCAAGCCTTTATGATAAAATCTTTTTAAAACTTTTTCTGCAACCTTTTTCCCCTACACACGGTCTAACCTATATCAGACATAGCCGGCAGCGCGCACACACCTGCTATGCCAAAGACCCCGCGGGAATATGACGAAAGGAAAAAGACACTGATGAAGGAAGATACCATCAAGCTCGTAAAGCGGGCAATCAAAGGCAATATGGACGCCTATGGTAAGTTAATTGCCGAATATCAAATCTACTTATACAAAACAGCCTTTCTATATGTAAAAAACGAAGCGGATTCTCTGGACGCCGTGCAGGAATGTGTTATAAAAGGCATGCTTGGCATTGAAAAGCTGCGAGAACCACGTTACTTTAAAACCTGGATTACACGGATTCTTCTCAACTGTATCTGGCAGGAAAAGAAAACAGTCCCAACCATTTCTCTGGAAGAATATGTGGAAAAAGGGTGTGAAAATTATCTGATCGAAGAGAAGGTCGATCTGTATGACGCCATCGATTCGCTGAAGGATCAGTACAAGACGGTAATCATACTCTTCTATTTTCAGGAATTGAAAATCAAAGAGATCGCACAGGTTCTGGATATTCCGGAAGGAAGCGTCAAAGCAAACCTGTATCGTGCCAAAAAACAGCTTAGCAAGTGTCTCACAGTCGATACCGTTGAGAAAAAGGAGGTAAAACGCCATGCAAAATGATAAATTTGATGCAATCCCCATCCCCGAAGAATTGAATCATGCTGTGAGAGACGGGATCAAAGAGGGCCTCCGCCAGAGAAAGACACTTCACCGCAAAAGAACTTTTTCCTGCTACAGCGCCGTAGCCGCCGGGATTCTTGCCGCCCTCTGTGCAGGCGTGCTTCTGGCATCCAATCCGGTTCTTGCCGCAAAACTGCCTCTGGTCGGACACATCTTTTCCCGGATTCAGGAAAAGGTCAGCTATAAAGGCAATTTCAGCGATGACGCCGAAATCTATATAGAAGACGATGACGCCAAAGGACTTTCGGACAGTAAGACGCACACCACAAAAGCAAAGGCCGATCCCTTGTCCGGAGAGCAGACAGAAAATCCCCTTGTGCAGACCTCCGGCGGATTGACCGTCACTGTCTCAGAGGCTAACTGCTCCACGCAGGCACTGTATCTGGCGCTCTGTATTGAAAATAAGGAGGCTTTTCCCGCGGATTTTATCAAGACAAAAAACATGGACGGTTATTTACCGGACTATGACATGCTTTCTCTGGAAACCAACTCCTACTATGATGTGCCCGGACTTACCCAAAAAGAACGTCCCGTCGGCGGCGGACATCCCACGCCTTATTATATAGAAGGCCAGTTTGTGGACGACCATACGTTTACCGGCATCATCCGGGTTTCTCTGGACGAAGATCTGAGAAGCAGCGAACTCGCAGCAAACACCTCTGCTTCCGGCACTGATACCGATCTGGCCGGAAATGCACAAACCACCGTGCTTCCTGCAGAGTTTACGTACTACCTTGAAATCTCGGATATTTATGCCGATCTGCTCCAATATGAGGAAATGCAGGCCACGGATCCCGAAACCCATGAGCAGCTAACGCTTTCGGAACCGTTGAAAAAGCATTATAAGGGGAAATGGAATTTTGCTATTCCCATCTCCATGAACAAGGACGACGCCCAAATAGTCAACATTAACAGGAAGAACAAAAATGGCGTCGGGATCGGCTCCGTAGAAAAGACGAATTTTGAGATAAAAGCGGAGCTTCTGCTCCCGGAAGGCGCACAGCCATACGACTACATTGTGATAATCTGCGATGCAAACGGAAAACGTCTGGAAAGTCAGGGAGCCGCTGTCGAAGTTTTTTCCACTTTCGGCAGAGATACCAAGACCGTGTATGTCTACGTGTGTGATTATATTAAGTATATGGACGAATTAAAGGGGGATGACCGAAAACTGTCGGAAAACGCCCTGTTTGAAACAGAGGTACATTTTAAGTAACCGTGAGAATGGGGGAGGCGGCCTGTTCAGAATCCGCCTCCCTCTCTCCTGTTTTCCGGATTCATTAAAATTCGGAAATAAATTGGAAATAAATTTTGAAAAACATCTTGACTTTTGAAGATTCAAATAGTAATATATTACTTGCGTTGTGAACGTATGCGGAAGTGCTGGAATTGGCAGACAGGCTAGACTAAGGATCTAGTGTTGGAAACGACGTGAGGGTTCAAGTCCCTTCTTCCGCAGTGAGAAAAAGGAAACCTTGAAAGTGAACGTATCAAGGTTTCCTTTTTGATTATCAGGAAGCCCTGAAATTGCTTATTTGTCATTCCCATATCCCGTACCATCTTTTCACCAACATTAAACTATCCAAATCGCATTCTTCTATGATCCGAATTTGATACGATATAGGCTTTATTTCAAACGATTCCTCTTGCATATTCATCTCCCCGCTTTTTAGATTTATCCTGATTATATCATAGTCTCAAAATCTGTCATTCTTTATTTTGAAGTTAAACGGCATAAAATGAAAGGCAGGAAACCCCGAAAGCATCAAGGTTTCCCGTCTCATATACTACTTACATGCTATATAAATATCCATACTCTCCCCGTCTGTTTCAAAGCAGGGAATCACGTCCTGTTCCGTGTGTTCGAAACCATTCACGCGCATGTATTCCATAAGTGTTTTATAAGCGTTCGGAATGGTTACAAAAGGATTGTCAAAGGGCTTTTCAATGTGTACTGCCGCATATTTATGGGCTGCCTGTTCGTATATCTCACGGTCAGGCGGAACGACCCCGTCCGGCAATACCCACGCCGCCTCATAGCCGTGCATATTGAAGACATTGACCTGTTCCTGTGACACATTCGGAAAATCCCAGCCGATGACGCGGGGATGATCCACCCCGCAGCTGCGAGCGATGGATATCACATTGTTGACAGCATCCCCCTCCGGGTCTGCGCTGATAACGGCATGTTTGATATAGCGAAAAGCGGGAACGGTCTCGACGCGCAGATTGGTATACGTTTCGCCGCATGCCACCATATCCCCGCGGAACAGATCATCCAGCGTACAGTTGAAAAAACCGCAAAGCTCTACCGCCTTTTCCATTTCGGGCTGCGCTGCATCCAGTTCCCATTTTGATACCGTCTGGCGGCTGATATGCATTTTTTCAGCCAGATCCTCCTGTGTCATATTTCCTCTCAGATGCCGCAGGAACTGTAAATTTTTCCCAAAACTCATAAAAGTATTCTCCTTTTCTTTTTCTTATGCAGCGCCGCATAACCAGTATATATTTTTCCTCGGTAGGCTTCAACCAATCTGTATGCGCTATTTTTTTGATTCGCGCAACTTCAAAGTGCGGAGAATTTTATTTTAATTTGATGTAAATCCCCACAAAACAAGTATAAGGCTTGATGAGCGTTTCATAATACTTCCTGTCCCCGCGCGCATATTCATTATCTGTCGCAAGCCACTCCGCCCATGCCTGACTGAAACAATCCATCTCCCATGTTTCCACCACTTCGATTCTGTCGCCGCCGATAAGTTCTTTCCAGCGTTCCGGGTTTTTGAACATATAAGCGTCGTCTCCGAGCCAGTCAGAAAGCAGTTCCTCTGCGCGGTCTGCATAGGCATCCTTTAGGCCGGGGATTCCGATCAGAACCTCTCCGCCGTCTTTCATAAACGGCAAAATCTTTTCCTGAAAAAAGCCCTCGTTTCCCGCAAAATAATGGTAGGAGTCGATACTGACCAGCACACAAAACTGTTTCTTCTCAAAGTGAAGGTCGTTCGCATCCTCACAGACGGGCGTTACCTGCTCTCCAACGCCCCACCCGGCAAACCGCTTCCCATTTTCTTCCGCGCTCACCCATAAATCGTTCGCAAAGACTTTCGCCCCTGTCTCTCTGGCAATGATTAGGCTTGTCAGTCCCGTCCCGCATCCCAGATCGAGTATCACGTCGTCAGCGGCAAGCCGCAAAGGATATTTGTCAAACAGCTCCGCCAATATCCTTGCGCTGTTTGGTCCCATCATCGTTTCCGCTGAAATATATGCTTTATAGGTATCAATATTCATTCACCCTTCCTCCTCTACATTCTATATTTGCCAAGTGCCCTGTTTTATCTTACAGATTTCTCAGACACCACACCATCACCGCCTGCTGAACCACAAGCAGATTCTTCTTAAACGCATACCCCACAAAATATTCCGACTCTATTGCATCCGCTGACAGAGAATCCGTACATATAATATCCTTTCCTTTGACCGCCGTTTCTATCTCATGGTACACCCTCACGTCATCTATTTCATAGCCCGCGCCGTAGCACTGTGACAGTTCAAATCCCAGCACTTCGGAAGCTTCCTTCCACGCAAGACCAATATTGCCGTTTTTGCCGCAGAACAGGTATTTATCCAGCGTCACTGGGAAACAGGATCGGCTGGCTGCCGGGAAAAACAGAACGACGGCGAGCCATCCGCAGCATAAATAGTGCCGCATTTCTGAAAACCGTTCTTTTCAATGAGATGCTGCATCACTCTATTATTTTCGTACGTGTCAGTACATAATTACAATATATTCCAAAAACTCACAGCAGTTTATCCAACTCTTCTTTTAATCTGGCTTTTAACTGCTCTAATTCCTCCCCCGTCGGCTGATACCTTTCATCCGTTAATTCTTTTCCAAGCTGCCACACGGGACCGGGGTTCGGCGTGTCGCCCTCCCTTCTCGGATAAATATGCCAGTGCATATGCAGACCGCGCCCCACGCCAAGCAACGCATAATTCAGTTTATCCGGCTGAAAGGCATGGTAAACTGCCTCCGCCACGACAGCCATCTCGTGCAGAAATTCGTCCCTGAAATGCAGTTCCAGCTCGTGCAGTTCATAGGCGTGCCGTTTGCACAAAAACAGCGTGTACCCCTTGAACCTCTGGCTGTCGCCTAAGACAACATATCCCGTATGAAGTTCCCGGACAAAATAGGGATTTCTGTTTTCCCTGATCCATGCGATTCTCTCGCAGATTAAGCAGTTATCCATGTTTCCCTCCCTGATGTTACATCGGTGTTCCCACTTCGATCAGATTGCCGTCCGGATCATAAAAGCGAACGACTTTCTGTCCCCAGCTATGTGTCATAAGCCGATTGACATACTGGATTTCAGGATATAACCGATCCAGTTTCTTGATAAACGCTTCCAGATCACGTTCCTCAAAATATAATTCGCTGGCGTTGCTTTGTGCAGTAATGTCTCTTTCCAGAAACTGCTTCCAGATTTTCTCGTCCTGAAGCACAAGCCCCTCCGTCAGAATCATGTTACCGTCATTGTCCAGCACCACATCAAGCCCGAACAGGTCATGGTAAAACTGTCTTGCCTTTTCCATGTCTTTCACAACGATCAAAATATTCTTTAATTTCATTCCTGTGTCTCCTAAATCCCGATTTCTGCTGACAGGCTCTTAAACTATTTCTAAAAACTGAACGGCGCGATTGCGCGCAGCCACCGCGGCTTATCCTCTGTCCGCCATACACTCATGGATGAAATACAGCGCCATTGCTTCCATCCGCCGGTTCCCGTCCTCTGAAAACCCGTGCGGTTCTCCGTGAAACAGTTCCAGTCGGGCATTCGGATAGTTTTCGGATGCCCATTTTGCGTATTCCAGACCCACGACCTCATCCTCTGTGCCGTGCATCAGAAGGACCTGTCCGCCGAATTTCCCGATCTGCTCTCTGATGCGGAAATCGCGGATGGATTCAAAAAACCTGCGCCCCAGCGTCATGTCCCACAAAACTTCCGTATCGGGAATATCCTCCGGCTTTTGAAAGCGCTCGTTCCAGTCATCCGCAATACAGAAAGCCGGATACAACAGAATAAGCCCCTGAATCTCACTACCTCTTTCCTCCGCCGCCAGCGCGGAAACCATGCCGCCCTGACTGGCGCCGAACAGATAGATCTGGCTGCTGTCCACCCATGACCACTGTTTCGCTTCATCTAAAACGGCAAGCAGATCTTCCCTCTCCGTAAACAAGGTCATCTCCGTGGTCGGAAAACCGCTCAAATCCCTCGTACTGCCGCCGCAAAAAGTAAAACAGACCGCACCGATCCCGCTTTTTGCAAAATATTCAGCCGAAACCAAAAAATCCGCCTTGTGCCCATTATAACCATGGCTGAAAATCACCAGCGGAAAGCTGCCCTCCCCGTCCGGCTTATAGTACGCTGCATCGATCGTTCTGTTATGGTGTGATATGGTTATGTTTTCAATCTGCATGTTTTTCCCCTTTCCTCTATCCGTTCTCTGGTCTGCGGGCAACGATTCTGTTCGACGCATGAAGGTGTTTTTGCACGCCGGGATGCTCGTCCTCAAAGGTATAGAACTTAAACTGCAAAATCTCCCAGTCATGATACAGATCCCAGATTTCCCCATCCTTTGCAATCCCGACCGCAAAGGGCGCAATGTGCGCTGGGGCTGGCACGGTATCGGTAAAGATCTGCATGATGTGTATTCCGCCCACATTGGTATGTGCTTTCGCCCTGTCTATCATCGCCCTCCATTCCTATCTAATTGCACAATGATTTTATTTATTTTACTTTATAGCGGATCAAAAAACAAGAAAAGAAAAAACATATTGTTTCGGTGCGAGTTGTAAAAAATGTGGCACATCTTTTATTAGAAATGCAAAATGTTCCCCCAACAGAATTCATATAGATTATACTATTCCATAGAAGTGTTGGAAACCGCCGTATGAAGAAATGGTGGTGGCTTCCTGTCACTTTCGATACATAAAAAGCATAAAAGACTTTACATCTTAAAATCATTTATGGTATAAGGAGAATGACATGGAAAACAAAATAATCGTAACAGAATCAGAAAGGTTGATTTTAAGAAGATACAGGAAAGAAGATATACAGGACCTATTTGAATATTTGTCCGATCCAGAAGTGGTGAAATACGAACCCTATAAACCGCTGACTTTTAATGAAACAAAAGATAATCTGGATTGGCGCATAAGTACAGAGGAAATGATTGCCGTCGAATTGAAAGCCTCTCATAAAATGATCGGCAATGTATATATAGGAAAACGCGACTTTGAATCGCTGGAAATCGGTTATGTATTTAATCGGAACTACTGGGGAAGCGGCTATGCCTCAGAGAGCTGCAAAGCTTTAATCCAGCAGGCATTTGCAGACGGCGTGCACAGAATCTATGCGGAATGCGATCCCGACAATAAGAACTCGTGGAAATTGCTTGAAGCATTAGGATTCCAGCGGGAAGCCCATTTTAGGAAAAATGTATATTTCTGGAAAGACGCCGCCGGAAAAGCGATTTGGAAAGATACCTATGTATATGCCAAATTAAATCCAAAAGCGGAGGAGAGAAAGAAAAGAATCATACCACAACAGAAACAATAGACGGGCTATGTACCTACGAAGGCAGCTATTTTGACGTGAAATATATGACAAAGCAATATCTGAAAGATTTGTCTGAGAAAGGGAGCGAACCCGCCAGAAACGGGTTTACGAAAGCCAAAATATTATTTTGCAATGATGCGGACCAATTTGTGGTGAACCAAGGCCCAATATAAAGGAATGGTAATAAAGACGAGAAAAAGGAGGCAGGGTATTGCTTATGGAAATAAAGATTATAGATTTACCAATGATTACTGTGATCGGAAAAGAAGGCTTATGTACCGCAGAAAAAAATATTGCCCAACAGTTATGGCAAGAAGCCAATTCTCATTTTAATGAGGTGGCTGCTCTTGGAATGAAAAATTCAGATGGGACATATGTTGGATTTTGGGGAGCAATGAGTGATGAGAGCAGGTCTTTTCGTCCATGGACCCATCAGTTTACAAGAGGATTATATCTTGCGGGCGTTGAAACATATGCTGATGCATTTGCACCTGAAGGATGGACTAAATGGGTTATGCCGGCGCGAAAATATATGGTTGTGGACGTTGAACCCAACAGGTATCGCGAAATATTTGACGAGGTAATAAATAATGCCATTTCTGAAAAAGGAATGAAACTTGCGGGGGCAGTGTGTGATTATACTGAGCCTGCAACAGGAAAAAACAAGCTGTTTTTTCCTGTTGAATCAATATAGTTTCAGAAAACAAGAGGCTCATTCGTAATCACCGCCACCGCGCAGGGCATCCGACCCTCCACCACAAAGTAAGCGATATTCCCATACCCCGCGTCCTCAAAAAACTTTTGGTAAGATTGGAGGTCGTACTGTCTCTTAAAATCGGCGCCCGCCAGTTCCAGCAGGCGCACTGCTTTCCTATTCACGCCTGCCGACGCATTAATATAGGTTGGCACGATAATCTTACCGCCCGGCTTGCAGACCCGTACCAGCTCCTTTAATGCTGCGCGGGGATTGTCCAGCAGATGTATCACATTTCCCGCAACGACCTTATCGAATCTGTTATCGCGGCATTTCAGATGTGTCATATCTGCACGCCGAATTTTCACGTTGTCGTAGGCGCGGCAGTTTTTTGCCGTCTGCCTCAGCATCCCCACGGAAAAGTCCGTTGCAACCAGCTTCCGGCACTTCGGGGCGATATAACTGCTGATCGCGCCCGTCCCGCAGGCACACTCCAGCACCACATCATCCGGCGCGATTTCCTCCGCCACTTTTCTGCCAAGCCCGCGGTACACCTTTCCGTTATAAATCGTTTCAAACAAATCATACAATCCTGACACGTTATCCCAAAACATAGTTGCTCCTTAACCGTTCCTCTCCCGAACATCACATTTTTATGATGTCCGATTAAATACATTTTATCAAAATTCCAAGCACTGCGGACACCACAATCATCCAGACGGGCGATGGCGCTTTCCGTCTCACCCTTCTGGCGAGCACGCCCCAGACCGCCAATGTCAGAAATACAAAAATTCTGCCAGCATGAGGAGCAAAGGCATCCTCCTTTTCCATCGTATCATGATACACCCTTTCCCGCCATAAAAAATTCATCCCCCAATCTGTTTATCTCTCAAGCCAAAAACCACGCGGGAATAAAACATATCATTGTGAACCCGTCCGAAGATATGATATAATTTCGGTGTTGCTGATATCTGTGCCCGGATTGATCCGGCAGAAAAAGGAAAGCAATGGCTTTTATGCGGACATTCACGCCGGAGCCGCTGATGAGGCACATCTGGATGCACTTGGCGAACATCTGGGACAGATCACGTGGAAGCAGACGCCGCAAAAATAACAAGAAAACATTTTTATATGGAGGCAGCAATGAAACATAAAACAACTCGTATGAAAAAATATACCGCCCTTTGCACCGCCCTGCTTTCCGTGGCAGTGTTTGCCGGCTGCGCGGGCACACCCACCGGAAGTGGAAACACGGAGAACACCACTACTCCCCCCGCCGGAAACAATACGGCAGAAACAGCACAGGCGGAACAGGAAAGCACCGCATTTCCCGCGTTCACGGCGACGGATCTAGACGGCAGCACGGTCACGGAAAGCATTTTTGCCGAAAAAGACCTGACTGTGCTCAATATCTGGGGCACCTTCTGCGGTCCCTGTATCGGGGAAATGCCGGAGCTTGGCGAATGGGCGAAAGAAATGCCGGACAACGTACAGATCGTCGGTCTGATTATCGACATCAACGGGGAGGAAGACACCGAGCACCGCGATCTTGCGGTTGACATAACACAACAGGCGGGTGTTGACTTTACCAACCTGATTGCCAACGCGGACTTTGCCCCAATCTTAAAGGACGTGATCGGCGTCCCCACCACCCTGTTTATCGACGGTGACGGAAATATCGTGGGCGACCCGATTGTGGGCGCAGATGTGGACGGCTATAAAACCTTTGTGGAGGATTACCTAAGCGAACAATAACACGGGTGCAAAATTCCTCAAAGCAGTCTCAAAAAAGCGATACAAATGCCAAAAATACGGCATTTTCATCCCAATTTGACTCATAGCAGAGCTGTAACATGGAGGGCAGAATGAAAACAAAACTCAGAATAGCGGGACTTCTCACCGCCTTCTCTTTCATCATATATGGCTTGATGCGCGGCGAGGCAGGCGTGGTTTTAAATAAAGCCGTCAACATCTGTCTGGAATGTATCGGACTTGGATAAATCGAGCGGAAAAACGCCCCCGCCTATAAAATCCCGATTGCAGTTATACATGTAACTTTTGCAGGAACGGAAAAGAACAAGTAAAAGAAACGAAGAAATGAGATAACATATGAAAATCACCTATGCCATCAAACGAAAGCTGCTCCAATTCATCGCCTTTGGCTGTTCCAACGCGCATTTTCTGAACTTTAAAGGCGGCAGAATCTATACGGGAAAATGGAAACAGTTCTGCAATCCGGGACTCAACTGCTACTCCTGTCCGGCGGCGGGCTTTGCCTGTCCCATCGGCGCATTGCAGGCTGTGAACGGTTCCAGACAGTTTTCATTCAGTTTTTATGTGGCAGGACTGCTCCTTGCCTTCGGGGTGCTGCTTGGCAGGGCCATCTGCGGGTGGCTTTGTCCTTTCGGTCTGCTGCAGGAACTGATCCACAAAATCCCCTCGCCGAAACGAAAACTCAAAAAAGGATTTCTATATATCAAATATGTTGTCCTTGTGGTCTTTGTCCTGATCCTGCCTGTCGCAGTCACAGACTACATGGGCATGGGCAAACCCGCCTTCTGCCAGTATATCTGCCCGGCAGGCACATTAGAGGGCGGACTCTTTCTTCTGGCAGCACATGAAAGTCTCCGAAAAGCAATAGGCGCACTGTTCTCCCTGAAAATGGCGATTCTCGTTTTGACACTTATTGGCTGTGTCCTTTTCTATCGCTTTTTCTGCCGGACGCTCTGCCCCTTAGGGGCAATTTACGGGCTGTTCAACAAAATCAGCATATTCCGTCTGGAAGTGGACCACCACAAGTGCGTCGGCTGCGGAAAGTGCAAAGAGGTGTGCGGCATGGAAGTGGATCCCGTAAAAACGCCGGATTCCGCCGAGTGCATCCGATGCGGCGCCTGTGCAGATGTCTGCCCTACAAATGCTGTTTGCCTTGGATTTTCGACAAAAAGCAAGAAAAATCTACCATAGTAGTAGTGTTTTTTTTCGTTCCTATTTTGCGTTTTGATTAAGGACAATCTGTTCGATGGTTGTCAACTCTTCCTCTAGTTCTTCCGCGATTTGTGAAAGAGACTTTCCCTTGGAACGCTTTATCTGAATCTGTTTCCAAAGGTGTTCCTCCTGCCCTTTCCGAAACCCAACTTCCAGCCCCTTCTCTATACCTTCTTTTATGCCTTCTTCCTTCCCCTCGCGAAAAAGTGTCCTGAAATGCTTTTTCTCATCATATTCTGTCAAAATCATATGCAGCACCTCCGCTTTCTGTTTTATCAGGATATCTCTGAGTATCCCCTTCTCAATACAGGTGTCTATCGCCGTGTGGACGGCTTCATCCCTGTACATTCCCTTTTTTATATTCTCTTCTATTTCTGAAGAAAATTCCGAATACTCCCACAGCCTGTGGCATTTCTCCATTATAGCACATTTTCTGATGCCAATACAGTAAATTTTTTTGTGAATAAATATAGGAGGATTTTCGACAGATGCAGCAAAACTGATGTGACATAGCATCAAACGACTGATCAACGTCAATCATTCTCTCTATTCATTTCACATATTGATAGGTACGGGATTATTTCCGACAATCGGAAAGAATCTTTCAGATGGAGAAATATCATTACCATATTTCTCCATTGACAGAACAGACCTCTGTCAATGTATGGATTATTATAAGACATGTTCTTCCTATGTGCAAGATACTTTTTTAAATCTGACTAAATGACTCTTCTGGCTCCGACGCCAAATTTCGCATCCATTTACAACTATTTCGGGAGCACTAACCTTCTCTCCCCTTCACAACCTCTTCTCCATCAGATAAAACCTTCCCATCCGCCAGTCCGCAAACCCTCTCTTTTCATAACCGTTCCCTGTATACAGTGCGACGGCTGTCGGATTTTTTGAAAAAGCATCCAGCCTCACCGCGCCGATCCTCTGTCTGCGCAGTTCTTCCTCTATATGCCGCAGCGTGCGTCCTGCCACACCCCTGCCCTGAAATTCAGGGTTCACGCAAAGCCTGTGGATGATGCGGTATTCCTCATCCGGATACTGCCAGTCCCCGTCTTCATACTCGGGATCACAGGTCTGGTTCACTGTAAAAGTGACAGCTATCTTTCCTTCTATCGTCCCCACAGACAATGTATTTTCCTGCAAATCATCCAAAAAGTCTACCCTTGTGGGATATTTCTCGTCCCACTGAAAAATTTTCTGCTCATGCATATGTATGATCGCGGACGCCACCAGCGCACAAATCCCATCTATATCCGTCTGGCGCGCCCGCCTAAACTCTAAATCTGCTTCCATTCCCTTTGCTCTTTTCTTTATCTTCTCGTCCCTGTTACACCGTCTGCGGGTATCTCCTTATTATACTCGCTAAAATCTAAGATATCAAGGATTTCCTCATTACTCATGCGCACAGTGCAGATGTACCTGTTTCAAATCGCGGCAGTGTAAAACTCCCAACTCATTACATTTCCTTAATCAGCTCGATCTGATACGCCGGATACTCCTTCTGTTCCACCGGCATGGGAAGCCCCGCCTCCATCAGATCAGCCCCGTAGTATCGCCTGCCGCTCTCCGCATCCCGGTACACCGAAACAGCGTCGAGTCCCTTAAGCTTCACATAGCTCACTGTCATATTGCCGTGCATCTCCAACATCACCACGCTGAGCAGCGCGCGGTCCCTGTCCTTTGACACAAACATCCATGCCGTGTAAGCCGCCGCAAACGGATCAGACAGCCTGTAATACCTGCCCCGCCGTATCAGTTCTTCCCATTTCTTATACTGTGTGATCTGTTCTCTGACAGCCGCCTTCTCCTCCGCCGTCAGTTTTTCGGGATCAAGCTCAAAACCGAAAGCGCCCGCCATTGCCACCACACCCCTCGTGTGCAGGCTCACGCTCCTGCCTGTCTGGTGGTTCGGCACAGCCGACACATGCGAGCCGACGGCGGACGCAGGATAGAAAAAGGAAGTGCCGTACTGGATTCTCAGCCTGTCCAGTGCATCCGTGTTATCGCTGCACCAGATCTGCGGCGTGTAGTAGAGCATACCCGCGTCAAACCTGCCGCCGCCGCCACTGCAGCCCTCCAGCAGAATATCCGGGTATTTTTGCAGGAGTCTCTCCAGAAAATCATATACCCCCAGCACATACTGGTAGGTCACTTTTCCCTGCGCAGTCTCTCCCGAAAACACATCCGCAATACTGCGGTTCATGTCCCACTTGACATACTCGATTTTTCCCTGTTCAAGAATCTCACAAATCTGCTCGAAAATATAGTCCCTGACGTCGGCTCTGGAAAAATCAAGCACAAGCTGGTTCCGCCCCCTTACGGGCTCCCTGCCCGGTATCTGCAGCACCCAGTCCGGATGTGTTCTGTACAGTTCGCTATCCTCCGACACCATCTCCGGCTCAATCCAGATTCCGAATTTTACGCCCTCACTGTTGACATTTTCAATCAATTCCCGCAGAGTGCACCCCAGCTTTTTCTCGTTGACCTGCCAGTCCCCGAGACCGCTGTTGTCGTCCTCTCTTTTCCCGAACCAGCCATCATCCATGACAATCATATCGATACCGAGCGCCGCCGTGCTCTTCGCCAGTTTTAACAAGGTCTGCCCGTCGAAGGTAAAGTAAGCTGCCTCCCAGCTGTTTAACAGCACGGGACGGGGCTCGTCCCTGAATTTCCCCCTGCACAGATGCTCCCTGATACAGTTGTGAAAACGGTCGGAAAGCATACCGAGCCCCCGGTCAGAATAGCAGAGGATCGTCTCGGGAACCGCCAGCTTCTCCGCCTTCGCGAGCGGATAGTGAAACAGGTCGCTCTGCAGTCCCATCAGCACTCTTGTCTGATCATACTGATCCCGCTCCGCTTCGCAGAGAAAATTTCCGCTGTATACAAACACCATGCCGTAACACCCGCCAGCATCCTCCGTGGTATTCCTGTCCGCCAGAATCACCGCCGGATTATACTGATGGCTGGACGTGCCTCTGCGGCTGCCAATCGCGTAAGTGCCGTGCCGCAGCTCCTCCCGCTGTAAGTTTCTCTCCATGGTATGTCTGCCGTAAAAGCTGAGCATGTCAAAACGGCCCGTGACAAAATCCAGACAGGCGGAAGCCGCTTTCTCTACCGTCACACTATTCTCTCCGCGATTTTCCAGAATAACGCTCCTGGTGATGATATCCGCATCCTCCAGTACGCCATACAGAAGCGTCGCCCGCACGCCGCTCACCTTGTCTTCCAGACAAATTTCAAGAGTCTCCGCCTCCCCTGCGTCAGCATAGACTGCCGGCAGTCCCGGCAGCCCATACTTCCCTTTTTTGATCTCGTGTCCGATATAGCGTAAATCACAACAATCAGATCCGTCCGCATTACGGATGATCAGGGCGCTGTTTCTGAAATCTCCAACTCCCATAACCGGGTATTCCTGGGGCAGAACGTCCATAGAGTAGGTTCTGTCATTTCCCACATCCGAAGGATTGCCGGAAAATCCCCTGTCATAGCATGTCAGCAGATAATCCATATTTCCGTACACACGCCCCCCATAATACAGATGCAGCAAAAAGCCAAAGTCATCCACCTTCATCTGATAAGAAGTGTGTGCCGTGTCCAATGTGAAAATCCGATTTTCTCGCTGATATCCAATTGCCATAATCTATACCAAATCTGTCCTTTCTTAAAGTTTGTCTTACTTCTTTTTCACGAACCGTTCCTATCATACCGCATTTCGGCACCATTTACCAGTCCGTACGGAAAGTACCGCCTTTCGGCATCATTACCAGTCCGCACGGAAAGTACCGCTTTTCGGTATCACTGCCAGTCCGACGGAGAATGCCGCATTTCAGGCATTCTCTAGCGCAAAACTTAGTACTTCTTGGCGTCCCGTCCAATGACGGGACGTCTTTAGAAGTACTTTTTGCGCCGTTATTTTACAGCCCCATTTACCACACCGTTCAAAATCTGCTTCTGACAGATCACATAGAAAATGAGAATCGGAATCAGCGACAGCAGATAAGAGGCAAATGCCAGATTATAATTGGTTCCAAACTGTGACTGGAAGTTTAGCTGTGCCAGCGGCAGCGTATTCTCGGAAGAACCCGCCATAATGATGAGCGGCGTCATCACATCATTCCATACGGCAAGCGCCGTGATAACCGCAACCGTCGCGTGCATCGGTTTCATGATCGGAAAAATAATTTCCCAATAGGTCCGCCATGTGGAAGCGCCGTCCACTCTCGCCGCCTCTTCCAATGCCAGTGGGATATTCGTCAGGTATCCCGAATACAGCATGATATTCATCGGCATATAGAACACCACATACAGAAGAATCACGCCGAACCAGTTCGCAAGCCCCATCTCCGCCGTCTGCTTTGCAAGCGGCATCATCAGGATCGCAAAAGGCACAAACATACCGCTGACAATAAACAGATACACAAAACGATAAAACTTGCTGGATTTGTTACGTCCAAGGGTATACCCCATCAAAGAATGAATCAGGATGGAAAGCCCCACCGTCAGCACGGAGATCAGGAGACTGTTCTTCAATGAGTTCCAGAAATCCGTCACTTCCATCGCTTCCTTGAAATTGTTGAGGCTCCATACCTTAGGCAGCGACAAAATGCCGCTGATACTGTTAGTCATCTCCGAGGGCTGTTTGAACGCGATCACAACCGTCATATACAACGGAAATATAATCGTGGAGAGCCCGAGAATGAGCAGCACCATAACGGTTCTGTTCGATTTTCCGACTGTCGATGTTTTCTTCATAGCTGCTCCTCCTTTGAACTTGAAAATTTCATCTGCGCAACAGAGATCACTACAATCACAATAAAGAATACAACCGCGTTGGCGCTCTGGAAACCGAACTGTCCGCCCGACATACCGTTATTGTAGATCAGGTAGGAAATGGATTCCGTGCTCTGTGCCGGACCGCCTTTTGTCAGGGCAATGATCTGATCGAATACCATCAGGAAGTTTTTCACGCACAGCACCATGTTGATGGAGAAAAACGGTATAATTAACGGGAACGTCAGATGCTTAAACTGTTTCCAGCCGGTGGCGCCGTCCAGTCCGCCCGCCTCGTAGACATCCTCGGGCACCGTCTGCAGTCCTGATATATAAATGATCGTATTCATGGCGATCGCCTGCCACGCGCAGACAATCATCACACCGATCCACGCCCTGTTCGGGCTTGACAGAATACTGGATTGAAGCGACGTAACGCCTGTCATATCCGCCAGCGCGGGCACAATATAAGTAAAGAAATAGTTAAAAATGTAGCCTACCACCAGCGAACCGAGTATGTTCGGCAGGAAATATGCACCGCGGAAAAATCCCTTTGCCCTGATCTTGCTGTTTAATCCCAGAGCCAGAATCAGGCTTAGCACATTCACCACCACCGTCGTCACGAGCGCCAGCTTGATCGTGAACAGATAGGATTTCCCTACGCGCGCGTCAGAAAACAGGTCAATATAATTGCGAAGCCCCACCCAGTCGTGGCTTCCGAACCCTCTGGAATTGGTGAAGCTGTACATGGCGCCACGAATTAACGGAATCGTGTTAAAGCAGATAAACAGCGCCAGAATCGGTATCGTAATCAGTAAAAACGTTCTTTTTCTCTCATTTTCGTGTTTCGACATCACATTTACCCCCTTCCTACTTTGCACTTCCATGTGCGGCTTCATACTCCTGTACCATACGTATGATATCCCTGTTGTATCTCTGCCAGCTTGTATCGAAGTTTTTCAGGAACGCATCCTGATCCTTTTCTATGAGGAACGTCTGCAGGAGCGCATCCACAGACATCTCGGACGGATAGTAGTGATCCTGGTAGTCCGTCATGTTGCCGCTCTCGATAAACTCCGACATACCGTCTAACAGGGTGGATAACTCGAAGCTTCCCTTTTTGCACGGAACAGACGTCTGGGCGTCGATATATTTCTGCAAAGTGTCATCTGCATACAGGAAGTCCAGCACTTCATACGCCGCCTCCTTGTTTTTGCAGTCCTTTGTCACGCAGAAGCCCAGGTCGATGCCCGAGTTCAGCGTCCTGCCCTCCTTCCCGTCGCTCGCCGGCATAACAAAGGAATCCATTTTCAGATCCGGATTCACCGACAGAATCTGGGGCGCCGCGTAGCTGCCGATCGGATACATGGCGGATTCCCCTCTGGCAAAGGCGGTGCAGGCATCGTTGTAGCTGTAGGCAAACGGATCGTCCGGTCCGTAAGGCAGAAGCGCCAGATACTTTTCCGCAAGCTCGCCATACTCGTCGGTAAATGTCGTCTGCCCCCTATTCACCTGCTTGGTCGTATCCGCCGGCGCAAGCTCCACCGCCATCGCGTTCCACGGCGCCAGACAGGTCCATATGTCCTTGAATCCAAAGTAGAAAGGCAGGATGCCTTCCGCCGAAATCTCCTCACACAGCGTATTCAATTCATCCCATGTCTCCGGGATCTGCCAGCCGTGCTCCTCAAACATTTCCCTGTTGTAGAGAACGCCCGCCGCATTCGCCGCATAGGGCAGAATGTAGGTGCCTTCCACCGGAACCAGCTCCAGTGCCTCGGCAATTTCCAGATACCCTTCGTTGACATCCTTCATACCCTCATACCCGGAAATGTCCGCCAGTATGTCGGCATCCACAAAATAGGAATAGTTAATATCCCCACCGATTCCGATGATGTCCGGATAGTCCTCCCTGATAAACCTTGTTTTCAGGATCGCCATCGCGTCGTTAGGCGAGCTGATGGTCAGGTGGATGTCGTCGTGGGTCGCATTGAACGCATCCTCCACCGTCTTGAAATAGTTCGCCGCCTCCGGCTTATACTGCACAATCTCAACTTCAATCTTTCCGTCCGAGGTATCGCCACAACCCCAAACGGCTGGCGCCAGCGAGGTAATACATACTGTCAGTGCCAGACTCTTCAATCCCTTTCTCTTCATTGCCCTTCTCCTTCCTTTTTGGAATATAACGTGTCAAAAGCAGATCTAGGTTGATTCGTTTTATCCATTGTAACATGCCACAATGCTTGCAAAAATATCGTCGTTTTGCTCTTTTTATGCCTTTATGCGCGTTTTTCGTCTATATGTTGAAATGACCACGCATTTTGGTATAATAGAGTAAAAAGAACAGCATTCTCCGCATAAATCTGATTCCTGAAATGGGGGCTATCCATGAGCGAAGTAATCTTCTCAGTTTTTCCGAGTGAAAATTTTGTTGATCTGGGGCTTTATCAGTTTGGCTGGGAACAGTGCGCGCCTTCCCACTCCTTCGGTCCGGCGGCAAGAAACCACTATCTGTTCCACTACTGTCTCTCCGGCACCGGCACCCTGTTCGCCGATAATTCCCACGGCGAATCCGTGCGCTACCAGATCAAAAGCGGACAGGGCTTTATGCTCTTCCCTAATCAAGTATGCATGTACATTGCAGATTATGATATCCCATGGGAATATATATGGATTGAATTTGACGGACTGCGCGCCAGGGAGACCGTTCAGCTGGCGGGTCTGACGCCCGACCAGCCGGTCTATAAAGCGCGATACAAAGACATTGCCGAGACGATGAAAAACGAAATGCTCTACATCGTGAACCACAGGGAGGAATCCCCATTCCACCTGATCGGACATCTGTATCTCTTCATAGACAGTTTTGTCCGCGCCTCCACCTCCACGCAGGTGGGCAAAGGAAACAGTCTCCGCGACTTTTATATTAAGGAAGCATTTTCCTTTATCGAACAGAACTTTCAAAACGACATTACCGTGGAAGATATCGCCGCCTCCTGCGGGCTGAACCGAAGCTATTTCGGAAAAATTTTTCACGAAAACACCGGAAAATCTCCACAGGCGTTTCTGATCTCCTACCGCATGACGAAGGCGGCGGAACTGTTAAAACTGACTGACCTATCGGTGGCGGATATCGGGAACGCGGTAGGCTATCCGAACCAGCTCCATTTCTCCAGAGCCTTCAAAAATGTATATGGCATTTCACCAAGACAGTGGCGCAATGAAAACAGACCTGTCATTTAGAGAATAACCGTTGACGTACTGTTTTGACATCAAGTATAATTTTACCTGTACATCATAAAGAAAATACATAAGGAAGCGAGGTCAACATTTTGAGACAGTTTTTTGGTATGAGCCCAAGCGGCAATCTGGAGGAGGCAGTCCGCGGTCTGAAAAGCCCGCAGTTGATTATGCTTATGTCCAACAATGAACAGTTTGAAGCCCATGTTAAAAAATTAGAATCCCTTTTTCCGGGCGTTCCCAGCATCGGATGTATCGGCATGAGCTACGACGTCCGTGTCGTTGAAAAGGGTGTAGGCGTCATCGCCTATTATGACGGCGTAAGCGCCGTGGCAAACGTGCTGGAAAACGTGTCCGTCATGCCCGTGAAATACATCGGACGGCTGCAGCAGGACATACGCGCCATCAAAAGCTCCGGCAGGGATACGGTATGCATCGATTTCTGTTCCGGAAACGACGCCTGCGTGTTAACGACCATCTACAGCGCCTTACAGCGCAGCAACATTTCGCTGGTCGGCGGAACCGGCGACGGCGGAAAGATCTCGGCAAACGGCAGGGTTTATGAGGATGCGGTTGCCTATGCACTGATTAAAAACCTGAACGGCAAGGTAAAGGCATACAAGGAAAATATTTACCACCAGCTTGGAAATTACCGTTTTGTCGCGTCAGGGACGGACAAAGCAAACTACCGTCTCGGGCAGTTAAATGGGAAACCCGCCAAACAGGTCTACCAGAATATTCTCCATGTGACGGAGGAGCAGATTTCCACCCAGACTTTCAAGAATCCATTCGGAAAAATCAATGGAAACGACACATGCATCATCTCCATTAAAGAGGTCAGCGGCAATTCGCTGACGTGTTTCCGGCAGGTAAACGACTCCGATATACTGATTCTTCTGGAACTTGGCAACTACCGACAAATTGTGCGTGACACCGTACAGACGATCAAAAATGATTTCCAGAGAATTTCGGCTGTGTTCTCCGTAAACTGTCTGTTCCGGTATCTGCTCTTCACCGATAATAACTACATGAAAGAGTACCTGATGGACATGAGCACGCTTGGACACCATGCCGGTCTGGTCGGATATGGCGAACATTACAATAACCGCTTTGTCAACCAGTCCATGACCTGTGTCGTGTTTGAGTAAGGGAGGAGCAGAGATGAAATTCAGAAAAAAATCCCAGCGGGAAGAAAAAACCCTTGATCCGATCGTATATGTAGTGGAAAGCCTGCAGGGCTACCGCAGCGCCCTGATCCAAAACGAGGTGGACTCCCTGCACGAATTGAGCATGGTCCGCCAATCCTTCGGCAATGTGCTGCATGACTCCGAAGAGCTGAGAGAATCCCTCTCCGACTTTGAGCAGACTTTTTCCAGCATCAATACCGTATCCGGACAGTTTGCATCCGTAAAGGACAATATTTTCGAGTCCGTCAATCAGGTACAGGGGGAAGTGGAGACACTGAAAAGCAGTTCCCTTAAAGTCGCAAACCATTTTGAAGAAATGCAGAGCACCTTCGAGACGTTCCAGCTTTCCTTAAATGAAATCCGCAAATGCATGGGAAAAATCGTATCTATCGCAGACCAGACAAACATTCTTTCCCTCAACGCTTCTATTGAGGCGGCAAGGGCAGGGGAACAGGGCAAGGGCTTTGCCACTGTAGCCGGTGAGATCAAGAGCCTGTCCGAAGAGATCAAAAATCTTGTGGCGATGGTAGATTCCAGCGTAGGTGAGGTGGAGAACGGCACCGGCCAGCTCCATGCCAGCATTCAGACATCACATCAGGCACTGGAGGAAAGTCTCACAAAAGTGGATGAAACCTATGCCATGTTTGACAGGATCACACAGGCAGCCGACGGTGCGGAATCCGTGCAGACAGAAATCTCAGGGGTCATCGATGACTCAAAGAATAAGCTCCACACCCTGAGCAGTTTCTTTGAAAGGATGAAAACCCATTATGACACGGTTATGAAGCATATCAACCGCGTCAGCAATATGGGTACGACCAAAAGCGCGATGTATGAGGATATCGACAATATGATGTCCCAGATTCCTCCTATCATCGATGACTACAATGCCGGATAGCAAAAACTCTCCCAATACGGGAGAGTTTTTTATTTTTTCCCTTTTGTACCCAAAAAAGTCGGATCGCTCTGAAACGCCCGAAACTTACGCGCAATCTCCGCTTCGGACAGCACGCAGTGATATATCTCCAATCCGGCAACCTTACCGTGAAAGGACTTCTGGTACTCGTCCCCGCCTATGACCACCCGTTCCGGCACTTTCAGGTTCGGCGCGAGATCCTTGCTGCCAATCAGCAAACCGTTGAAATACAGTCTGACCAGCCCTGTAATCACATCACAGGAGACGCACATATACGACCACTCTCCCGGCACCGCATGCCTGCCGAAAATATCAAACCACTCGTTCACTTCCCTGTCGTCCTTCATGCGGAACACACAGCTGCAGATCGCATCCGAAGGCACCAGACTTATGAAGCCGTCCATATAAGTGACGTAAAACACGCTTGTCCAAGACTGCAGCTCCGCCGTGTTAACCCACAGACAGATGGTATAGCTCTCGCTGTACATAACGGATTTCGGCAGAGCGACAATATTTTCCCCCACCTTGCCGCCGGGAAAAGAAAGCGCCATCTGTCCCGCTACCACGCCGGTTTCGTAAGTAATCCCCTCTCCCAGAAATTTTCCCTCGTTCTTTCCCTCCGCGTCCTTCAAGTGATGGTTGAAAGAATAGACCGTGGGAATCCGATTGCTCACAAAGAAATACCGATCGTGGTACATCTCATAAAAGCGTTCCGGTGGCTGCGGTTTCCCGTAAAAGTCACCCAGCCCGAGCTGCGCCCCGTAATTGGCTAATGCCCCTGCCTGCACGGTGCTTTCTATTCCCTGCGCCACGATCATAAACTGCAGATCCCTGCCAAGCCCTATGAGATTGCGGAACAGGAGAAGCGGCCGTCTGTCATTTCCTTTATCCGACTTAAGAAGCTTTGGATCAAGTTTCAGAATATTCGCCGGAACGTGCTGCAACACCTTGAAGGAAGAGGCGGAGCCAAAATTGTCAATAGCGATCTCAAAGCCCATCTCAGACAAAACTTCCACCGCACACACAATCTTCTCTCCCCGTCCGAGAAAGCTCTCCTCCTCAATACAGAGTTTGATTTCCTCCGGTCTGACCTGATAAGTTTCCAGACATTTTCTGATATGCGCCATCCCGTCCGCCTGCAAAATCGTCCGGGCGGAAATGCGGGCATAAATCTGCAATTCTTTGAAAACCGTGTCCTGCCATTTCTGTTTCCACTGGCAGATCTGTTCAAACATCATCTTATCCAGTCTGGTAATCACACCGTACTGTTCCAGCACGGGAATGAAGGTTTCTTCCTCCAGAACGCCTTTCCCCGGGAAATGCCAGTACAGCACCGCTTTCGCCGCATATACATCCGAGTTTTGCAGATAGATCATCGGCTGGAAGCGAAGCTCAAACTCCTCCTCCCGAAACGACGTAAGCGTCCTGTCCTTCATCGCTTTCTGTTCCGCAAGCTGTTCCCTTATTACTTCATAGTTTACATAACTTCCCTTGCCGTTTTTTTTGACATAATACATCGCCTCGTCGCCCTGATCCAGAATCACGGACAGATTTTCGGAAACACTGCATCCGGCAACAAAGCCAATGCTGAAAGAAAGCACTTCCCGCAATGATTCATCAAAATCCTCTTTCAGTCTGTGCTGCAGCCGGGCAAACTGCTCTTCCGGCTCCTCCACACACACGGCGGCATCGCAGATCACCACAAACTCATCCCCGCCCAGCCGCACCACAAGCTGCCCGGGAAACACGTTCCGAAGAAGTCCGCTCACAAACAGCAGGAGCTCATCGCCCTTCGCATGACCGTACACATCATTGACCAGTTTAAAATTGTCAATGTCCATGTAGAGACAATGGACATGCGCGCCCGCAGGCAGCACATGCCAGATCTCATGAAGCCCTCTCCTGTTGACCGTGCCAGTCAGATAGTCTGTATTCTTTTCACCTTTTGCCCGATCAATCAGGTCGTCAAATAAGCAATTCATACAATCTCCCTCGCTTTTGGGCTTCACTTTTGGCTCTGCTCAGTCCCGCAGTGCACGCTCGATTCCGCTTCACTCCATCTCGTTCGCGGGCTTCGCCCTATGCATCCGCAATCTGAAAAAATTGTCAGCAAGCTGCCATTTTTTCATCTTACGTCTGCGCACTGCTCATTGCCTATACGCACATTATAAAATATAGAAGCTGCTGTTTCAACCGTAAAAACGGTTTCACAGCAGCTTCTGGAAATGGAGTGTATGCCCGATAGTAATTTCCCTAGCCTTTGACCGCTCCAGCCGTCATACCCTCGATAAAGTATCTCTGGAAACAGAGGAAGATAATGAATACCGGAAGGATACCAAACATGGATCCGGCAATCAGCACATCGTAGTTGTTTCCATAGGGTGTAAGCAGGGTGTTCAAACCAATCGGAAGCGTAAACTTCTCCGCACTTCTGTATACAAGCATCGGCCAGAGCACGTTATTCCATGAACCCATCGCACACAGAATCGCCATAGCCGCAAATGCAGGCTTTGTGATCGGCATCATAATCTTAAAGCAGATACCGTACTCGGTCGCGCCATCGATACGACCCGCATCCAGCAGGTCTTTTGGCAGTCCCGACATATACTGCCGGAAGAAAAAGATCGTGGACGCACCGCAGATACCCGGCAGCATCACGCCCCAGATGGTGTCAACCAGCTTCAGGTTAATCATCTCCTTGTAGAGCGGGAGAATCAGAATCTCGAAGGGAACCATCATGGTTGCAATGACAAGGAAGAACAGGAAGTTCTTCAATTTATAGTTGTACATGGTCAGACCGTAAGCCACTATGTAGCAGACAAGCAGCGTCAGGAATACGGTGACAAGCATCAGGATCAGACTGTTTTTATACCACATAAAATATTTGTGGCCATCCACGTTATTGCCAAACAGATAAGTATAGTTGTCAAGCGTCATGGTGCTGAAATCAAGGTTGATGCTCAACCCCCGGCGGATCAGCTCCGTGCCGGGTCGAAAGGATGCGATCAGTCCGGCAAACAGCGGATATACAATCAGGAAGGAAAGAATCGCGAACAACGCCGTACCGAGCACGGTCAGAATCCTTCTCTTGGTCCTCATTCCTCCTGTTTCTTTGCCTTTTACAGAGGTTGTTTCTGCCATATTAATCTTCCTCCTTCCCTAATGTTCCATTTACTACAAGCTGTACGATATTGATCGCCAGTGCAATCACAAGCAGGACGATACCTACCGCACTGCCGTATCCAAGCTGGTTCTTGGTGATACCGCGCTTGTACAGATATCCAACGATGGTCAGTCCGATATTGTTCGGTGAATCGGGACCTGCCCACAACATGTAGGATTCCATGAACATTGCCAGACCTGCGTACACGCTGATCGTCAGCACGTAAACAGTGGTCGGTTTCAAAAGAGGAATAGTCACATATCTGAATTTCTGCCATGCGGTCGCGCCGTCAATATCTGCCGCTTCATACATGGCGGTGTCAATCGCTTTCAATCCTGAAATAAAGTAGAGCATATTTACGCCGGTCCATCTCCAGCACGCCACAAGCAGGAGAGCGCCGAGACCGGTTGCTTTCATTTTGAGCCATTTAAAAGTGCCAAGTCCGAGAGCCGTCGTGATCACATTCATCTGACCGGTAGGATACTCGGAAAACATCAGTCGAAACAGAGTACCGGAGATAACAACGGAAGTAAGAGCCGGTACATACAGGCAGGCTTTCCAGAAGCCTTTCGCCTTCACCAGCCTGGAATCCATCAGCACCGCAAAGAACATCGGGAACGGAATCAGCAGAACCAGCGTCAAAATCATGTACTGAAAACTGTTTTTGATCGCCGTATGGAATACGGTATCTTTTAACAGCTTCTGAAAGTTGCTTATGCCCACCCACTCCGTGCCGGTAGGCTTGATATCCTGAAAACTCATGGTAATCGTACTGCAAAGCGGATAAATCCAGAACATAAGAAAACTGATAATAAAAGGAAGCACGAACACATAAGGCGCCGCCTTTTGGGAATAGAAAAATTTTTTAAATTTATTCATACGCACACACTCCCAATCTTTGTTTGCTATACACCCATCTTACAACAAAGAGGGGATTGCATTCACAATCCCCCCTATTTAATTTAGCTCTCCCATACCGAGGTTCGCCCTCTGGCGAAACTCGTGTAGTTAATCCCGCAGGGATTTACTACGATTACTGCTCCAGATCAACCACATCCTGAGCTGCCTGCAGCGCCTCGTCAACACTCACTCCATTCTCCAGAATGTCGTTCAGCGTCACGTTGCACATCTGCTCGTTGATGGTCGGGCTGATGGTAGTGGTGTAAACCGTTCCGATATCGTCCTTGATGCTGTAGAGTACATCGTAAGGATAGTTGATAAAGAACTGGTTGTACTGGTTGTTGTCGTCATGTGCGAATGCGTCGTCGTTCCAAAGAACGGTGTTACATACGTCGAAACCAAGGTTATCCCAGATGAGCTGCTCACCTTCCTCGGACATCTTAGCCCAGCAAAGGAACTCGGAAGCCAGCGCTGCGTCGCCTGCCTGCTGTGTCACAACAGTACCGGTACCGCCGATACCTACGGAGCACTTCTGGCCTGCCTCGAATACAGGACACTTAGCGATGTACCAGTTGCCCTTCTCCTCAGGCATGTAGTTTGTGAAGCGGCTCATGTACCACATCGCCTTCGGGAAGGATACGATGTTGTGATCCAGAATGTTCTGGAAGCCGGCCTCTAAGTCAACATGTCCGTCAGGGGATACCATTGCAAGACCGCTGTTAACCCACTCCTGCTCCATGGTGCACATCTTTTTCACGGATTCAAGCTGTACGTTTGCCGTGCCGCCCATACCGCCGGTCCAGTCTTCGCCGTACTCAGCCATAGCGATCCACTGCCAGTCGCAGCCAGCAGTATCAACGGAAGTCCAGTGCTTATCTTCCGGATTGCCGAGTGCCGTCAGATACTCATTGCCGAGTGCTGCATAGTCATCCCATGTCACAACAGCGTCGATCTTAGCGATTACATCGTCATTGGAAATGCCCATAGCCTCTGCCATTGCCGCTACGTTATAGTACATTACGGTAGCGCCTACGTGATAAGGAATACCATAGTAGTTTCCGTCGCTTCCGGAGTAGACATCCATTCTCGCCTGTACCATGGTGTCAAGGTAAGGAGCTGCTGTGTCGTTCTGGGGAACAAGCCATGTGTCAAGACCTGCTACCACGTTCGGGAACTGTCCGATCTCCACGTCACAGATATCAGGTGCGCCTGTACCTGCATTCAGGGAAGTTAAAAGCTTTGTATGCATGTCTGCGTAAGGATATGTAGTGCAGGTGATCTCAATGGTTCTGTCGGGATTCTGCTCATTCCACTTCTCAACCATGTTGCCATAGTGCTGTCCGTGGATTTCCACGAATGTCCACATCTCCATGTGTGTGCCGTTGGGATCACCGAAAGTAGCGGTAGGAATCTCTTCCTCTGCTGCTGCCGCATCGTCTGCGGGAGCTTCCTCAGATGCACCGTCGTCTGCTGCGCCGTCGTCGGAACCAGCGTCCGCTGCGGGAGCCTCAGCTGCGCCGCCATCTGCTGCAGGAGCTGAACCGGCATCACCGCCGCCGCATCCTACCAGTGTTGTAGCGAGCATTGCTGCTGTCAACAAAGTAGCCAATACTTTCTTTTTCATTCTTTTTCCTCCTTATTATGAATATGCTGTTCGACAACCGCACTACTGTTTGTCTAAAATACTTTAGGCGATGTGTTATCCTTTACCAAAACAGGTAATTGCCGCCCTTTTTCTGTGACATATGCTATTTCCTTTTTTTCAAAAATTAAGCAACCTGTACACTTTTTTTTTTTTTGCGGTTATCTTATGTTCATATTGTACAATAGTATGTATGATGCGTCAATAGCTTTTTGAAATATTTTACTTTTTTTGAAATATTTTAGTTTTTTTGAATTATTTAAGGTTACATAAATTCATTCGCGTCACGTCACTCCTCCGAAACACCCCATTTATCGTAGGGGCAGCGGTTCTTTTTCATCGCCGCCCGCAGCTCCACAAAACATCCGCAGGCACGGCACATGCCGTCCAGAAGCAGATCGCATTCCTTACAAAGAGAGAGCCGCTTCTCATAAAGCGGCTCCCCAACCTTTACATCTTCATCCAGATTGGCTATGTAGTCATGTAGATTTTTAAAATACGCCGCCTGATCCATGTCTCTTGTGAGACATTTGCGGCAGATTCGTCTGTTTTCAGTCTCCAAAGCCGTATCCTCCCTATATAAAATATTTCAAGCAGAAGGGGCACAGCCGAAACCATGCCCCTTTATCACAGCCCTCTCCATTCGGTTATCTGACGCGGAAGCTGATCACGCTGCACGCAGGCGCGGTAAAGCATACCTTTCCGTCCTTCACCTCATATGCGTCGAAAGTCTCCTCTTTCACATTTTCCGGCTCGTCAAAGGTATTGTGCGCATGCATCTCGCCCTTCAGAACCGCCGCCGTGATCTCCTTCGGCATAAGTTCCATAAAGGACATTTCCACAGGCGCGTCCTCCTTCGTGGAGAGGTTGGCAACCGTCACGTTCACATAGCCATCCTTGTCCACGGAGACGGATTCGTTGAGGAACGGCACCTGATTGTCCGCACCCGTGCCGATCATCCTGTTGCCGTCAATACAGCTCTCCACAAGCTCCGCGTCCTGATGATGCCTGTACATATGGAAAACATGGTAAGTGGGCGTCAGGATCATCTTCGGTCCCTCTGTCAGAATCACGGACTGCAGCACATTGACCATCTGCGCAATACACGCCATCTTTACCCGGTCGCAGTGCCTGTTGAAAATATTCATGGAGACGCCGGCAACCACCGCGTCCCGCATGGTATTCTGCTGATAGAGGAATCCCGGATTCGTGCCCGGCTCCACGTCAAACCAGCAGCCCCACTCGTCCACCATCATACCGATCTTCTTCTCGGGATCATACCGATCCATGATGGCGCCGTGGCGCTCGATCAGTTCTTCCATATAAAGCGCTTTCGCCATGGTTTTATACCAGACCGCCTCGTCAAACTCCGTCGCGCTGCCCTTGTTGTCCCATCCGCCCGGATGCACGTAATAATGAAGGGATAAACCGTCCATGTAACCCGTAGGAATATTGTTTGGCTGGGGCAGCTCAAAGCAAGTCTTAAGCACCCCCTCCGTCCAGAAATAGTCCGCCACATTGGCACCGCAGCAAATCTTCTGAATGGGCGCTGCATGGTCATAATGCCTCACATAGGTCTGGTATCTTCTATAGAGGTTCCCGTAATACTCCGGCGTCATGCTGCCGCCGCAGCCCCAGTTCTCATTGCCCACGCCGAAATAATCGATCTTCCACGGTTTCTCATGCCCGTTTTTCCTGCGCAGCTCCGCCATCGGTGAAACGCCGTCAAAGGTCATGTACTCCACCCACTCGCTCATCTCCTGCACGGTGCCGCTGCCCACGTTTCCGTTCACGTAGGTTTTACAGCCAAGCTGTTCGCAGAGTTCGAAAAACTCGTGCGTGCCGAAGCTGTTGTCCTCCACCACGCCGCCCCAGTGGGTGTTGACCATCTTCTTGCGGGTCTCCTTCGGACCGATACCGTCCTTCCAGTGATACTCGTCCGCAAAACAGCCGCCCGGCCAGCGCAGCACCGGGATCTGCATTTCCTTCAGCGCATCCACCACGTCCTTACGCATCCCGTTCACGTTCGGAATATCGGAATCTTCGCCCACATACAGCCCCTCGTAGATGCATCTGCCCAGATGCTCCGAGAAATGTCCGTAAATTTCCGGATTGATGTGCCCCTTCCTGTTCTTCTCATTAATTAATATTTTTGCCATGTCCTCTCCTTTTTCTTCTAAAATTTTGCAAGTTCAATCCACATTATGTAAACTGTTTATATCAACTAAATTTAAATACCGGTCTGCCGTCCTCCCAGCCGAACTTCATCAGCATCGCATGACGGTTCGGATTGTAGAGGGGATCGCCCACGATCTCCGTCTCCGTCCTCGCGTGGTAGACCATGATATCATTGCCCTCCTCGTCCACGGTAAAGCTGTTGTGCCCCGGTCCGTAAACGCCAAGCGTCTCGTCCGACTTAAGCACCGGGTAACGCTCCTTTTTCCATGACAGGGGATCTAACAAATCGGAATCCTCATCCGCCGTCATCATACCCATACAATAAGCGATACCTGTCTCCGACGCGGAATAGGTTATAAAAATCTTCCCGTTCCGTTTGATAACTGCCGGACCTTCGTTCACCCAGAAGCCGACTCTCTCCCAGTCGTAATCCGGCGTGGTGAGAAGCACCTGCACGGTCTTTAACTTGTAAGGCGTCTCCAGCTCTCCTATGTAAAGGTTGGAAATCTGCTTTCCGACGCCCACTTTTTCCGCCCAGATATAGTACCATTTACCATGGTTCTCAAACACGGTGCCATCCAGTGAAAAAGCCTCAAAAGAGAAGTCGTCATCGTCAGCCCTTCCCATTTTCCCCTTTTCCGTCCAAGTGCCGGTAATGGGATCCTCATTTTTACACTCCAGCACATATGGCCTGATCTGCCAGATATCGTCCTTATCGCCGCCCGCATAGTAAATGTACCATGCCCCGTTTATGTAATGCAGCTCAGGCGCCCAGATATGGCAGCTCATAATCCCCGATTCATGCTTGTGCCAGACTTCCGTCTCCGGCGCATCCGCCAGCCCCGCAAGCGTATCCGATTTGCGAAGCACAATACCGTCATATGCCGGCACGGATGCCGTAAAATAGTAGGTTCCATCCGTATGTCGGTACACATACGGATCCGCCCGCTGCAGTATCCACGGTTTGTTATATAATAGTTCGCCCATCTTTTCCCCCATTCCCGGCTTCTCCCCGACAGCCATTTTTTGTTTACATAAATTATTTTAATTGTATCTAAAATTATACAGGTTTTCTCCAGATAAAGCAACCATTATTTTATGAACAGTTCGGATTGATGTGCATAAGATAAAGTAACTCTCCGCAGGAAGAAATCCGCCATGCCCGCTCCCACCATACTGATCGCCGGTCGTCCCGAAGACACCAGAAACTATGAAAACACAATAAGAAGGATGGGCGTTTCCTGCTCTGTCGGTCTGAATCCCGGTCAGGCGGACGACGCCACGCATCTTCTTCTCCCGGGCGGCGGCGACATCACGCCTGCCTTTTTCGGTCAGACCGACCACGGCTCCCACCACATTGACACAGAACTTGATATCCTGCAGCTCGACATCCTCACCCGTTTCACGGCGCAAAAAAAGCCCGTACTCGGCATCTGCAAAGGGCTCCAGCTCATCAACGTCCATTTCGGCGGCGACATCACGCAGCATATCGACACCGCCGAAACCCACAGATGGATTGGGCGCGACCAGTTTCACTATGTTTTTCACAGCGATCTCGGACGGCGCGATTTCTTTTACCAGCTCTACGGAAACAGCTGCAAAGTAAACTCCGCCCACCATCAGGCGATAAACCGCACAGGCAGAGGCCTGGTCCCGGTCTGCCGCGCCGGGGATAACGTGATCGAGGGGCTTGTCCACAGCTCCCTCCCCATCCTTGCCGTGCAATGGCACCCGGAGCGGCTGCCCGACGGTACGGGCGAATCGCTGTTTTCCTACTTTTTCTCGCTCCGCTGAAGTTTCAGGCGGCTTTCTAACTGTGCCATGCCCTCCTCAAACTTCTCCCGCTGGAGTTCCCACTTGTTTTTCCAAGCCGGACGTTTCGGCTTTCTGGCTTCCCGTCTGCTCTGCGCCTGCTCCTTCGCATGAAGCGAAACCATCTCGAAAAGAGCGCGCATAATCTGCATCATCACCCCTGCGGTCTCCTCGTCCACCCCGCCTATCGCCCTGCCGATCTTTTGCAGACTCTGAAACCAGTGCGACGTAAAGTCGATCAGATTGTCCGTCTCCGACGCCTGCACCACCCCGTACAGCGTATCCACAAAAATGCGCATCTGCGCCTGATCCAGCGAAAGTATCCATTCGTTTAGCGTCTGGTCCAAAAACTTACGCCCTGGTCGAATCTCGTCCACAATGCGAAAATCCCCCTCCTTCACCAGCCATGTGTAGGGATTGTGCTGTGCCAGGCCAAGGGTTTTGCTCTCCACCACCCGGTAATCGCCGTCCGTGTATAAGAGCATCCCCACAAGCGAAGAACGCGGCACCGTCTTGCGGATGCGCCCTTCGATTTCCTGCCAGGCGCCCTGCGCTCTGACCTCCGGTCGAAAACCCGGTCCGTCGTGGTCATAGATTCTTTCTATCCGCTCCCTCACCGCCGGGTCACAGTGCATTGCCGCATAGACTGCCAGATTCCCCCCTTTGGAATGACCGCCCACATAAAAACTGCCTTCAATCGTCCGTGCCGCCCGTTCCAGATAAGGCACGCTGTAAAGCTGCCCGGGCACCGGCTCCGAAAAGGCAAGATTTAAGTCCTCCTTCCACCCCACGATATTCTCATCCGTCCCCCGGAACACCACATAGGAAAGCCCCTCTGGCATACCACATACCACGGCTGAAAACTGACTTTCCTTCTCCGGCTCAATTAAGTTTACATAATTCCATAACCGCATCTGCCCGAAACGCCTGCTGTTTAAGACCCCTGTAAAAAGCGCGGTATTGTCTTTGCGGTAACGCTCATCCCCATAGAGCCGGTCATAGTCCGCATGAGCGGCGATCTCCTCAAGGCTTATCGGCGCGCACGCTTCCCCCGGTTCCGGCACAATACCGTCAAATTTCAGGTAGGAGAACTGGCTGATCACCAGACTGTCCACATCGCCAAATGGTTTCTCCTCCAGAGTATAATCCCCGTATTCTTTCAGATAGTCTAAAATTGTGCCCATTTTTGCCTCAATCTATATTTTTGCTTCCAGATGCTCGATATTCTTAATCAGCACGCTGACCGTCCCGTCGGGATTCGTGATAAATTCCACACACTTTGGATTCTTGTACTGCTCCATGGGAATTTTGATCTCAATCCCCGTATCCGTGAAAAGGTGCTGGCTCTGATATTTCCGTGTGGTGTTCTCGCTCTGCGGCTCTATGGTTTCTTTCACCATGTTGTACTTTTCCATTTTATCCTGAAAAGCAGTCCTTAATTCCGGTTCATCCTCAAAGATCTTCTCCGCGATCTCCTCCACCACGAAGCCGCCCTTCTCCTCCATCTCCTCCTGTATGATGCTCTTGGCGCGCATCTGTCTCTCAAAGCGCTCGTTCTCCGCAAATCCCTCCTTCTGCACGCTCTCCACGGCGCGTCCCACGATGGAAAGCTTCGATTTGTGGGAGAGATGGGAACTGCACTTTAAGAACAGGAAAGAAAAGTAATCCGTCTTCTCCCCGTTCACCTCGTACTTCTTTTCCACCACCTGCACGGAGAGATCCGAAAGGCAGATCACCGCCGCCTCAGTCAGCCGCTGCGTTTGGGAAGGCAGGATCGACTTGTGCCTGATCAGCTCGTTGCTGTTTCCCTCCCCCTCCGAAAGGGGCATCGTCCTGTGCGTATAAAGGGTTTTGTAATTCATTTTGAGGAGCGCTACATACTCTTCCTCCCCCTCCCTGAACCTCACCACCATCAGGTCCGCCGGCGGAATATCAATATTGCCGCTCATAATTTCAAACAAAAGCCCCGCAATCTCCTGACTGACCGCCACGAAATTTTCGTCCTCATACCCCGTCAGCAGCTTGCACACCTCCGACTCCTTCTCATAAAAGCGGCATTCCTTCGCGTCGTCCCCCGCGCAGATTTTCCCGATATGCTCCCGCACAAAATCCGCCACCTCCGAACCGAACTCCAGCTCCGTGTCGGAAAGCACCGGCATCCCGATGGTGGGATCCAGAATATGTATGATGACGTGTTTAATCCTGATGTCTTCTGTATTCATTCTGTTTCTCCTTTATGTCATTACCTATATATGTAATCGCGAACCTCATCACAGCTTTTAGCCCATTGTATAAATAACATGACCATAAGCAGACCCATATTAATTATACTTCCCAACATAGTCCGTCCCTGTCTCGGTCTGCATTAAGTTTACATAATACTGCGGATCCCGCTCCATCAGAAGCATGGTATGAAAAGCTTCCAGCAGCATCTTATCCCCGTTGCTCTTCATCTGCGTGCGGTCCCTGTCAAGCTGCGCCTTAAAGTGGTCCATCTGCCATACCATAATATCCACCAGGCTGTAGCCCTCCACCTTGTACTCGCAGAGAAAATTCTCGTGCTCCAAATAGTACAGAAACTCTTTCGATACGCCCTCCGAAGCCGTCAGCATTCCGAAAAACCGTTCCAGAAACGCCTCGTCCTCCCCGGCGTAATGGCACAATGCGCGCGCCCATGCATAGGCTTTTGTTTTCTCCTCCCCGCTCATTCTCACAGTTCCTCCCTTTTTTGTTTCTTACTTCACACCTTGTATCTGTCCGCTTTTCTTCTGTTCTTCCCTTCCGCCTCCCGTGTCTATACGCCGCCTGTTCTTTTTCTCTGTCTTTCCACATAAAATGTCCTAAGTAACTTCGGGACGTGTTTTCTATGGCTCTCTTAGAACAGATCAACAATCTTTTATGGGGTCTTCCCCTGATACTCCTGCTTATGGGCACACATATTTATTTCACTTTCAGACTGCGGTTTCCCCAGAGAAATCTTTTCCGCGCTATCCGCCTCTCCCTGTTTTCCGCGGAAGATATGCCCCCTGATGAGGCGCCTCTTTCCCCGAAAAATGCATCCGCAGACGGGAACCGTTCCGCCGCGAGCAAGACCGCCCGGAATCTCTCCCCCTTCTCGGCGCTCTCCACCACCCTTGCCGCCACCCTCGGCACGGGAAATATCGTCGGCGTCTCCACCGCCGTCGCCCTTGGAGGTCCCGGCGCCATCTTCTGGTGCTGGATCACCGGGATTCTCGGGATGGCAACCGCCTACGGCGAATGCTACTTAAGCGTCCTTCACCGCCAGAAAAACAAAGATGGGCTCTATGTCGGCGGACCCATGTATGTATTAAAAAACGGTTTACATAACAAAACCTTTGGCAGCCTTTACGCTCTGTGCACACTCGCCGCCGCTTTCGGCGTGGGCTGCACCACGCAGGCAAACTCCGTCACGAGAGCGACCACCTTAAGCTTTGGCATTTCTCCCCACCCGGTAGGCATTGCCCTCGCCGTGGTCACAGCCGCAGTCATCATAGGCGGCATCCGAAGCATCGGAAACCTCTGCGAGCGCACCGTACCCGCCATCACCTTTCTGTACCTGCTCGGCTGCGCGGTGCTTCTCCTCCTCTACCGCCATCAGCTTGTCACCGCCGTGGTCTGGATTCTGAAGGACGCATTATCCTTCACCAGCCTTGCCGGGGGCGTGACGGGCGCCGGCTTACAGAGCGCCATGCGGTACGGCATCGCCAGAGGGCTTTTCACCAACGAGGCAGGGATCGGCACCTCCGCCATCGCCGCAGCCGCCTCCCACACCGAAGATCCCAAAGTTCAGGCGTATGTGTCCATGACCGCCGTTTTCTGGGACACGGTAGTGATGTGTCTGCTGACGGGTCTTGTGGTGGTCTGCAACATGCTATATGACCCGGCATCCGTCGCCGGGGCAGCCGAGACAGATCTGACAGCCGCCGCTTTCTCCCACCTGCCCTATGTGGGGGACGCATTTCTCACGGTCTCCCTGTGCGCTTTCGCCGTGACCACCCTGATAGGCTGGTCCTATTTCGGGGAGAAAGCGGCAGAGTATCTGGGCGGAAACCGCAGCGTCCCGCTCTACAAGCTCTGCTACATCGTAATGATCTATCTGGGCGCCATCATTCCCATGCATCTCGTGTGGGAATGCACCGACCTGATCAACGGCATCATGGCGCTCCCGAACCTCCTGGCGCTGTGGGCGCTGCGGAAGGAAATCAAATCCTAATCTTCTCTTTCCGCCCAAAATAGACGTAAAAACCGATGCAGATCAGCGCGGAGAGCAGGGAGCCGAGGGGCGCCGCCCATCCCATGGGATAAAGGCTGTCCGGGAAGTACACACCCGCCAGATACGCCCCCGGTATGCGGATCAGCACAATCGCTATAATATTATGTATAAAGGATATCCCCGCTTTCTGGTCACCGCAGAAATACCCGCTGAAGCAGAAATGCACCGCCGCAAAGAGCGTGTCAAAAGAGTAGGAACGCAGATAAGCGCAGCCCGCCGCCAGCACCGCCGCATCTTTCGTAAACAGACCCACAAGCGTCTGGGGCAGGAACTGGCTGTAAAGCGCGCAGAACGCGCCCCAGCTCATGGTGATCAGCAGACCGTAGCCCAGCGAAGCCCTGGCACGCTCTGGCTTGTCCGCTCCCATATTCTGCGCCGTAATCGCGGAAATGGCGGAGAGGAATGCCGAGGGCACCAGAAACAGAAAACCGATCAGCTTCTCCACAATCCCCACAGCAGCAGAGACCACCAGACCCCTGCTGTTGGCAATCACCGTGATCACGATAAACGCCACCTGAATCAGCCCGTCCTGACAGGCAATGGGCGCACCCACCTTGAGAATCTGTGCAAAAATCTCCCTGTCTACGCGGACATCCTCCCTTGTCACCCGGAAACCCAGATCCCGTCTGCGCAGCATAAAAAAAGCGAACGCCACACTTACCACCTGCCCGAATACCGTTGCAAGCGCAGCACCCGCCGCGCCCATGCCGCCTCCCACGAGAATAAAATCGAGCACGATATTCACCACACACGCCACCGCCACGAAATACATGGGTCTTCTGGAATCGCCCGCCCCGCGGAAAATGCTGCTGATCACATTATATGCCGTGATAAAAGGCACGCCGGCAAAACAGATGCCCAGATACAGCCTTGTCTCCTCCACCGCCTCCGCGGGTGTGAGCATAACGCTTGTAATTACATTCACACAGAGAAGCAGCCCCACCGTGAGCGCTGCCGCAAACATCGCAAAATACGCCACGGACGCGCCCACCGTCTTCGCCGCCGCACGCCCGTCGCCTGCACCCACGTATCTGCCGATCCGCACGGTGGCGCCCATGGCGAAACCAACGATAATCACCGTGAGCATATGCATCACCTGACTGCCGACCGCCACCGCCGTCGTGGTCTTGGAACCGTTGTACAGACCTACCACAAACAGATCCGCCATACCGTAAAATGTCTGCATAAAGCATGCCAAAAGATACGGAAGCGCAAACCGTATCAAGTTTCTTCCTACGCTCCCCTCTGTCAAACTATTTTCTCTCATCATCCGTACCTCAGGAACTGTTCATCAATCACTTGCCAGTCTTACTTGTCAAAATTTCCCTCTGCTCCGCTGTCGTCAGTCTCCGCAGCCCGCTTACTTCCCGAAATATCCCGCCACCGTTTTCAAATGCTCAATCACAGGCAGATGCTGGGGACAGGCATTCTCGCACTGACCACAGGCGATACAGTCTCCCGCCTTTCCGAAAGTGGCTGTCAGGCGGTCATAATACTCGCCCTGCGGCGTCCAGCCCTTCCCCTCCACTTCCTGCATCTCCGCATTGTAAAGGGAAAAGTATTTCGGGATCGCGATTTTCTTTGGACAGCCTTCCGTGCAGTAGGAACAGCCCGTACAGGGAATCGCAATATTGCCGTTTATCATCGCCGCTGCGCGGTACACCATGCGCTTCTCGTCCTCCGTGAGAGGCTTGAAGTCACTCATATAACTGGTGTTATCCAAAAGCTGTTCCATATTGCTCATACCGCTTAAAACCATTTTCACATTGTCCAGACTTGCCGCAAAGCGGATCGCCCATGAGGGAACCGACATGTGCGGATCGTAATTTTTAAACATCTCCTCCACGGCGTCAGGCACCTTTGCCAGCGTGCCGCCCTTGACCGGCTCCATCACCCAGACTGGCACACCGTGCTTCGTCGCCACCTCATAGCAGAGCTTTGACTGGATCGCGCTGCTCTCCCAATCAAGATAGTTGAGCTGCAGCTGCACAAACTCCATCTCCGGGTGCTCCGTCAGCACCTGGTCCAGAAATTCCGCGTTGTCATGGTAGGAAAAGCCCATATGCTTCACAAGCCCCTGCTTTTTCTTCTCCGCAAGCCAGTTGAAACAGTCAAGCTCCGTATAAATCTTATAGTGGCCAAACCCGATATCATGGAGCAGATAGTAATCGAAAAACGTAACGCCCGTCTTTTTCAGCTGCGCCGCAAAAATTTTGTCCCGGTCCTCCTCTGTCCTGATAAAACTTGCATGGAGCTTTGTCGCCAGTGTGTAACTGTCCCTCGGATGTCTGGCCACCAGACATTCCTTTGCCGCATCCTCGCTCTTAAACCCACAGTACATCCAAGCCGTATCGAAGTAGGTAAAACCCCTCTCCAGAAAAACGTCCACCATCTTCTTCGTCGTTTCCAAATCAATGCTCGTCGCATCGTTCGGATTATGTAACGGCAGACGCATGAGCCCAAAACCCAGTTTTTTCGCTTCCATATTTTTTCTCCTCATCTTTTTTCACTCTATAGGCAATTACGAAACTCTTCTTAGAACTGCATTAATTGTGCAAATAGCATAATCATAAGCAGACCTCGCAATTGCCTATTTCTCTCTAACCTAACGCCACATCCAAAATCATCATAATCACAAACCCGACCGCCACGCCTACTGTGCCGATATTGCTGTGCGTCCCCGCCTGTGCCTCGGGAATCAGCTCCTCCGCCACCACGTAAATCATCGCTCCTGCCGCAAATGCCAAAAACACGGGCAGCGCCGAGACAATCTGCTCCGCCAGCAGAATCGTGACAAACGCGCCGATCGGTTCCACAATGCCGGACAGCGCCCCATAGACAAAAGCACGCCCTTTGGAAACGCCCTCACCGCGAAGCGGCATGGAAATGATCGCACCCTCCGGGAAGTTCTGGATGGCAATGCCGACCGCAAGGGCAAGAGCGCCCGCCATGGTAATGCCCGCATCACCGATTAACGCCCCAGCAAAGGTCACGCCCACAGACATGCCTTCTGGAATGTTATGCAGCGTCACCGCAAGGACAAGCATGGTCGTTTTTTTTAACGAGGTTTCTACGCCCTCCGGCTCCGTGCTTTCCAGATGCAGATGCGGAATCAGACTGTCCAGCGCAAGAAGAAACGCCATGCCGCCCAAAAAACCTCCTGCTGCCGGAACCCACGCGACCTGCCCCATCTCACCCGCCATATCAATCGCCGGGATCAGCAGTGACCAAACCGAAGCGGCAATCATCACCCCCGAAGCGAATCCAAGAAGAAGCCTCTCTATCTCCTTATGCATCCCCCGCATAAAAAATACCATAGCCGAACCGAGGGTCGTTCCCAAAAAGGGAATCAGTAATCCCGCAAGCAGCTGCATACTCTGTCTACCTTCCTTACTTCACATTTCCTGTATACCCGGCAGCGGTCGTCTGAAACCGAAATGCCCTATCATAACATACGCCCCTTGGGCGAAAATTGCTACAGGGAGGCACCCGGCAGCTTTCCGGCTTTTCTCTTTCCGCCTGCCACCAGATCATAACTCTCCGCAATCATGCGCCTGATGTCTCCGTCAGGTATTGTACCGTCCAAAATTACTGTATTCCAATGTTGCTTGTTCAGATGGTATCCCGGAATCACGGCGTCGTAGGTTTGCCGCCAGAAATCACGCCACACTGGATCCACCTTTATATTAATCCGCATACTCCCTTCATATTCATATGTCCACAAAAACGCTTTTTTATTCCTGCGGCACCTCACCAGCACCCAGTTCGTATCGTGAAAAGGCATGTCCCGATACACGTCGGGAAACGTCATGCCGTATTGCAGCGCCTCTTCTCTCGTCGTCATATTCTCACCTCAATGTTTCCAGTATACCACTTCCCCAGACGCGTTTTCAACGATTTTCCCCACACGCAATTCCCACAATTTTCACATTTCATCTTTACCGTCACACTTCTTCTATAGTATAGTGTTATTATACATACAATTCAGCGCCTGCCATTTTGCACGGCATGCCACTGAATAACCAGACGGGGGGATATACTTATGGACAAAAGTGCAGAAATCAGAAAACTGTGTCAGGAGAAGGCGATCCGCATGATCGACTTCAAAATGACCGACATCGACGGACGCTGGCGTCACATCACCATACCGGTGGAGCGGTTTGATGAGAACGTCTTCGTCTACGGGATCGGCTTCGACGGTTCCAACTACGGGTACGCGCCCGTTGAAAAGAGCGATATGGTCTTCTTGCCGGATCCGGATACCGCCTACGTGGATCCGTTTGCGGATGTACCCACACTGACCATGTGCGGCAACGTCTGCGTCATCGGCAAAGGCGAAAACACACCCTTTGACCAGTACCCGAAAAATGTCAGCCTGCGCGCCATGGATTACATGAAAAAGACCGGCGTTGCGGACGAGATGGTGATCGGACCCGAATTTGAATTTTATCTGTTCGACTCCGCACGCTACGAAGTGTCGAAAAGACAGTGCGCTTATCAAATAGACACAAGACAGGCGGACTGGAACTGCCGGCTGGATGCGCCCGGCAACAACGGCTACGAAGTGACCCACGGCGGCTACCACATTGCCGCGCCGCAGGATGTAGGCTACGACCTGAGAAGCCGCATGTGTGTGGAAATGGAAAACTGGGGCATCAAAGTGAAATACCACCACCACGAAGTCGGTGGTCCCGGCCAGATGGAGATCGAGGTGGAGCTTGCCGATATGCCCACCATGGCGGACAACACCATGATCATCAAATATATCATCAAAAACATGGCGGCGCGGGACGGCAAGACAGCTACCTTCCTGCCCAAGCCCATCTACAAAGAAGCGGGAAACGGGCTCCATGTGCATATGCTTCTTAAGAAGGACGGCAATCCCGTCTTCTACGACGAGAACGGCTACTCCGGCCTGAGTCAGACCGCCCACTATTTTATCGGCGGACTGCTCTCCCACATCGCGTCACTGTGCGCATTCACCAACCCTTCCACCAACTCCTTCAAGCGGCTGGTGCCCGGGTATGAGGCTCCCGTGACTGTCGGTTACGCCACGTCCAACCGCAGCGCGGTCATCCGCATTCCCGCCTACGCAAAATCCCCGGAGACAAAGCGTTTCGAGCTGCGAAACCCTGACGCCACCGCCAATCCCTACTACGCTTACGCGGCGATCCTGATGGCAGGCTTAGACGGCATTGAAAAAAAGATTGATCCCGCGGCAAACGGCTGGGGTCCTTACGATTTTAACCTCTACACCCTCTCCCCTGAGGAGCAGAAGAAAATCAAGGGTCTGCCCAAGTCGTTGGACGAGGCGCTGGACGCGCTGGAAAAGGATCACGAATATCTGACGAAGGACGGGGTTTTCCCGGAGCGGCTGATCGACGTGTGGATCGTGAGGAAGCGCGCGGAGTCGAAGGAGGCAGGACAGATTCCCACGCCGGCGGAGTTTATGATGTATTATGACCTATAAAACTATTGCTATAAGGAAATTATATCACAGCCCTTAAGCGAGACAGTTATAAGAGAGTGTTTCGCCACTCTAAACGCGAGCGTAACAGTGGGGCGGAGATTCCGCCCCATTTTCTATGTACAGAAAACTAGCACGTTTGGTAAAAGAGACGGATGCGAAAATCATTCTTCATTCCGGCTGGCGTTTTTGGTTTGACGCCGAATTAAAACCGCTATGCACAGAAGCGCGGAAACTGGCGGAGCTATTAGCAAAAGAAAACTTGTATATAAGCGGGGTAACCCCGGATCTGACCACAGAAGAAATCAGAAAAACAAAGAAGTTCAGTCTGGTAAAGGCCGACGAGATTCTGTCGTGGATAGGTTTACATAATGATGTTACGGCATGGGTCGTTCTCGACGATCTTGATTTGCATAATGATCAGGTCAGACAGCATCAGGTGAAAACGGACCCGACCACAGGACTGACACTGGAGGATGTAGAACAGGCTGTGAAAATTCTGACTGGTAATCTAAAATTGTGAATGTGTGTGGGGGGGAACAAAGGAATTTTGAAAACAGTAGTTTTTGATTTGGGCGGAACATTAATGCAGTATGTCGGAATGCCTTATTCGTGGGTGGATTTCTACTACAAGGGATTTGAATCAATTATCCAGAGATACAATCTCAACATCTCACAAGAGGTTATCGAAAAATCAGTGCAGATGTTAAAGGGATTTAACCCGCGCATTAGTGGTCGGGAAATTGAGTATTCCGCAGAGTATATTTTCACAAAAGTATTGGAACCGTGGCATATAGATATCACAATCCAAAGCTGTATAGAAATTTTTTGGAGTGGGTTACAGTTAAAGGCAGAAATATATCCGGAAACAACAAATATATTGCATACACTTAAGGAAAGGGGCTACACGATAGCAGCATTGACTGATCTACCCAGCGCAATGCCTGATGAAATTTTTAAACGGGATATCTCAGAATTATTGGGGTATTTTGATTATTATATCTCCTCTTCTGTTGCGGGATATCGGAAACCGAATTGCAGAGGATTACAAATGATTGCCGAAAAATTCACCATTCCAATCACAGAATTGATTTTTATTGGGGATGAAGAAAAGGATAGGAAAACAGCTTACAATGCCAATTGTAAATTTATCCGGGTACAGCACGCAAGAAAGGAAACGGATAGCATTAACAATTTGTATGAATTATTGGGATTGCTCTAAGCCCATTTCCATATATCTGCAAGTGAATGGGAAAAAATCAAATTTCTTCGTTCCAATATGTATAAATCCGTTTTCTTCATACCATTTTCTTAATACTTTATTTTCTTCCAAAATTCCAATGTTCATTTTTTTGCACACGGCTTTTTTGCTTTCAGACAAGCGTCTGCAGGCAGATCTGCCCCTATATGTTTATGACGATATTGAGGAAGAACACGCATGTTATTCAGTTCACATTGGTTATGATCCTGCAATTCCAACGAATAATACCCGATGATTTTACCATTATCATCACAATATGCATACATTTCCCTAAATCACCGGGCAGGGAACCCATTCGGAATTGATTTGAGTCACAGTAAAGATGTGACATGGAGGTGCAGACGCACTGGTCTTTCCGTTGGCATATTACGCGAACGCAGACAGCGGTAGAATCCTGTTGCAGATGACCGATGATATTGACGGCGTTAAAAGTCTTTTCTCATGGTCGTTTCACAGATTTTTTCTGGCAGTCTTTTATGGATTCGGCTCCATTGCGTTGATGGTTTGTCTGTGCTGGCAGTTGGCAGCTGTCATTCTGATACTATCGTTTTTCGAAATATTTTGTATGTCAAAAGTCTCTGTAAAAATTCAGAAACTTAGTAAAGAGATTCAGGATGGGAAGGCTGGCGGCAATAACCTTTATTCCGCCTTTCTCAGATGTTTAAAGTGTATCAGGATGCTTTCCCTGCATGATATCATGTATGAAAAGTTTTCGAGAATCAATGCCGAAATAGCAAAGCTGCAGACAAAAAGAGGTTCTCATATTGCCGGAATAAATGTTGTCAATGATTTTTTCAGCGCCGTTAATCTGCTGGGCGTACTGTTTGCGGGAATTATTTTATATTTCGGGGGATATGTCGATCTTGGATCGGTAATGGCTTTTCTGGTTGTACAGGACGGCATCACATATATGTTCAATAACCTGAAGGATTTTTTTGCCTCACTACAGCGGTATCTCATTAATATAAAACGTGTTTATGAAGTGATTGACCATGATTTTGCGCCAAAAGATACACGGCACCGACAGGCGGCTGCTCTTTCAGAGATTCAATGCAAAAGTGCCGCAGTTTCCCTATTTATTTTATGACACGGTTGCCGAAAACATCAGGGGCGGAACCGAGACGGCTTCTTTTTCTATGGTGAGAAATGCAGCAGATTTGGCGGGTGCCACAGATTTTATTATGTCTAAAGAGCATGGATTTGATGCAATGGTCATGGAAAGAGGAACGGGGTATTCCGGCGGTCAAAGGCAGAGAATAGCTATTGCAAGAGCGATATTGTCAAACAAGAGCGTGATTGTATTTGATGAAGCGACAAGCGCTCTTGATTTGGAGTCAGAGAAAATGATATATGCTTATCTGCAAAAAGGAGCACAAAGAGGGAAAATTGTTATCCTCGTTTCCCATAGAGAAAGTGTGAAAGCGATATGCAATCGGGTTTTCCGGGTTGAGAATGGCAAGGTAAATGAATCAGGAAGACCCCAATCATAAAAAATGCCAAAAAGTTGACGCAGGATGTCAGTTTTTTTATGTTATCCTATCAGCAAACAGGCTGTAAAAAGGAGCATGGAGATATGAATATAAAAACGGAACTTGAAACAAAATTAAGTACGACAAGCGGCATCTATCTAAACAATATTGAAATTGACCCACCCACAATCAAGGCAATTATGATCAATGAAGTCGTCCCCTCCGACCCCATACAGGACTTTTACGGAGCCGCCGACGCCGATTATCTGAAAACAACGATTCCCCTTTTCCACATGGCAGGGGCGAAGGTCACTTCCATACAGGACATATTGCAAAAGGGAATCTATATCACAAACGCCGTAAAAACACCTAAGTTAGAATACACCATTGATAAGGGCAGCATCGAGAACAGCCTGCCTTACCTGGAAGCGGAGCTTTCGTTGTTCCCCAACGTAAAGGTGATTATGCTTATGGGCGATGTGGCAAAGAAAGCTTTTAACATGATTACGAAAAAGGCATCAAAGAAAAATGCGGTGCCCGCCGTTTCCACCTACAAACTGCGAAACAGCGCAATCTATTATGAAGGGATACGTATTATGCCGTCCTACATTATGACTGGTGGAAATATCCTGATCGAAAAGTCAAAAGTGTCGATGGCGGCAGAGGACATTGCCACTATGCTGGAAATCATCAGGTAGTCTCGCGCCATAACAGAGACAGCCTGACCACGCCACCAGGCTTTTTAGCTAATATATTAACCATTACGATACTCAATATATAGTGAAACAGGCAGCACAACCGCGCCGCCTGTTTCCAGTCTTTTCTTCAAAACTCTCCTATTGTAACATAGTTTTACATCCATTCCTTTAAAACACCCTGATCCCGCATCACCTTCTCCACTACTGTGCCTTTCACCAGCTTCAGCAGAAGCTTCTTCACCGGGTTCAGCGGTCCCAGATTGATTTCAAGCGGGGACTTGCCGTCCATCAGCTTCACACTGCTGGAGAGAAGCTCCCTGATATCGTATACGCTTCCCCACACTTCCGGCACGCCCCTGTCCACGCCAAGCAGCCCGTAAACGGCTTCCATAGCGGTTCTGACAGAATACTCGGTGGTAAACACCGTATCCCTCGGAGTCTGGGCAAACTGTCCAAGGAACGCAAAGTTCACACAACCGTCGGGAATCACGTCAGGTCTGTCACCCGCTGTTCTCGGCATAAAGAAGGCGGTAATATAAGGCATCATGGTAGGCACGCACACCGCGCTCTTCTCTGCAAGCTCGTCGATCTCCTCCACGGGCACGCCCAGATGGTAGAGCCACTCCTGCGTGATTTCCTTGCCGGTACAGTCCTTCATGGGCTTCTTCACATAATCTCCCTCCACATCCGTGAACAGACCGTACACCCAGACGCAGACTTTCTTCTTATCCTGCTCTTTAAACTGCCCCTGTCTGTTGATGGTCCAGCTAAGGAGCCATGCGGAATCCTGACAGCTCACGATACCGCCGGTCACTACCTTGCCGCTTCTCGGGTCGCGCTTGCAGATGGCCTCGATATAGGGAAGGATCTTGTCGTCCAGCGTGGTGACGGTAGCGGACTCCCAGTTTGTCTTCGCCACATCGGAACAGAACTTCTCGGGACGGCCGAAGGAAGGATCCTGCTTCGCAATATTTTTCCAGAGGCTCCAGCATCCGCTCGTGCGCACTTCCGCATCCCCGTTGGGCGCATGGTTCTGGTCACCGTAGATCGTTCCCTCGGTGCAGCTTCCGTTGGTCACGAAGACAAGATCGTTTTCGGTTAACATAATACCCTTCTCCACGCCCTTCACCTTGCACTCGATGGCCTTGGCGATCTTCTTGTCCCCCTCGAATCCAAAGATCACATTCGTCACTTCGGTGTTAAACTGGAAATCAACTCCCGCCGCCTCCAGATATTTCTGCATGGGCAGAATCAACGACTCATACTGGTTGTATTTGGTGAATTTCAGTGCGCTGAAATCCGGCAGTCCTGCAATGTGATGGATGAACCTCTGGAAGTACAGCTTCATCTCCAGGGCGCTGTGCCAGTTCTCAAAGGCAAACATGGTGCGCCAGTACAGCCAGAACGTAGAGTCAAATACTTCCTCATCGAAAACGTCCTCGATGGTCTTGTCGTAAAGGTCTTCGTCCTTTGTCATAAAGAGCTTCATAATCTCCATACAGCCCTTCTGGCTCAGGTTAAACCTGCCGTCCGTGTGGGCGTCCTGTCCCTGATTCACAGTGGCGCGGCAGAGAGAATAGTTCGGATCCTCCTTGTTCAGCCAATAATATTCGTCCAGCACCGACACACCCGGTGTCTCGATGGAAGGGATGCTGCGGAACAGATCCCACAGACACTCAAAATGGTTCTCCATCTCCCTGCCGCCGCGCATCACATAGCCTCTGGTCGGATCATCAATGCCATCGCAGGCACCGCCTGCAATATCCATAGACTCCAGAATATGGATATGGCTGCCGGGCATCTGTCCATCGCGTACCAGGAAACATGCCGCCGCCAGGGAGGCGAGACCGCTGCCCACGATGTAAGCGTTTTTCTCGTCCACGCCTTCCGGTTTCCGGGGTCTCGCAAACGCCTCATAGTTGCCGTTGCTGTAATAGATGCCCTTGCTGTTTTTATCATACCTGCCAAGCTCGGTGTTGCGGTAGTCCAGCTCCGTGTACTTCCGATGGCTCCTGCCCGCAGCCTTCCCTGCTTTTTCCCCGTCAAAGCTATCCTGCGTCACCTGCCCCTGCTCCAGACCTACATTCGCATGTTTCTTCAAGCTCTTCGCCGCCAACGCCGCGCCTGCTCCTGCTGCCGCAACTGCCGCCACGCCAAGTCCGATATTTTTCTTACTTGCCATATATGTTCCACCTTTCTGATTCCGGCGGTTTCCTTCCGCCGCTGTTTTCTTTTTGATTACTAAAGCTATCATACCCATTCTTCCCGTTTTTACCAATTTACAAAAAAGACGGAATGATAAAAAACTTATCATTCCGCCTTGCTTGATTAGAAAAACAGCGCCACAACGCCATTATGCAAATTATACTACTGCCAGTCTGTGTATTATGTAAACCATTTACCCTGCGTTGTCCGCTTTCTCAAAATTTTCAATGGAGCGGGCGATATTGCCGTGCAGCATCACGCCCATATTTTCCACAATCTCCTCGTAATCCGCCTTCATGCCGCAGCTGATCCAGTCCAGCATGATTCCCACAAAGCCGTACTTATAAAAGTCCGCAATAAAAACCTTGTGATCCGCCGCAAGGTCAATCCCCCTGCACTTTTCCTCCACCACGCCTTTTATCATATCGTATGTAAATTTGTAGAGGTAGCTCTCTATCTTTTCCCTGCCAATGCTGCGGTACACGTTCAGGATAAAGTCCTTATTTTCCAGAACGGCATCAAAAATCTGCCCCATCCCTTCCTGCCACGTCTCATAAGTCTTTTTGTCTTGCAGAGCCTTCCTGCCGTCCTCCACGCAGACCCATTCCACCAAGTCGTAAATATCCTTGAAATGATAGTAGAACGCCATCCTACTGATGCCGCAGTCCGCAGTGAGATCACTGATCGTTATTTTTTCAAGCCGCTTTGTCAAAACCAGTTTTTTCAGGGATTCTCCCAACGCGGCTTTTGTCGCATTCGCATTTGGCATGGTCTTCTCCTTGTTTTTCTAATTCATGGATTTCCTATACGACAAGTATACCATCCCCCTGCCGTCTCTACCTGTTAAAAATTTCTAAACTTTCTTTGCCTTCTTCTTCGGCTCCGGCAGTTCCCTGTACATTTCCTGTAAAATTTCCGCCATGAGTGCCTCGTTCTCCACATCCTCCACAATGACCATCTGTGTTTTGGAACCCTCGTAAGGATAATCCCTGTCCGCATCCGGCAACAGGCGGAGAACCGATTCCGTGGGCTTTAGGAACAGACAGTTGCCGCAGATATCCCCGATCAGCTTTCCCTGAAAGTAGACACAGTATTCCCCCATCATCTTTCTGGTGGTCACGTCGCCCACCCTCTGCAGATTTCCCACCACATAATCGTGAAATTCCTTTGTCGTCGCCATCTTTTCTTCCCTCCTTCATTTCTCTTCCGCTCAAAACCCTTCTTCTCTCCTCTGCTTACGCATTTCCCGCCTCCTGATTCCTGCCTCCCACTCCGCCTTTTCCGACTCTGTCTCGATGATAAGCCCCGGCACCTCTGCCGGATGCCCTTCCCCGTCAATCGCAACCAGTGTCAGATAAGCTCTGTTTATGGGCTTTCTGATGCCGTCAATACTCTCAATATAAGTATCCACCCGCACTTCCATGGATGTCCTTCCCACATAGGTCACCCTGCCGATCAGCACAATCAAGTCCTTCAGATAAGCGCCCCGAATGAATTTCAGATTATCGACAGAAGCCGTTATCACGTCCCGCTGCGCATGACGGATGCCCACAAGCCCCGCCAGCTCGTCGATCCACTCCATCAGCCTGCCGCCGAACAGTCTGCCCGCGCCGTTTAAATGCTCCGGGCGTACCTGATATACCTGCTCTATTCTGGATTCCGATACCTTCTTTTCCATATCGTCTCCCTTCCCGAAAGACTACCCCATTTCATTTCGTCTATTATAACGCACCCTCATACCTCTTACAAGTTTTGCCGTTCACCGCTTTCTACTCCATCCCAGTATTTCAGAACCTGCTCTTTCGTCAGCGAATCGGCAAACTCCTTCTTCAACTGCAAAAAATACGACAGATCCGTCATAATGCCGTAAAGCACCGCCCGGTCCTCAAACTCCTGTCTCGTAACCGGCAGTTCGGAATCCTGCATCCGCCTAAGCGCCTCCTCCCGTCTCGCAAGCAGGTCTTTCGCATTGTTGGACTCCCCGAACGTCACGGCAGTTTCCCGAAGCAGCTCCGCCACCTGTCCGGTCTGCGGCAAAACGGTCCGCATACTCATAATCTTCTTATAAATATCCCGCAGGACGACCGTCTGCTGCTCCCGCATATTCATATAGTCAATAAAATATTTCGATTCCTGGAAAAACGTGTTGTTCATGTAGGCAAAAGCCTGTTTTTTTCCGGCGGCAATATCCGTCTGCAGCTTGTCAAAACAGCTTTCTGTATAATCCGACCTGTCCTCTTTCCCGATATATTCCGACATCCGCAAAAGCACCGCCCGCAAATCCTCCTCCAGCCAGTACTGCGTCATACGAATCTCTTTTCCCTTTCCCGGCATATACAGATTCAGGAGCGTTCCGATACCCGCCCCGATCAGCAGGAGCAGCGCTTCGTTTCCGACCTGTGCAGTCGTCATATTCTGTTCCAGCATATAATGCGTGGCAAGTACCGCATTGGTGGAAACTGCACTTCCCAGACGGAGCGGATCACAACAGGCGATAAAAAGGAACAGGAAAACGCCGTAAGAAAATACATGATATCCGAAAAATTGAAACACCACATAAGAGAGAACCGCCGCCACCAGAAAGGCGCCGATTCTTTTCGCGGAGATGGCAATCGTCTCCCGGCTGGTGTCCTGTATCGTCAGAAGCGTTATGATGCCCGCCGACGTACTGTAGCTCAGTCCCATCATATCAGCAAGAAAAATAGAGATCACGCTTCCGATGGCAATCTTAACCATTTTTAACATAGAATGCGCCTCTTCCTCCCCGTGCGCTGCCCTCAGACAGACATTCCTGTTTTACGCCGACGGGATATATCTGTTATAAATTTCCACGTGGTCGTAAATGCACCGCCAGTTGCTTGTGGAGCCCGCCGTCACACAGATATATGGCGTTTTGCCCGCGGACATCTCATAGCTTACGGCACAGTTTTTGGACTGGACGATATATCCCGTTTTGGCACAGACCACTTCGCCGCCTGTATCCTTGTCCTCAATCTTTCGCAGAAACCAGTTGGAAATCTCAATGCCTTCCGGGTGTTCCACCGTGGGTTTCGTGGTGTAAATGTGCTTCGACATCACTTCCCTGCATAGGTCGTTTTGCAGCGCCGCCTTCATAATCACCGCCATATCGTAGACCGTGCTGTAATGATTCTCATCATAAATCCCGACGCAGTTGGTAAAATGCGTGCTGTCCGCTATGCCGAGTTCATCCAGCTTCTCGTCCATCAGATCCACAAAAGCCTCCTGGGATCCCGCCACGTAGAAGGCAAGCCCCAGCGCGGCGTCACCGCCGGAGTGCATTGCCGTCCCGTAAAACAAATCCCGCACCGGCACCTTCTCCTCATCCAGAAACCCCACAGAGCTGCAGTCGTTCACATAAGCGTAATCCGTAATCTCCCGGGTCATCGTGAAGGTGTCGTCCAGTTCTTCCTCCGAAATGTGTTCTGCCGCCACCAATATCGTCAGCACTTTCGTCATGGAAGCGGGCATAATCCTCTCCCTGGCTCCCTTTGCCGCGACAATCTGATCGCTGCTCTCATCCACCAGAATCGCATTCGTGCTGATTACGTCCGCACTGTCGATGTAAGCCGTGTCCTCCGTCTCCTCAAAACGAAAAACCGGAATTTCCTTCTCTGTCTCCGTTTTGTCTGCCTCCATTTCCTCGGTTTCCGACTTGCCGGCATTCTCCTCTTCCATGATGCTTTCCCTGATTTTTTCTATCTCCAGCTGATCCGGCTGTTCCACAGCTTCCACCGCCTGATCCTGCGCGCCTTCTTCCTCCGCCTTTTTGCCGTGTTTAACGGTTGCAACGATCAAAACCGTGATCACACCGACAATGACAAGGAGCAGAGTCCGCTGCATCATCTGCCGCCTTCTCATGCGACGCTGTCTCTCTTGGCGCATACGCTGCCTTCTCTCGTAGCGGAGACGGTATTCCCGTTCTTCCCTGTCTTCTTCTAAAGTCAAATCATCCTGACTCTCGTCAAAATAAGATTCTGTCATTACTCCTCCAGTCGAGTAGACTTACACCTCACAATGTAAGCCCCTCACAGAACCGTACGTGCGGATTTTCCGCATACGGCTCTTCATAATAATTTGTTGTCAGCTTTTTTCTTCTTTCATAAATCACTTCCAAATCCTTGCCATCTAATTCACACACTCAATTTGAGTTATCTAATCCAAGGCCACATCCTGATACACATTTCCGCAGCAGATATGTTTCCATATAAAATAACGAGCTTTTCAGCTGTCAGGTCTTACATCCCAGCTTCCGAAAAATCCCGGAAATACGCCACTTTCTGACCATTATTTTTCTTTTCTTGACATCAAAACTACCGTCTCCACATGCTTATCATCTTCCAAACTCAAATCCATGTCTTCCTCAATAATCGGAAGTCTGAATTTAATGGATTTTAGCCACTGTCCATTCGGCTGTCTGTCCTCATATATCTGTATTTCGAAAATCAATGCTTCCATAAGCTGCCGCCGCTCTACTTCATTCATCATAGCATACAGCTTTTCAAAATAAATCAATACTTTATAGATATTATCTCCCGTAAGCTTCTCAGCTTCAATTGCCTGCTTCTTTGCCCTCGTTTCAATCAGTTGTGTTTCCACATTTTCTATCTTATCATACATTCGATAAAGGCGGTCATCAAGGTCTGCTTTTCGTTTGATATAATGTCTGTCATCCGGATCAAGGGAATCAATTTCCTCCGCCAGTTTTAGCTTGACTGCATAATATTGCCGCAACTGCTTTTCAAAATCTGCAAGTTCTCCGTCTATTGTGACAGTATCCACTTTGCAGTTGATCTTTTCCTGCATCATTGCCGCAAACTTGGGATTGCCAACTAACTTTACGATGACTTCCGCCACCACATCGTCTAACAGTTCCTCTCTGATCTGCTTTTTATAATCACACTTATATCCGCGCATCATGGTACGGTGCTTACAGCCATAGTAATAAAAATCCTTGTATTTCGTCCCATCCTTTTTGCGCTTGATACTCTTATTTCCATACATGCCTGCTCCGCAGATCGGACATTTTACAATACCGGAAAGAAGGTGTGTTTTGGTGTCCTTCCCTCTATTTACATGCTCATATTTCTTTGCCTGTGAAATAAGTTTTACCTGTGCCGCCTGCCAAACATCTTCCTCAATAATCGCATCATGCTGTCCGTCCACCAGAATATAATTATCCTGCTCTACAAGATGATACTCATTCCGTGTTCCGTGAACCTTTTCTGTCTTTCTGCGTCCATAAGCGATTTTCCCGCAATATACCGGATTTTTTAGAATAAGGCGAACCAAGTGCGCATCAAAAAGAGGATTTTTCCCATTTTGCCGCTGTATTTTATGGATGCCGTGGTTTTCAAGATATTTTGCCACACCGTTAGCTCCAATGTCTGTTTTCACATACTGTTCAAAAATCGTGCGGACAGCTTTTGCTTCTTCTTCGTTAATCTGAAGTTTGCCATCTATCAGTTGATAACCATATGGCGCAAATCCGCCGTTCCATTTTCCCTCACGGGCTTTCTGAATACGCCCCTCCATTGTCTGTACACGAATATTCTCCCGTTCAATCTCGGCAACCGCCGACAGGACAGAAATCATCAATTTGCCTGCATCCTTCGAAGAATCAATGCCATCTTCCACGCAGATCAGATTTACCCCAAAGTCCTGCATAACCTGCAATGCAGAAAGTACGTCTGCCGCATTTCTGCCAAATCTGGATAACTTAAAAACAAGAACAAAGGAAATGCCGTCTTTCCCTGACTTGATATCCTCCATCATGCGGTTAAATTCTATTCGCCCCTCAATGGACTTTCCAGATTTTCCTGCATCCTCATATGTACCGACAATTTCATAATCATTATAGTCGGCATACGCTTTCATTCTGGCTTTCTGCGCATCCAAGGAGTAACCGTCTGTCTGCATAGCTGTAGATACTCTTGTATATGTGTAAACCTTTATTTTCTCGCTGTGCATATCATCTCTCCATTTGTGCAACGCCCGTTGCACTTTTACATTTTGATAACCATATTCTTTTCGTAATCTGTAAATTCTCATTCTTTATCTGACTTTTTACCCAATATTTTTATTGAGTTTAAATAGTCTTGTTCCACATCACTTAAAGTACGCTCTTTATATTTCTTATATTCCCCAGTTGCTTTTTCCACCGCCTGCTTATGCGTCACACTTCCATTTCCTGACAATAACTGTTCGCCGCTCATTGTCAAAATCCGGTCTAAGTGCTTCGCCCAATCTTTCATGGTCATAGTCTGTTCCCGTTCTGCCTGACGCTCTGCAAAATCCAAATATCCCGACACAAGCTGCCCCATTGCACGAAGTTCTTTTTCATTCAGATAGTTTTTGGCAATGACAGCTTCCCGCAAAGTCGGCTGGTTTCCTGCAAATGTGGTAAGCCCCATAAATTCCTTTTCCGCATCCGCTCTTGTATAAATAACTTCCGCCGCCGTCTGCCCATGAATGGCATAATGAATTTTGTTCTGAACCTTCTGAAAAAACTGAATGGATATTTCCGCTATTGGATCATAGTCAATGCTTGTGGCATAAATTTCCAAAATCTGTCTGTAAAATACCTTTTCAGATGCACGAATGTCTCTGATCCGTTCAAGCAGTTCCTTAAAATATCCACCGCCGCCTAAGTTTTTCAGACGTTCATCATCCAGTGCAAAACCTTTACGCATATACTCTTTCAAAACTCCGGTTGCCCATATCCTGAACTGTGTGCCGCGTTTTGATTTTACACGATAGCCGACAGAGATGATTACATCGAGATTATAAAATTCTACAGGTTTATCGGAATTTGCAATGTGCAAAATTTGCACATTACCTTCTCTGGAAAGCTCTCCTTCTTCAAAGATATTTTTTATGTGTTTTGAAATTACAGAACGATCTCTCTGAAATAACTCCGCCATCTGCGCCTTTGACAACCAGACCGTATCGCCATCGAAGATTGTTTCAATCTTTGATAAGCCGTCTTCTGTTGTATAAATTATCATATTTGATTTTCCAATTTCTTCTCTATAATCCATAGTCATCTCGTTATTTTGCACTTTCTCCAGCAATGGTTTGGACATCTTTATCATGTTTTATTATATCTCTTGTAACCATCATTAACAAGACGCATCTTTCAATTTTTCAGCAAATTTTCTGCTTTATATCTTTCATCTTCCGCATGATTATCTCCTGCTATATCAGGTAAATTTTCTATATCTAATTCTGACGCATATTTTTCAATCAAATTTGCCAGCATATCCGCCAGTCCGCTCCATTCATCAATCATAAGCACTTCCTCCATATGAACGCAAAAAGGACAGCTATAAACTGTTACGTTCATAACTGCCCTTACGCTGTTTTGATACACAAAAAAAGATTACAAATTCCCTGTCACTTTTCTCATTCCTTAATCAAATAAATCACATACAAGCGGCAGGTCAATACGCTGCCCACATCGGAATTACACCGTCATTATATGACTGAATTTTAATGGTTAAATTCAGAAGTATCATTATCACAGATATGCCTCATCGCCCCGCACAACTGCTGTGCATTTTGTCAGGTTTTTATCGCTACACACCTTTGCTTCTATGGATTGTTTTCCATTCCTTCACGTTCAACTCCGAAATCATCGGAGCAGGCGTATCATGGCGCACCTACATAGTGGCTACACATATCCTCACGTCCTGTATGTCGTTCAATATTCAGTTTGTTGTCTGGCTATAGCTGTACCCCCTGCGCTCCAGATAGGCAGTCATACTGCGGTACCCGTCTACTCCATTGTGGCTGTGGTAGATTTCTTCTATCTGCTCCTTGATTTTCTCTTTTTGGGTATAATAATCCGCCTTCCGGTGTTTCCGGTAGTTATAGTAGGCATTCGGGCAGATCCCCAGCCGCCGCAACAGCCAGCGGATGCCGAATTCTTTATGGTGTTGTTCGATAAACCGATAAGCCTCTAATCGATTTCCTTCGCAAAGAATGCCGCCGCTTTTTTTACTATGAAACACAACCTTCCGGGTAGCCAAAAAAGCGCAGACTGCCCCCGTCAAACTCAAAAAAGCTGATTTTAAACTTAACTGACATGTTTATGCGGCAACTACTGGAGCTTCCCAACCAAGCGCTTTTAACTTTTTAACTCAAACTTCCCACACTGATTGGTGTGCTGAACCTTGAAAAATCAATACTTTAGTCCATAAAAAAGGCACAAA
>RAYM01000005.1 GCA_003611805.1 bacterium 1xD42-87 | reverse complement strand
CAGCCGGAACAGCCGGGCGGGACACAGCCGGAACAGCCACAGCCGGAGCAGCCGGTTGAGCCACAGCCGGAACCGACGCCAAGTCCTGAGCCGGCTCCGAGTGAACCGGCGCAGGGAACAGAAGCTGCGCCAGCGCCGGAAGCGGCTGAGCCACAGAATGTGGCATCGGGTTTTCGGTCGCAGTCTGTCCTGAAAAAGGCAGGGACAGAAGGCGGCTGGTATTTGTGTGTGGGTATGAGGGAACCGATGCTGCTTGCCTCTGCGGAGCCGGCCCCGAACCCGGAACCGAGCCAGCAGGAACCGGCACCAGCGCCGAATCCTGAGCCGGCACCAGAACCGACGCCGGAGCCGACACCGGAACCGGCACCAGCGCCGAACCCGGAACCGACACCGGAACCGACACCGGAGCCAGCGCCGGAACCGACACCAGAGCCGACACCGGAGCCGACACCAACACCGAATCCTGAGCCGGCACCAACGCCGGAGCCCAATCCGGAGCCAGTGCCGGAACCTGTTCCGATGCCGGAGGAAGGTACATATTGCATACTGCAGTTTACCTATGCCGAAGCGGAGGAAGAGGAGTTCCTGTATCAGATTACGGAGGTCAGCGCTGTCTCTGCGGAGGAGGGGACTCCTTTTGACAGCTATATTTTGGAAGAGGGTCTGTTCCAGAACAAGATGAGCGCGACGGAGACAGATACGGATGTCTTTGAGGCGGAGCCCTCGCTTGCGGGGCAGTTTGAATATGTCGGCGAAGGTAAGGGCATGTATAAAATTACCAGAAGCCTTGTCACGGAAAATATTGCCGCGATGACGGGAACGGCGCCGCAGGACGGTGTGGTCCAGGATACAGGCAATAATATAGAAGAAACGGGTGCAGAGGGCGGACAGGAGATCAGTGTGCAGTCTGTCAGCACGCGTGCGGCGCAGAGCGGATCTGTGTATTATATCGAAGTACAGAATGCGCCCGTGTACATACGGTGTACAGGCGGAAACGACTGGCTGAGACGCTATGTGTTCCATTCCCTGGCGGGGAGCGACAATGAATCTGACGATTTCGCGATCACGGTGAACACGGTGCTTGCGGGTGATGTGACCTATGATATGGTGGAGGAGGCGGACCTGATTTATCTGGAGGATGGCACAGGGCTGTATCTGAATCAGGATGCGCAGAAGAGCTATATCGTTCCGAACAGTACGGAAATCATGCCGATCGACGGGCTGGCGGATATCGGATATGGCGCGGTCTCAAGCCTGCTCTACGCGGTGGTGATGGAGTCGAAGCCCATTATCGTGGATTACGGAGTGATAGAAAATACGGACAACTATGCGGAATCCGATTACCAGAACCTGGCAAAGGCTTTTTTGAAAGAGGATCTCCTTACTTTCTATAATGAGATGGCGAAGTCGGATGATCTGGCAGCCAGCATTTTGATGAATGCGGCGAATATGGATTCCAAGGATTTTCCGAATAAGAAAGACAATAATTATCATTATGTAAACCGAAATGTGTATGTTGTAAACGGCAATCCTCTGGTAGGGGACGATTTCCCGGAGGAGATGGGCAAGGATGAGGCGAGGGCAGGCTTCAGCGAGGTGCTGGCGGCGATCAGGGCGGAGAATGTCATGCTTTCCGAGGATGATAAAATCTCCGAGAAAGTCAGCAAGGCGATGGCGGTGCAGTATATCATCAACTACTCCCTCGGTCTGGTCGGGGAGTATAAGGATCTGTCGATTCTGGAATTGCAGCCGACGGCGAACATACACTCGGATTTAGAAGCAAAAACGACTGACAGGGGAAATGTGGTCCTGTACTGGCAGAGAGAGGGACAGGAAAAGGAAGGTCAGCAGATTCTCAGAAGTTCCAAGGAGATAGAGATAAGCAAGGACTTAAGTTCGGTGGCAGCGTTCAACACCAGCTATCAGGATATTAACGAGACTTACAACATGATTTTCATCGGTCTGGACGGACAGCGTTTCTACCGCGAGCAAGACGATGACGGCAAAATGGTGACGGTCTTCAACGATGATAAGTTGAATGGAAAGGTTTACCACAAGGGCGACCGCGTGGCGGGCAGTGATATCAAATATGATGAGAATGATATCACTGAGCAGAAGAAAGACGCGCTCCTTGATTACCTGCGGGCGGGTTATCCCATTGTGGTCGAGAATGAGTGCTTTGACGGAAAGAGCGCCCAAAAGGCGGGCGTGGACGATATCAATACTGACGTGATTGGTTCCGACACGCAGATGTTCGCATTCCTGCGGGAAGCGGTCAATATGAGCGGCGCGGATAATGACGACGGGGAGAGCGGCATCGGTCTCTACACCATTGAGGATGTGCACAGCAGCGCGATGTTTGCGATGCAGTTGAACGCCCTCCGGCCAAAGATTGAACTCCGGGGAACGGATGGAAACGGCGGAGATGACGAGACCGCATCCGATATGACTGCAGCGGAGCCCGTGCCGGACATTCCGGGCATCCTCCGTGGCACGATTGCTTACAGCGTCACAAGCGACAGGATGGGAGAAGACAAGACTTACAGGGGAGGTCTGGACAGGCATCTGTATCTTGATCTGAATTATGACGGCGTCTATGCGCCGGAGGAAGAGTTTACCGGATACGGGTATGACGAAAGCGGGGGGATCAGCACAATCAGCGTCGATTTCAATGAGATTAACTTCGGCATTGTGCCGTGGAAACTGGAATTGACGGACAGCGATAACAGATACCGGCGCGCTTCCGCACAGGGATGCTTCACCATAAGCGGCAGCGACAGGGCAAAGATACGGGTATTGCAGATTCTCGATGATACGGGGAATCAGAATGCCAATTTCCAGGTACAGTATGAGGATATAGAAAACTCGACGCTGGCCCATTTCCTGAGCGGAGCGGAAGCGGCTCTGGGCATGAACTGGGATATCGAGACGGTTACACCGGCGGAATTGGCAGACCAAATTTCCAAGAACGCGAATTACCTTTCCCTCTGGGATGTGGTGGCGCTGGGCTTTGGTGACAGCGGAAATCCCGGGGATGCAGTGATGACTGCCGTCAATGCGTTTGTTGACGAGGGCGGGAGCGTAATTGTCTCCTCTTCGGGTGCGTCGGCGGATAAAGGAAGGGCAGGTCTGTCAGCGGAAGTCTTGGGACAGAAGAACGAGCAGACATACGGTAAGCTCAGCATAGGAAGAGGAGAAAAATTCCGCTATGACGGCATGAAAACGGATATGTTTGTAAGTACGGCCGGCCTGCTGGCGGACCGCATCAATGACGGAACGGTTACCAGATGGCCGTATGAGATCGGTACGAGAGTGCAGCTTACCGATATCACGGAGCTTTCGGCGCCGGATTTCCTGTTGGATATCGGCACGGCAAAGGACGCGGGCCAGCCGTATACTACGGCATGGTTTACCTTGTCTGACCAGGAAACTTCGGACGGTCACAGTTCTGGCGGTTACAGCGTGTCGCCCCGTGACGGAAGAAATAACTACTACGTATACAGCAAGGGAAATGTAGTTTACGTGGGGCAGTCAGTTTACCATTATTACTATGATGCAGGTCAGGACATTCCGTCGGAAGATGACGGCGTTGATGAGTGCAAGATCCTCGTGAACGCACTGATGGCGGCTTACAATGCCGGTGTGCACAGGGCTGACGTTTCTATTGTGGCGGGCTTTAACGGCGTGACCAAGGTGGAGAGCGTGACGATTCCCTATGATGTGGCGTTCAATGAAAGCGGGGACGACGGCAAGGGTGGCATTTTAGGCGAGACGGTGGATGTGTATTTCCGTTTTACGGACAACAACATTGCCGTTGATAAGGTTACGGTGCCGACTTTCTACTATAAAAATGCGGGCGTATCTCCGGAGACGACGCTGCTGTCGGCGAATGGCGCAGTCAATGCCACTGACTTCACGGGATTTTCAAGCCCCGTCTGGGCAGTGGAGAACAACCATCTGGTGGAAGTGACGGGAAGGAATATCGTCCCAGGCAAGGTGTACCGCATCAAGGCCCCGCTGACGGCTCTGCAGAATGCAAGCGCCGCGAATGACGAGACATCCCAGACATCCCAGATTTGCGTACTGCTCACGAGCAGCTACACGAGGGCTGGAAAATCGGTGAAAACGCTCAGCATGGACAGCGTGACCCTGAGCCGGGCGCAGATGTTCCTGTTGGAGTAAAGAAAAGCAGGAAGCGCTGGGGTCGTAAAGGACAATCTGAGAATAGAGTAAGGAACAGTGGTAATAAAAGTATCGGAGCCTGCGTGCAAACGCGGGCTCCTTTTCCGTCATGAGCGGCGGCGTGCTTTCCATCTCTCCTTTTTTTGAAAGGTGATCGTTTTTCCGTTCTTGACAGGATGTTTTGATGTCTGCTATGATATATGTAAAGCATATACATTCTATTGGCAGTAAATGTTTTGCATCTGTTTCCGCGCGTTGGAGTCAGGCAAAATGAAATGTCTTCTTTCAGTCTATCTTTCAGAATTTCTATGCTTTTAAATCAACCAGCACAATTTGAAAGCGGGAGATTCTGACGGGTACTGCATGCCGAACAGCATATGAGGCAGATATACAGAAGCACATAGTTAGATTTCTCCTGCGGAACAGGAGGAAACACTATGGAAGTCAGAAAATTACAGGAATGGGAAAACCCGGACGAAAAAAACAAAGTGGGAGAAAGGAAACGCTTCATGGAGATCAGAGGTGGAAAGGATTACACAATTGCGGATATCGAAGCGCTGCCAGAGGGAGAACGTGCCGAGCTGATCGATGGAGAGATGTTTCGGATGGGCGCACCCACTTGGACACATCAGAGCATTTTGGTAAAACTTGTATTAAGAATAGGAACATATATTGAACAAAACAGAGGAAAGTGCAAGGTGATTCCGGCGCCTTTTGCAGTATACATCAAAAAAGACAACCGCAATTATGTAGAGCCGGATATATCCGTGATCTGCGATGACGAAAAGAAAAGTGAAAAAGGCTGTCAGGGCGCGCCGGACTGGGTGATTGAGATTCTGTCACCGTCCAGTATGAAGATGGACTGTGAGCGGAAGGTGAAGCTGTACCGCGAATCGGGCGTACGGGAATACTGGATTGTAGACGCGGAAAGGGAAACAGTTACCGTCTATGATTTTGTGCATAGGAAGGAAGCCGTGCATTACACTTTTTCCGAGCGCATAAAAGCTGGGATTTTTGAGAGTCTGTATCTTGATTTTTCGGAGATGGATTTCAACTGATTTTCCTTGACATAACCGCGCCGCCTGGCGCATAATAACTCTACCGGGATTTCCCGGTCATTCTGATTTCTGACATTCTGGCGTTTCGCCGCAGAAATTCAAACACAGGGCAGTAATAAGGGGTAAGCGGAAAAATAATATAGCGTGTTTTCGATGGTATTTTGCAGGAAAATGTGATAAAATCTAAAGAAAGGATACATACAAGATGGAGGTTGACATTTTAATTGACAGGATTACGGACTGCCTGATAGACACAAGAACCGGAGAAGAAGTGGAAACGGAATATCGGATGCGTGAAGCGTCGATCAGACCGAGGGATTACAGGGGATGGAAATTTAACTGGAGTATCACAGAGAAAAACGGGTATGATATATACGAGTTGTTTGTTAAAGACGATGATACAGTGCAAGGGCGGATTTCTGTCAAGGTTGACGGCGGGGTTGCGGATGTGGACATTGCTGAAACAGCGCCGCATAATTACACTCATAAAGGTATTTATTCGGGTGTTGGGGCGCATTTATTTGCGATCGCCTGTCAGGTGAGCCTTGATGCAGGTTATGATGGGTTTGTAACATTTACGTCAAAAAGCAGCCTGGTGGAATACTATAAGGAAAAGCTGAATGCAGGTGTGTTTCGTGGCAGAAGGATGTACATTGACGAAGAGGCAGCACGGATATTATTAGACAAGTATATGAGAAAGTAGGTGACATTATGTTGGCAATGGCTGAAAAATCAACGGACTATGAGCATGATATTACTTATTACGCAACAGACAGCAGATTAACGGAACCATCTGACGGAAAAAGGTATGAGTGGCGGAAAATGGTCGAACGTTCGAAAGAATTGGGCAGACCTCTCACAGAGGAGGAGGCAGAGGAGTTTAGAGTAGAATAACAGAGTAACAGGTAATTATAGTGGTAAGGGAAAGACTTCACAGTCTTTCCCGGCAATTCTGATTTCTGACATTCTGGCGTTTCGCCGCAGAAATTCAAACACAGGGCAGTAATAAGGGGTAAGCGGAAAAATAAAAAAGGAGGATACGTGTTTGCTCAGTACAATTACATCAGGGGCGGTTTATGGGGTGCACAGCCATCTGATTCAGGTGGAGGTGGACATCTCTCAGGGGCTGCCATGTTTTCAGATTGTGGGACTGCCCGGTTCCGAGGTGCGGGAGGCGAGGGAGCGGGTGAAGGTGGCGCTCAAGAATGTGGGGGTCAAGCTGCCGCCCATGTGTATCAACGTCAATCTCTCCCCCGCCGATTTGCCGAAAAACGGCACAATGTTTGACCTGCCCGTGGCGGTGGGCATTATGATTGCGCTTGGGAAACTGGAACAGGAGGCGGTGGAGGGAACGCTTCTTCTGGGAGAACTGGGGCTGTCGGGAGAATTAAAACCTGTCCGGGGCGTTCTGCCGATCGCGAGGGAAGCGGTCCTGAGGGGCGTCAGGAGATGTATCCTGCCTGCGGGAAACGCATGGGAGGGCGCACTGATTCCGGAGATGGAGAGCGTCGGTGTGCGGGGTGTGAGGGAAGCTGTGTCGCTGCTGGCGGGAGAGAAGGTTTCTGTGCAGGGGGCAGACGGGGATGAGAACTGTCTGGGTGCGGAAGATAAGCCTGCGGCGGTGGCGGATTCTGATGGAAGCGGGAGCCGCCATGAAACGTCGGCTGTCAAAGCCCCAGCGGCTGGCGCATTAGTCTCCGCTGCAGTTTCTATCGAGGAGGCGGCAAGAGAGGAACAGCTTGATTTTTCCCAGATAAGCGGACAGCAGGGACTGAAGCGGGCGGCTGAGGTGGCTGCCGCCGGATTCCACAATCTGCTGATCATAGGCGCGCCCGGCTCGGGGAAAACCATGTTGGCGAGACGGATTCCGTCGATCCTGCCCCCTTTAACGAGGGAGGAGAGCCTGGAGGTGTCCACGATCTACAGTATATGCGGTCTGCTGCAGTCTGCCGGCGCCCTGCGGACCACAAGACCCTTTTTAAATCCCCACCATACCATAACGGGGCAGGCGCTTGCGGGTGGCGGACGGATTCCCATGCCGGGGATCATAAGTCTGGCACACCGCGGCGTACTCTTTTTGGATGAACTCCCAGAGTTTAAGCGGGAGACATTGGATATTTTAAGGCAGCCGCTTGAGGATAAGCGGGTACAGATAGCCAGAAGCAGCGGCTCCTATGTCTACCCTGCGGACTTTATGCTGGTGGGCGCGATGAACATCGCAACAACGAAATTGATACAATGCGGAATCACTGAAATGCCTGAAAATAAGGCATTTCACGGGTTCTGAGGGTGTGATTTTCTACTTTTTAGGTCTGTCGCTACAATGCATGGACTGTTCTGCCCGGCAAAGTTGCACCTCTTTTTAACGATTGCAAGTAATCGTTAAAATTTTATAGCATATCGTTAAAACATTCAAAAGGAGAATTTATGTTCACGAAGAAAGAGAAAAGGCTGGTCGGGGAAGGGTGCTTCACCATCATAAGGGAAACGGAGCGGTATATTGAATTCCTCTCCAACAGCACAAAGCACTGCTGGATTATCTGCAAAAATCCGGATGGTACGGATAAGCCTGTCATAATCTACCATAAGCACAGCCGGAAGACGGAGTATTACCACAGGCATTGGAAGACATGGAGCGTGGTAAAGGCGGTGGAATCGATTAAGCAGCACGACAGCTGTGTTTTGGGTACGGAAAGCTGAACGGGAAGATGGGTTTTTAAAAATCAAAAAACACCAGAAAGAGAAAGGAAGAAAATATATGGGACAGAAGATATATTTTAATTTTGTTAATGTGAGGAAATATTTAAGGGAAAATAAGGAAACAGGAAAAAGGGCGGTTGTGTCTGTCACGAACCGGAATGCTCTGTCGGTTGAGCGTCACATGGAACTACTCAATCTAAATGATGAAAAACACATCTATTTGGCATGTGTGGAGGACAATTTATTGTAAATATGGGTCAAGCCTAATTTGGGGATATGTTTCATACTGGAAAATGGCAGGTCAGGCAAATGAGCCTGACCTGTAGGTGGTTAGCAATAATCTTTGAGAAGAATTTTCAATTTCCTCAATAATTCTGATTTGTGGTCATGGAGTGCCTGGTGTGATATGCCGAGTTCAGCCGCCATTTCGCTTTCAGCCATTCCAGCACTGACCATCTGGCAGATACAGCGTTGCTGCTCTGGAAGGCTGTTCAGCTCACAGGCGAGTGCTTTTATGGCAGCGAGATTGAGAAGAATATCAGCAGGATCGTTGTGGGCAACTGCCGAATGATATCCATCCTCAACTACCTGGTCATAGGATACCTCATTGTCCATTTTTTGCTGAAGACTATGTTGTTCCTGTTGCTGAAGATAGCTGAATTCTCTGTTGAAGCGGTCTGCTTGTTCTTGTGTTTCGGTTGGGACAAGGGCAAAACGATGCGGCTTTCCGTTGAGGGTGATTGTACTGACGGCACAGCCGTTATTTTCATAAAAGCTGACAGATTCGCAATCATCGTCATCAATGGGATAATATATCAAAGGATGACGGTCTGGGTTAATAGTTGCGTTAATGCAGGCAATATTTTTTTGAGCCATATGTTTTCCTCCATATTGATGGGTATGGTAAGGAGGAAAATCTGACATACCGTCAAATTTATGGCGCACTTAACCATTCCAAACGGAATCCTCCTTCTGGTTAGGCCAGCGTTCCAAAAACTGGCAGATTCAATATCCAGTTATCTCATCGGCTGTCTCTTGGAACGTGCTGATCAGGCGGGGCGGCCGATGAGGTGGCGCAGTTTACTGTCATACTCCAGGACGTGTTTTCTATATTAAAATTTTACATGATGTGCTAATGCATAATCCAACGACAAATTCGTATATCTTTTATTCCAATCATATTTAGAAATTTGGGCTGTACATTTGAAACTATTCGTGATAGAATATTTTTATGAAAATTGGAATAGTGACAGTAAAATTGGAATGGGAGATATGCAATGAGTAATAAAACAGAAACAAATATAACACTGGAGCGCATCAAAGAGTTGAAAGGGAACGATTCACAAGAGGTTTTCGCTCAAAAAATACATACTACTCAGAGCAATATCAGTAAAATGCTGAAGGGCATGACACCGCCATCTGCCGCTACATTGACAGAACTGGCCAAAACATATCATGTTTCGGTTGACTGGCTGTTGGGGCTGTCAGATGAAAAGGAAACTGAGCCGAAGGTTCAATCCCATAAGTTGACAGCGGAAACCATAACATATGCCGATGCAATGGCGGTATTGGAGGTTCTTTATGAAAAGGGTTCCATAGATGTTGGCTACGATTACAATAGTTATAATAGCGAACCAGACCCAAGTATGATTTTGGTGAAAGATAAAGTGCTTGCATATTTTTTGGACAATCGTTTCAGATATAGCGGCGGAAGCCAGAATATTTATGATATTTGGTTGAAACAGGCGATGGCGATTTATGATAAATTCTTGCTGTTGCAATGGACAGATTCTGTAAATGCCATTTATGAACAAAATGTGCCAAACCCGCTGTCAGATGAAGCCATCGCATCATTAATTGATGATATTGCAAATGACCGATTGGAAGTTGTTCAGACACAGTCGGATGGATTTATGAATATTCCGGATGATACACTTCCGTTTCAATAAGCAGATAATTGTGTGTTCAGTTGTATTTAGTTAAATAAATTAGGAAAAAACATTCAATAGAGTATAATGGGTATTTGGTATAAATATATTTACCCATGTTTTATCTACAGTTAAAGGTGGGTGAATTTTTACAGAGGATGTTTTATCCGAAAAACTGAGGAACTTTGAGTGGGATGAAAGATGAGGAGGATAATAATGCAAAATATAGATTTTGATCAAATATGGTATGGAGGAAATATTATTTTAGATACATGTACACTTGATTATATAAGTAGATGCGATTTTGAATATGCCAAATCCATTATGGATATTTTATTATTTTGTAAAAATAGAGTTTATATACCGAAGCAGGTTAGTGAAGAAATGGCTCCTTATTTTGAAAAGAATATTGTTCATAAAAATGTTAGCGATCATATGAAAGATTTAGAACGAGAGATCAATGAAATTTGTAGTAGTAAGGAACTAAATGGTAAAGTTAAAAAGAATAAAATAATTAGTCGTATACAAAAGAAAATAGATTTGTTAAAAAAATATTCGTTTGGTTTTTATGCAAGTGAATTAGAGAAGCTTAAAAAAGGATACGGTAATAATGGTGAAGGACTTCTTGATTTAAGGGAGTGCATTACACAGGCGGAAAAAAGAATAAATTTAGTAAATAAAGATGATACTGTGAAAAGTTTTTTTAAAATGATAATGGAAAATACTTTTGATGGTTTTACAGAAGATGAGAAAAAACAAATAGAGGAAGAATATGAAGATAGGTTAACAAAAGGATTGCCACCGGGATGCGGGGATAAAAGAAAAAAGACAAATTCAAATGGTGATCTTGTAATTTGGAAAGAAATATTAAAAAATATCAGCTTAACAGATAAGACATATTATCTGTTTATTACGGAAGATAAGAAGAAAAGCAACAATTGGTATAATGAATCTGGTGAAGATATTCATCCGTTACTGCGGCATGAGGTAATTGAGTTGGTGAAATATGATGCAGTTAATGTGATGGATTTGTGCCGATTTATTCGGTCGTGTAAACCATTTGTAAATGAGAATATTGATGAAATATGTGAATACTTGATGAATAATAATCAATTGCTGCAAGAAGAGATGGAGACCTATTTTGAACAAGATGAACAAGGACTATTTATAGAGGAAATAAGTGATGTGATTCGCAATGAATATGATGGTGATTGGGCCATTCCAGATACTTATGATATAAATATAATGGATTTGGGATATAAAGTTTCTGAACGTAATCGTATGGTTAAGGTTCTTTTTGATTTTCAAATAGAAGGAGCTGCTGACACATGCTATCATTTTGGTGGCGAAGATTATATGTTTGAAGCAGAATTCTACATAAATGGATCTGCTAATGTATCTATTCCAATCAAATCAGGAAACTATTCTAATAGTTTGATGCTTGATTACTTAAACATGGATATTGATATAGAGGATATATTTGTAGAGACTTCTGATCCATTGGAGCGGGATAAGGATGAAAACTATGATGATGATTATGACGAAAACTATGATGACGATTATGACGAAAACGATTATGACGATTATGATGATTATGACGAAGACTATAACGAAGATTAATATTTGAATGAAATTGATGATTTTTAGATATCTTGAATGATATTGATAGACGCTTATTGATTAACATGTTATAATTGTTTTATGTACATTTTGGGATTAATGAAAGAGGGATTTGAAATGGCTGCAGCATATGAAAAATATTGTGCAAAAAAATATTTGAAAATATATAAAGATGAATATTCTCATATTCTTGGAACTAAGACCTCTGCCAATGCTTTAAAAACAGCGGAGAGGAAAGCACAAAAGACAGCTATAGAGAGTGCATTTAAAATGGCATTAAAAAAATATCCTGATGTAAGCCCGGCGGATTTGTGGGATGCTATTTACTCAGCGCATTTGTTACGAAAAACCGGGCAAATTATAAAATCGGATGTGATTGAATCGGTTATTTCTGCAGACCAAAGCTGGAAGAAGTCGAGCGGTCATGCTTTCGAGAGTTATATTGCCGAGACGGTAAATCCGGCATTGAAGCGTAATGGTTTGCAGTTTTTATTGCAAAAGGATCTTCAAAAACTTATAAAAAAGGGCAAGATTGCAAATGGAAATAAAGAATTAAAATGGTTGGAATCACAAGTAAAAAAAGATGTCTTTGATTTGTATGCGCTTTATGAGTTTCAACAGAAGAAATATGTGTATGGAGTTATTCAGTCAAAAACAAGTATTCGAGATAGGGTTTCACGGGATAGAGAACCATCAATGAATGCTATGAAGCAACCATTTTGGTCGGTCGCAGTAACTTTAAATGGTGATTTTTTTAAGGGAGATAAATTTAATGAAATGGTGAATGGTGGAACAACAGAATTCCAACAGAATGGATGGCATGGAATGTATGTTCTTTCAAATACAACAAATGATGATAGGATTTATTTGGTGGATGACCAATTATCTCTTCTTGTTGATCATGCTATTCAAGCATCTCAGGTATTTACTTCAAGGCAGACATTTACGTCTAAGTGGAAAGCACAATAAAGGATGTATAGAGCAGGCTCTCGGAAAAATATTTCGGGAGCTTTGTTTTTGTTGACTAGTGAGCTGAAAGGTGATATTATGCAATAGAAACACTAATAAAACGCCAATAAAACGCTACAAGTAAAGAGGTAGAAGATGACATTTGCGAGTGGAATAAAGGATGTACGAGAAAGGTGTCTGCTTAGCCAAGGTGCTTTTGCGGAGAAATTAGGGGTAGCATTCTCGACTGTGAATCGATGGGAGAAAGGGAAAGCAGTACCCAATTACATAAAAATGCAACAGATAGCAAAGTTCTGTGAAGAACATGGAATTGAATATCAGGAGCTAAATGATGCATGGAAGGAGAGCAGAAATGCTGACACACATTGATTGCTTTAGCGGTCCAGGAGGAATATGTACGGGGCTGCATGCGGCAGGGTTTGAGACAAAGGTCGCTATTGAGTATATTGAAAGTTGCGTGGATACGTACAAGAAGAATCATCCGGAAGTTCATGTTATTCATTCTGATATTCGAGATGTTACCGAAGAGCAGGTTTTACCATATATTCCGGAGCAAGGGGTTGATTTGGTCACTTCTGGGATGCCATGTGAAACTTTTAGTACAGCCGGCAACACATCAAGATCATTTTATGATGATAGACAATTTTTATTTCGTGAGGGCATTAGAATTGCACAGATGACAAATGCACGGTTGTTACTGTTTGAGAATGTTCCAGCAATTACGACTAAACGGGTTGCGAAGGAGTCTAAGGAGTTAATCGTGGATGTTTTGAAGCGTGAGCTTGAAGAGGCTGGATACAAAAACTATATTGAAGTTGTTCTGAAAGCAGATGAATTTGGGGTGCCACAAAGAAGAAATAGATTTTTTATACTTGCGAGCAAAGAAGACTTGGTACTTGAAGCTCCTACACCGAAGAAGGAACATGTTGAGGTTACTGTGGAACAGGCATTTGCTGGATTAAAAAATGTAAAGCCAAATTCAGGAAAGGATGAGAGGCAATATACTGGTAAAGAAAGTGATTATACGAGACTCTTAAAGGATGCCGAGTTTTGGAAGAGGGAAGCTGTTACAGAATGTACATATCAGACAGCCATGAAGCATAGACAGTGTACATTGCAACGATTTAGCCTTTTGAAGCAAGGAGAAAGCTTAAAAGACTTATTTGACAGATATCAAGGGGAAGAGAGGGAAAAACTTCAGAAATCAAGAATCTTGCCAAAGAAGATGTTTATTAAGCGAAATTATCGTCTTATTAGCAAGGAGACTGCGCCTACTGTAACAAGTCATTGTTTGGATGAATTTGTGCATCCAAAATATGATAGAGCATTGACGGTGCGAGAATGTGCGAGACTGCAATCTTTCCCTGATTCATATGATTTTTGTGGAGGACCGTACATAATACCACATATTGATAGGACTACGCAGGATAAATATGAACAGATTGGAGATGCTGTTCCTCCTTTATTGGCCTATGCATGGGGAGAAAAAATTAAAGAGATATTAAGTTAGAAAGATGCCAAAAGAATAGAAGCGAACCATTCTGTTAAATTTTTATCAACGGATATGGTTCTTTCTCTCGTATAGGAGGAATCCAATGACAAAGAATATAAATGTTGAAGAACTGGAAAAACTGAATGATTATTGTAGCAAGTTATATTTGTCAACATGGAAAAGTGTGTATCATACGAAGGTTACAGCAGAATCATCTGAATCAGCAAAAACTACAGCTCGTCGGGAGGCCCAACGTGATGCCGTGGATGCTACGTTTGTAAATTGTCTGCTCAATTTTTATCCGCAGGTTAATGAAAAGGAGATTTGGGCGGCTATTGGTCGTGTTCATAAAATTAATCTTGCTAATATGAGTGAGTTGGGAATTGATGAGTCAATCCAACAAGAAGTCTATGATAGGTGTATTTCAGCACATCAAAGTTGGATTAAGGCGAGTGGTCATTCATTTGAAAGATATATAGCAAATTTGAATAATGACATACTCAAGAAAAATGAAATTCGTTTTATTTTGCAGGCGGAATTGACGGAGCTGATAAAAAAGAAGGTGCTAAAGAATACACCGGAAGATATCCATGGCCTGGGATCGTGGGGAAAAGATTTTGATTTGTATGCGATTCAGACGATACATGGTAATACTCGTGTGTTTGGTTGTATTCAGTCAAAAACAAGCATCCGTGATCGTATTGGAAGAGATAGGGCATTTTCTGAAAATGCGATGGATGCGCTTTTTTGGTCAGTGGCTGTTACTTTGGATGGGGATTTCTTGAATATGCCGGAGTTTATCCACATGGTTAATGGTGGCGGATCATATGGTACAAATAGCTGGCACGGAATGTATGCAATGAGTGGAATCCCCGATCATAATGATAGAATTTATAAAACAAGTGAAAAGTTAGATATCTTCATAGAGCACGCAATCCAAGCATCGGACCAATTCATTGCAGATCGGCGTATGTTGGGACGTGATTGGAAAGCAGCGGTGAGCGAATAATCAAGCATCAATTTATTGTGATGGGAGAGGATAAAACTTTTTCAAAAAAGTGGTTGACATTCTCTCCCAATTTTTATATACTAATATTAGCAAGTTAGCGAACAAGCAAGCGTGCTAAAAAATTAACACCTGAAAATAAGAATACGAAGAGAAGAGAGAAAAAACAAAACGAAGAAGAGAGAAGAAAAGGTGAAGAGTATGAAGTATGCGAATTTTGGAGAATTCATAAGTCAGAAGAGAGTGGAGAAGCAGATTACATTGAGGAAGATGGCAGATATGCTTGGCGTATCCGCTCCGTTTTTAACAGATGTGGAAAAAGACAGACGCAACCCTTTTGACATGGAGAAACTTACCCAACTCGCAAAAATATTAGGTTTATCAAATGAGGAACGTGAGCTTATGTTCAATCTGGCCGGTAAGAAGCGGAACGCCGTGGCACCCGACCTTCCTGAATACATCATGGAGAGGGACTATGTCAGTGCTGCGCTGAGAACCGCCAGGGACTTGGATGCAGGGGAAGAAGAATGGAACCAGTTTGTTGAAGAACTGAGAAAGCGAAAGGGGTAAGAGCCTATATATGTATAGACCAGTTATAACAAGAAAAAAATCGGGAGCTCCGGTATTGAGCAGGAAAGAAATAGATTTGATCGGTGAGAATCTTGTCGGGGATTTTATGCCGGATGCTTTGGAAACCCCACAGGAGATTGATATTGATTCATTTGCGCAGAATTATCTTGGGATGGATCAGGACTTTCAATATTTATCGCATTGTGGAGTTTATCTTGGGATGACGGTTTTCAATGACACTGACAAAGTGCCGGTTTATGACCCGCAGCATGACCGGGCAGATTATATCAGCGCCAAAGCCCATACCGTGATTATTGACAAGACTCTTTTAGCGGAGAACCAGGAACATCGGTACCGTTTTACCATGGGGCATGAGGCAAGCCACGAGTTCCTCCATAAAGAATATTTTGCTTATGATCCTGACCAGATGACGATATTTGATTACATTGGGGAAGCTCCGATACCAATGGTGCAGTGCCGGATAGACACGAAGAAAATGGATGCAAAGAATCCGGAAATATGGACAGACAAAGATTGGATGGAGTGGCAGGCGAATGCCTTATCTTCTGCAATCCTTATGCCTGTGTCTATGGTAAGGAAAGTCGCTGAAAGCGTAAAAACCAATAAGGCGGTGTTCAGAAATTATGTCACTGCAGCCAAGGTTTCAAATGTTTTCAATGTGTCTTTTGAAGCTGCATCATATCGGCTGAAGCAGCTTGGCTATATACCACAGGAGGTTCAGATGAGCAGTGATGTGCTGAATATGATTGCCTCGCAGCTTTGCGTATGATTTCTGACAGGAAGTATGCGGATTGCCACAGTCCGCATATTTTTTGCCTTATGCGTTAGCAAGTTAGCGAACTGAATAACACAAGAAAATATATTAGAAGAGAAAGTGTTTCAGAATAATATATATGAAAAAAATTCCAAAATATGAAAATAATTGTATTGGACGTGCATATAATAGAGCAAAGAAAAATGTCGAAAGCGGAGGTGGGTACAGCATGACGCAGGGTGTAGTACATAGATGCACCAGGATATGCCCTTGGCATAAGAGATGCTTTGTATGTAAGACGGAAAAAGAAGTCAAGGAAGATGTCGTAGTGCTTCATAAATGTGCAGTCACTAAAGAGGACATACCTATCCATTTGGGTAAGAAAGAAAATAATAAGGAATAATTTGTTGATAATTTGACTGACTTGTAAAAACAGCCACCGGGATGTGCTGATATCACAGTAGTCTACTAAAACAGGAATGTTAGTAGGATGCTGTGTAAATTAGTGCATTCTGATGGCTGTTTTTTTGTGGTTATCTATTTGCAGGTTTGCGAAATATATCAGCTTTTGAAGTGCGTGGATCATCATGAATATTCCACAAGTTGAAAGCAGATAATCATTTCCATTTTTTATCCAGGATGGTGTACCAATCAGTTCTATCGGAACAGCAGTTCTTAGACTTGTGAAATATTTTTGTTCCCGTGCATGACGGTATCCGGGTAATGTATGAAAACCCATTTTAATTTTCCAGGCAAACTGGATATTAAAATATATATGGCATTTTTTGGACAGTCCCAAGTCAGAACGTATAGGGAAAACAGAGGAGAGAAATACAACACCGCTGATGTCCCTATACTTGATGATATTCAGTTTATGCTGGGATTATGCACAGCAGGGATGATTTTTACCCGGCGAGAGATGCGGTCTGCTAAGAGAATAAAAGGGGTATGCATATTGGTAATTTTCGAATGTATGTTGTGGCAGCAGGACGACATTGCGATTTGTGGTGTATGGGTAATACCTATCTGATGCATTTGATTGCGTATAAGCATATTGGATAGGACAGCAGGGAAGCTGCAGAAATATCGGCGGCAAACTTGCCATTTATAAATAAATCAATAAATTGCTACAGCCGAGGGAAGTACAACCAAGGCGAGGGATACATAGAGGAATCTGGAGAAAAGAACCATTTTTCAGAGACCTATAGGGTAGCCTTTGCTTCGTGTACTCTTTTGGATGCAAAAATACCCATATGGACTCCCTTGCCTTTCGGCTTTAAGAAAGGCAGGGGATTTTTTATGCGGTTACATAAAAGCAGCCGGGGCGGCAGAGTCCATCGTATCTATGCGATATACCCCAGGAGCCGCGGTCCTCCTTTCCGGTCTTGAAACTCATTTAACCAATTTCAAGATCGGAGGGAATTTAAATGAAGATCAGATATGAATTTGTAGACGGGACTGTGTCGGAGGTCGAGGTGGAGGAGTCCATTGGTGCCGTCATCATTGAGTCAAGGCGCGAGGAGGACAACCTTGCTCGGAAAGAACGCTACCACTGCTATTCGATGGATGCGGCGCAGTTCGAGGGTACGGAGTATGCAGACAATGAAACACCGGAAACGCAGATGGAGCGTGAAATGGATGCAGAGCGTATCGCCCATGCATTGGACGGGCTGTCAGAAGTGCAGAGACGCAGACTGCTGGGATTTGCGGAAGGGAAATCCATGCGGGAGATTGCGCGGGAGGAAAAGGTACAGCACCGGGCAGTCGTGAAGTCAATTGAAGCTGCAAAGAAAATTTTCAAGAAAAATTTTTAAATGCGGGTATCCAAAAGGGCATTCAAATCTCCGTATAGTGAAGGGCATGAAAACAGCCGCCCTTCGGAAATGGAGGTCATGGTTATGGAACACACGTTGAGGATCAGTGTTTCAAAGGAGCCGGCATCCGGCGGGATCGTGAGCTGTCGCCATATCTCCGTGAGGGAGCGCCTCGTGCGCTTCCTCCTTGGGGAGAAGCGTAGGCTGACCATCATCGTTCCGGGCGATTCTGTCCGAGAGCTGGCAGTGAGTGAAGTCATGGAAGGAGGAAACGTACATGGGAAAAGTGAAGTTACTGCTTGATGTCATCGGGGATCTGCGCTCCCTTGCGGACAGCCTGCAGGCCGTTGCGGATGCGGTGGCAGACAGCGAGGCGGCAGAGACAGAGCTGACGACCACAAAGGAGCCGGAGAAAGCGGGAAAGACCGGGAAGTCTGCCGCAAAGAAGGACGCGGCGAAAAAGGATGCGAAGCCTACGGCAAAGCAGGAGCCGGAGGAGAAGCCCCTGACGCTGGGGGAAGTCCGCGCAGTGCTGGCGGAGAAGTCCCGCTCCGGACACACGGAGGAAGTGAGGGAGCTGCTTGCAAAGCATGGCGCGGATAAGCTGTCGGAGATCGACCCGGCGGAGTATGCGGCGCTGCTTGCGGAAGCGGAGGTGCTGTGATGGGAAGACACGCTTTATTGTCAGCATCCTCCAGCCACCGGTGGCTTGCCTGCCCGCCGTCTGCAAGGCTCTGTGAGAATTATGAGGATACGGGCAGCGAATATGCGCAGCAGGGCACCGATGCCCACAGCCTGTGCGAACACAAGCTGAAGCTGTCCCTCGGCATGGACACATCAGACCCGACAGAGGGGCTTGCTTTTTACGATGAGGAGATGGAGGAATGCGCCTGCGGGTATGCGGAGTATGTCCTCTCGCTGGTGGAGAAGGCAAAGCGGGAATGCAAAGACCCGGTTGTGCTGATCGAGCAGCGGCTGGACTTTTCCCGGTATGTGGAGGAAGGCTTCGGTACCGGCGACTGTGTCATTATCGCAGACGGGACGCTGTATATCATCGATTACAAGCACGGCAAGGGCGTGGAGGTTTCCGCAGAGGGAAATCCGCAGATGATGCTGTATGCCCTGGGTGCGCTGGAGCTGTTTGACGGCATCTATGACATTGGCGCCGTCCGCATGGCAATTTACCAGCCGCGCCGGGAGAATGTCAGCGTGTATGCCATGGCAAAGGATGAACTTCTCCAGTGGGCAAAGGGCGAGCTTTCCGAAAAGGCAAAGCTGGCCTATGCCGGGGAGGGTGAGTTCTGTGCGGGGGAACACTGCCGGTTCTGCAAGGCGAAGGCGGTCTGCAGGAAACGGGCGGAGTACAACCTGGAGCTTGCAAAATATGACTTTGAGATGCCCGCCACGCTGGAGGATGACGAGATCGCGGCGATCCTCGTGAAAGCGGATGAGCTGGCGGCATGGGCGGCAGATGTGAAGGAGTTTGCGCTGCAGCAGGCATTAAGCGGCGTGAAGTATGCCGGGTTCAAGGTTGTGGAAGGACGCTCCAACCGGAAGTACACGGATGAAGATGCCGTGGCGGATACCGTGAAGAAGGCGGGCTTTGACCCGTATGAGCCAAAGCTCCTGGGCATTACCGCCATGGAGAAGCTGCTCGGCAAAAAGAAGTTTGCGGAGATTTTGAAGGGCCTTGTGGAGAAGCCGCAGGGCAAGCCTGCGTTAGTCCCGGAGAGCGACAAGCGGCCGGAAATGAACACGGCGCAGGAAGATTTCAAGGAAGATTAGTCAGGAGGAAAATCATATGTCAAACACAGTCAACAATCCAATGAAGGTCATTACCGGGCCGGATACCCGGTGGAGCTACTGCAATGTCTGGCAGGCAAAGGCAATCAATGACGGCGCGCCGAAGTTTTCTGTGTCGCTCATCATCCCGAAGTCGGATAAGAAGACCATTGCAAAGATAAAGGCGGCTATCGAGGCGGCGTACCGTGAGGGCGAGGCGAAGCTGAAGGGGAACGGCAGGAGCGTCCCTGCGCTTTCCGTACTGAAGACCCCGCTGCGTGACGGGGATGTGGAGCGCCCGGATGATGAAGCCTATGCGGATGCATATTTTGTGAATGCAAACTCAACGACTGCCCCTGGGATTGTGGATGCGGACTTGCAGCCGATCATTGACACGTCCGAGGTGTACAGCGGCGTGTACGGCAGGGCGAGCATCAATTTCTATGCATTCAATTCCAACGGGAATAAGGGTATCGCCTGCGGGCTGAACAATTTACAGAAGATCCGTGACGGGGAGCCGCTGGGCGGCAGGTCCCGTGCGGAGGACGATTTTGCGGATGAGGACGAGGAGGATTTCCTGTCATAACCAGATAGAGAAAAGCACAGCCGCCGGGTGGCGGGGAACGGGCGTCTGCCTTTTTCCCTGCCGCTCTTAAGGCGGTGAAAGGATGTGAAGATGTATGGAAGAAATCTGGAAAGACATCCCCGGATATGAAGGGAAATACCAGGTCAGCAATATGGGAAGGGTGAAGAGCCTCAGCCGGATAATACAAGGGCGCAATCAGTTTGGCAGTTTTGAATGGAGAAGCCCGGAACTGTATCTGCGTCCTGGGAAAACTGATAAATATGGGCATCTGTCGGTAGTCCTGAATGATCCAAGAAAAAGCCGGCTGGTCCATCAGCTTGTCATGCTGGCTTTTGTCGGGGAACCGCCGGAAGGGATGTATGTGCTGCATTCAAATGGCAATGCATCGGATAATCGGCTGTCTAATTTACGGTATGATACGCAGTCGGAAAACGTACTTGATGTTTATCGGCAGGGGAAAGCATGGAAAAAGCTGACTATTGAGGATGTCGGCGGGATTCGCTTTGGGCTTTCATGCGGGATTTCCTGCAGGGAGCTGGGGAGGATGTTCGGTGTCGGGCACCAAGCAATCAGTAAAATAAAGAATGGGGAGAGGTATCAGTGGCTGGAATGAATACTTTAGAAATCGATATAGAGTCATTTTCCGATGTGGATTTGTCTAAGGCAGGCGTTTACCGTTACAGCGAATCCCCAAACTTTGAAATCCTTTTATTTGGGTACAGCGTTGATGGCGGTGATGTAAAAGTGGTAGACCTTGCCTGCGGGGGAAAAATTCCTGCGGAAATCATGTCGGCATTGGACGATGAAACAGTAGAGAAATGGGCCTATAACGCACAATTTGAAAGAATCTGCCTGTCACGATATCTTGGCCTGCCGGATGGGGAATATCTTGACCCTTCATCGTGGAAATGCTCTATGGTCTGGGCGGCATACCTGGGGCTTCCGCAATCCTTGGAAAATGTGGGCGCAGTGCTTGGCCTGGAAAAACAAAAGCTGTCAGAAGGGAAAGACCTGATCCGGTATTTCTGCGTTCCCTGCAAACCGACCAAGACAAATGGTGGAAGGACGCGGAACCTGTCGGAACACGATAAGGAGAAGTGGGAGCGGTTCAAGGCATACAACCTCCGTGACGTAGAGGCGGAGATGCAGATACAGCAGAGGCTTGTGAAGTTCCCCATGCCGGATTTTGTGTGGGAGGAATACTGGCAGGACCAGGAGATCAACGACCGGGGAATCGGCGTGGACATGGAAATGGTGGGGCAGTCAATCCAGATGGATGAGCGTTCCAAATCAAGATTATCAAATGCAATGAAAAAGCTGACGGAGCTGGAAAACCCAAACTCCGTGCAGCAGATGAAACAGTGGCTTTCCGAGAACGGGATGGAAACAGACTCCCTTGATAAAAAGGCGGTGGCGGAACTGTTAAAGACTGCGCCGGAACCACTCGCAGAGGCATTGGTGCTTCGGCAGCAGCTTGCCAAGTCTTCTGTGAAAAAGTACACGGCAATGAAAAATGCAGTATGTAAAGACAGCCGGGCGCGGGGAATGTTCCGCTTCTACGGAGGTAACCGAACCGGCCGGTATAGCGGCCGCATTATACAGTTGCAGAATTTGCCCCAGAACCATATCCCCGATCTGGCGCAGGCGCGGGAACTTGTGAAAGCCGGGGATTTCGATGCCCTTGCCATGCTCTATGAGGATATCCCGGATACGCTCTCGCAGCTCATCCGCACGGCTTTCGTGCCGCAGGACGGGAGGAAGTTCATTGTGGCGGACTTTTCCGCAATCGAGGCGAGGGTGATCGCATGGATCGCCGGGGAGCGGTGGCGGATCAAGGTGTTCGAGGGCGGCGGTGATATTTACTGCGCCTCAGCAAGCCAGATGTTCCAGGTGCCTGTTGAGAAGCATGGCGTGAACGGGCATCTGCGGCAGAAAGGGAAGATAGCGGAACTGGCCCTCGGCTATGGCGGATCGGTCGGGGCATTGAAATCCATGGGTGCGCTGGAGATGGGGCTTGCGGAGGAAGAGCTGCAGCCGCTTGTGTCGGCATGGCGGGATTCCAATCCGAGCATCACGGAGTTCTGGTGGGCGGTCGACCGTGCGGTGAAGGAATGCATCAAAAAGAGAGTGCCAACAGAAACACACGGCATCCGCTTTGATTACCAGAGCGGGATGCTGTTCATCACGCTTTTTTCCGGGCGTCGGCTTGCGTATGTGAAGCCGAGGATTGGCGAGAACCGCTTTGGCGGGGAATCCGTCACTTACATGGGCGTGGGCGGCACGAAGAAATGGGAGCGGCTGGAAAGCTATGGTCCCAAGTTCGTGGAGAACATCGTGCAGGCGGTCAGCAGGGATATCCTCTGCTATGCCATGCGGACTTTACGGAACTGTGCAATCGTGGCGCACGTCCATGATGAGATCATCATCGAGGCGGACAGGAGGATGTCCCTTCCTGCTGTATGTGAACAGCTGGGAAGGACGCCGCCTTGGGCAAAAGGCTTACTGCTCCGCGCGGATGGTTACGAATGTTCGTTTTACCAGAAGGATTAGGCAGGGGGTGCATGATGGAACGGCTGCGGATTGAATACGGGACGGGATATATGGAGCTGAACGTGGAGGCGTTCTTCCCCTGCAAGATGCCAGCGCTGAGGAAAGCCGCAAGGCTCATCAATTCATACTGCACAGATGAGGCAAAGGCAGAACTGCTCTTGGAACTGCGGGAGCTGGCGGACGGGTACACGGCCCTCTGCGGTATGTACAGAGAAACAGAGGAGGCGCTTCCGGCAGATTCCCCACAGCGGAGGCACTGGAGGGCGCAGTTTAACAAAACGGAAGTCCTCCGCAGAAGGATGGAGGGGAATATCAGATTGATTTCAGGAGGCGGAGAGGGATGAGCAGAGCGGCAATGCAGGGGTGCAGGGCGCACGGCGACTGTTTCGCAAACAGGGGCGGCATCTGCACCTGCTTAAAGGACAATGACTTTGGCGGGAGGGACTGCCCGTTTTACAAGCCTGCGGACACAGTCCGGGAAGACCGGCGCAGGCAGGATGGAGGTAGATTTTATGGGAATCAGCAGATACAACAGTGAGGGATACAGCGACCCGACGAGCCATGCGGCGCTGTCGGGGATCAGGAAGGAGGAAAGGGCGGCAAAGCGGGCATACCGGCCGCTCGTCTATATATGCTCCCCGTTTGCCGGGGATGTGGAAGGGAACACGCAGAGGGCGAGGAGGTACAGCCGGTTTGCGGTAAAGAACGGCGCAATCCCGCTTGCCCCGCACCTGCTCTTTCCGCAGTTTTTGGATGACGGCAAGCCTGCGGAGCGGGCAATCGGTATGTTCATGGGGCTGGTGCTTTTAGGGAGGTGCGAGCAGTTGTGGGTGTTTGGGAAGACCATATCCACAGGGATGGCGGCGGAGATTGAGAAAGCGGAAAAGCGGGATATGGTTATCCGTTATTTTACAGAAAAATGTGAGGAGGTTGATCTGTTTTGAGAATGACACTTTATACGGCAAACTGCAGGGGGAACGCAAAGAACAGCTTATATCCAAACAGGCGCGTCATTGACAATGAGGATGACTGCATGGAAGTGGTGGCGTTCGACCATGTGTGTGCGGAATTCAAAAACTGCCGCAGGAGCGGGGACAATTTCCTCTCCTGCGATGCGGATGTGATGGACTGCGACAATTCCCATTCCGACAATCCGGCGGACTGGATTCACCCGGAAGACCTGGAAAGGGAGATTGGGGAGGATGTGGCGTTCGTTGTGGTGCCGAGCCGGAACAACATGAAGCCGAAGGAGGGGAAGTCCGCAAGGCCGAGGTTCCATGTGTATTTCCCGCATGACCCGGTCACGGACGGGGAGGCGTGCGCGGCTTTGAAGAAAGCCATACAGCAGAAATTCCCGTTCTTCGATGCCAAGGCGCTGGATTCCGCACGGTTCATTTTCGGGCATCCGGCAGATTCCATCCTCTGGCACGGGGGCGAGATCACCATCGACTGCATCGTGAAGCCGCAGGGCGGCAGGGAGATACCGCAGGGGCAGAGGAACGCCACCATGTCCCATTTTGCGGGGCGCGTGGTGAAACGGTACGGCGCGACGGAACGGGCGCATGAAATCTTCATGGATGAAGCAAATAAGTGCAATCCGCCGCTTGAGGATGCGGAGCTTGCCATGATATGGCAGAGCGCCTGCCGGTTTGCGGAAAAGGTGCAGGGGCAGGAAGGGTATGTCGCCCCGGAAGCGTACAATGACGAGTTCGGGCGGGAGTCCTTAAAACCCGACGATTACTCCGACATCGGGCAGGCGAAGGTGCTGACCAGGGAGTACGGCGTGGAGCTGCGTTATACGGCGGCCACGGACTACCTGCGTTTCTGCGGGCAGTATTGGGTGGAATCGAAGCAGCAGGCAGTAGGCGCGGCAGAAGAATTTTTAGACCTCCAGCTTGCGGACGCGAAGGATGAGATCGCCCGGACGAAGCAGGCGCTCATGGACACCGGCATCTCGGAGGATGCCATCACCTCTGGCGGCAAGTCGCTGGAGAAGAAGATCAGCGGCGGGCAGATGGACACCTACCTTGCGTATATGTCCGCTTTAGGCTATAAGGCGTTCGTGATGAAGCGGCGGGATATGAAATACGTGGTGTCGGCTTTGCAGGCAGCAAAGCCGATGCTGGAGATCAGCGTGTCTGACCTGGATAAGGACGGCTTTTTACTGAACACGCCGGATGGCACTTATTACCTCCCGGACGGGCTGGAGGGGAAGCGTGACCACAGCCCGGAGGATTATATCACGAAAATAACAGCGGTAGCTCCCGGAGATAAAGGGGAGAAACTGTGGCTGGATTCTCTGGACACTATTTTCTGCGGTGATTCGGAGCTGATTGATTATGTGCAGCAGATCGTGGGCATGGCGGCGGTGGGGCGCGTCTACATGGAATCGCTGGTCATTGCCTACGGGGAGGGAAGGAACGGAAAGTCAACATTTTGGAACACGATAGCCCGTGTGCTTGGCACCTACAGCGGGAATATGTCTGCCGACACCCTCACGGTCGGGTGCAAGCGGAACGTGAAGCCGGAACTTGCCGAGGCGAAGGGCAAACGGCTTATTATTGCTGCGGAGCTGGAGGAAGGGATGCGCCTGAACACCTCCGTGGTAAAGCAGATGTGTTCCACGGATGAGATTTTTGCGGAGAAAAAGTACAAAGACCCGTTTTCCTTCACTCCGAGCCATACCCTCGTGCTTTACACCAACCACCTGCCGAGGGTGGGCGCAAACGACCCTGGGACGTGGAGGCGGCTGATCGTGATCCCGTTCCATGCCAGAATAGAGGGCGCAGGGGATGTGAAGAACTATGCCGATTTCCTCGTGTCGGAGGCAGCCCCGTCAATCATGGCGTGGATCATCGAAGGGGCAAAGAAAGTCATCAGCCGGAACTTCCACATCCCCTGTCCTGCCTGTGTGGAGGATGCCATTAAAGCATATCGTGAAGATAATGACTGGCTTGGGCATTTCATGGATGAATGTTGCGAGACGGCGGTGAACTATACCGAAAAATCGGGTGAGCTGTACCGGGCATACCGCTCTTACTGCGGTCGGACGGGAGAATATGCGAGAAGCACTGCGGACTTTTACAATGCGCTGGAAATGGCGGGATTTTCTAGAAGGAGGACGAAAGCGGGGATCACCGTGTACGGGCTGCGCCTGCAGGAAGAGGAAATAGGCGGCTGAAAACGCCTGTTTTCCGGTAAGGGTGTAGGTCGGTGTAGGTCTCCGTATAAAACCCCCTTTAGGGCAGTTTTTTCAGTAAAAAATCATCTATAGAGGGTTTTAAGGTACGACCTTCACCGACCTACACCCCAAAGCCGGGAATGCTTGAAAAATAAGGGATTGGAGGTATTTGTATGAGAGAGAAGACCATAGAGCAGAAATTCAGGGCGGCAGTCAAGGCCGCCGGGGGCTTGGCAGTCAAGTTCGCATCGTCCGGTTTTGATGGGGTGCCTGATCGTTTGGCACTTCTCCCAGGTGGGAGGATGGCATTTGTGGAGGTCAAAGCCCCCGGAAAAAAGCCCCGCCCCCTGCAGTTGGCACGGCACAGACAGTTACGGCAGTTGGGATTTAATGTGTATGTGCTGGATGACGAGTCGCAGATTGGAGGGATGGTTGATGAGATACGAGCCACATGATTATCAGCAGTACGCCATCAGCTATATTGAGGCACACCCTGTGGCAGCAGTCCTTTTGGACATGGGACTTGGAAAAACGAGCATCACGCTGACCGCACTAAATGACCTTTTGTTTGACCGCTTTGAAATCCGCAGGGTGCTTGTGGTAGCGCCAATCCGTGTAGCTTCTTTCAGTTGGCCGGCGGAAATTGAAAAGTGGGATCACCTTGGGGGATTAAGATACAGCGTGGCGATTGGAACGGCGGCGGAGAGGCTGGCGGCGCTGAAGCGGAAAGCAGACATTTACCTCATCAACCGTGAGAACGTACAGTGGCTGATTTCCGAGAGCGGCATACCCTTTGACTTCGATATGGTGGTGATCGATGAGTTATCTTCCTTCAAGAACCACCAGACAAAGCGGTTCAAGGCACTGATGAAAGTCCGGCCGAAGGTGAAACGCATCGTGGGGCTGACCGGGACGCCGAGCAGCAACGGACTGATGGACTTATGGGCAGAGTTCCGGCTGCTGGATATGGGCGAGCGGCTTGGCAGGTTCATCGGGCAGTACCGCACTTCCTACTTTCGGCCGGATAAGCAGAACGGGCAGGTGGTGTTCTCCTATAAGCCGCTGCCGGGGGCAGAGAAACAGATATACGGCAAAATATCCGACATCACCATTTCCATGAAGTCCACCGACCACCTGCAGATGCCGGAACTGGTAAATTCCAGATACACCGTGTATCTCTCTGAGAAGGAGGATTCGCATTATGCGGATCTGAAGAAAGACCTCGTCCTGCAGTTGTCGGACGGCGATATCACAGCCGCCAATGCCGCATCCCTTTCCGGGAAGCTGTCGCAGATGGCGAACGGGGCCATTTACACGGATGCCGGGGAGACAGTCGCCATCCATGGGAGGAAGCTGGATGCACTGGAGGACATCATCGAGGCGGCGAACGGCAAGCCGGTGCTTGTGGCATACTGGTTCCGGCATGACCTGGAACGCATCACGGAACGGCTTCAGAAACTGAAAATCCCATGTTCCAGGCTGGATACCGACAGCAGCATCCGGAAATGGAACGCCGGGGAGATCCCGGTGGCGCTGATCCATCCGGCATCCGCAGGACACGGACTAAACCTCCAGGGCGGAGGGAATATACTGGTGTGGTTTGGGCTGACATGGAGCCTTGAATTATACCAGCAGACGGTGGCGAGGCTGTGGCGGCAGGGGCAGCAGTCAGAAACCGTGGTGGTGCAGCACATCATCACGAAAGGCACCATAGATGAGCGGATCATGAAGGCATTATCCGAAAAGGACACCACGCAGGCCGCACTGATCGATGCAGTAAAAGCTGACTTGAAGATATAAGCGGAAATGCCGTCTCCAGTCAAAAATGCAAATCTGAGCCAAGCAATGAAAATCAACGACAATCTTTGAAAATCCGGAGGAAGCAAATATATTTTGATTGGAGGCATGGCTTATGAGCATTATCTGGAAATACCTTGACAAACGGTCGGCGGCCGTGGATGCACTGAAGGATTACAGCAATATGAAGTTCATCATAGAACACACGGATGATGAGATAAAGGCGGCATATGAGAAGATGGGCGGCGTCAGCAGCCCACAGTCTGACGGGATGCCCCACGCGCACAATCCCCATGCTGTGGAGGACAGGATGATAAAGGGCATTGAGGAGATTGATATCTTACGGGAGCGGTACCGCCAGGCAGTGGAATACATGGAGTGGTTCCTTCCAGCATGGGAGGAGCTTTCTGAGGATGACAGATATGTGCTGGATGCATTTTACAATGAGGATAACGAATACGGCAGCGGCATGGCAGATGATGTCGCAGACTATTTCGGCATTGAGAGGGCATCTGCATACAGGAGGAAGAACCGGGCGCTGGCAAAGCTGACCACCCTGCTGTTTGGCAAGCAGTAATGTCCACTTTGTGAGATGATTTATCTGTTTGGACGTGGTATGCTTATAGCATGAAAAAATGTCAAGAGGGCCTTCGCGGGAGCATTGGAATCCTGCGGGGGCTTTCTTTATTCCGGGAGGAGGTGAGAGTGATGCCAAGGAAACCGAAGAGGCCGTGTTCTTTCCCCGGATGCCCGAAGCTGACGGACGGGAGGTTTTGTGAGGAGCATGAGAAGCAGGAGAACCGCCGCTACGAGAAGTACGACCGTGACCCGGCTGTACGCCGTAGGTACGGCAGGGCGTGGAAACGCATCCGTGACCGATACGCCGCAAAGCACCCATTCTGTGAGGAGTGTTATAAGAAAGGGCTGCTGCGTCCTGTGGAGGAGGTACACCACAAGCTGCCGCTGGCAGAGGGCGGTACCCATGACGAGGGAAACCTCATTTCATTGTGCCAGTCCTGCCATGCAAGGATTCATGCGGAGCGCGGCGACAGGTGGCATAAGCATTAATTTATCCTGTGCGGGTCCCTTGTGAAGATTCCTGCCAGCCGGGAGGGGCGGGTGGAATCTCCACAAGGGACCCGCCGGGGAACGGGCGTGGGGCCACACGCACAAAAACCGGAAATCAAACGGGGGATTGCCCCATTTTCAATTTCCGCATTCCATAGGCTTTCCGTGGTGCTGCGGTGTTTGATTTCCGCAGCATCTTTTCAAAATAAATCAAAGAAACGGGGTGAGGGCAGTGGCAAAGGACGGAAGCAACCGGGGCGGCGCAAGACCGGGCGCGGGACGTAAGAGGAAGGCACTCACGGAAAAAATCAGCGAGGGGAAGACGGCGGCGGTCATGCTGGAGCCTGCCGAACTGGAAGGCGTGGATGTACCGCCCGTGAAGGACTTCCTCAAATCCCCACAGAAGAGCGGGCGGGAGCTGGTAGCGGAGGAGGTCTACAACGAAACCTATGTCTGGCTGAAAGCGAGGGGATGTGAAAAACTGGTCACCGTGCAGATGGTGGAGCAATATGCCATGAGCGTGTCCCGGTGGATTCAGTGTGAGGAAATCGTATCCTCCACGGGTTTTCTGGCGAAACACCCGACCACGGGAGCCGCCATCGCCTCCCCCTATGTCACCATGAGCCAGTCCTACATGAAGCAGACCAATTACTGCTGGATGCAGATATACCAAATCGTGAAGGAAAACTGTTCGGTGGAATTCCAAGGGAACACGCCCCAGGATGATGTGATGGAACGGCTGCTTCGTGCAAGAAAGGGCATGTAGGGATGCCAGAAAACCTGCAAGTATACAGAAAGAAATTTTATCCAGGGGAATTTATATAAAATGTGAAAAAGGAGATTGACAAAGCAGGCTTCATCTGTCATACTACAATGATTTAGCGACAAAGAGCGCTGGATGGAGGTACGGGCAGGATAGGAGAAAAAGAATGGCATACGAATATGTAAGTGAGAAGGAAGTCAAGCCATACCGCAGTGAGTGTTCGCGGATCCTTACAGAACTGCGGGATCATCTGAATGAGGAATACGGCATAATCACCCAGTTTTTTCTTGTGGGAAGTGGGAGCCATGCGCGGAAGCTTGTTATGCGGAACGGGAATTCCCCGTTTGACCTAGACTATAACCTGGTGGTCATAAGGATGCCGGAGGAATACTGGAATGACACGCGGTGCCTTAAAAACAGGGTCAGGGATTCTTTGAACTTGATATTAAGGAGAAGCAGGAGTCATGTTGTAAGGGGAGGTCAATTCTCGGATGGGAAGGATTCGACATCTGTTATAACTGCTTTGATGTATACTCCCGGCGTCCTGTCACAGGTGGCTTTCAGTTTTGACCTTGCTATAATGGCCAGGGATGAAGATGGGACTTATTACAGGCTGCTACACGATAAGGGTTCTAACAATTATCTGTGGGGAGAAGCCCCATCCGTACATCACATCCGGGAAAAAGCTGATGCTATTAAGTCCCAAAGGCGTTGGGGTGAGGTTCGGAAAAGATATAAAGACAAGAAAAATATGTATCTTGAACGCCAGGATAAAAACCATCCATCATATATAGTTTATGTCGAAACAATAAACGAGGTATATAGAAAATATTTTAACTGATTTTTTTTGAAACCGTCCTATGGGGCGGTTTTTTCATGCCCTTTTTTAATCGGAGGGTGTATTTAAGTGATGCCGTCTGCTACGAAATGGAGGTTTTTAATGAAGACAACGACTGATATGCAGCTTGTAGCTGTTGAAAAATTAGTGCCGTATGTGAATAACGCGCGGACGCACTCGCCGGAGCAGCTTGCGAAGCTCCGCTCATCCCTGCGGGAGTTCGGCTTCATCAACCCGGTCATCATCGACCGGGATTTCAGTGTCATCGCGGGGCATGGCAGGATCGCGGCGGCAAAAGAGGAAGGGATCACGGAAGTCCCGTGTGTGTTCGTGGATTATCTGACGGAGGCGCAGAAGAAAGCCTACATCCTTGCGGATAACCGCATGGCATTGGACGCAGGCTGGGATGAGGAGCTGCTCCGCATCGAGATTGAAAGTTTGCAGGGAGCGGATTTTGATGTATCCCTGACAGGCTTCGGTGAGGATGAGATTGCAGACCTCTTTGCCGGGGACGGTGAGAAAGATGTGAAAGATGATGATTTCGACCTTTCCGCAGCGTTGGAGAAAGCGGCGTTCGTGGAGCGGGGCGACATCTGGATGGTGGGCAGGCACAGGCTGATGTGCGGCGATGCCACCAGTGCGGAGGATGTGGCGGCGCTCATGGACGGGAAAAAGGCAAACCTCATCGTGACGGACCCGCCGTATAATGTCGCTTTCAAGAGCGGCAGCGGCCTTTCCATCCAGAACGACAGCATGAAAGGGGATGACTTCTACACATTTCTGTACAATTCGTTCTCATGCATGGTGGAGCATCTGGAAAGCGGCGGGGCGGCTTATGTGTTCCATGCGGACACGGAGGGGCTGAATTTCAGGAAAGCCTTTGTGGATGCGGGGTTCCACCTTGCCGGAGTGTGCATATGGGTGAAGAATTCCCTGGTGCTTGGGCGCTCGGACTACCAGTGGCAGCATGAGCCTGTGCTGTACGGGTTTCTGAAGAACGGGAAACACCCGTGGTATTCCGACCGGAAGCAGACAACCATCTGGAACTACGACAAGCCGAAGCGGAACAAGAACCACCCGACCTCCAAGCCGCTTGACCTGCTCGGCTACCCGATCAGCAATTCCTCCCAGGAGAACGCCATCGTGCTGGACACTTTCGGAGGGAGCGGCTCCACAATGATGGCGTGTGAGCAGACGAACCGCATCTGTTTCATGTGTGAGCTGGATGAAAAATACGCATCTGTCATCCTGCGGAGGTATGTGGAGGATACCGGGGATTCGGAGAATGTGTATGTGGTGCGCGGCGGGGAGAAAATCCCATATTCCGCGCTGGTGAAGGAGGTGGAGACGGAATGAGTGCAGATGCTATATATATCCATAGTAGGGAGTCCGGCACCGGCGGCGAAGACACACCAAATCCGCAGACTGCGTATTCCAGCCTGACCCTCGGCAGCCTGTTCGATGGTTCAGGGGGATTTCCGTTGGGCGGGCTGCTTGCGGGCATCACCCCTCTATGGGCTTCGGAGATTGAGCCGTTCCCCATCCGTGTGACCACGAAGCGGCTGCCGAGTGTGAAGCACCTGGGGGATATCAACAGCATCCGCGGGGATGAAATAGAGCCGGTGGACATCATCACCTTCGGCTCGCCCTGCACGGATATGTCGGTGGCGGGCAAGCGGGCGGGGCTTGGCGGGCAGCAGTCCTGCCTGTTCTACCAGGCAATACGGATCGTAGAGGAAATGAGGTGTGCAACAGATGGAAAATATCCAAGGTTTATCGTATGGGAGAATGTCCCCGGCGCTTTCTCCTCCAACAAAGGGGAGGACTTCAAGGCAGTCCTCGAAGCGGTCTGCTCCGTCAAAGGCGAAGGTGTTCCTGTTCCTGGACCTCCAAAGGGGAAGTGGGCAAACGCAGGAAATATTGTGGGAGACGGATTTTCCCTTGCGTGGCGTGTCCTTGACGCACAATTTTGGGGAGTCCCCCAGCGAAGGAAACGAATCTACCTTGTCGCAGATTTTGCAGGCGGGAGTGCCGGAAAGATATTATTTGAGTCCGAAGGCGTGTCTGGGTATTCTGCGGAGGGCTTCCGTGCGTGGCAAGGAACTGCCGGAGGTGCTGCGGATTGCATTGGAGCGGCAGGCGGCATCTGCTTAAATGACCAGGGCGGGCAGAGGATGGATGTGACGGATGACGTGACCTGCACTTTGCGGGCAGAGGCGCACCATCCTCCGTGTGTGCTGGAATCAGCGGGCTTCTGCACGGAGCATTCCGCACAGGCGCGGGGGATCGGGTATGAGGAGGAGACATCGCCCACACTCCGTACCGGGACGATCCCTGCGGCGGTGGCTTTGGAAAACCATCCTGCGGACAGCCGCGTGAAGCTGTCGGAGGACGGCAGGGTGCAGACGCTGACCTCCCGGATGGGGACGGGAGGCGGGAATGTACCTATGGTTATGGATGCGGAAACGCCAAAGACGCTGAAAATCCGCTCCGGCTGTGAAGGCGGCGGCAAGGGGGCGATTATCCAGGACGACAAATCCGCAACGCTCTCCTGCAACAATGACCAGACGGTGTTCGTGCCGTTCTGCAAGGGATACCGCGCCCACTACAAAGGGGACGCACCAACATGGAAGGACGGGAAGGTGGCAAATACGCTGAACACCTTTGATGTCGGGGAGAGCCGCTGCAACGAGCTGGTGGTGCAGGCATACGGCATCTGTTCCAAGGACAGCAATGCCATGAAGTCGGATAACCCGCACAGCGGATTCTATGAGGCAGACACTTCCCGGACGCTTGACGGGAACGGCGGGAACCCCTCCTGCAACCAGGGCGGCATTGCCGTGGTGTCGGTGCAGGGCTCCATGATCGGCAGGGAGGATAAGAACGGGCCGCAGGGCAGCGGCGTGAATGAGGATGTCTCCTTCACGCTGAATGCCACGGACCACCATGCGGTGGCGTACCCGACCTACTGCACGAGCAAGAATTCCCATTTCACGCGGGCGGAGAAGGAACTGGCGAACACGCTGGTGGCTACGGATTATAAAGACCCGCCCGTCGTCAACGATGTGCAGGCGGAGCCGGAGTATATCGTCCGTAGGCTGACCCCTACGGAATGTGCGAGGCTGCAGGGCTTCCCGGACTGGTGGTGCAGCGGCCTTGGGACGGAAGAGCCAACGGAGGATGACCTTGCCTTCTGGCGGGAGGTCTTTGAGATCCACAGTAAGATTATGGGGACTTCCACCAAGCCAAAGACCGATAAGCAGATCATCAAGTGGCTGAAAGAGCCGCATTCGGATTCTGCTGAATATAAGATGTGGGGCAACGGCGTGGCGCTGCCGAATGTCTATTTCGTGCTTTCGGGCATTGTGTTTTACGCACAGTTCCCGGACTTTTTATTGTGACATTTTTTCTCACATACTGCTTGCTATTCCAGCCGCTTAGAGTGATTAATGTAGTACCGAAAAAGAAGGAGGAAAACACAATGGAAACAAGGTACAACGTAACAGGAGAAAAGCGGAAGGAAATGGTGGAGGTCATTTCCGGGGTTGTCGGAATGAGGGCGGTTTATATGAGGATGCCGACCTGCGCCTACGCAATCAGCAACATTACCGTAAGCAGGGACGGGACACTGGCATGGGATGAACGCACAGACAGCCGGACAATAGAAAAGGTAAAGGAAGCATTGGCGGCCGCAGGCTTTAATGCGGAGGAAACCGCAGAGACGGCGCAGGAAGCCGGCACGGAGGAAAAAAGCGCAGATGCGGAAAACAATGCGGATGAGCCGGAAACTGCGCCGCAGGGGGAGAACGTAGGGCTTACGGTGGCGGTTCCGCTCGGCATGGTGCTTTGCGGAAACCTTACCAGGCTGCTGGAGGCAAAAGGCAGCCTCATCAAAAAGGCCCTCGGCATTGATGACCTGCGGATTGAAATTGATGAGGAGAAGGTTTCCTTCCCATGGTTTTCCGGGACACCGGATGCAGAGTCAGCCAAAGCATACACGCATTTTATTTCCGCACTCTGCGAGATGAGCCGGAACCAGAAACGCATCACGGCAAAGGAAAAAGCGGTGGACAACGAAAAGTACGCATTCCGGTGCTTCCTGCTCCGGCTTGGATTCATCGGCACGGAATACAAGGGAGAGCGGAAAATACTGCTGAAGAACCTTTCCGGCAGTTCGGCTTTCAAGAACGGCGAAAGGAAGGAGGCGGCAGACGATGAAGTTTCCGAATAGGGAGACGTTGGAGCGCGTCCGCAGGGAGTACCCTGCGGGGACGCGGGTGGAGCTGGTGCGGATGGACGATGTGCAGGCTCCGCCCATAGGGACGCAGGGGACGGTAGAGGGTGTGGATGACACGGCGAGCATCATGGTCCGCTGGGACAACGGCAGCCGCCTCCATGTGGTCTACGGCGAGGATGCCTGCCGTAAACTGCCATAAAATACACAAATCCCGGCCAAAATCATCGTGTAATATATGCCTCGAATTGACTTGCTATTATCCCCTTTTAGAGCGAATATGTGTACTACCGAAAGGGAAAACACACAAAGAAAACGGAGGAAAACAGCATGAACGCAAAATTAGCAAGGCAGGTTGAGGAAATGAAGAAGCAGACCATCGGGGTCGAGGTGGAGATGAACAGCATCGCAAGGAGCAAAGCGGCAAAGGTCGCAGCGGACTTCTTCGGAACAGGACGCTACCAGGACACAGCAAGACGGAACGGCTACTACACCTGGAGCGCATGGGACGCACAGGGCAGGGAATGGAAATTCCAGAGGGATGTGAGCATCGCGGGGCCGGACAGCGAAAAGTGCGAGCTGGTGACGCCGATCCTCACCTACGCAGACATCGAAACCCTGCAGGAGCTCATCCGGCAGCTGCGGCACGCCGGAGCGAAAAGCGACGCAGGAAGGGGCTGCGGGGTACACATCCACATCGGGGCAAAAGGCCACACGCCGCAGAGCTTAAGGAACCTTGCCAACATCATGGCAAGCCACGAAAGCCTGATTGCGGACGCCTTAAACCTTGACAGGGGCAGGATGAACCGCTACTGCCGCACGGTAGACCCACGGTTTTTGGAGCAGGTCAACCGGAAGAAGCCTTCCACGATGGCGGCCCTTGCGGACATCTGGTACACGAGCCACGGCGCAAATTATGGCAGAAGCCAGCATTACAACGACAGCCGGTACCATATGCTCAACTACCACGCAACCTTCACCAAAGGCACGGTCGAATTCCGGCTCTTCCAGTTCGACGAGCCGGGCGACGGGCGCAGGGGCGGCCTCCACGCAGGGCAGCTTAAAAGCTACATCCAGCTCTGCCTTGCACTCAGCCAGATGGCGAAGGAAGTGAAGACCGCAAGCCCGAAGCCGCAGCAGAGCGAGAACCCGAAATACGCCATGAGGACCTGGCTCCTCCGGCTCGGCTTCATCGGGGACGAATTCAAGACCGCAAGGGACATCCTCACAAGGAGGCTTGCAGGGGATGCATCCTTCCGCAACGGAAGGGCTGCTTGAAGGGAACGCGGGAGGTAGCCTCCTGCCACCTTGCCTGCCACGGAAAGGGCAGCGGACCGCTACGGCGGTCTTAAGGTGGTAGAAGGGTGCCCCCTTCGGAAAGGATGGATTTCAAAATGGAAAAAAGATACTACATTGCTTACGGCTCAAACCTGAATGTCGGGCAGATGCGGATGCGTTGCCCTGGGGCGAGGATCATCGGGACCTCGGTGGTGGAAGGCTACCGGCTGCTGTTTAAAGGGAGCAGGACCGGCTCCTACCTCACCATTGAGCCGCAGGAGGGCGCAAGCGTACCCGTGGCGGCATGGGCGGTGACGGAGGAGGATGAGGCTGCCCTGGACCGCTACGAGGGCTTCCCGTCCTTTTACTACAAAAAGGAGATGGAGCTGCCCATCAGGGGCATCAGGACCGGCAAGGTCCGCAGGCGGAAGGTTTTTGTCTACATCATGCATGAGGACCGCCCGCTTGGGCTGCCGAGCGAATCCTACATGGCGACCTGCATGGAGGGATACCGGAGGTTCGGGTTTGATGAGGCATTCCTGGAACAGGCGTATGCCGACAGCAGGGAGGAATTTCCGGGCGGGTGGAAGACCGGGGACGCCTGCTTCATGGTGACCAACCGGAAGAACGGATGCACCGGCACATACACGGTGCAGGGATTTGACGGGAGATATTTTTGCCTGCAGAACCGCAGAGGGAGCCGCTGCCGCGCATCCGCAGGGAGGATGTTCCGCAGCAGGGAGGAGGCGCTTGCCCCACGGCAGGAAAATAAGGACTCAGGAGGAAACTGCGATGAAAGAAACAGATAATACTGCGAGGATTTCGGTCTGCCCAAGGTGCGGGCAGACCTACCATGGGAGGCCGGCAGTTTCGCGGGCGGACGGCAGAACGCCGCTCTGCCCAGACTGCGGCACCAGGGAGGCGCTGGAGAGCATCGGGGTGGATGGGGAGGAGCAGGAACAGATTCTGGAAGCCATCCACAGGTGCTACGGCAGGGGATGAAAATTACAAAGGCAAAGGAGCGTAAAGCTATGAAAAAAAGGACAGAGGTCATCCAGGAGTGGATTGACGCAAGAAGGGAACGGGGAGAGGCTGCAACAAAGTGTATGTTTTACATCACCGTCCCGAAAGATACCGACCTTTACAAGGATAAAACCATCAAGAAAATCGAGGGCATTCTCGATCGGAACCATGTCAGCCACGGCCATGTGGATACGGTCTGCGGCGCATGGAACCTGAACCGGGACTGGATTGAGACCGGCGGGATCGACTGCATTGTGGAATTCTGCGGGGTGTACCCGGTCAATTGGGACATGGACGATGTGGCGGAGCTTGAACGGATGGAAACCGAAGGGGAGATCATCGTGCTGGTTGACTGGATAGAGGATGGGAAGCACATCCCCAACCATTGAAAACCACACAATTCCCGCTGTGGATGTTTGTGCAGTTTATGCTCCGAATTAACTTGATAAAATGTGGTTTTAGAGCGAATATGTGTACTACCGAAAGGAATAACAAAGCCGCAGGCTTAGAAAACGGAGGAAAACAGAATGCTGAACAGGAAATTTGAAGGAGCCACACTTTACGAGATCGACTACACACCGAAGGGGACAAAGACCATGAAGACCGTTTCGGTCTGGGCGAAGAACCGGCTGGATGCATCAAACTACATGATACTGAACCACATTTGGGGAAAGCAGCATGAGATCAGGGTTGCGACCGCCAACCTGCTGAAATAAGGAGGGGAACGGATATGCGGAGAAAAGGAAGCATTAAGGTAAACAGCAGCATTTTTCATTACTGGGTGAAATATTACGATGAACCGAGTGAGGAGTACGGCATTGACGGCGGACGGATTTCCAAGGCGATGCTGAAGCGGGATGGTGAGATTGTTTATAACTATGACAGGGGGCTGGATATTGCGCCTGCAGATGGGGATACGGATATTGCGCTGGCAATCCTCTTGAAAGATTACAACTAAGGAGTTTGAAGCTGGAAATTCCAAGAGCAGGGCCGGACGGCTCTGTGTCTTGTACTGATAGATTAGGGCTTGCCGCTGGCAGGCCATTTTTGATGCCATCTTCTGGAGGTGATGCCTATGGCAATGCGGAAACTGAAAAAGTATAAGCCGACAAAGTTCAAGGCAAAGGACAGCCGCTATGATAAGGATGCAGCCGATTTTGCCGTGATGTTCATAGAAAGCCTCTGCCACACCAAAGGGACATGGGCGGGGAAGCCTTTTGAACTGATTGACTGGCAGGAGCAGATCATCCGTGATATTTTCGGCACATTAAAGCCCAACGGGTACCGCCAGTTCAACACGGCATATGTGGAGATACCAAAGAAGCAGGGGAAGTCGGAGCTGGCGGCGGCCGTGGCGCTGCTCCTGACCTGCGGGGATGGGGAGGAGCGGGCAGAGGTGTACGGGTGTGCAGCCGACCGGCAGCAGGCCACCATCGTTTTTGATGTGGCAGCGGATATGGTGCGGATGTGTCCGGCATTATCCAAACGGGTGAAGATACTCGCCTCGCAGAAACGGATCATATACACGCCGACCAATTCCTTCTACCAGGTGCTTTCGGCGGAGGCGTACTCCAAGCACGGCTTCAACATCCATGGCGTGGTGTTTGACGAGCTGCACACGCAGCCGAACCGGAAGCTGTTTGATGTCATGACCAAGGGTTCCGGCGATGCCAGGATGCAGCCGCTGTATTTCCTCATTACCACGGCGGGGACGGATACCCATTCCATCTGCTATGAGACGCACCAGAAGGCGAAGGATATTATAGAGGGCAGGAAGATTGACCCTACATTTTACCCGGTGATTTATGGTGCGGATGAAGCGGATGACTGGACGGACCCGAAGGTGTGGAAGAAAGCAAACCCCTCACTGAACATCACGGTGGGCATTGATAAGGTGGAGGCCGCCTGTGAGTCGGCAAGGCAGAATCCGGGGGAAGAGAACAGTTTCCGGCAGCTCCGCCTGAACCAGTGGGTGAAACAGGCGGTGCGGTGGATGCCCATGGATAAATGGGATGCCTGCGCCTTCCCGGTTTCGGAGGATGGGCTGGAGGGGCGTGTCTGCTACGGCGGGCTGGACTTATCCTCCACCACGGACATCACGGCGTTCGTGCTGGTGTTCCCGCCCTTGGATGAGGAGGACAAATACTGCATCCTGCCGTACTTCTGGGTTCCGGAGGAAACGCTGGAGCTGCGTGTCCGGCGTGACCATGTCCCTTACGATGTGTGGGAGCGGCAGGGGAAGCTGATGACCACGGAGGGGAACGTGGTGCATTACGGCTTTATTGAGAAATACATTGAGGGGCTCGGTGAGCGGTTCAATATCCGGGAGATCGCTTTCGACCGCTGGGGAGCGGTGCAGATGGTGCAGAACCTTGAGGGGATGGGCTTCACGGTGGTCCCGTTCGGGCAGGGTTTCAAGGATATGTCCCCGCCTACCAAAGAGCTGATGAAGCTGGTGCTGGAGCAGATGGTTGCCCACGGCGGGCATCCGGTCCTGCGGTGGATGATGGATAACATCTTCATCCGCACCGACCCTGCAGGGAATATAAAGGCGGATAAGGAGAAGTCCACGGAGAAGATTGACGGTGCTGTGGCCGCCATCATGGGGCTTGACCGGGCAATCCGCTGTGGGAATGAAACTTCGGAGAGCGTCTATGATTCCCGCGGTTTGTTGGTATTTTAACATTTTACAGGGTTGTGTGCGGTATCTTTGGTGGTTCCTTGTATGGCTGTTTTTACAGTATCCGTTTATGATGTCTGTCGAAGGAGGTGGAAGGATGGATGAGAAGGATTTCCTTGAGCTCCTCATATCGGACCGGATGGCAATGCACTATGACAGGTTTAAAAAGGAATGTCCCCCTACGGCGGAACAGGCGGCGGAGGCAGAGGAAGCTGACAGGGTACATGAGCTGCTGTACAGGCAGCTCACCCCGGAACAGAGGGAACTGCTGGAGTTGTATGAGGACGGCGTAAATTCGGGTGCTGCAAGGGAGAATGAATTTTATTACCGTGCAGGTTTCCGGGATGGGATAAACCTTGACCGGCTGATAAAGGAAATGAAGGAAAAAAGGTGACAGGGTACCGGCAGATGGGCATCGCTTCGGCGGTGCCTTTTGTCTGTGCCTTTTTCGGAAAGGAGCGTGGTTCCTATGGGATTATTCAGCGGATTGTTCAGGGCGAGGGATGCCCCTCAGAACAGGACTTCCGGCAGCGCCTACAGCTTTTTCATGGGCGGCAGCACGAGCGGGAAGCGTGTCAATGAGCGTTCCTCCATGCAGATGACGGCGGTGTACTCTTGCGTCCGGATACTTTCGGAGGCGGTGGCGGGGCTTCCGCTGCATTTCTACAGATATACGGATAACGGCGGGAAGGAGAAAGCGGCGGAACACCCGCTGTATTTTTTACTCCATGACGAGCCGAACCCGGAGATGACTTCCTTCGTGTTCCGGGAAACGCTGATGACGCACCTTCTCCTGTGGGGGAATGCTTACGCACAGATCATCCGCAACGGCAGGGGGGAGGTCATCGGGCTGTACCCTCTGATGCCGGACCGTATGGGTGTGGAGCGTGACAGCAAAGGGCAGCTTTACTACGAATACACAGTGGGCATGGATGACGCGCCGACCGTAAAAGGCAGCACAGTCATCCTGCCGCCTTCGGAGGTGCTGCACATCCCCGGCCTCGGTTTTGACGGGCTGGTTGGCTATTCCCCCATTGCCATGGCAAAGAACGCCATCGGCATGGCGATTGCCTGCGAGGAATACGGGGCGAAGTTCTTCGCCAACGGCGCACAGCCGAGCGGCGTGCTGGAGCATCCGGGGACGCTGAAAGACCCCTCAAGGGTGCGGGAGAGCTGGCAGTCCACCTTCGGAGGAAGCCACAACGCCAACAAGGTGGCAGTTTTGGAGGAGGGGGTGCGCCCAGAGGGGCGTCATTGATAGTAGAGTTTGGTACTACCACCCACAATCATGGGTGAGTTGACCTGCCTTACCGCAAAGCGAAAGCTGATACGGGAACATAGCACGGCAGGAAAGCGGTAAGTTACCCAAAGGCTAAAGGGTACGACTGAACCGCCACAACAACCGGATATGAGGTTTAAGTTATCTACTGAACGTGAGACTTGAGTGTTCATTTCTAGGGAAAATGGGAAATTAGCCTGTTACCCATTCCGTGACCGGCTGTCTTTACATCCTTCAAAGGCAGCATGATTGCAAATGCCACGGCACGAGCAGGAGAACCTGTGTTAAAGGGTCTAAAGCGAAACCGACAATCCGAGCATACCAAGCAGTGACGCTAACTGGGGATACCCTAAAGGCGGATGCCGAAAGGCTATAGTCTATAGGACTTGAATACCGCCCATGGGTACGGAGCGTTCGTAGTAGTCCGAGAGAGTTAATGGCTCTTACATGGCGAAGGAACGCAGTTTATGCAACTCTAAAAGGAAAGGTGAAAGGGAGGAGAAACCTCAATGAAGCCAACATCTGAAATTTTAGAACGAATGTATAGAAATTCTGAAGAGCATTCAGACGGTATCTACACGCGGCTCTATAGGTATCTTTTGCGAGAAGATATTTACATGACCGCATACAAAAACCTTTATGCAAACAAGGGCGCAGGAACCGAGGGTGTAGATAATGATACGGCAGACGGTTTTGGAAAGGAATACGTGAATCAGATTATTGATGAACTGAAAAGCCTGACCTATGAACCTAAAGCGGTAAAACGTGTCTATATACCTAAGCGCAACGGTAAAATGCGTCCATTAGGCATTCCGTCATTCAGAGACAAGCTGATACAGGATGTGTTACGGCAGATACTTGAAGCAGTCTATGAGCCTGTTTTCAGTGCCCATTCGCACGGATTCAGACCGAATAAAAGCTGCCATACAGCGTTAAAAGAAATCAGCCGTTCATTCCGCAGTACGAAGTGGTTTGTCGAGGGTGATATTAAGGGATGTTTTGACAACATTGACCATGCGGTTCTGCTGAACCTGATTTCTGAAAAGATTAAGGACAGCAAGTTCATAAATCTGATAGGAAAGTTCCTGAAAGCAGGCTACATGGAAAATTGGCAATACTATAAGACTTATAGCGGAACTCCGCAGGGCGGCATTCTTTCCCCGATTCTTGCGAATATCTATCTGCACGAACTGGACAGGAAAGTTGAAGTTATGCAAAAGGAGTTCAATGCGCCTGCAAAATATGCCTATACGCCAGTATACGGCAAAAAGGTACGGGAGATTGTCAAGTTAAGAAAGCGTTATGGGGAATGCGCCGATGACACGGAAAAGAAAGAACTGCTAAAGCAGATTCATAAACTTGAAGTGGAAAAGCGCAGACTGCCTTACAAGGACGCTTCCGACAAGAAAATTGCCTATGTACGTTATGCCGATGATTTTATTATCGGTGTCAGCGGAAGCCGTGAAGATGCGGAGCATATAAAGCAGGAGCTTATGCAGTTTGTATCGACAGAATTGAAACTGGAACTGTCTGACGAGAAAACAAAAATCACGCACAGTTCCGGTAATGCACATTTTCTTGGGTATGACATCAATGTGCGCAGGTGTCAAGAATCCAAAAGAAAAGCCAACGGAGTTGTGCAAAGGACGCTCAATAATTCCGTGGAATTGTTAATTCCCATGGAAAGAATAGAAAAGTTTATGTATGACCGTGAGATTGTCATACAAGGCAAAGACGGCAGTCTTGTACCGTGGCAAAGAAATTCGATGGCGGGTCTTACTGACCTTGAAATTGTAGATACCTATAACTCGCAAACTCGTGGAATCTGTAATTATTACAGCATAGCCAGTAATTTTTCAAAGCTGACGTATTTTGTTTATCTGATGGAATACAGTTGCCTGAAAACACTTGCTAAAAAGCATAAAACCAGAATATCTGCTGTAAAGAGGATGTTCAAGTGCGGTAAGTCATGGGGCATTCCCTATGAAACGAAGAAAGAGAAAAAGCGAATGATGATTGCGAAATTCTCCGACTTCAAACGGGGTACTGTCTGTGGAACACCAAACATTGATACAGTGAAGAACCATATTCACTTTGGCACAAGAAATTCTCTTGAATCCAGATTAAAGGCTTGTAAATGTGAATTATGCGGTGCAGAGGGTAACGGCATTTCCTTTGAGATTCATCATGTGAACAAAATGAAAAACCTCAAAGGCAAAGAGCAGTGGGAAATAGCTATGATTGCAAGAAAGCGGAAGACATTGGTTGTTTGTAAAGAATGCCATAAGAAAATTCATCATTCGTCATAGTGTAAATGGAAAGCCGTGTACATCGAGAGGTGTAAGCACGGTTTGGGGAGAGGTTTGTGCAAACCTACATTGGAAACAATGCAAGGCGGCACTTGCCTACTCTACATGAAATACACGCCTATCTCCATTTCCCCGGAACAGGCGCAGTTCCTGGAAACGAGGAAGTTCCAGATCAATGAGATTGCACGGATTTTCCGTGTGCCTCCGCACATGGTGGGAGACCTGGAAAAGAGCAGCTTCTCCAACATCGAGCAGCAGAGCCTTGAGTTTGTGAAATACACCCTCGACCCATGGGTGTCCCGGTGGGAGCAGTCCATGGCGCGGTCCCTGCTGACACCGGAGGAAAAGAAGCAGTATTTTGTGAAATTCAACGTGGACGGCCTGCTCCGGGGCGACTACCAGAGCCGCATGAACGGGTACGCTGTGGGGCGGCAGAACGGGTGGATGTCCGCAAACGATATCCGGGAACTGGAGAACCTTGACCGCATCCCGGAGGAATTGGGAGGCGACCTATATCTTATTAACGGGAACATGATGCCGCTTTCGATGTCAGGGGCGGCGTACCAAAAAGGGAAGGAGGAATCCAATGAAAACGAAGAAGTTCTGGAAGTGGAGGAACCAGGCGGAGGCGGGGACGGCTCCGGAGGAGAGGACTCTGTTTCTGAACGGCACCATCGCAGAGGAAAGCTGGTTTGACGATGACGTCACGCCGCAGCTTTTCAAGGATGAGCTGAATGCCGGGAGCGGTGACATCGCCGTGTGGATCAACTCGCCGGGCGGCGACTGCGTGGCGGCGGCACAGATTTACAATATGCTCACCAACTACAAGGGAAAAGTCACAGTGAAGATTGACGGCATCGCTGCAAGCGCCGCCAGTGTGATCGCCATGGCGGGCGACACCGTTCTGGTGTCCCCGGTATCCATGCTGATGATACACAATCCCGCCACCATCGTCTGGGGCGACCATGCCGAGATGCAGAAAGCCATTGATATGCTTTCCGAGGTGAAGGAGTCCATCATCAACGCCTATGTGTTAAAGACGGGGCTTTCCCGGTCGAAGCTGTCGCACCTGATGGATGCGGAAACGTGGATGGACGCCAACAAGGCGGTGGAGCTTGGCTTTGCGGATGAAATCATGGCGCGGGCAAAGGCAGAGCCGAAAAAAGAGGCGGAGGAGGGCGCAGGGGGAGGCAGTCCCGAAGAGGATGAGGAAGATGAAAAGAAATTTCCTCCCGCGCCAAGTTCCATGCTGTTCTCCCGCAGGGCGGCCAACAATGCCCTTTTAAATAAAATGGCCGCCAAATATGGCGGGGAAAAACCGAAAGCGGATATCCAGGCGCAGGCACAAATTCCTGCCGTGGATACAGAAACCGGCCGTTCCGTGGACGCACTCATGGAGCGGCTTAATTTATTGAAACATTAAGAAGGAGGATTTCATTATGACGATTCTGGAACTGCGTGAGAAACGCGCGAAGGCATGGGAGGCGGCAAAGGCATTCTTAGATTCCCACAGGAAGGAGAACGGAGTCCTTTCCGCAGAGGATGACGCCGCATACACGAAGATGGAGCAGGAGATCACCGACCTTGGGAAAGAGATCGCAAGGCTGGAGCGGCAGGAGGCGCTTGACGCGGAGCTGAACCGCCCGCTGAACAAGCCCCTCACGGGGAAACCGGGCTGCGGGGCGGACACGGACGGTGCAGAGGATAAGACGGGGCGCGCCTCTGATGATTACCGGAAGAACTTCTGGAACGCCATGCGCTCCAAAGCGCCGATGCCCAATGTGACCAACGCCCTGCAGATTGGGACGGATTCGGAGGGCGGCTATCTGGTACCGGACGAGTACGAGCGCACACTGGTGGAGGCGCTGGAGGAGGAGAACATCTTCCGGCAGATGGCGAAGGTGATCAAGACCTCCAGCGGCGACCGCAAGATTCCCGTTGTTGCGTCCAAGGGTACGGCATCCTGGATTGACGAGGAGGGCGCATACCCGGAGAGCGACGACTCCTTCGGGCAGGTTTCCATCGGCGCTTACAAGCTGGGCACCATGATCAAGGTTTCCGAGGAACTGTTAAACGACAGCGTGTTTGACCTGCAGTCCTATATCTCCCGCGAGTTTGCCCGCAGGATCGGGGCGAAGGAAGAGGAGGCGTTCTTCACGGGGGACGGCAAGGGCAAGCCGTTAGGGGTGCTTGCGGCCACGGGCGGAGCGGAGACGGGCGTGACTGCCGCGTCTGCCACGGCTGTGACGGCGGATGAACTGATGGATTTATATTATTCGCTGAAATCCCCTTACCGCAAGAAATCCGTTTGGGTGCTGAATGATTCCACCATCAAGGCCATCCGCAAGCTCAAGGATACCAACGGGCAGTATTTATGGCAGCCGTCACTGACAGCCGGAACGCCGGACACCATCCTTGGCAGGCCAGTCAAAACCTCTGCGTATATGCCGGCCATTGCCGCAGGCGCAAAGACCATCGCATTCGGTGACTTCTCCTATTACTGGATCGCTGACAGGCAGGGGCGCAGTTTCAAGCGCCTGAACGAGCTGTTTGCGGCGACCGGGCAGGTGGGCTTCCTTGCCTCCCAGCGTGTGGATGGGAAGATGATCCTTGCGGAAGCGGTGAAAGTGCTGGAGCAGAAGGGGGCTCCGGCTTAAAAGAAAGGGGCGCTGCAGGCATGATGGTGGAATTGGAAGAAATGAAGAATTACCTCCGTGTGGATTACGATGACGATGATGCCCTGATTGGAAACATCATCAGGGCATCGGAAAAAATCTGCATGGATGTGGCACGGATGGATGATACGGGGGAGTTTTCGGCTGTGGAAAACGCAAAGATAGCAGTACAGTATACAGCCGCCTATCTGTATGAACACCGGGAGGAAGCCGACCACCATGCCCTCATGCTCACCCTGCGCTCGCTCCTTTCCGGCAGCCGGAAGGAGGCGTTCTGATGGAGGTTTCACTATTAAATGTGAAGATTACTTTCCAGAAAAATGCAGTGGCGGTGGATGGCATCGGCAACCACAAAAACACATGGGCGGATTATTATTCCTGCCATGCCACAGTAAGCGGCGAGGCGGGGAGACAGACCAGCGAGGCAGACGTGGCCGGAACCGTGGCGGATGAATCGGACATTTCGTTTACTGTCCGCTGGTGCAGAAAAGCGGCCGCAGTCGATTCCACGGGATACCGGGTAGTATTTGGCGGGGGACTGTACGATATTCTCGCCATCGACCACATGAATTATAAAAAGAAAAGTATCAAGTTCAAATGCAGGAAAGCGAGGCGGTGATGATGGCAGGAAAAAGGGTAGGAATTGACAGCTTTGCGGCTGTGCTGGAGCAGTCGCTCTCGGATTATGGGGTGTCTGCAGCGTCAAATGTGAAGGCGGCGGTCACGAAGGCGGGGGAGGCCGTAAAAGGCCAGATACAGTCCACGGCGCCAAGGGACACGGGGAGGTACGCAAAAAGCTGGTCTGCGGACACCGTGAAGGAGACGGCATCCTCAAAGGCGGTGGTGGTCCATTCGAAGAAGCAGTACCGGCTGACGCACCTGCTGGAGTTCGGCCACGCAAAGCGGGGCGGCGGCAGGACGAGGGCGCAGCCGCATATCGCACCTGCGGAGAAAGCAGGGTTCGAACTGCTTTTATCCGAGGTGGAAAAGGGGGTGAAAGGATGAGCCACGGGGAAGTCATGGCCATGGTGGCAGAGATGGGGCTGCCTTATGCCTACCATCATTTTGCGGAGGGGGAATCCCCGGAACCGCCCTTTATTGTATTTCTATACCCGGAAGCTGATAATTTCGCAGCAGACGGGACAGTGTATTTCAAAATAAACCGGCTCCATATAGAAATCTACACTGACCTAAAGCAGCCGGAACTGGAAGAGTCTGTAGAGGCGGTGCTGTTAAAAAATGGCATCTTCTACAGTAAAACGGAAACGTGGATTGAGTCGGAAAAGCTGTATGAAGTCTTGTATGGAATGGAGGTATGACATGAAGAACAACAAAGTAAAATTTAATATCTGCAACTGCCACTATGCTTTGCAGAAGGTGCAGGAGAACGGGGAGACGGGGTTTGAAAGCCCTGTGGCGATGCCGGGTGCGGTATCCCTTTCCCTGGACCCCAACGGTGAGCCGGAATCTTTCTATGCGGACGGCATCGAGTATTACATCATTGCCAACAACATGGGCTATGACGGCGACCTGGAACTGGCACTGATCCCGGAGAGCTTCCGCACGGATGTGCTAAAGGAGGAGGCGGACAGCAACGAGGTGCTGGTGGAGAACGCACACTCCGAGACGGCGGCCTTTGCGCTGCTGTTCGAGTTTGACGGTGATGTGCGTAAGATACGCCATGTGCTGTACAACTGTTCCGCGAGCCGTCCCAAGATCGAGGGCAAGACCAATGAGGAGAGCCGGGAGGTGCAGACGGAAACGCTGACCATCAAGGCGCGCCCGCTGGCAAGCGGCTATGTGAAGGCAAAAACCGGGAACAGAACATCTGCGGAAACTTATGCCAACTGGTACAAGGAAGTGTATATACCAGAACCCAAGGTGGCAGGAGCAGATGCAGAGGGACAGGGGTGAAGGAGGCTAAAAGGATATGAGCATTGTCAGGAAGATAGAGATTGACGGGCAGGATGTGTTGTTTAAGGCATCGGCGGCGATCCCGCGCATTTACAGGCTGAAATTTCAGAGAGACATTTATAAGGATTTGCGGATTCTTGAAAAGAGCATCGGTGAGGGTGATGAGGAAAGTTCCGACCTTGATTTATTCTCTTTGGAGATGTTCGAGAATATCGCCTATACGATGGCGAAGCACGCCGATCCGCAGATACCGAATGAGGTGGATGAGTGGCTGGATGGTTTTAATACATTTTCCATCTACCAGGTGCTGCCGCAGCTCATACAACTGTGGGGACTGAACGTGAAGACGGATGTGGAGGCTAAAAAAAACTTCGCCCAACTGAGCGAGAAATGACAACACCGCTGTTCCTGCTCCGGTGTGTGCAGCTTGGGCTTTCGATAGCAGACCTTGAATTGCTTTCTATCGGGCTGATCAATGATATGTACGCCGAGAGCAGGAATGACGAGTGTAATTATGCCATCTTAGCTATGCAAGAAGATTTTGATAGGTTTTGATTGGCGCACAATAAATTTTACTTGACGCATAATACTGGATATGATACTATGGTTGAGTAAACACTAAGTATGCGCTTAATATGCGCTGATTAAAAAAAGGAGAAAGCCATGTTTTATGAAGTCATTGCACAATTTGCAAAAGCTGGGGCACCATCATTTTACACGCCGGGATATGAGGGTTATCTTTCAGAAGCGAAGGATTATTTTAACATTAGGAGCAGAGTGGCTACAAACCCGAAGGAAATCACGGAATTGGGGATTATTGATGATAAGACGATAAGGATTATATTCCGAAGCCATGACAAACTGAGGCTTGAACAAATTTCAAGAAGTCTGAGGGTGTTCAGTATGTATCTCATTGACGAGACACATCCGTTAAACTTCAGCAGTTTAATTTCTGGCAAACGACTTTTTCGTATGCATGCATCTGAATTTGCATCTGATGAAGCCGAGGAAGTTAGATTGCAAAATGGTAATGGCGGAATGGATGGCGATATGGAACCGGATGTTGAAATGAATAAATTGTATCTGATAGAAAAAATGTGCCTTCTTCTCAGGGAGATGGACAGAAGTTCGGAAAATATAGAAGCTGTAAGAGAAATAGATACTATTTTGGAAAGCTTTCTTGAGAGGAGGAAATAATATGCCTACGATATTGCCATTTGCAAATTCTTTTGAAGCATATTTTTTAAGCCCGCTTTTTAATGCAGCATTACTGCGAGGAACTGTTTCTGCAGCAGAGAGTATTTATAATTCCCTTCCGCGAAAATACGGGAAAAGAAAACAAATCAGTGTAACAGTTAACTCTCAGAAAAAATGTCTGGAAATTACTTTATATTCTGATATTATTATTTCTTCGATTAATCAGCTACGTGCAAGCCAATATTTCAGTAAAGTGCTATCTAAACAACCCGGAATGGGAGCATACATCATTGATAAGAGACTTTTGAGGCAATAATTGAAAAGCATTATGAAAGCATCGGGTATAGACTCGGTGCTTTTTTCTTGGGAGCAGAAATGCTCTTTTTTTGTGCATAAAAGGGAGGTGGTAAGTCTTGGGAGCAAGCAGGATACAGGGAATCACAGTCGAGATTGGCGGCGACACTACCAAGCTAACCACAGCTCTTAAAGGGGTAAATACGGAAATTCGTACTACTCAGTCACAGCTACGGGACGTGGAAAGGCTCCTAAAGCTGGACCCCGGCAATACGGAACTGCTGGCACAGAAGCACAGGCTCCTTGCACAGGCGGTTGCGGAAACGAAAGAAAAGCTGGAAACCTTAAAGACGGCAGCACAGCAGGCAAATGAAGCACTGGCAAAAGGGGAGGTCACCCAGGAGCAGTACGATGGTTTGCAGAGGGAGATTATCGAGACAGAGGAAAAGCTGAGGAACCTCGAAAACCAGGCGAACCAGTCAGCGGTGGCAATTCAGAAGATAGCCGCCACAGGAGAGGATTTAAAGAACCTTGGAGATAAGATTTCCGGTGTAGGGACTACCCTCACCAAAGGCGTGACTACGCCTATTGTGGGGCTTGGCACGGTGGCAGTGAAGACCGCCGCCGATTTCGATTCTGCCATGAGCCAGGTGGCGGCTGTGTCCGGGGCAACGGGAAGTGACCTGGATGCCCTCCGGGATAAGGCAAGGGAGATGGGCAGCAAGACCAAGTTCTCCGCATCCGAGGCAGCCGAGGCCATGAACTACATGGCAATGGCGGGTTGGAAAACCTCTGATATGCTTTCCGGCATTGAGGGCATCATGAACCTTGCCGCTGCCTCCGGGGAGGATTTGGCAAGCACCTCTGACATTGTGACGGACGCACTGACCGCTTTCGGTTTAACGGCTGCCGATTCCGGGCATTTCGCAGATATCCTTGCGGCGGCATCCAGTAATGCCAATACCAACGTATCCATGATGGGCGAGACCTTCAAATACTGTGCGCCCATTGCCGGGGCTTTGGGATTTTCAGCAGAAGATACCGCAGAGGCAATCGGTCTGATGGGCAATGCGGGCATCAAGTCCACGCAGGCCGGTACCGCGCTCCGTACCATCATGAGCAACCTTTCCGGGGAAGTGAAGATCTGCGGTTCGAGCATTGGGGAAGTGACTATCGCCACCACCAATGCGGACGGGAGCATGAGGGATTTAAGCGCCATCCTCGCTGACTGCCGGACGGCTTTCGGCGGCCTGTCTGAATCAGAGAAAGCAGCGGCGGCAGAGGCTTTGGTGGGGAAGAATGCCATGTCAGGATTCCTCGCACTGATGAACGCCGCCCCTGCGGACATTGAGAAGGTAAGCAGCGCCATAGCAAACTGCGACGGGAAGTCTGCGGAAATGGCGGCAACCATGCAGGATAACCTTGCCGGGCAGCTTACCATCTTAAAGAGCCAGTTGGAGGAGCTGGCTATTTCCTTTGGTGAAATCCTCATGCCAGCCATCCGCCAGATTGTCACATGGGTGCAGGGCTTCGTTGACAAGCTCAACGGCATGGATGAAGGCACCAAGAACACCATCGTCACCATCGGCCTGCTTGCGGCGGCAATCGGTCCCGTGCTTATCGTGATCGGGAAAGTGGTCTCGGCGGTGGGCAGTATTATGACATTCATCCCGACACTGATCGGCGGCATTTCCAGTATCGGCGGAGGGCTTAGTGCGCTGTGGGGTATCCTTGCGGCGAACCCGGTAACGCTGGTCATTGCGGCAATCGCGGCACTGATTGCCATTTTCGTGGCACTGTGGAATAACTGCGAGGGATTCCGGGAGTTCTGGATCAACTTATGGAATGTCATAAAAGAAGCGGCTGTTGCGGTATGGAATGGGCTGAAAGACTTTTTCTCCAATATCTGGAACGCCATCACCGGGGCGGCGCAGTCCATCTGGAACGGCTTGAAAGACTTTTTCAGCGGCTTATGGGAAGGGATAAAGAATATCTTCCAGACTGTCCTTGATGTGATAAAGACGCTGATTGTGGCGCGGTTCGAGTTCTATAAGATGATCATTACAACCGTGCTGAACGTGATACAGACGGTGGTCTCTACGGTATGGAATGCGATAAAAACCGTGATTGAGACTGTGACAAATGCCATCGGCTCTTTCCTTTCCTCCGCATGGGAAGCGATACGGAATACCGTCACCACGGTAATGGAGGCAATCAAAAATGTCGTGACCACGGTATGGGAGGCAATCAAATCCGCAGTGACGGCGGTGCTTTCCGCAATCAAGGATGTGGTGGTCTCTGCGTGGGAGGCAATAAAGAATGCCATTTCCACAGCAATGGAGGCAATCAAATCTGCGGTCACGGCGGCGTGGGAAGCTATCAAGAGTGCGGTGTCCTCTGCGATTGAAGCGATAAAAAATGTGGCTGTGGCGGCATGGGAGGCGATCAAGTCAGCGGTCATTTCCATTATGGAGGCGATCAAGAGCGCCATTACCGCCGCTTGGGAAGCAATCAAATCCGCAGTAAGCTCTGTGGTCAATGCAATAAAGGAAGTCATCACCAGTGTGTGGAATGCCATCAAGTCAACGGTCACAGGCATTGTGGGCGGTCTGAAAGATGCGGTTGTAAATGTATTCAACAGTCTGCTCTCAGGAATCAAAAATGCCATGAGCGGCATCACGAATGCCGTAAAGAGCGGCTTTGACGGTGCAATTAACTTCATCAAGGGGCTGCCCTCACAGGCATTGCAGTGGGGCAAGGATATCATCGGCGGGCTGATCAATGGCATCAAGTCCAAGATCAGCGGCCTTGTGGACAGTGTGAAGGATGTGGCGGGGACAATCGCCTCCTTCCTGCATTTCTCCGAGCCGGACGAGGGACCGCTTTCCAACTTCCACACCTTTATGCCGGATATGATTGATTTACTCGGAAAAGGCATCAAAGGCAACCTCGGAAAGCTGACCGGCCCCATGAAGGAACTGGCGGGTATGCTCATCCCTGCCACGGATTCCATGACGGCAGGGGCGCAGGCGGAGGGAGGTTCCGGCGGCAGTTCCTCTCTGGCGGCAAGGCTGGATGCCATGTATGAGGTGGTAACAAAGTATCTGCCACGATTGGCAAACAGCCAGGTGGTATTGGATTCCGGCGCACTGGTCGGGGAACTGTCTGACGGGCTGAACCGGGAGCTGGGAAAGGCGTATTCATGATAAGGAAATTCAGGCTTATAAACGGGGAAGGGGTGTCGTGGGATTTGAATGCCAGGACATCCTTTTTCCATTCCATTGGCGGCTTCGGCTATAAGGACGGGACGCAGTATGAACAGATTGGCACGGACTTCATCCCCCTGGAGGAATTATTCTCACAGGGCGTGATGACCGGGCGGATATTCTTTGGCGGGAAAAGCGCATACCAGAACTACCGGGCATTTTCAAGATTTGTCCGGGCAGTTCCGCTTACCCTTGTGTATGAAATGGAAGAAGCATTCCGCGTCCCGGTGCGGATGACGGAGATTACAAAGAGCGAATTAATAACAGGAGGCGCAGGCTTAGACTGCGAGGTGGCTTTCACTGCAACCGGGCTGTTTTATAAGAATGTTTCCGGCTACAGCGGCACGCTCTCCATCGGCGGGAAAATCTATCCCTACGAATACACCTATGCCTATGCGGATGTGACGCAGAACACCCTCATGATCGACAGCGACAGCCACGGGGACAGCCCATGCAGGGTGACGGTGTACGGCCCCTGCGTAAACCCGGTATGGAAGCACTATGTGAACAACGTGCTTTATGAGACCGGGAGATATGAAGGGAATATCCCGGACGGGCATAAGCTGGTCATTGATACCACCCAGATTCCCTACAGCATTACGGAGCGGGGCGTCAGTGATGAAGTGGTGGCGGACAGGTACCAGATGTGCGATTTTACCACGGAGCGGTTCTTCCACCTGCAGTACGGCAGCAACCGTATCTCCGTAGTGCATGAGGGGCTGAACATTCTAAACGTGATGGTGGAAGGGAGGATCAGCTATGAGACCGTATAACGTGGAGATATTCACGCAGGATTTTGAAATGGTGGGCAATACAAATGTAAATGAGATCACTTATAAAGAGGACTATTTATCATCGGACGGCAATACCGTGACGGTGCTTGCCCTCCCCGGAGTGAAGAAGCAGGACTATATCCGCATCAGCCGTGGGGATGAGGAGTATGCCGGGATTGTGACGGAAATCGGTTATGGCACGGACAGGTCAAAGAAGCTACAGACCATTTCCTATAAACCACTCATGGAGCTGCTGAATACGGATGTGCTTTTTGATGTGAACCTGCAGGGGCAGGGGAGTATGGAGCAGTTCATCTGTGACAGGATAAAAGAAATGTTCATCACCAATGAGGATGGGATGCAGAATATCAAAGGTTTAAGTGTGGCGGCGGTTACAGCCACAAAGGACTGGAGCCTGCACATCACGCCCTCTGATAAGGGCGGGCATTACAATATCGTGAACCTCATTGATTCCGTGATTATCCCGGCAATGGAAAAATACAGCATCCTTGTAAAGACAAAGCTGGACATCCAGAACCGGGAAATACAGATTACGGTGGGGAAAGCGTCAGCCGGGGTGATTACGATTGAAAGCGACCTTCCGAATATCATCAAAAAGAGCGTCACGATAAAACAGGTCAGTGCGGATGTGAATAAACTGGTGATTTATGATGCGGAGGATTATTCCAATACCCGGATTTATTACCTGCATTCTGATCTTGGCTATGACACGAAAGACCGAGACCGCATTACCCCGGTGGTGAGTGAGATGCAGGCGGTTTCCCATGAGGAGGGGAGCAGCTTTGAGAGTGCGGCCATCAGCGCCGCCCATAACAAGTTTGCAAACTTGTCCTACTCCAACCTCATAGAACTAACCATGCTGAACGGTGACGCACTGGTGAAGCCGGAGGAACTGGAATTCGGGCAGGTGGCGGATATCATCTCGGACGGGGAAAGCTACCGGAGCATCCTGACTGGCAGGGAGCGTGGGAAGAATACCAAGCTGGTGTTCGGCACGGTGCGGCTGGACTTGACTAAGATCTTAAGGAGGCAAGAGAATGGCTGACAACATCACACTGAAAACCTATAAGGGCGGGAACGTGACCCCGCAGGATGACGCCATCATCTATGAAACAGCGATTCCCGGAAGCGGTATTTTTAAGGGGTGTGAAGTCACGTATGCACGGGGCAATGTGCTTCATATCTCGCAGGGCTTCGGCATGATACGGGGCCGCTTTTTTGAAGTGTATGAAACGGAGATAGATGTGCGTCTTGCGGATGTGGGGGAAACGCTGCAGGGGCGGGTATATATCCATCTGGATTTATCCAATGCGGATGAGCCGATCAAGATACTGGCGCAGGCGGCATTGGAACTTCCTCCGCTGGATGCGGATGTGAACATCAATTACAACAATTCCTCCTATGATCTGGAACTTGCCATCTTCACCGTATCTTCGGCAGGCTTGGACGGCCTGACGAAAGTATTCCCCACGCTGAAAGCCGGGAGCGGCGGTGGAGGCGGAGGGGAGACGCTCACCCGCGCAACATCTTATGCTGTTGGCGATGCGGTGACGGCAGTAGGCGCTCCGGGGTGGGCAACTTTTGTCTGCACACAGGCAGGCACCACGGCGGCATCGGAGCCTTCCGGGTATTCGAGGATCACAAAAGTGGGGGATAGGGTGCTGGATGGTACCGCAGTGTTTACGGCAAGGAACATCATCGGGGAGCTGGACGGTGTCATTTCCGATGTTTCCAGTATGGGGGAATCCATGACAGAACTGGATTCCAAAGTAACGGAGATGATGAGCAGCACCGGCCTTGTGATGAAACTGGTGAGCCTTGACGAGTACCGGGCATTGGAAAGCTACAGTGCAAGCACCATTTATCTCTGCTATGAAGATGAAGCCACTAAGAGGGTGACGCGGATTTTTGTGGGTGAGGACAGGGTGTATGCGGCGGGTGTCAAAGTAACGTACCAGATTGACACGGGGTATGCGCTGGAGCGTACTGTGCCGGACAGGGAGGATGCCATTGCCGTCGCACCGCCCGCCGCTTTGGAGGGCTACACCTTTGTAGGGTGGCGGCAGGATGATTCCGCGGAAAAGAAGGTGCTTTCGGAATATATCATCAGTTCGGAAGAACCCGTCACGCTCTATGCGGTGTTTAAAAAGCAGATGACCATCGGGCTGATGCCAAACGGGGGCATTCTGGCAGAAACTGGGGCAAAGGAAAGTTTCACGGCTTTCTGCTACTACAATAACGGGAATTCCCAGAGCGAACCTACCACGGTACCGGCAAGCCCCTACACACGGAAGAATATGTCCTTCTGCGGATGGAGCATTGACTCCCTCTCCACGCCATCCTATAAGCCGGGGGAATTAGGGGTGTTCCCTGCGGATGCCACCCTTTATGCCATGTGGGTGACCACGGAGTATGATTTCCCTTATACCGGGAATTATGTGCAGTTCACCATCCCACAGGACGGCATCTATGAGTTTGAGGTGTGGGGCGCTTCCGGGGGTGCTGCAAAAGTGGATTCCTTTACGGCAGAAGGCGGTCTTGGAGGGCATTCCAAAGGCTGTAAGAAAATGAAAAAAGATGAGGTAATCTATATCTTTAATGGCGGCTCACCGAATGGCACGTCATCGGGGGCAAACGGAGGCGGGAACGGCTACAATTACACAAGCAGCAAGCAGTATGGGGCAGGCGGCGGAGGGGCTACCCATGTGGCGACAAAACCTTACGGCATTGGCACGAACAGTTCCAGCGGACCGACCTATGTGAACCGTTCCTGCATCCTGATCGTGGCAGGTGGCGGAGGCGGCGGGGGAATCGACAATGGGACAGTCCACAAAGGCGGTGATGGAGGCGGTGAGCGGGGCGGCGATGGTTCCGGCGGTGCCCTTGGCGGACGCCAGATTTCCACAGGGAGCAGCCCTTCCAGTAACTTTGGGCTTGGGGCGTATTATTCATCAACCAGCACCTGTTCTTCCGGCGGCGGAGGCGGGTGGTTCGGCGGGAATTACGGCCTGCGCGGGGAATCCGGCGCGGGAGGCTCCGGCTATGTGGACGGCGTTGCGCCTTTCACCCATAACGGGAAATATTACCCCGCAGTAACAGAGGCAGGGGTGAACGAAGGGAACGGGAAGGCATTCATCCGCTATGTGGAATGCGCGTAGACACAATTAAATGTTTTTTTTGGGAACAGGCGGTTGCCCGGAATCGGGCGGCCGCTTTTTCTATACAACAAAAATCTATTAAAGGAGGGTTTCACTATGAAGGAATTCTGGAACACGATCCAACTCATTTTTGCAGGCGTCGGGGGATGGCTCGGCTGGTTCCTCGGCGGCTGTGACGGCCTGCTGTATGCGCTGGTCGCTTTTGCCGTGGTGGATTATATCACGGGGGTGATGTGCGCCGCAGCAGATAGGAAGCTGTCCAGCGGGGTGGGATTCAGGGGCATCGCAAAGAAGGTGCTGGTCTTCCTGCTGGTGGGGATTGCCAACATCCTTGATGCGCAGGTCATCGGCACGGGGAGCGTCCTGCGGACGGCAGTCATCTTTTTCTATATCTCTAATGAGGGCGTGAGCCTTCTGGAGAATGCCGGATACCTGGGGCTGCCCATCCCGGAAAAGCTGAAGGACATTCTGGCACAGCTCCATGACAGGGCGGAGAACGGGAAGGGGGATGAAGAATCATGAAACTGGTGGAATCAATTATGACAAGGAATCCCTGCTATACGGCAGGGAGGAAGATCACGGTCAAAGGGCTGATGCTCCACTCTGTGGGCTGCCCGCAGCCAAAGGCATCTGCATTTATCAATTCGTGGAACAGTCCGTCACATGACAGTTCCTGTGTCCATGGGTTCATTGATGGGAACGACGGTACAGTGTACCAGACGCTCCCATGGAACCACAGGGGGTGGCACTGCGGCTCTGGCAGCAAGGGCAGCGGCAACAATACCCATATCGGGATGGAGATGTGCGAACCGGCATGTATCAAGTACACATCGGGCAGCAATTTCACCTGCTCCGACACGGCTACGGCAAAGGCGGTGGCGAAAAGGACTTATGAGACGGCGGTGGAGCTGTTCGCCATGCTCTGTGGAAAGTACAGCCTTGACCCGCTTGCGGACGGCGTCATCATCAGCCACAGGGAAGGCTGTGCGAGGGGCATTGCCAGCAACCATGGCGACCCGGAGCATTTATGGACGCAGCTTGGCATTGGGTATACCATGGACGGATTCCGTAAAGCGGTCAGGGCGGCAATGGATGAGGGCGGCACGGACGGGTACACGGAGATCATGGGAAAGGCCGTGGCAACAGCGGAGCAGATGAAATCCTATATCAGATCGAAGAACCCTGCTGTGGCCCCGTCTGTACTGGATATGATCCCGCTGTACCTTGCGGAAGGGGAGGCAGAGGGCGTGAGGGGCGATATCGCCTTTGCGCAGTCCTGCCTTGAGACAGGGAACTTTACTTTCTCCGGCTCTGCGGTCACACTTTCGCAGAATAATTTCTGCGGGCTTGGGGTGACGCAGAGGGGAAAAACGGGGTTGTCCTTTGACACGCCGCAGCTCGGCATCCGGGCGCAGGTGCAGCACCTCAAAGCCTATGCATCCACGGATGCCCTCGTGAATGAGAAGACTGATCCCCGTTTCCGTTATGTCACAAGGGGCTGCGCACCTTATGTGGAGTGGCTTGGGCAGAAGGAGAACCCGCAGGGGAAAGGCTGGGCGGCAGGGGAGAAGTATGGGGAGAAAATCCTCTCCATCCTGAAAGCTGTCATGGATGAGGGGAAGGTGCAGTTCATGGAGAGCCTTACCCTTTCCGCACCTTACATGGTGCGTGTGGCAATCCCTGATTTGAATATCCGCAAAGGACCGGGGACAGGGTATGCAAAGACAGGGAGATATACGGGGGTTGGAAATTTTACGATTGTGGAAGAGGCTGATGGAAAAGGGGCGTCAAAGTGGGGGCTGCTGAAAGCCTACCAGGATAAACGGGACGGATGGATATCCCTTGACCATGCAGTGAGGATATGACAGAGGCAATGCCCGCGGATGGTATATATGCATCCGTGGGCATTATTTTTTTGCCGTCCTGCCAGTGTGCCATATCCCGTATTTTATCTGGAGTCTCTTCCCTGGTTTCCCGGTACGAGTAGGTTCTCCATAGGCACGCCCAATATCCTGCTGAGCATATACAGGTTGTCGATGGAGGGCAGGGTGCGTCCTTTGATCCATCTGTATATGGGCTGCGGGCAGGACAGGCCGAGCATCTCCTGCAATTCCCTTATGCTGTAGCCGCTCTGCTTTATTGCATTGTGAATCTTCTGCCCTGTCAGGACGGCATCCAGCGTTGTAAATATGTTTCCTTTCGCCATATGGTCCTCCTTTCCGTAGTGATGCATATTAACTCTGAACCGCATGGTTATCAACTGGAAAACGGCTATCAGGAGGAAAAAGACTGAAACAGGAAAAACCAGTTGCTATATGGGGATACCTATGCTTATATATGAGATGCCGAGAGCTGGGAAGGAGGTGGAGCAGGATGCAGGAGAGTTTTATTTCAGATGAGGAACGGGAGAAATGCAGGAAGGTGGCGGAGGCATTCCGGGAGGCGCTTGCGGATGAGGACCTTGTGGTGCTGGACGCAGGGCGGTTCGGGTTTGTGAAATTACAGTATTACAAGCCACCATGGGGGTTCGATAATGTATTTACGTTCCTGGATGCCGGGACGCTATTTGATGATCTGTGGGAAGAATGGATGGATTCGCAGCTTCTGGACTATGCCAAAGGGACACCGATGGTGGAAATGGAATACGAGCAGATATTCAAATGTATGCCCAAAGATATGCAGGATTCCTATGTACTGAAAAAACAGGAATTCATGGAAGCCGCAGGGCGCGGGTTCCTTTCAGGCTTTGGAAAAGCCTGAGAACATACAGCTACGGCAATGCCCGCAGAAACCGGCCAGGCTCCTGCGGGCATTATTTTGCCATGCTGAAGGGGTGTTTATGTATTCAGTATGGCTTCAGCACAGGCATGGGTGTCAATGCGGCTGCGGAACAGCTCAATACAGTCCGAAAAGCCGAGCAGGTAGGCAAGTGCGCCGTACCGTGCGCCGAGCGCGTTCTGCTCGCTGACATACCGGTCGATGAGCTGCATGGCCTCTTTTGGCAGCCCCATGGCCTCCAGCCGGCCGGAGTATTCGTCTGACCTGCGGAGGATCTCCTGATAATCCTCATCTGCGCCTACAATGCTGTTCATGATGGTATTTACCCGCAGATCCATCAATTGGTACAATACGGAATCTTTATCCATAGCGGCATTCCTCCTTTCCTTAGTGGTGCATATTAACTCTGAATCCGTAGATTAGCAACTTATTTTTTTCGGCGCATAGGTATCCAAAACCGCCCTCAAATCTCCGTATAGTGAGGAGGTGCAGCCATGACTGACAGGCAGGAAGAGCGGATAAAGAAAATGAAAGCCGGAGGATACGGATATGTGAGGATTGCACAGGAACTTGGGCTTTCGGAGAATACAGTGAAATCATTCTGCAGAAGGAAAGGGATAAACAAGGCGGCAGATACGGCGGTACCGTTCGTGGAAGGGGGTAAAGGCATCTGCCCATGCTGCGGGGCAGAGGTAAAACAGAATCCGGGGCGGAAGGTTAAGCGGTTCTGTTCCGATAAATGCAGGAATGCGTGGTGGAACAGTCATCCGGAACAGGTGGAGCGGAAGGCACATTATGAATTCGTGTGTGCTTACTGCAAAAAGCCGTTCACGGCTTACGGCAATGTCGGCAGGAAGTATTGCTGCCATGCGTGTTATGTGGCTGACAGGTTCGGGGGTGGCGCGGATGAGTGAGGAGCAGTTCCGAAACGAAAAGATGTACCACGCCACCATGAACATAGCGAAATCCCTTATGGAACAGGGGGCGATGACGGCAGATGAGTACGGTCAGATTGATACAATTTTCCGCAATAAATACCGCCCGATTTTGGTTAGTTTACAGACCGAAATGAGTGGATATAAAGCTGGTTCTATGGCATCATGTGACACTGACAAGGAGGGATGATATGCCGAGAATCAGCGTAATCGGGCAGGTTCTGCCGGAACTGAAAAAGAGGAAGAGGGTGGCGGCTTATGCCAGGGTGTCGATGGAGACGGAAATGCTCCTCCATTCCCTTTCCGCGCAGGTCAGCCATTACAACGGATTGATACAAAAAAATCCTGATTGGGAGTTTGCGGGCATATATGCGGATGAGGGCATCAGCGGAAGGGACACAAGCCACCGCGACGACTTCAACAGGCTGCTTGCAGACTGCGATGCCGGGAAGATTGACATGGTGCTGGTAAAGTCCGTCAGCCGTTTTGCAAGGGATACCGTGGACACGCTGACGGTGACGAGGCACCTGAAGGAGCTTGGAATCGATGTCTATTTTGAAAGGGAAAACATCCACTCCATCTCCGATGAGGGCGAGCTGCTGCTTACCCTGCTTGCGTCCTTCGCACAGGAGGAATCGCGCAGCATTTCTGAGAATGTGAAGTGGGGAATCCGAAAGCGGTTTGAACAGGGCATCCCGAACGGGCATAAAGCACCATACGGATATGAATGGGACGGGGAAATGTACCGGATCATACCGGAGCAGGGCGAGGTTGTAAAGGAGATATTTGCAAAGTATCTTTCTGGTGCATCTGCCTATGGGATTGCAAAGGAACTTTCAAAGAGGGGTGTCACAGGGCAGAAAGGCGTCCCGATGGACGACTCCACCATCAAGTTCATCCTCACGAACCCGTCCTACACGGGCTCCATGCTCCTGCAGAAGAATTTTATTTCCGAGGGGCATACGAGGAAAAGGAATAAGGGCGAGCTGCCCATGTACATGGTGGAGGGTATGTTCGAGCCGCTCATCCCGCAGGGGGATTTTGAAAAGGCGAAGCTCATACGGGAGCAGCGGGCAGATGCCGCCGCCAATAAAAACCCCACGCTCACGGCTTTTTCCGGACTGGTGAAATGCGGGGAGTGCGGCCACTCAGTGAGTAGGCGCACTACGAAGTATGGCAAGAAATGGAACTGCAATACCAGGGAGCGCAAGGGGAAAGCGGAATGTGGGCTTCGGCCTATCTATGAAACAGAGCTGGAACAGGCGGCGACCAAGGCACTGGAGTTTGCCGCCTTTGACGGGGCGGCAGTCCGGAGGGAAGTCGAGCAGATTGTCATAAATGCAGACCGCATTGAGTTCCGCATGAAAAGCGGGAAGGCAAGAGAGGTCATGCGGGCATACCAAAGAGGCCGCAGCGCATTTTCGCAGAAAATCACCTGCGGGTGCTGCGGCAGGAAACTGGAATGCGATTACTGGAAGATGGGCCCGAAAGGGCAGAAGGAAAAATATAAGGTTTGGGTGTGCCGGGGGTGTTCCTTCCGCAGGCTGCTGGATGATGAATTCCGAAAGGCAGCGGCGGAAGTCCTGGGGCGGGAGGATTACGAACCCCGCTTTGTGAAGGAGATTGCGGGCGTGACGGCATACGGGGACAGGTTTGAATTTCACTTTACAGATGGGGAGGTGGCCGAATGGCAAAGAAAGTAACAACCATACCCGCCACGCTGAACCGGTTTGACTCCAGGTCGATTGCGGCGGCGAAAAAGCGGAAGACAGCGGGGTATGCGAGGGTATCCACGGATTCCGAGGAACAGGCGACAAGCTATGAGGCGCAGGTCGATTATTACACCCGGTACATAAACGGCCGGGAGGATTGGGAATTTGCCGGGGTGTATACGGACGAAGGCATCTCCGCAACGAACACAAAAAAGCGTGACGGTTTTAACCAGATGATTGAGGATGCCCTGGACGGGAAGATTGACCTTATCATCACGAAATCGGTCAGCAGGTTCGCAAGGAATACGGTGGATTCCTTAACAACGGTGAGGAAGCTGAAGGAGAAGGGCATCGAGGTTTATTTTGAAAAAGAGAACATCTACACGCTGGATTCCAAGGGGGAGCTGCTCATCACCATCATGAGTTCCCTTGCGCAGGAGGAGTCAAGGAGCATTTCAGAGAACACCACTTGGGGCAAGCGGAAGCAGTTTGCGGACGGCAAAGGCAGCCTTGCCTACAGCACTTTCCTCGGATATGAGAAAGGCGAGGACGGCAGCCTGAGAGTGAACCCGGAGCAGGCAGAAACGGTAAAGCTGATATACCAGCTTTTCCTGCAGGGACTGAGCCCGTATGCCATCGGCAAGAAGCTGACGGGGCTTGGCATCAAGAGCCCTGCGGGGAAGGACACCTGGCACCAGAGTTCCGTCAAGAGCATCCTCACCAACGAGAAGTACAAAGGGGACGCGCTCCTGCAGAAGCAGTACACGGCGGACTTCCTCACCAAAAAGCGGAAGAAGAACCAGGGGGAGATACCGCAGTATTATGTGGAGGGGAACCACGAGGCAATCATCCCTCCCGAAACATGGGAGCTGGTGCAGGAGGAAATGGAGCGGCGCAGGAATATGGACGCAAGGTACAGCAGCACGAGCATATTTTCCTCAAAAATAAAGTGTTCCGAGTGCGGGAACTGGTATGGCTCCAAGGTTTGGCATTCGCAGGACAAATACCGCAGGGTAATCTTCCAGTGCAACCGCAAGTTTAAAAACGATAAGAAATGCCGGACGCCGCACCTTACCGAGGACGAGATAAAGGATGCCTTCGTGAGAGCCGTCAATGCGGTCATCCCGGAAAAGGATGAGCTGATAGCGAACACCAAGGTGATGATGCGGACATTATGCGACACTACGGAGCTGGAGGTGGAGCAGAGCCGGTTTCTGACTGAGACGAAGATGGTGGCGGAAATGGTAAAAAGGATTGTGGCGGAAAACAAAGCTGAAGCCATGGACCAGGAGGAATACCAGAGACGCCGCAATGAACTGGTCGCCCGGTATGAGGCGGCAAGGGACGGGTACGAAAAGGCATCCGGGGAGATTTCAGACAGACAGGGGAAGAGGAAAACCTATATGCGGTTCATCGGTGGGCTGCAAAGGCTGGACGGATTCTGCAGGGAATTTGATGAGGAACTTTGGACATCGCTGCTCGACCATGCCACCATCTACACAAAGGACGATATCCGCTTTACCTTCAAGGTGGGGGACGAGGTGAAAGTTACCGGATAGCTAAAAGTGTACAGATTTTACTATTTAATATAGAAGAAAAATTTTTGTTAAGCCGGAGGCTTTGGTGGTCTCCGGCTTGTTTTCTTGTGGGAATCTGACGATAAATATGATATGATTAAATTTGCGTATGTGAAGCATACGAAATAGAAGTGAGGGCATTGAATAGTATGGCAGAGAAGAATGAAATTGTTGAGACTGGAAAGTGTGAACTTTTAGATATTTTTATAGAAGAAGAGGATAGAAAAGGCGCTGATCTTCTTAAAATGTCGGATTTTTTTAATGTATTTATTGGGAAAATAGGTGCAGAAATGAAATCCGAAACAGAGTGGGAGGTAGATCTGGATATTCGAGGGTTGCTCGGTCAGATTGCTGCAGCCATAAAGGGGGGATTTGATATCTCAAAAATGGGTATGCTTGTCGCCGATTATTCGCATTTCAGCCAAGAGGTTATTGACGGTTTAAAAGAAGGTATCTACCATGTGGGCGAATCAAAGGAAGTAGCGGGGAACTTACGGCCTGCGATTTTGGATGAAAATGAGCAGCTTGTTAAATTCTTTACATTAAAAAAAGCTGTTAATCCCGCAGAAGTTTTATCAGATATTTCCATATTATCAATGCAGACTTCCCTTAAGCGAATATCAGCGCAGATTGAAGATATCGGGAGAGATGTAAAGGGAATGATTGACTTTGCCCGGCGTGAAGCATTGAGCAGCAAATTCATGTATGCAAGAGATAGAATTATGTCGGCATCAACAGCGGATTCGGAGGAACAGGAGGATTTATTAAAAGAGGCTGATACATATCTTATGCAGGGTTTGGAAGATTTGTATTCTGACATTACTGCGCAAGTGAAGGAACTTGCAGATCAAAAAGGCCCGTTTGCCAGTATAAAAGCGATTGATACCTTGTTATCCTATATCAATGAAGATATGCAGATGATTCCGCGTTATGTTGGATTGCGAGTATACCTGCTTAATCTCAGGGGGAAAAATGCTGATGTTAATCGTATTCTTGGGCAGTACCAGTACCAATTGCAAACTTTGGCAGAAAGAAAAATTGGAGATGGTAAATTTACGGCCTTAGAACTGATACATAAAAACTATCCATATAATGGAGAAAATGTTGATTTTTGGATAAATCAGCCCAAAGAGATGCTTGCGGCAATAAGTTCTTGTGAAGCTGTGTTGGGGCAAAACGATAAGGATATTTTTTATATTGATGCGGAGGATAATGATAATGAATGAGATTGAAAAAGTACGGCGATGTAAATCCTGCGGGAAATTGTTAATCGATGAGAAGACTTTTTGTAGAAGATGCAAATTGAAAATGCGGAATACGGGAGGAAAGGTAGGTGGAATAATAAGCAGTTTGATTGTAGCCTTTTCATGCGCAAATTCGCTTGCTAATGATAGAGAGGGGAAAAATGGCGCTTCCAGTTCAGATTAATCCAAAGCATAATAAAAGCACACTCGAAAGGGTGTGCTTTTATTATGGAGAAATTTTCATTAGGGGCTGTTTGAGGGGGTGCATTGGGGGGTGCATCGTTGAATTGTATCAATTTCGTTATACCGATGAATCCCTGCCCCTGTGGGTTTTATCCCGATAGGGAGAGGTGCCGCTGTACGCCTTTTGAGGTGAAACGGTATTTGAACCGTGTATCGGGACCGATTTTGGACCGCATGGATATCTGTGTGGAGGCAATGCCCATAGTTTTTTCGGATATGACTTCCGGCAGGGAGGAGGAGAGCAGCGCGCAGGTCAGGGAGCGGGTGAGGCTTGCCAGAAAAAGGCAGGAACAGAGATTTGCCGGGACAGGGATTCATTTTAACGCGGATATGGGTGCCGGGGACGTGAGGCGTTACTGTGCCCTGGGGGAGGCGGAAATTGGTTATATGGAGCGGATGTTTGCCGCACTGCAGCTTTCTGCCAGAGCCTATCACCGAATCCTGAAGGTGGCAAGGACGATTGCGGATCTGGACGGCAGCGACAGGATTGGGGAAATGCATCTGGCGGAGGCGATCTGTTACCGGCAGTCCGACCGCAAATACTGGAATTGAGACAGGTGCGGAATGAGAGAGACGATGGAGACAAGGAAGAAGAGAGGGTAATGAAAGAGACAGGGAGAAGTGGGGGAGAGACGGGAGAGGACGGGTGAAGGGAACTGTAAGAATGACGGGGATGTCAGCAGTGAAGGTGACAGAGGCAGTGGAAAGAGTGGGGGAGGAAGAGACAGTGGAAAAAAAGAAGAGGAGCGAGACGGCGGGGGCGGCGACGGAGGAAGAAAAGGCGTACATACACTGGCTGTATCAGGCGGCAGGTTTTGGCAGCAGAAGGTTTTTGCGCTCCCTGTTGTCTTTCGGAACGCCACGGGAAATTTACCGGATGACTGTTTCCGGCGCGCTTGCAGGGAAAGTTTCGGAGCGGTACGCGAAAAAAGTGGCACAAATGTCGGAATTTACCAGAGGATATGACGTGCCGGGCGTGTACGGGCGCATGAGGGAGCGGGGCATCTTTCTCGTGACGGAGAACGAACCGCAGTTCCCGGAGAGGCTGTCACGGATTCCGGACAAGCCGTATGTGCTCTACTGTGCCGGAAAGCTGCCGCAGGAGGGAAAAAAGGCGGTGGCGCTGATCGGGGCGCGGGACTGCACATCGTACGGCAGATATATGGCGGAGCAGTTCGGGGCGGCGTTCGCGAGGGCGGGCGTTCAGGTGATCAGCGGTATGGCGCGGGGGATCGACGGGGTCGGGCAAAGCGCCGCGCTGCAGGAAGGCGGCTATTCTCTGGGTGTTCTGGGATGCGGCGTGGATTTCTGCTATCCGCGGGAGAATAGAGAGCTGTATGAAAGGCTGATTGGCGATGGCGGGGTCTGTTCCGAGTATCCCCCGGGAACTGAGCCGAGAGCGCTGCTTTTTCCGCCAAGGAACCGTATTATCAGCGGTTTTTGCGATGCGGTGCTCGTGGTGGAAGCGCGGGAGAGGAGCGGCACGCTGATTACGGTGGATATGGCGCTTGAGCAGGGGCGGGACGTCTACGCGCTGCCGGGGCGTGCCACCGATCCTTTAAGCGGCGGCTGCAACCGCCTGATTCGGCAGGGGGCAGGGCTTGTGTCCTCGCCGGAGGAGCTTTTGAGAGAACTTCTGGAAGAGTCCCCGGGCAACGGCGGCGGGCGGAAGAAGGAGACGCAGGGCAGCCTGGTCTTTCTGGAAGGGCTTGCGGGGGAACTCCTGTCCGTTCTCGATTTTAATCCGCTTCCGGCGCAGGAGCTGCAGCGCAGATATGAGGAAGCCTACAAAAGACCCATTGCCCTGCCGGTTCTGTTCAAGGAGCTTCTGGAGCTGTGCGCCTGCGGGCACGCGGGACAGGTGGGCGGCGGGTATTTCATGCGGGTGATGAAGACGTAAAACAGTACAGATAATAGATAAAAAAGAAAACAGGCACCCCCTTGACCGAATTTCCCGCTTTGCATATAATTGTCTTAAAAGCAGGATATCCGAAGGGAGGGAGACAGAATGGGGGAAATCATGGGAATGACAGACAGCCAGTACAAGGATTTTGTGGAATCGGTGAAAGAGGATTTGGAGGAGCTGAACGAATATAAAGAAGCCGGGGACGATGCGGGATATGAGAAAAAGTATGAAAGAATCATGAAAAGATTTGAAAAATCGTTGAATCGATGAGTAGTGAACAGGCGGCAGACAAATCGCCTGTTTCCGCCTTTTCAGTTTGAGTTTCAGTTTAAGATATTAATTTCCCCTTGCAACCGCTTGCGATTTGGTGTATAGTGTTGCACGTTAGACAGGGAATTAATAATGAGTAGGGGAATCACCATGGCGAAATATCTGGTAATTGTGGAGTCACCGGCGAAGGTGAAGACAATTAAAAAATTTTTGGGCGCGAACTATGAGGTGGCGGCAAGTCAGGGGCATGTGCGCGACCTGCCCAGAAGCGTTCTCGGGATCGACGTGGACCATGACTTTGAGCCGAAGTACATTACGATCCGGGGCAAGGGAGACATTCTGGCAAATCTGCGCAAGGAAGTGAAAAAGGCGGAGAAAGTCTATCTGGCAACCGACCCGGACCGCGAGGGAGAAGCTATTTCATGGCATCTGCTTTTTGCCCTGAAACTGGAAAATAAGAAAGTGTACCGCATTACATTCAACGAGATTACAAAGACAGCGGTCAAAGAGTCCTTAAAGAACGCCAGGGAGATCAATATGGATCTGGTGGACGCGCAGCAGGCAAGAAGGTGTCTGGACCGCATGGTTGGTTATAAAATATCACCTGTTTTGTGGGCCAAGGTGAAGCGTGGACTGTCCGCGGGGCGTGTACAGTCGGTGGCGCTTCGGATTATCTGCGACAGGGAGGAGGAGATCAATGCCTTTATCCCGGAGGAATACTGGACGCTGGATGCACAGCTGAAGGTGGAGGGGGAGAGAAATCCCCTGACCGCGAAATATTACGGCACGAAGACGGAGAAACACGCGATTGCGTCCGCACAGGAGATGGAGCAGATTAAGAAAGAACTGTCCGGCGCGGCTTACAGGGTGAGTTCCGTAAAGACAGGCGAGCGGATTAAGAAAGCGCCGCTTCCCTTCACGACCTCCACGCTGCAGCAGGAGGCGAGCAAGGTGTTAAATTTCTCGACCCAGAAGACGATGCGCTTGGCGCAGCAGCTCTATGAGGGTGTGGAGATCAAAGGAAACGGCACCACGGGTATCATCACTTATCTGCGTACCGATTCCACGAGAATATCCGACGAGGCGGAGGCGTCCGCCCGTGCCTATATCACGGAAAAGTACGGTGAGGAATACGCGGTGTCGGTAGAGCAGGAGAGGAAATCTGACAAAAAGATCCAGGATGCCCATGAGGCGATCCGTCCCACGGACATCGGCAGACATCCATCAGATATCAAGGAGTCCCTTTCCAGGGATCAGTTCCGGCTTTACCAGCTGATCTGGAAACGGTTTGCGGCGAGCCGGATGGCGGCGGCGCAGTATGAGACGACTTCCGTGAAGATCGACGCCGGGGAGCACCGATTTACCGTGGCGGCGTCGAAGGTGAAATTTGACGGCTTTATGAGCGTCTACACGCAGGAGGAGGACAAAGAGGAGAGCAATACGCTGATCAGGGGCATCTCGGAGGATACGGGGCTTACCTTGCTTGCATTGGAAGAGAAACAGCATTTTACCCAGCCTGCGCCCCATTATACGGAGGCGTCGCTTGTGCGCGCCATGGAGGAGCTGGGGATCGGCAGACCGAGCACCTATGCGCCCACCATCACGACGATACTGGCGAGACGCTATATTGTGAAGGAAAATAAAAACCTCTATGTGACGGAGCTTGGCGAGGTAGTCAATAACATGATGAAGGACGCCTTCCCCTCTATCGTGGACGTGAATTTCACCGCCACTATGGAGGCGCTTCTGGACGGCGTGGAGGAAGGCACCGTCAAGTGGAAGACGGTGGTGAAAAACTTCTATCCCGATCTGCAGGCGGCAGTGGAGAAGGCGGAAAAGGAGCTGGAGGAGGTGGAGATCGCCGACGAGCTGTCCGACGAGTTCTGTGAGCAGTGCGGCAGACAGATGGTGATCAAGTATGGACCCCACGGCAGATTTTTGGCATGCCCCGGGTTCCCGGAGTGCAGGAACACGAAACCGTATTTTGAGAAGATCGGTGTTGCCTGTCCCAAGTGCGGCAAGGATATCGTCCTGAAAAAGACGAAGAAAGGCAGGAAGTATTACGGCTGTATCGACAACCCGGAATGTGACTTTATGGTATGGCAGAAGCCGGTGGACGAAAAATGCGACCGCTGTGGTTCCATCATGCTGCAGAAGGGCAGCAAGCTCGTCTGCGCCGACGAATCCTGCGGCTTTGTAAAGGATATGCCGAAGGAAAAGGCGGAAATGTAACGGAATATGCAGTGAGATATTGGAATATTTGATGCAAACGTGATGAATTACAGAAAAGTTGTGCGCCAATCATTGAAATTGTCTGAATAATGTGATAAAATAATCAACATATTACAGGCAGAATGACTACAGCGATCGAGAGGTATACACATGGGCAGCGTGCAATTATTAGATAAGACCAGAAAGATCGGGAAACTTTTACACAATAACAATTCGGGCAAGGTAGTATTTAATGACATCTGTGACGTGTTGAAGGAAATTCTTGTCTCCAATGTGCTGGTTGTGAGCAGGAAGGGAAAAGTCCTGGGAATCGGGGATATGCCCACGGTGGAATCTATTACGGAACTGATCGTGGACCATGTGGGTGGTTTCATTGATCCCATGTTAAATGAGCGGCTTCTGGGGGTGCTTTCCACCAAGGAGAATGTCAATCTGGAAACACTCGGGTTTGAGAGCCCGGGCATCCGCCGGTTTCAGGCGGTGATTGCGCCGATTGAGATCTCCGGCGAACGGCTGGGGACGCTTTTCCTATATAAATGCGACGACCAGTATGACATCGACGATATTATTCTTTGCGAATACGGCACTACGGTGGTAGGATTGGAGATGTTGCGTGCCGTCAGCGAGGAGAACGCGGAGGAGAACCGCAAGGTGGCGGTGGTGAAATCGGCGATTTCCACGCTCTCCTTCTCAGAGATGGAGGCAATCACCCACATTTTTGACGAGCTGGGCGGCATGGAGGGCATTCTTGTGGCGAGCAAGATTGCGGACAAGGTCGGAATCACCCGGTCGGTGATCGTAAACGCGCTCCGCAAATTCGAGAGTGCAGGCGTGATTGAGTCCCGGTCTTCGGGGATGAAGGGCACTTACATCAAGGTGCTCAATGACGTGGTATTTGATGAAGTGGAAAAGTTAAAAGAGCAGGGGAGGTTTTAATCAGTCGGGAGTTTAGAAATAACTGGCAGAAGGATCTGCGAAAAGCGCCTATTTTGCGCGCTGCGGATCCTTTTTTTCAGTTTTGCCTGGACACTAATTTGTGAAAATCAATCGAAAAACCTTGTAATTTTTTATAATTTATTTATAATGATATATGGATTGTATTAACGTGGAAGGAGTGTGATTATGAGCTCATTGATGGATACGAATGTGTTTGATTATGTGAATGTGCTGGATAAGGCGCTGGACGCGTCTGCGCTCAGGCATGAAGCGATTTCCAACAACCTTGCAAATGCGGACACCCCGAATTATAAGAGGCAGGATGTGAATTTTGAGGTACAGCTTGCGAAGGCTTTGCGCCATTCACGGTATAAATCCATGGATGCGAAGGTGGCGGATCTGAAGACGAACCGCCTGAATCCGATTGCTTACAGAGACTATGCTGGCTTTTCTTACCGCATAGACGGCAATAACGTGGATCCTGATACCGAGGGCGTGTATCTGGCGAAAAACCAAATCGTTTACCAGGGTCTGGAGCAGAGTGTGGCTCAGGAGTTTAAGAATTTGCAGTTAGTTATGAAGTGATAAATAGGAGGAACTGCTATGGCTTTATTTACGGCATTTGACATCAACGCTACGGGTATGACCGCGGAGCGTTTCCGCATGGATACGATTTCCCAGAATGTGGCGAACGCGAATACGACGAGGACGGAGGACGGGACACCCTACCGCAGAAAGATTGTGGTCTTTAAGGAGAAAAACTCCCCGACGCACTTTCATCAGATCCTTATGAAAGAGAATGAGCGTTTCGCGGGCAACGGCGTGAAGGTGACCGGTGTTTACGAGGATACGAAGACGGAGGGGAATATGGTTTACGACCCTTCCCATCCCGATGCGGATGAAAACGGTTATGTGATGTATCCGAATGTGAATATCATCACGGAGTTTACGAACCTGATCGACGCGTCGCGCGCTTATCAGGCGAACGGCACCGCTTTCAGTGCCAGCAAGAACATGGCGACTATGGGACTCAACATATTAAATGGCTGATAATGCAGCGCGATATATAAAAGCATATATTAATAATAGTAAGAAATATATTGGGGATTGTTGGAGGAAGTGGAAATGGCTTTGGATATTACGGAATTATATAATGTCTCTTCGGGCGTGGTCCGGGATGCCGCAAAGGCGGCGCCTACGACCCGCATTGAAGACTATAAGGAAAACGGCTTTGATGCGATGTTACATACTGCGATCGACAATCTGAACACGACTAACAACTATCTGTCAAAGGCGGAAGACGAAGAGATCAAATGGGCGCTGGGCGAGACGGAGAACACGCATGATCTCACGATAGCCCTGCAGAAGGCGTCTACGGCACTGCAGTACACGGTGGCGATCAGGGACAAACTTTTGGAGGCCTACAAAGAACTGATCCAGATGCAGGTTTAGTTCCACATAATGTGTAAGAGGATAGGCTGAAGGAGAACGGGTTGCTGTGGAAAAGATATTTGAGAAACTGAAGGAACTGGGAAATAAAATAATGGAGTGGTGGAACCGCTTCACGGCGAAGCAGAAGACTCTGATCGTGTCAGTGATAGCGGTACTCATTATTGCCCTTGTGATTATCGTGACAAGTCTCACCAGACCGGAGTATGTACTGCTCAGGGAGTGTGAGACTACTAAGGAGGCCTCGGAAGTGACAGACCTTCTGGAAGCCGAGGGTTATAATTATGAGATAACGGACGACGGACTGAATATATCCATCCTGGATGAACAGCTCGGGCAGGCGAATCTGCTTCTTGGCGCCAATAATATTCAGGCAGCAAGCTACGGGATCAATAACGTGACGGACGGCAGTTTTTCCACGACGGAGTCCGACAAGCAGAAGAAATATGTATACTATCTGCAGAGACAGTTGGAAGACGACGTGCTTTCCGTGTTCCCGGCGATCAAGAGCGCGAGGGTGACGCTGAATATTCCCGAGAATGACGGCACGCTGATTGCGCAGGAAGAGGAGGCGAGCGCTTCCATCTACCTGGAGCTGAAGGATGAATTTTCGCAGGAGAGCGCGGCATATCTGGCGCGCGCGATAGCGACCGGGCTCGGAAACGAGACCACCAACAATATCGTCATTCTGGATTCGGAAGGGAATATGCTCTTTACCGGGGATGAGAACTATTCTCCCTCGGGTGTGGCAAACGCCCATCTCTCCGTGAAGAACGAGGCGGAGAAAAACATGATAAACAACGTGCGCAGGGTTTTGCTTGGCACGAATGAGTTTGATAACGTGGAGGTATCGCCCAATCTGGTGCTGGATTTCTCCAACCAGAAAAGTACGGAGCATACATATACCCCCGCTGAGGGACAGACCCAGGGTGTGCTGAGTCACGAGGATCTTTTCGCCTCTGAGAACGTGAGCGACGTGGGCGGCGTGCCCGGCACGGATTCCAACGATGACGACACGACTTATGTGCTTGAGGATAACTCCAACTCCCGTTCTTCAACTACCGAGGAGTCGAGAGATTATCTGCCAAATGAGAAGATTACTACCATTGAGACGCCTTCCGGAGTGATCAATTACGCCTCCTCGTCGCTGGCGGCTTCCCTGATCCAGTACAATGTGGTCCGGGAGGAGGATGTGGACGCGCAGGGGCTGCTGGACGGCGTGAGCTGGGAGGAATATAAGCTCGCCAACAACGAGCGCACGCGGATCGAGTTGGATGAGGAATTTTATAATGCGGCTGCGAACGCGACGGGCATTCCGGTAGACAATATCACGCTGGTGGCGTACAGTGAGAATCTCTTCTTTGACGCGGAGGGTTCCGCGATCACGGCGACGGATGTCTTGCAGATCCTGCTGATCATCGTGATTCTGGCGCTGCTTGCATTCGTGGTGCTGCGCAGCATGAAGAGCGAGAAACACGAGGAGGAAGAGGAGGAACTTACCGTGGAGACGCTGCTGCAGTCCGATGTGGCGCTTGAAGAGATTTCCTCCGAGAATGAGTCTGATGAGAAGAAACTCGTCAGCAAATTTGTGGAAGAGAATCCGGAGGCAGCGGCGAACCTGCTGCGCAACTGGTTAAATGAGGACTGGGGGTAAGATAAATGGCAGCGTCATCAAAAGCGGAAGAAATCAACGGACTCCAGAAAGCGGCTATATTGATGATTGCCCTTGGACCGGAAAAATCGGCGGCAATCTTTAAGCACCTCAAAGAAGACGAGGTGGAGGAACTGACACTGGAGATTGCGAACACAAGGAGTATTACGCCGCAGGTCAAGGAGAGCGTGGTAAACGAGTTCTATCAGGTGTGTCTGGCGCAGCAGTATATCGCGGAGGGCGGTATCAACTACGCGAAGGAACTGCTGGAGAAGTCCTTCGGCGCCGAGAAGGCGATGGACGTGATCGGCAAGCTGACGGCGTCCCTGCAGGTAAAGCCTTTCGAGTTTGTGAGAAAGGCGGACGCAGCACAGCTCTTAAACTTTATCCAGGACGAACATCCGCAGACCATCGCGCTCATTTTGTCCTATCTGGCGCCCGGGCAGGCGGCGATTATCGTTTCGGCGCTTCCGCCGGACAGACAGGCGGACGTTACGAAACGTATTGCGGTGATGGACAGAACGAGCCCGGATGTAATCAAGGAGGTGGAGAAAGTTTTGGAGTCCAAACTGTCATCTCTGGTGAATCAGGATTATACGATTATCGGCGGCGTGGACGCTGTCGTGGAAATTTTGAATACGGTGGACCGCGGTACAGAGAAACATATCATGGAGACATTGGAGATCGAGGAGCCGGAGCTTGCGGACGAGATCAGGAAGAAGATGTTCGTGTTCGAGGATATTCTGCTTTTGGACGACCGTGCGATCCAGCGTGTGCTGCGTGATGTGGATAACTCCGATCTGGCGATTGCGCTGAAAGGTTCCAACGAGGAAGTGCAGAATGCAATCTTCAACAACCTCTCCAAACGTCTTGCCGTTATGATCAAGGAGGATATGGAGTTTATGGGTCCTGTCCGCATGAAGGACGTGGAAGAAGCGCAGCAGAAGATTGTAAACATCATCCGGAAACTGGAGGATGCTGCGGAAATTGTTATCTCCAGAGGCGGAGGTGACGAGATCATTGTTTAGGATGAAACAGAGGAATTTGTATAAAGCCGGCTGGGTCAGGGTGGACGGTGAAGATAAGTGCGTGATTGACAGCAATACGCTTGTGGCGGAGCGCATCGAGGAGTGGGAAAATATCCGCCGTGCGAACGCGGTAGCGCTGCCCTCTTTTGACGAGGACGGCGAAGAGGGAGAGCCGGAGTTTGTCAGCGGTATCGAAGGCGAGGAGATCGACGCCCTCTTTTCGGACGGCGAAGGCAGCGGCAATGTGATCAAAGCGGGAGACATGCCGGCGCCGGATTTTTCCGAGATGCAGGCAGAGGCGGAAGCGGAGGCGGAGCGCATCCTGGCCGAGGCGAAGGCGCAGGCTCTTGATATTACGGCGCAGGCAAAGCGCGATGCCGATATCGAGCGCGCCAATGCCGTTGAGGAAGGCATGAAACAGGGCTATGACGAAGGATATGCCAGAGGCTTTGCCGAGGCGGACGACATGAAGCGGGAGCTGGCTGAGCGGAAAAGACAGCTGGAAGCGGAATATGACGAGATGCTGGAAAACCTGGAGCCGCGGTTTATCGAAACCATCACAGATGTATACAGCCATATTTTTGGTGTGGACCTGATGGATAACCGGGACATTCTGGTACATTTGATTGACTCTACCCTGCGTAAGGTGGAGAGCAGCAAAACCTTTATCGTGCATGTGTCGGCAGACGATTACCCCCATGTCAATATGCAGAAGCAGACCCTTGTGGAGGGCGCCGTTGCGGGCAGGGGCATCATTGAGATCATCGAGGACATCGCACTGTCAAAGGGAGACTGCCTGATTGAGACGGACGGCGGTATTTTTGACTGCGGCGTAGGTACGCAGCTCGAGGAACTCACAAAGAAATTACGAGTGTTATCCTATGAGAAGGTTTAAATCTGCGGTAGAAAGAAGCATCGGATGAATACAGCAATCAACTACTTTAAATACAGCAGCATAATGGACGATACTTTTTTTAAGAAAAAGGGCAGAGTGGAAAACGTGGTAGGGCTTACCATCGAATCGGCAGGACCGGAGGCGAAGCTCGGGGATCTGTGCATGATTTATCCCGTCGGGGATGAATATCCGCCGATCACGGCGGAGGTGGTAGGATTTAAGGACAGACGAACACTCCTGATGCCCTGTGACAACACCGACGGAATCGGGCTGGGCTGTATCGTGGAGAACACGGGCAATCCGCTGACGGTGCCGGTGAGCGACGATCTTCTGGGGAAGGTGTTGGACGGTCTCGGCAGGATTGACGGCGAGTATATGCCGGGCGTGCCCTACAGCGTGGAGGCACAGCCGCCGGACGCCATGAGCCGGAAGATTATTGCGGACGTCCTGCCGCTCGGCGTGAAGGCGATAGACGGTCTTATGACGGTGGGAAAAGGACAGCGTATCGGTATTTTCGCGGGCTCGGGTGTTGGAAAATCCACACTGATGGGCATGTTTGCGCGCAACACCAAGGCGGATATCAATGTGATCGCCCTGATCGGCGAGCGTGGCAGAGAGGTGCGGGAGTTTGTGGAGAGGGATCTGGGCGAGGAGGGTATGCGCCGTTCCGTGGTGGTGGTTGCCACCTCGGACAGGTCGGCTCTTGAGAGGAACAAGGCGGCGAAGACCGCCTGTGCGATTGCGGAATACTTCAGGGATCAGGGTAAGGATGTCCTTCTGATGATGGACTCCCTGACCCGTTTTTCCATGGCGCAGAGAGAGATTGGGCTGGCGAGCGGGGAACCGCCGGTATCGAGGGGCTATCCCCCCAGCGTTTACTCGGAGATGCCGAAGCTTTTGGAGCGTGCGGGCTGTGCGGCGGTCGGTTCCATTACCGGGCTGTACACGGTGCTGGTGGACGGTGACGATATGAATGAGCCGATCACGGATACGGCGAGAAGTATTCTGGACGGTCATATCATGCTGAACAGAAAACTGGCGCACCAGAACCACTATCCCGCGATCGACGTACTGCAGAGCATTTCCAGATGTATGAGCCAGATTGTGGATAAGGAACATAAGACGCTTGCGGGCAAACTGAAAAACGTGCTCGCTACATACAACGAGGCGGAAGATCTGATCAACATCGGCGCATATAAGAGTGGAAGCAACAGAAATATCGATTACGCCATTGAGAAAATTGAGGCGGTGAACGAATTCCTGATGCAGGATGTGGATTCAAAATATGATTACGAGGAAGCCGTGGATATGCTGCGGGAGCTTTTTGCGGAAAATGAAGAATAGGTGACCTGCCATGGCGAAATTCAGATACAGGATGCAGAGCATCCTGAATATCAAGTATCAACTTGAGACGCAGGCGAAAATGGAAGTCGGCAGGGCGCAGATGCGGCTGAATGAGGAGCAGGAGAAACTGCAGGCGCTGTTTGACCGGAAGGAAGCCTATTTCGAGGAAGGCAGGCAGATGCGGAAGGAGACTGTCCATGCGAACGAGCTGCGGGATAACCGCAACGCTGTGCTCATTATGGACGAACTGATCGCCGTGCAGGAGTTTGAGGTGTTGAAAGCCGAGGAAGCGGTGGAGAAGGCACGGGCGAAGCTGACGGAGATCATGCAGGAGCGCAAGATGCACGAAAAGCTCAAGGAGAAGGCGCTGCTCCAGTTTTTGGATGAGGAGAAAGCAGCGGAGTTCAAGGTGGTTGACGAACTGACGAGTTACACCTACGGGCAGCGTGGAAAGGAAAATGGGAATGGCAGCTGAAGCAACGAATGTGGGTATGGAACCCCCCATTGATAAAAAGGCGGAAAAAAAGAGATTAAAAGAAGAACGGGGAAAGATCAAAGCGGATCGGAAAGCGCAGAAAAAAGAAGCAAAGCAGCGCGCCAAGGAGATTTCGGAACAGGAGGCACAGCTTGACGACGACGAGGGAGGCGGTATTTCCGTTTTTTTCGTAACGGTTATTATTGTAATTATCTGGGTAGCGATCCTCTGTCTCTTAATCAAATTGGACGTGGGCGGATTCGGTTCAGGGGTGCTCGCTCCGGTGCTGAAGGATGTGCCTGTGGTCAATAAGATCCTGCCCGCGGATTCCACGGTCACCACGGATGACGAAGAGTCTTACGGCGGTTACACCAGTCTGCGGGAGGCTGTGGACTATATCAAGGAGCTGGAACTGCAGCTGGAGGATGCCCAGGCGGCAAGCAGCGTAGATTCCGAGGAACTGTCGGAACTTCGGGCGGAGATTGAGCGGCTGCAGACTTTTGAGGACGCGCAGGTGGAGTTTGAGCGCATCAAGACAGAGTTTTATGAGGAAGTGGTCTACGCCGAGAACGGTCCGGGGGCTGAAGAGTATCAGAAGTATTACCAGACCATGGATCCCACCACGGCGGAGTATCTGTATAAGCAGGTAGTGCAGCAGCTGGAGACGGATGCGCGGGTTGAAGATTATGCACAGGCGTACGCGGAGATGGAACCTGCACAGGCGGCAGCTATTTTTGAGGCAATGACCGAAGACCTGGATCTGGCGGCTAAGATATTGAGCCAGATGAAGCCGGCGGACAGAGGGAATATTCTGGGAGCGATGGACGCTGAGACCGCGGCGAGGATTACGAGGATCATGGATCCCGAAGAGTGATTTTGTTCCACAATCTTTTGGAAACCGCTTTATTGACAGCGGGAGAATGCCGATATATACCATGTAACGGGCTATTATCATATCCGTTACATGTGTTATATATATTCCGCGTTCCGTGCGGCGGACAGGAAAACTGTCCGACAGCCATGTGTGGGAATGCGAGAGCACTTTGACAATTTAAGAAAGGAGGAAAGAGCAAGGAATGACGGTAAACAATGTAAAAGCCCTGTCGCCCTTTGGGACAGTGCAGGGAAGTCAGACATCTGTGAAGCCGGAGGAAGTCGTGCAGGAGCGCTTTGATAAGCTTATGAACAAAATGAGCGACCAGCTTACGGGACTGCAGAAGGCACAGGCAGGCAGCGCAGCGGCAGCCACAGCGTCGAAACAGGCGGTGACGGAGACTGTGAAGAGCGCGCAGGAGACGGCACAGCCGAAGGATGCGGTGAAGCAGGAAAACGCCGACCTGACGGCAGGGACAAAGCAGCCCGGAGAGACGGATGCTTCCGCGGAAGATGCGAAGAGCCCCGTAGGGCAGGACGGCAAGACGACCGAGGCGAAGGATGGGCAGACACAGGAGACTGTGGAGGAAGCGGCGGGAGAACTCGTCAGTGAGATCGTCGATGTGATGGATATTCCGCTGGAAAAGGTGGAAGCGGCGATGGAAGCCCTAGGGCTTACGGCGGTAGATCTCTTTGATCCGGCGAATCTGAAACAGCTGTTACTCACTTTGACAGACAATACGGATGAGCTGGCTCTGATCACAGACGGGACGCTTTACGGCAATTTACAGGAACTTTTCCAGGCGGTGAACGAGACTCTGGGCGCATTACAGGAGGAACTGGGACTGAGCGCGGAGGAGCTTAATGCACTGATGGCGCAGATGAGCGCGGAGGAGAAAGCGCCTGCGGGGACGGAAGAATCGGTACTGGCTATGCCGGAGACAGAAAATCCGATGGCGGAAGAGCCTGAGGTGAGTGTGGAAGGCATGAAGGATTATGCGGTGTCCGTACAGAAGGACGGCGGCACGGTACAGATCAAGGTGACGGTTGACGATGCGAGCGGTGAGAAGCATGTCAGTGAGCAGGTCACGGACACGGCGAAGCCGGAGACAACTCCTGTTTTAAAGAAGGAGGATATGGCTGGCTCGGGGCATAAGGGAGAGGAGAACGCGGCGGGAAACAGTGCGGGTAACGCTTTCTTACAGAACCTGACAGGGCAGTTGGAAGAAGTGGAAGCGCCGGCGGAGAGACCGGTATACGCACAGCCCGAGACGAATCAGATCATGGATCAGATCGTGGAGTACATGAAGTTTAATCTCAAACCGGAGATGCAGGAAATGGAGATGCAGTTACATCCCGCAAGCCTGGGTACGGTACATGTACAGATCGCGGCGAAGGACGGTGTTATCACAGCGCAGTTTGCGGCACAGAACGAGACGGTAAAGGCAGTTCTGGAAACCCAGATGATCCAGCTCAAGGAACAGTTCGAGGAGCAGGGCATCAAGGTGGAGGCTGTGGAAGTCACGGTTGCGAACCACGCTTACGGCGAGCAGTTCGGCGGCGAGCGGGAAGCGGAGCAGAACGGCCAAAATGCGAAGAAGAGCGCGAGACGGATCAACTTAAACCTCGACGAGATGGAGGGGGAAGGTCTGGAGGAACTTGACGATTCGGAGCGGATCGCGGTGGAGATGATGCAGGCAAACGGCAATACGGTAGACTATACTGCATAACGTGTGGTATAGGTCGAAGCATTTACTGCTGAGACCGTAAGAACATGATTCAGAAAGGAGTGAAAGAATGGGCGTAGCACAGAGAGTAGAAAACGGTAAATTCGTGGAATCCAATTCCGCGGCGTCCCTCGAGGAAGCAAGAAAGGGCGTAAAGTCAAGCAATACGCTGGATAAGGACGCTTTCTTACAGTTGCTGGTGGCACAGATGAAGTATCAGGATCCGCTGGAGCCCACCTCAAACACAGAGTATATTTCCCAGTATGCGACATTCTCGGAACTGGAGCAGATGCAGAACATGAGCGCATCCATGGATCTTTTCCGGGCGTCGGCGTTAGTAGGACAGACGGTACTCTTAAATGTGAGGGATAGTCAGGGCAGACTTACACAGGTACAGGGCCCCGTGGACTTTGTCACATATGAGAACAACAAGGCGTACCTGTCTATCCGCGGAGACCTCTATTCGATGGATGATCTGGCAACAGTAGCTGATCCTACCTATATAGAGGCATATAAGCTGGCGGCAGACTGGCTGAATATTCTCAAAAAGCTTCCCGCTATGGAAAATCTGACGATTGCCGACAGGGAAAAGGTAGAAAAGCTGAACGAGATGTATGATAAGATGACCGATTACCAGAAAGAATTCCTGACGGATGAGGAAGTAGACACCATGAAGAAGTATGTGGCTAAGATGAAAGATCTGGTGGCGATCGCTGATGCAGATAAGGACAACGGCGGCGATGGTGACGACGGTGACGGTGATGGCGATGACGGCGACGGCGATGACGGCGACGATAAGTAAGCCACAGCGGGGCGATGATCTCAGGGAGGAGAGAGTATGAAGATTCAAGGCAGTTCTTTCCCTTCGATAGAGCAGCTTCAGGATCAATATTTGAAGACAGGCAGATTCAAGGACGAAGCGCCTGCGTCGGGAGGCATAAGCTTTCAGGATATTCTGTCAAAAAAGACAGACGGCATGGAACAGCCCGGGGAAGTCAGATTTTCCAAACATGCGGCAAATCGTCTGACGGACAGGAATATTGAGCTGACCGAGGAACAGGTGGAACGCCTGAACATGGGAGCAGCAAAAGCCTCGGCGAAGGGGATAAAGGAATCATTGGTCATGGTAGATTCCCTTGCATTTATCGTGAGTGTGCCGAATCAGACGGTTATCACGGCGATGGATCAGACGGAGGCTGATGAGAATGTATTCACAAACATAGACGGAGCGGTCATTATATAAGCCGGACCTTACAGGAGGCTTAACGTCCTCGACTGACAGAGAGGACAGACGGTTCCATACAAGTTTAAGGAGGTCATTTCACTATGATGAGATCACTTTTTTCTGGCGTATCGGGTTTGAAAACCCACCAGACCAGAATGGATGTTATCGGTAACAACATTGCAAACGTAAATACAACAGCATACAAGTCGCAGAACATGGTGTTCAGCGATCTGCTCTACCAGCAGACACAGGCGGCGTCCGGCGCGAACGCTGACACAGGGCGCGGCGGTATCAACGCGAGACAGATCGGTCTCGGTTCCAAGACGGCGGCGATCAACACTGCCATCACCAGACAGGGTAACGCCCAGTCTACGAATAACCCGTGGGACGTGATGATTACGGGCGAATCTTTCTTCATCGTAAACAGCGGTTCCCAGAACTTCTTTACCAGAGACGGCTCCTTCAACATCGACAGCTCGGGTAACCTCGTTATGGCGAGCACCGGCTACCGCGTGATGGGCTGGCAGGTGGATGAGGAGACCGGCGAGATTCAGTCCGGTCCCGTGCAGGCGCTTCAGGTAATGAAAGCGGAGAATATGACCGCTCCCGCGGAAGCGACCACCAACGGTATCGTATCTGGTATTCTGGATAAGAACGATTCCGATGTGCACAGCAAGGCGGGACTCGTGCGGACATACCAGTTCTTCGATTCGAGGGGCTACTCCTACATGGCGCAGTTCAGTATTCACGCGCTGAGCAAGGATGGACAGTATTATGTACAGCTCGACGATATCAAGGATGAAAACGGGCAGTCCTTGAAGGACTACTATAATGTCAATGACATCAGCCAGATCGCGTCCTTTGGAGAGGCTAAGTCAATAGAAGAGACAAAGGTTTACGGTCTTCCCGGCGACGGCAGCGTGACTTATACGGATGCAGGGGATGGAAAAACTGGAACTTTTACGGTAAACTATAACTACGGTGAAATCCTGACCGGCTTTGGTGAGAACGTTATGATGTCCATGGCGGAGAATCTGAAGGTGACGGCTCCGGCTACCGACAATAACAAACTGCCGGCAAATTCAGATGTAACCATGCAGGGCGATGTGACTCTGGATCGAAAGGTTCTTCAGGAGAAGTATGGTCTGACTTACGACGAGAAGGAAGGGCAGTATTATTACAGACCGGAAACCAAGAATGCCGATGGTAGTATTACTTATGGAGACAGAACACCGCTTGGACCTAATCCCAACGCTACACCGCCCACGGGTCCGGATGCAGCTGCATGGGGAGCGGTATTAAGTAAGCTGGGCGGCAATGTGCAACTGGCTACCGGTGGTACGCCGGCGGCGCCTCTCATTTCCGTGGATGAAAAAGGCGCGGTTACGATGTCCTTCACAGCACAGTTTAAAACTAACAAGGAATCCGCGTTTACTGCGGCGACAGGTACGTTCGGTGTGACTTTGAATTATCCCGCGGATAAGGAAGAGATCATGGAGAAGGCTTACGGGCTGAACAGTACCGATAACGTGAAATTTGACATCAATTATATTACGCCCGACGGTCATGCCAGTGTGACCCGTGTGGAGTCGTATGAAGGAAATGCGTTGGTGTTTGATACCAAGACTGGTAAGTTCTCCTATGTGGGAGATCCAGAGCAGACAGCGGTAACACTGGATTTTGCAGGCTCTACTACGGATCTGACGGGTCAGGTCGTTGACCTCGGTCACTTCAGCGATATTTCCATTGACTTCTCGACGATCCGGAATGTCAACAACGGAAAGACGTCCACAGTTGCCTACGACAACGGCGACGGCAGCGAGAACAACCTCGGCACCGGCCGTAAGGAGGGTGCGCTGATCAGTGTAGAGATAGGTCAGGACGGTAAGATCAGGGCTTCCTACGACAACGGTCTTTCCAAACTGTTAGGGCAGATCGCGGTGACAAAGTTTGCCAACGCGGCGGGTCTCGCGAAGGCGGGCAACAACCTCTACAGGACGACATTGAACTCCGGCGAGTTCGACGGTACTGGCATAGACATCACCTCCGACGGCGAGGGTTCCATGGAATCAGGCGTACTGGAGATGAGTAACGTGGATCTGGCGGGCGAGTTCACCGAGATGATCACCACACAGCGTGGTTTCCAGGCGAACAGCCGTATTATCACCACTTCCGATTCCATGCTGGAAGAGCTTGTAAATCTGAAACGCTGATAATGTAAAAGAATAAGGGGACTTATGCGCGGGATGCCGCGCAAAAGTCCTCTTTTTTGCGCGTAAGGGGTTTGAATTGGTAAAATTTCTTTTTGCAGTTTTGGCAGATGTGTGGTAAAATGAATGAGTTGTATTACGTAGGAAGGAATAAGGGGGTTTGCCTATGGTAGAGGTCACGAAGATAAACGGGGTGAAAGTGCTGATCAATCCGGATTTGCTGGAGCTGGTGGAGGAAACCCCCGATACGGTGCTGTCTTTTACAACGGGACGGAAAATAATTGTAAAAGAAAGTAGACAAGAAGTGAAAAATTTAGTAAAATCGTATAGAAAGGATATTTTTGCAGACTAGTGTAAAAGTGGGTGTGTACATATGGATATAGCTTCGGTTATTGGCTTGGTAGCATGTTTTGGACTGATGATATTCGGTATGGTGTGGGGAAAGGATTTCTCCACTGTGTTTGGATTCATAGATATGCCGTCGATCTTGGTTACATTCGGCGGTTCCTTCATGTGTATTTTTGCTAGTTACACGATACCTGATTTCGTAGCGGGTCTTAAGAGTATGGGATTGATCTTTAAGACGTCCAGCATGAATGTACCCGGGATTATTCAGAAAATCATAGAGCTTTCCAACGTGGCCCGTAAAGAAGGACTCCTGTCTCTGGAAGAAGCGGCCAGCGACATCGAGGACGACTTTTTGAAAAAGGGCATCCTGCTGATCGTTGACGGTACCGATCCTGAGCTTGTGCGTGCGATTATGGAGACAGAGTTGGTAAGTGTGGAGGGCAGACATAAGGATAAGATAGGTTTTTGGGAAAATATCGCGGCTATGGGTCCTGCGTGGGGTATGATCGGAACCCTGATCGGTTTGATTAACATGCTTAGGGATTTGTCGGATTTCGCAACCATCGGTCCGAATATGTCGGTCGCACTGGTTACGACTTTCTACGGTTCCGTGCTGGCGAACTGGATTTGTGCACCGGTTTCCACGAAATTAAAGAATAAGAACGCGGAAGAGATGATGGTGAAGGAAATCGAGATTGAAGGCCTTCTCTCCATTCAGGCGGGCGAGAACCCCCGCGTAATTGAAGAGAAGTTGAAATCCTTCATTGCACCTGCGGACAGAGGTTCCGCGGGAGACGAAGGCGGAGGTGAGGCGGATGGCTAAGAAGCAGCAGGAAGAGGCCCCCAAGGGCAGTCCGGCGTGGATGGCCACGTTCTCTGACCTGATGAACCTTCTGCTATGCTTCTTTGTGCTGTTGTTCTCGATGTCTACGGTCGACGAGGTGAAGCAGGAAAAGGTTGTGGCTTCCTTTAATCAGATGTTTTCAGTGTTTGAAGGAGGCGCGCAGGCGATCGGTGACGGTATGCTGATCAGCAACGGTGTCAGCCAGCTCAATGAACTGGATGAATTTATAAACAGTACAGGCAAGATGGACGACGGCGAGATTATATCCGAGGATGTGGCCGATGGTGCGGCTGCTGCAAAAGAGCAGCTTGAGGAAGCGCAGATGGAGGAATCCGAAACGCTTGCCGAGAAGATTCAGGAGGCGGTCGACGAGAGGGATATGGCGGATGAGGTGGAGATACAGTTTACCGCACAGTTTGTCCAGCTTACGTTGAAAGGGTCGCTGCTTTTTGACTCGGGCAGCACACTTTTGAAAGACGAGGCGAAACCGGTTCTGGATCAGGTGGGCCTGATTCTGGAACGTTATGCGGAAGGTACGATTGAGATTGAGGGACATACGGATAATGTTCCTATGTCAGGCGCAAAGTATTCCAATAACAACGAATTGAGTTCGGGGCGCGCGTTATCGGTATTTGACTATATCCTCTCGATCACAAATCTGAACCCGGCGAACATCAAACATGCGGGCCGCGGTGAATATCTTCCGGTGGCGGACAATGCCACGCCTGAGGGAAGAGCGAAGAACAGAAGAGTTGAGATTAAAATATATAATTCTCTCAGTTCTTATTAAGAAGATAAGTGTAGAAGGAGAAGACGAAGATTATGAAAAAGAATCTGATTTCCGTTATTATTCTGGCGTTGTTGATTGTAAACATTGTATTGACCGCCATAATGATGTTCAGTGTGACGGGCGCTTCCAAGAAGACTGCCGCGCTGGTTGACAACATCGCTACGGCTCTGAATCTGGAGCTGTCCTCCGGCACAGAGGGCGCCGGGGCGGAGGAAGCTGTTTCCATGGCGGATACAGAGACTTACTCTTTTGCGGAACCTATGACGATCCCGCTGAAAAAGAACGAGGGGGAAGATAAGGATCACTATTGTGTCGTTTCCATTACCCTTTCCATTAACACAAAGGCTGACGGCTATAAGGAGTATGGCTCCGCAGAAAGCCTGGCGACGATGGAAGGCCTGATTAAAGATGAGATCAACAGCGTTTTCGCCCACTACACGGCGGAAGAAGCGCGTGACAATCAGGAAGCGATTAAGAAGGAAATTATCGGTAGAATACAAACCATGTTTGATTCCAAGTTTATCTATAACGTGTCCTTTGGCGACATCATGTTTGGATAGTACTTAGACTAAATGACACTGCCACAGGAGGTGAACTTTCGTGGGTGAGGTACTATCACAGAGCGAGATAGATAATCTGCTTGCCGCTCTGAGCAGCGGTGAGTTGGACACGAATGAACTGAATGGCGCGGATGATAAACAGATTAAGGATTACGACTTTAAGCGTCCGACCAAGTTCTCAAGAGAACATCTGCGCACTTTGGAAATTATATACGAGCATTACGGGCGGCTGCTTTCCACGAGCCTGCAGGTATATCTTCGAAAGAATATACAGATATCGGTAACCAGTTCCGAGACGGTTATCTTTTCGGAGTTTTCCAACTCCCTTTCGAATCCGGTTATTCTGGGTGTAGTCAATTTTCATCCGCTGGGTGGAATGATTTTGATTGAGCTGGCATCCCAGTTGGGATTTACCATGATAGACCGGATGTTGGGCGGTGCCGGTGACCCGTTGGAAAAGGGCAGGGAGTTCACCGAGATTGAGATGACGATCATAGAGAAGATGATGGTAGTCTGTATGCAGCTTATGCGGGAACCATGGAAGAACGTGGTGGACATTAATCCCATGTTGGAGAGAATTGAGACGAATTCCCAGTTCGCACAGATTATTGCACCGAATGATATGATAGCCATTGTCACCTTAAATATGAAGGTGGGTGAAGTGGAAGGGTTTATGAATGTATGTCTCCCCTTCTTCACGTTGGAGAGCGTCATGGATAAGCTCAATACGAAGTTCTGGTACGCGAATCTGCAGGAATCGGATGACGAGGATTTCGAGGAGTACATCGAAGCGCTCATCAAGAGAGTGGATGTTCCTGTCAAGGCAGTGCTGGGAAAGACGAGCATATCGGTTGCCGATTTTGTAAATCTGCAGATCGGCGACATCATACGATTAGATACCGAGGTAGAACAGGATCTTACGGTGTATGTGGGTAATATCAGAAAATTCACCGCACTTCCGGGAACCAGCCGGGAGAAGAACGCTGTGAGAGTCACTTCGGTGATCAGAGAGGGGGAGGAATAAAAGCATGGACGGAATGTTATCACAGGATGAAATAAATGCGCTTTTGAATGGTACAGACGATTCTTCCGGGGATGCCGCGGATGAAAGTACCGCAGGTTTCGTCGGAGATGAAGCGGATGATTCGCTTCTGTCGGATATCGAGAAGGACGCTGTCGGCGAAGTTGCCAATATCAGCATGGGCGCATCTGCTACCACCCTGTTCTCCATTGTAAACCGCAAGGTCAATATTACGACGCCTGTGGTTAAGATGGCAACTTGGAAGAATGTACTGGAAGATTATGAAAAGCCCTGCGTATTTATTCTGATTAAATATACCCAGGGACTGGATGGATCGAATATCCTGATCTTAAAGGAGCATGATGTAAAGATCATTACCGACCTGATGATGGGCGGTGATGGCAGCAATACGGACGGGGAGTTGGGAGAGCTGCATCTCTCCGCGATCTCAGAGGCGATGAACCAGATGATGGGTTCCTCTGCCACGTCACTTTCTACCATGCTCGGAAAGATGATTGATATCAGCCCGCCGGAGGCAAGTCTGGTAGATCTGACGGCGTTTAAGTCAGGCGGCGATATCGCAGAGTTCCTGAGCGGCACTTTCGTAAAGATTTCCTTCAGGATGCAGATTGACGAGTTGGTGGATTCCACGATTATGCAGTTGTACCCAGTGGAGTTCGCGAAGGAAATTTATGATACCTTCATTACCAGCCAGGGTGGCGATGAGACACCTGCACCTGCCGCGGCTCCCGCACCTGCACCAGCGGCGCCAGCGCCGGCTCCTGCACCGCAACCAATGCCGCAGCAGCAGATGCCGCAGATGGATATGAGCCAGATGCAGATGGGAATGCCACAGATGGGAATGCCCCAGATGATGCCGCAGATGCAGATGATGCCCCAAATGATGCCGCAGCCTAATATGAATGTGCAGCCTGTTCAGTTCCAGAGTTTCGCCAGCGATTTCAACCCGCTGCAGAGTCAGGAAAATATCGAACTGATCAAGGATGTGCCGTTGGAAGTAACGGTAGAGCTGGGCAGAACATCCAAGTCCATTTCGGAGATTCTGGAATTTGCACCGGGCACGATCATTGAACTGGATAAGATTGCTGGTGAACCGATTGATATTCTGGTCAACGGCAAGTTCGTAGCAAAAGGTGAAGTAGTAGTTATTGAGGAAAGCTTTGGTATTCGGGTAACCGAAATTATCAAATAATATGTGATAGGAGAAGAGAGATGGCAAAAAATATTTTAGTATGTGATGATGCAGCGTTTATGCGAATGATGATCAAGGACATCCTGACAAAGAATGGCTATAACGTGGCAGGAGAGGCTGAGAACGGCGCAAAAGCGGTTGAGAAGTACAACGAGCTGAAACCCGATCTTGTGCTGATGGACATCACGATGCCTGAGATGGATGGTATCCAGGCTCTCAAGAAGATTAAAGAGGGCGATCCCGGCGCTATGGTTATTATGTGTTCCGCCATGGGTCAGCAGGCAATGGTTATCGAATCCATTCAGTCCGGCGCCAAGGATTTCATCGTAAAACCTTTCCAGGCTGACCGTGTCTTAGAGGCTGTGAAGAAGGTTGTCGGATAATGCTTCTTACCGCTGCATTATCAGACAGGACTGACTCCTATGTGCAGTTTATGACGGTATTGCTGCTGTTTGTGTTTGTGCTGGCGATCACCGCCCTTGTGACCAGATGGATCGGGGGTTACCAGAAGAGCAGGTCTGTGGGCGCGAACATGGAGCTGATTGAGTCGCTCCGGCTGTCAAATAATAAGTACGTGCAGATTGTTCGGATCGGACGGAAGTATTTGGCAGTTGCAGTCTGCAAAGATACTGTTACAATGTTATCAGAGATTCCCGAGGAGGATTTAAGCTTTCCCGAGGGGTCTTTAGGTAGTGCATCCACTTTTAGGGATGTACTCGCAAAAATACAGAAAGAAAGAATCCTGGAAAAAGAAGACGGGCGAGACGAATGAAGAGATATTTTTCCGGATATCATTTGGCAAAATTAATATGCCTGCTGATGGTGGCAGGCATATTGTATCTTAGCTGGGGGCAGAGCGCCTATGCAGTGGAGGATAACAGACCCGAAGCGGTGACGGAATCAGTGGTGACTGATACCCCTTACCGGGACTCCAATCTCACCGGTACGGAAAATGAGAGAACCAATGTGGACCCGCCCGGTGCTTCGGAGAGTGCCGAAGATCTGGCTGAACTGAATATCGCCAATACGGTGACGGTTACGTACAACAATGGTAATGGCAGTGTGAACGGTACACTGCGTATTCTGATGATTCTTACCTTGATTGCTATTGCACCGTCATTGATTATTATGTTAACCTCGTTTACGAGGATTATTATTGTACTCCATTTTACGAGACAGGCATTAAACACGCAGACGGCTCCACCAAATACGGTGCTGATCGGCATCGCCCTGTTTTTGACTTTCTATGTGATGCAGCCTACAATAGCGGCAGTTTATACGGATGCGATAGTGCCTTTTGAGGCGGGGGAACTGACGCAGGAGGAGGCGCTTACGGCGGCTGCGGCGCCGATCAGGCAGTTTATGTATGGGCAGACCCAGATGAGCGATGTCAATTTCTTCATGGATCTCTCCCGGACTGAATGGAGCGGCGAATTGGACGACATACCGATCAGCGTGCTGGTGCCCGCGTTTATTATCAACGAGCTGCGGCAGGCGTTTATTATCGGTTTCCTCATTTATATTCCGTTTATTGTGATTGATATGGTGGTGGCATCCACGCTGATGAGTATGGGTATGATGATGCTGCCGCCGACCACGATTTCCATGCCCTTCAAGATTCTGCTGTTCGTGCTGGCGGACGGCTGGTATCTGGTAATTAAGGGAGTAGTAGAAACATTCTATTATTAGGAGTGAGTGCAGATGACAGTCAATGACGTCACAGCCATTGCCGAACAGGCAATCTATACAATTATCAAATGCAGTGCGCCGATGCTGCTGGTATCCCTGTGCGTCGGTTTGATTGTGAGTATTTTTCAGACTGTCACATCCATCCAGGAGCAGACGCTTACCTTTGTGCCGAAGGTGTTGGCGATTTTTCTGTCGCTGATTGTCATGGGGCACTGGGTTATGAATAGCATGGTGGAGTTTATGACAGGGCTGTGGACTGATTTTAATCTTTATCTTGGATAAAGGTAATTTCTGCTGTGGGAAAGTGACAATATGCTAGATATCAGCTTTACTTATGCGGATTTGGAATATTTTCTGTTGATTCTCGTGCGGGTCAGCTGCTTCGTGTACGTTGCTCCGTTTTTCAGCATGTCAAATGTGCCGCGGCGGGTGAAGATCGGTTTCAGCATCTTTTTCGCTTATCTTCTCTATGTGTCGCTGGACCGCAATGAGGTGGTTTACAACACGCTTCTCGGATATGCGGTGATTGTGATGAAGGAGGCGCTGACGGGATTCCTGATCGGCTGGGGTGCGCAGATATGCACCACGGTGACTTCCTTTGCGGGAAGTATCGCGGACATGGAGATCGGTTTGTCCATGGTTTCGCTGATTGACCCGACGACAAGGGAACAGGCGACCTTCACGGGCGTGTTTTATCAGTACATGTTTACGCTTTTTATGATTATTTCGGGTCTGTACCAGTACCTGATCCGGGCGCTGGCAGATACCTTTACCTTAATTCCGATAAATGGCGCGGTTTTTAAGCGGGAGGCGCTGCTGGAATCCATTCTCCTGTTCCTGGGGGATTATATAGCGATCGGATTCCGCATTATACTGCCGATTTTCTGTGCCATGATTTTTCTGAACTGTGTGCTTGGCGTGCTGGCAAAGGTGTCCCCGCAGCTTAACATGTTTGCTATCGGTATGCAGCTTAAGGTGCTTGTGGGGCTGGTGATCCTCTTCCTGTCAGTACGTATGCTGCCTGTACTGTCAGACAACATATTCACACAGATGAAGCGGATGATTGTATCCTTTGTGGAGGGGATGATTTGATCTTAGAGTATAATCTCCAGTTCTTTGCCAAGGATGGTCCGGGCGGAGAAAAAACCGAAGAACCCACCAGTAAAAAGCTGGAGGATGCCCGAAAAGAAGGGCAGGTGGCAAAGAGCAGGGAGGTGACCAGCGCCTTTGAGATGCTTGCCGCTTTTCTGATGATGCGTTTCCTAGTTGAATATATGGGAACGGTTTTTGTGGGGAATATGTACGATATTTATTCCCAGATTCCGACGTATGTGAAGCTCTACGACGGGCATATCCAGACACAGACGTTCCGGATGCTTTTTGTGCAGTCCCTGCTGCGGATCCTGCAGATTATCGCTCCGTTTCTGCTGGTGGGTTTTCTGGTGGCTTTTGTCACGAACCTTTTACAGGTAAAGTGGAAGATGACGACGAAGCCGCTCCAGCCGAAATTCAATAAACTGAATCCGGTGAGCGGGGTTAAGAGGATTTTTTCGGCAAATTCCCTGATGGAACTCTTAAAATCCGTATTGAAGCTGACATTAATCGGGTATGTGGTGTACAATTACCTGGAGAAAAACATGCCCCCGATTTACATGCTGTATGATGTGTCCCTGAATCAGGGAATCGCTCAGGTCGGAACACTTGTTATTAATCTGGGAATCCGGATATCCCTTTTCTATATGTTGATTGCAGCCGCCGACTTTGCCTATCAGAAGATCAAGTTCAAGAAAGACATGAAGATGACAAAGCAGGAGGTTAAGGACGAGTACAAGAACCAGGAAGGTGATCCGCAGATCAAGGGCAAGCAGAGGCAGAGAATGATGGAGGCATCCAGACGCCGCATGATGCAGCAGCTGCCTGAGGCGGATGTGGTTATCACGAACCCGACCCACTTTGCCGTGGCGATCAAGTATGAGCCTGAACTTTACGACGCCCCCTATGTGGTGGCGAAGGGCGCCGATTATCTGGCGCAGAAGATTAAGGATGTGGCGAAGGAAAACCACATTGAGATTGTAGAAAACAAACCCCTGGCACGTATGCTCTACGCGAATGTGGACGTGGGCAGCGTAGTGCCGCCGGAACTGTATCAGGCGGTGGCGGAAGTGCTGGCTTTCGTCTACCATTTGAAGGGGAAAGTATAAGGAAATTTTGAAAGGAGGTGATTCGCGATGCAGAAATTGAAGATTGGAGACGTAGGCGTTGCCATGTACCTGCTTGCGGCTTTTATCATGCTGATTGTTCCGATCAGATCGGGGCTTTTGGATGTGCTCCTCGCTTGCAATATCGCGGTCGCCTTTACCATTATGTTTGGCTGTATGTTCACCAACGAAGTGCTGCAGATGTCTTTCTATCCGACAATCCTGCTCTTCACGACAATTTTCAGGATTGCCCTGAACGTCTCTTCGACGAGACTGATTCTGTCTAAGGGCGACGCCGGAAACGTGGTGCAGACCTTCGGCGAGTACGTGGGCGGCGGTGATCTTGTCATCGGTATTTTGGTGTTCATCATTCTGATTATTGTGCAGTTTATGATTATCAACAAAGGTTCCGAGCGTGTGGCTGAGGTGACGGCGAGATTTACGCTGGATGCGATGCCCGGTAAGCAGATGGCAATCGATGCGGACTTAAACACCGGCGCCATCACGGATGAGGAGGCGAAAAAGCGCCGGGAAAAGATTCAGGAGGAAGCGACTTTCTTCGGATCCATGGACGGTGCCGTGAAGTATGTAAAGGGAGACGCGACCGCAGGTCTGGTGATCACATTCATCAATATCGTGGGCGGTATTGCATTCGGTGTGTTACGGCAGGGGATGGAGATGACGGAGGCGCTGAACAAATACACGATCCTTACCATCGGTGACGGTCTGGTGAGCCAGATCCCGTCCCTGCTGATCTCTCTCGCCACAGGTATTCTTGTGACGAAGGGTTCCAAGGAGGCGGATTTCGGCACGGTCCTGATCAGCCAGCTCTTCGGTACGCCCAAGGTACTGTATCTGGTGGGCGCGGTTCTGGCTTTCCTGGGCATAGTCACCCCTCTGAACCCGGTTGTGTTCGTGGGGCTTGGTCTGGTATTCGTTGTAGTCGGCAGAGTGATGGCAGGCACCATTGAGACGGCGGTGATTGAGCACGAGGCGGACGAGGAAGAAGCGGCGGCGGAGGAGATCAGGCAGCCGGAGAATGTCACTTCGCTTTTACAGGTTGATCCCATCGAGCTGGAGTTCGGCTACGGCATTATTCCGCTGGCGGATGTCAACCAGGGAGGCGACCTTCTGGATCGCGTGGTTATGATCAGAAGGCAGATCGCGCTGGAACTCGGTACGGTTGTGCCGATTATTCGTCTGCGTGATAACATACAGTTGAATCCAAACCAATATATTATTAAAATAAAGGGTGTGCAGGTCAGCGAGGGCGAGATCCTTTTCGACCACTACATGGCGATGAACCCCGGCTATGTGGAGGAGGAGATCACAGGTATCCCGACTTTCGAGCCGTCCTTCCACCTGCCCGCCATCTGGATCACGGAGGGGCAGCGGGAACGTGCGGAGAGCATGGGCTATACAGTAGTGGATCCTCCGTCCATCATTGCGACGCACCTGACGGAAATTATCAGACAGTACATATCCGAGCTCCTGACGAGACAGGATGTACAGAGTCTGGTGGACAACTTAAAGGAGAGCAATCCCTCGCTTGTGGAGGAGCTTTATCCGAAGCTTCTGGGGCTCGGCGAGATACAGAAAGTATTGCAGAACCTCTTAAGGGAAGGCATTTCCATCAGGGATCTGCTTACCATTTTCGAGACGCTGGCGGATTACGCGCCGACGACCAGAGACACCGATATCCTGACGGAGTATGTCAGACAGAGTCTGAAACGCGCGATTTCGGGCAAGTTCTTCCCTGCAAACGAGACGACCAGCGTTGTGACGTTAGACCCGAAACTGGAGCAGGAGATTATGGCGAGCGTCAAGCAGACGGAGCAGGGCGCGTATCTGACTCTCGATCCCGCAAAGACGAAGGATATTATGGAGTCTCTTGGCGTAGAGATCAAGAAGCTGGAAGATCTGGGCAAGATCCCGCTTGTGATTACCTCACCGATTGTGCGTGCTTACTTTAAAAAGCTGACAGAGGACTACTACAGGGATCTGGTTGTTGTGTCCTACAACGAGGTGGAATCAAGCGTTGAATTACAGTCTGTTGGGATGGTGACAGCATAATGATAATCAAGAAATTTACTGCGAAAACCGAAAAGGAAGCGATTGAGAACGCCAGGGCGGAACTGGGGGAAGGCGTGGTCGTGATGAACGTGAAGCCCGTGAAACCCAAGGGTCTTTTCGCGTTCCTGAAGACTCCCATGATGGAGGTTACGGTGGCGCTTGAGGAGGAGAGCGAGAAGCTGACGGCGGCCGTGTCGGCAATTAACAGTGTGATTGCTTCCAGCCAGAATAAAGAAGAAGAGGCGGCGAAGAGTGCGCCTGCTAACAATACACCTGTTATGGAAACCCATGAGAAGCAGGATGGCAGCGCCGTAAAGGAAAAACGGGAAAACAACAGCGCCATAGAAGAGAAACTGGACAGCCTGCAGTCGCTCTTGGAGCAGCAGCTTCAAAAGCCCGAGGAGGAGAAGGAAGAGGCGCAGGAGGAGAAGAAGGAAGAGACGGAAACAGACAAATTCATGCACCTTCTGCATAATACCATGCTGGAGAATGAGGTGGATGAAAAGTACGCCAGGGAGATCATGGAGGAGATCGAACTGATAAACAAGCCGAATATTCCCTTTGACTATGCGCTGGCGAATATTTATCAGAAGATGATACTCAAGTTTGGCAAGCCGAGCGGTATTGAGCCTGCGTCAAACGGTATTAAGCTGGTGTTCTTTATCGGTCCCACCGGCGTCGGAAAGACGACTACGATTGCCAAGATCGCCTCAAAGTTCCGTGTGGATGAGAAGAAGAAGGTGGCGCTCCTGACGGCTGATACCTACCGTATTGCAGCGGCGGAGCAGCTGCGTACCTACGCGAATATTCTGGAGGTGCCCTTCCGTGTGATCTACACGGTGGAGGAAATCAACAAGGCGCTGGAGGACTTTAAGGATTACGACTATATTCTGATTGACACGGCGGGACATTCCCACCAGAACATGACGCAGAAAGATAACATGTGTAATATTATACATTCCGTGGACGACAGGGTGGAGAGCGAGGTGCACCTTGTCTTAAGCGCTACGACGAAGTACAAAGACCTAATCAGTATAGCGGATTCCTATAAGGAGATGGCGGATTATAAGCTGATCTTCACGAAGCTGGACGAGACGACGACGCTGGGAAATCTTCTAAATCTGCGGCTCTATACGGGTGCGTCGCTGTCCTACGTGACATATGGACAGAATGTGCCGGATGACATTGAGGACTTTAATCCGCAGAAGACAGTCAAGAGGCTGCTCGGCGGGAAGAGCTGACCGGAGGAACAACTAAGGAGGAGATCTGGTTATAATGGATCAGGCTGAACAACTGAGAAGGATAATAAAGGGAAGCGTTCCGCCGAAACGTCCTCTGGCAAGGGTCATCACCGTAACAAGCGGCAAGGGAGGCGTCGGAAAATCAAACACGGCGATCAATCTGGCAATACAGTTCCGCAAAATGGGACAGAAGGTTATTATTCTGGACGCTGATTTCGGGCTGGCAAACATAGAGATCATGTTCGGGGCGGTCCCAAAACATAACTTATGTGATCTAATTTATCAGGGAAAGAGCATCAGTGATATCATCACTTGGGGACCCATGGAGGTGGGTTTTATATCGGGCGGTTCCGGAATCACGGGAATGTCGAATCTGGATAAGGATAATCTGGGGACCATCATAGATAACCTGGCGGAGCTAGACGAGATGACGGATATCATTATCGTGGATACCGGCGCCGGAATTTCTGATTCGGTGCTGGAATTTCTCGTGGCGAGCGGTGAAATTCTTCTGGTGACCACGCCCGAACCGACTTCGATCACGGATTCCTATTCGCTCCTCAAGGCGCTGAGCCGTCATCCCCGCTACAAGGCGGAGAGAACGCAGGTGAAGGTACTGGCAAACAAAGTGACGGGGGAGCAGGATGCGCTTTCGCTTTACGGAAAACTGGAAACGGTGGTGGAGCGGTATCTCAAGGTGCCGATTTCCTATCTGGGAATGATCCCGCAGGATCAGCTTCTGGCAAAGGCTGTGATGCAGCAGATGCCGGTATCGTTAGACAATCCCAGGGCAAGATCAGCGATTGCCTATGAAATCATTGCGGCGAAGCTGATGAATAAGGAACTGGACAAAACGATTCCGAGACGTGGTATGGCGGCATTTTTTTCCCATATCATATCCGGAAAATAGGGCGGCAGGTATTAATGCCGGGAGGTAAAAGATGTCAGAAGTGTTATCAAAGTACGCGGTGCCGGGAGGAGAGATAGAACTCAAGGCGATAGGCAGGGAGAAGGAGCCGGAGGACAGCAGAAAGCGCAGGTCGCATCGGAGCCAGGTGCTTAAGGTACTGACGGAGAGCCGTGTGGAGGTGGCGATGCCGATTGAGGATGGCAAGCTGATTCTCCTGCCGGTGGATGGCGAGTACGATATGTATTTTTACGGGAATAACGTGGTTTACCAGTGTACGGCGCGGGTGGCGGACCGATACCGCCATAACGGGCAGTATGTGCTTGTGATGGATCTGACGAGTAATCTGCGAAACTACCAGAGACGCGAGTATTACCGTTTCAGCTGCGCGCTGGAGATGGATTCCAGACAGCTCGGCGAGGAGGAAGAGATCGCTGTTGCGGCGCAGGAGGAAATGCTGCCGGCGCTGCCGCTTAAGAGCAGTGTGATTGTGGATATCAGCGGTGGCGGATTGCGGTTTGTCGCATACTATGCTTACGAGGTGAACAGCCTGATCCTGTGCAAGTACCACCTGCAGATTGATGGCAGGGAGAAAGAGTACCGGCTTGTGGGGAAGGTTCTGGCAGTGAATGAACTGGAGAAGGAGCCGGGTGTGTTCGACCACCGCGTGCAGTATGTGAATGTGGATCCCCAGGACAGAGAGGAAATAATTCAGTATATTTTTGATGAGGCGAGGAAAACCCATAAAAAAGCGGGTGGCTGATCTGCCGGAGGTAGAAAATGAAAAATATATTGCTGGTTGACGACTCTGCACTCATGAGAAGAGTGCTCTGTGATATAATTGAATCGGATAAGCGATTCCGTGTACAGGACAGGGCTGTAAATGGTCTGGAAGCACTGAGTCTGCTCAGCAGGAAAACCTATGATGCGGTCGTGCTTGATGTGAATATGCCGCAGATGAATGGTCTGGAACTTTTAAAGGAGCTGCAGAAACGTAAGATTTCGGCGAAGATCATCATGGCGAGCACGGACACCGCGGACGGCGCGAAGGTTACGCTGGACGCGCTGGAGCTGGGGGCGCTGGATTTTATTCACAAGCCTACCAGCGCGCTGGACTGCCGTAACGGGACTTTCAGTCAGGGGCTGCTGCGTATTCTTGCCGCGGTGACGGATTTGGACTACCCGGCTCCGGCACAGACTCCGGTTTCGGCTCCGGCGGGACCGTCGCCGGTTCCCAGGGCGGGAGCGGCGAGGAACCTTGCGGGCAGGATGGCTCCGGCTCCGGCGGTGGAGAAAAGGGCGCCCGCGCCGCCTTCGGGGAAAGCAGTTTACAATCCGGGCAGCCAGATTGTGGCGCTGGCAAGTTCCACGGGCGGACCCAAGGCGCTGCAGGCGGTTATTCCAAAATTCCCGGCGAACCTGAAGGTTCCGGTGGTGGTGGTGCAGCATATGCCTGCCGGATTTACGGCGTCCCTTGCAGAGCGGCTGAACACGCTGAGCGAAGTTACGGTGAAGGAAGCGGCGGAGGGGGATGTGCTTATGCCCGGCTATGTATATATTTCCATGGGCGGTAAGCATCTGAATATCGTGAATATGGGGGGCAAATATACGATCCATTATTCGGATGAACCGTCAAGAGAAGGTGTGAAGCCCTGCGCGAACTACATGTATGAATCCCTGATGGACAGCAGATTTGACAGGATTGTATGCGTGGTGATGACGGGGATGGGCGCGGACGGTACAGAAGGAATCCAACATCTGAAGGAGAAAAAGAAAATACATGTGATTGTCCAGGAGGCGAGTACATGCGCCGTGTACGGGATGCCGAAGAGCGCCGTGAACGCGGGACTGGCGGATCAGGTAGTGCCGCTGGATCAGATCGCACAGGAAATCACGACAAACGTGGGGGTAAAATAATATGGATGTAAGCCAGTATCTTGAGATTTTCCTTGATGAAACCAATGAACATCTGCAGAATCTGAATACGCAGATCCTTTCTCTGGAGCAGGATCCGGAGAATATGGATACGATCAATGAGATCTTCCGTGCCGCCCATTCCCTGAAGGGTATGGCGGGAACCATGGGCTATAAGAGAATGCAGACGCTGACACATGATATGGAAAATGTTTTCTCCGAGGTGAGAAACGGCAATATCAAAGTGAAAGCGGATATGATCGATGTGCTGTTCCAGTGTCTTGACGCGCTGGAGGAGTATAATACGAACATCAGGGAGAGCTCTGACGAGGGTACAAATGATAACGGTGCGCTGATTAAGCGTCTGAATGATATTATGAGCGACGGCTCCGAGGGCAGCAGCGCGTCTGCAGGGCAGACACAGGCGCCTCAGGCGCAGGCTGCAGCTGAGGCAGCGGTGGGCGGTTTTGTAGGAATTAAGCTGAACGAGAGTCAGCAGAGCGTACTTAGCGAGGCGATCAAGCAGGGCAAGGGCGTGTACGGGCTGACGGTGAAGGTACAGGAGTCCTGTATCCTGAAGGCGGCAAGGGCGTTCCTCGTGTTTAAGGCGATCGAGGAGACGAGCGAAATCATTGTTTCCGACCCTTCTTCCCAGGATATCGAGGATGAAAAGTTTGACCTGCATTTCAGTCTGATCATTGTCTCCGAGGCGGATCTGAATGAGGTCCTGACGGCGGCAAGGAGCGTGTCTGAGATTGAGGATGTTTCCGGCAGCGCGCTGAATCTTGATGACGTTGGCGCGGCGGAGACAGAGGAATCCCATGCGGCGGAGACAGAGGGGGCAGCGGCTGAGGCTCCCGCGCAGACGGTCCAGCCGGTGCCGGCGGCACAGACTTCTGCGGAGACCCCGGCTGAGGCTCCCGCGGAAAGCGCACAGACGCCCGCGCCCACACCGGCTCCTGCGGCGAAGAAGGCGCCTGTGAATAAGCCCGTGGTGAACCGGACTGTCAGAGTGGATATAGAGAAACTGGATACGCTGATGAATCTGGTCAGCGAGCTGATTATCGCGAAGAACTCGCTCGTATCGGCATCCGCGATGTCCGGCAATTCCAGCCAGGCAGTGAACGAGCAGATCGAGTATCTGGAAAGTGTGACCACATCCCTCCACGAGTCGGTTATGAAGGTGAGGATGGTGCCTATCGAGAGCACGGTGAATAAGTTCCCCCGTATGGTCCGCGACCTGCAGAAGAAGCTGGGTAAGAAGATGGAACTGTACATGAGCGGTGAGGAGACGGAGCTCGACCGTACCGTGGTGGACCAGATCGGCGATCCGCTGATGCACCTGCTCCGTAACTCCGCAGACCATGGACTGGAGTCCGCTGCGGTGCGTAAGGAGAGAGGGAAGCCGGAAGTCGGTTCTATTTTCCTCGACGCATATCAGGATGGCAATAACGTTGTCATCGAGGTGAGGGATGACGGTAACGGTATTGATACAAAGGCAGTTAAGAACAAGGCGATAGAGCGCGGCGTCATTACCCCGGAACAGGGTGATGCGATGAGCGAGAAGGAGATCATAGATCTGCTGTTCAACGCCGGTTTCTCCACCGCGAAGGTGGTTTCGGACGTGTCGGGACGAGGCGTGGGTCTGGACGTGGTGAAATCCATGATTGAGTCCTTAAGCGGTGAAGTGGAGGTGAAGTCCAAACTCGGCGAGGGCAGTACGTGGACGATCAGGCTGCCGCTTACACTTGCCATCATTCAGGCTCTGATGGTGGAGATCGGCAACGAGAAATATGCCATCGCGCTCGGCTCCATTCAGACGATTGAGGATATCCCGCCCAGCGATGTGAATCTGGTACAGGCGAAAGAAGTCATTCAGCTGCGTGATCTGGTAATCCCGCTGATACGTCTGAATGAGATCCTGGATATCCCGAGCAAAAAAGACCCGGAAGAAAACCTGGTTGTGGTTGTCGTTAAGAAGGGCGATAAGCTTGCAGGTCTCGTGGTGGATGAGCTGATCGGGCAGCAGGAAATCGTTATCAAGTCGCTCGGCAAATATATCAGTAAGTGCAAGATTATCAGCGGCGCGACGGTACTCGGCGACGGTGAAGTGGCGCTGATTCTGGATGCCAACTCATTGATCTGACAGGAGGGAGGAAGAGAGCATGAATGAAGTAGAAGAGTTAAGACCGGTGGGAGAAACAACACAGTTTATTGTGATAAAGCTTGGTGACGAGCAGTACGGCATCGACATCAAATACATAGACAATATCGTAAGAATGCCGCACATTACCAGAGTGCCGAAGGTAGACGATTATCTGAAAGGTGTCATTAACCTGAGGGGCGAGGTCATTCCCGTTATGAGCATCCGCATCAAGATGGGGCTGGAGGAGGACGTGGAGACGAAATCCAGCAGAATCATCATCCTGAAGCTGGAGCAGCAGGGAACCATCGGTGTGATCGTTGATGAAGTCAAGGAAGTGGTGACATTGGAAAACGACAGGATTGAAAAAGTAGCGTATGACTCGAAAGATGAGAATGCAAACTTTCTCAGCGGAGTCGGGAAGAGCGACGGGGGACTGATCTCCCTGCTTGATTTGAATGCGGTTGTGTTGGAGAGCGTATAGGAGGAGCGATAGTGGGCGAAATCAGATTAGACGATATGTCAAATGAATATTTCGACGTTCTGAGAGAGTTAGGTAACATCGGCGCCGGAAATGCGACCACAGCTTTGGCACAGATGATGCAGTGTAAGGTAGATATGGCGGTTCCTAAAGTGCAGCTGCTGGAGTTTAAGGAGCTGGGCGAAGCCATGGTCGGCGAAGAGACGGTCATGGCGGGGATCTACCTCGGCATCGAGGGCGATATCAAGGGCAGTATTATGTTTCTGCTCGAAAAGGCGGCAGCAAAGCATCTGGTCGGCAAGCTGATGGGTATGGAGTCGGAGGGTGACGAGTTTACCGAGATGGAGTTTTCTGCATTAAAAGAGGTGGGAAACATTATCACGGGTTCGTATCTGAATTCCCTTTCGAGTATTACAAATCTGGCGATTTATCCTTCCGTGCCGGATCTGACGGTGGATATGGCGGGAGCGATATTGAGCGTGCCGGCGATAGAGTTTGCCGCGCTCGGCGACAGAATGTTGATGATTCAAACGCAGTTTTTTGACGAGATGGTTTTGGACGGGTATTTTATCCTGATTCCTGATCTGGATTCATATGGCAGGATGTTATCGGCGCTGGGGATCAATATTTGATCGGACGGCGGGCATAGGTATGGATTAAGAAAGTGTAAACGGGAGAACGCGGTGTTATGGGTGTAGAGATAAAGGTCGGAATGGCTGACTTAAATGTATGCGTCAGTCCGGATAGGATTACAACCTTGGGGCTTGGGTCTTGTGTAGGTATTGCGCTTCGTGATCCGGTCACAAAGATCGGCGGGCTGGCGCACATCATGCTGCCGGATTCGACGACGATTCGCAATAACTCCAATATACCGAAGTTTGCTGACACGGGAATAGAGGAGCTTGTGAAGCAGGTGACCAGAAAAGGGGCAAACAGAAGCCGGCTTGTGGCAAAGATCGCGGGCGGCGCGCAGATGTTTGGTTTTAACAGCAACAGCGAGATGGTGCGTGTGGGGGAGAGAAATGTGCAGGCGACCAAGAAAAAGCTGGCAGAGCTGCGGATTCCGATTCTGGCGGAAGATACCGGCAAGAATTTCGGAAGAACGGTTATTTTTTATCCTGAGACTGGGGATTTTGTAATCCGTGCGGTAGGTAAGCAGGAATACAAGATCTGATCAGTCTGGTTCGAAAGAGGTGCTGATTCGGAAGAGGGAAGAAGATAAAAAATAAGATAGCAGGAAGATGATGGAAGGGTAACAAGGTGGATTGGGAAGAGAAGAACAGCGAGGAAGAGGCGGAAGTTCAGGAGACGGGGGAAGAGCAGGAAGAAGGGATCACGCCGGAGGATGAGATTGAAACTGCTGCCGAACGTGAGGCGAGGGAAAAGCGTGAGGAAGAGGAGAGACAAGCAAAGGCGAGAAAGCGCAGACTGATCCCTCCTTTTGTCATGTTATTTGCCGGCGCGGTTGTCAGCATTACCATGCGGATGCTGCACTATGATCTGCAGACGATGCTGATTGTTCTGTTGTGTGTGCTGCTGGGATTCTATTTTGTCGGACGGATCCTGCAGATTATGCTGGACCGGTTCGAGCAGCAGATACAGGACGCCCACATGGAGGAGGGCGAGGTTATAGAAAAGGAACCAGAGGAGTAAAATAAATCAATAATAAGCAGGTACTCAGAATGGACGAAACGGGCAAAAAGAAACTCTGGGAGGAATACGCGAATACGGGTTCCCCGGAGGTACGGGAAAAGATCATATTGGAATATGCGCCTTTGGTGAAGGTGGTTGCCGGACGCCTCAGCATGTACCTGGGGTACAATGTCGAGTATGAGGATCTTGTGAGTTACGGGATATTTGGACTGATCGACGCCATTGATAAATTTGACTGTCTGAAGGACGTCAAGTTTGAGACTTACGCCAGTCTGAGAATCCGGGGGGCGATTCTCGACCAGATCCGAAAGATGGACTGGATTCCACGGACGATCAGACAGAAACAGAAACGGATTGACGCGGCGATCAAGGAGATTGAGACGCAGTATGGCAGGAGCGCCACAGATGAGGAGATCGCGAAACTTCTGGGCATTACGGACGAGGAGTACCTCGACTGGCAGTCCCAGATGAAGATCACCAATGTGGTGTCTTTGAATGAGTTTTTAGAACAGGGAAGCGAAGTCTCCAATGAGGCGGGGAGCACGAAGAGCGAAGCCTTTGATTCGCCGGAAGAGATTCTGGAGAGGGATGAACTGAAGAAGATTCTGGCGCAGGCGCTTGAGCTTTTGACGGAAAAAGAGCGTAAGGTAATCGTTTTATATTATTACGAGGATCTGACCCTGAAGGAAATCAGTAATATATTGGAGGTGTCCGAGTCGAGAATTTCTCAGCTCCACACCAGAGCTCTGCAGAAGATGAGAGGAAAGATGGGGGACTATATCGGCATACTCACAGACTCTGACAGAAGAAAGTAAGAAGAGGGATAATTGTTCGGTACAGGATTTTGCACTTTGCTGCAAAATCCGTATGGAAACATAGTGGCAGACAGGGGTGTATATGAACGGATATTTTAAACTGGTGAACCGGGAAGGGGCGTCGTCGCTCAGGCTGTTTCCGCCGAGGGGAGAAGGAAAACCCGTCGATATTACAGATGTGCTCGAGTATCTGACGATGAAGGATTATGTCTGCGACCTGCAGACGCTTAAGCAGGCGGTCGGGGGCGCGGCGAAAGAAGAGCAGGAGATCCGCCTCGGAAACGAGACGAGACTTCCGGAGAGAGAGTGTTATAAGCTGAGAGTGGGGCCTGACAAGATGCAGGCCTTTGTGAAGTTTTATGCGGCTTCCGAGGGCGGGGAGAATATGACTGCCGAAGAGCTGATCAACGATCTGAAGCTTCGGGGAATCAAATGCGGTATCCGCACGGAGGCGATTGAGGGTTTCTTCGCCAAAAGAGAGTATCTGGAGGAAATTCTCGTGGCGGAGGGGCATGCGCCCGTTCAAGGAAAGCATGCTTGGATCGAATACAAATTTAACACGGATAAAAAGGCGAAGCCTACTTTGAATGAGGATGGAAGTGTAGATTTCTTCCACCTGAATATACTAAATCACTGTAATAAGGGAGACGTGCTGGCGGTCCTGCATCCGGAAGAGCCGGGCGAGCCGGGCGAAGATCTGGCGGGAAATCGGATTCTGCCCGCGGAGGTGCGAAAGGAAACCTTAAAGTACGGGCATAATATTGAGTTGTCCGAAGACCGCACCGTGCTTACCGCACAGGTGTCCGGACATGTGGAGCTGGTGGAGGGATCGGTTTTCGTCTCCGACGAACTTATGGTGGAGAATGTGGATAATTCCACAGGCAATATTGATTACGACGGCAATGTACAGATCAACGGCAACGTGGCGACAAACTTCCGGGTGACGGCAAAGGGCGACATTATGGTGAAGGGCGTTGTGGAAGGCGCGCAGCTTACGGCGGGCGGCAATATTATTATCGCCCGGGGCATGAATGGTATGGGGCGCGGCGTCCTCAAGGCGGGCGGCAATATTGTGGCGAAGTTTCTGGAAAATGTAACTGCGGAGGCGGACGGATATGTGGCGTCCGAGTCCATCCTGCACAGCAGGGTGACTGCGGGCGGAGATGTCAATGTGGACGGCAGGCGCGGATTCATCACGGGCGGACGGGTGTGCGCGACAGGCAGTATCAACGTGAAAACGCTCGGCTCAGAGATGGGGGCTGACACCATTGTAGAGGTGGGAACCGATCCCAAGCTGAAAGAACGGGTAAACCAGCTCCAGAAGCAGATCGGGGAAGATACAAAGCTTCTGCAGACCGTGCAGCCTACGTTGATTTCCGCGAAACAAAAGCTTGCAAAAGGTGTGAAGCTGAGCCCGGAGCAGATCCAGCAGATTCAGTCTATGGCGGCGTTAAATAAACAGAAAACCGACGCGATCGAGGCGGCAAACGAAGAGATCGAAGAATTGAAGCAGCAGATGACGAGCAGGTCAGACACCGTGGTGCGCGTAAAGGGAGAGGTGTATCCCGGTACACGGATCTGTATCGGGGAAGTTTCCATGGTGGTGCAGAAGACCACACACTACTGTCGTTTTATCAGGGAACGCGGTGACGTGAAGATGGCACCGTTCTAACGTGCGAGACAGAAGGGGGAACAGCTATGGCGATAGGCTTTGTGGAGATGCAGGGACAGATCACGAGGGCGCAGGACTTTACGACTGTCAAGCATAATGAGGACTCGAAGGGTCTGGTAGACCAGTCCAATTTCGGACAGCAGGTGGCCCGGCAGGTGGAGAAACAGGCACAGAGGGTCAATGAGGGAGACAAGGCGGAAAACCGCCAGAAGAAATTCGACTCAAAGGAAAAAGGGAGTAACGAGTATCGCGGAGACGGCGGCAGGAACAGGAAGAAAGAGAAGAAGGAACCTGACGGCAAAGTGCTGCTAAAAGGTGTGAGCACCTTTGAAATTTCGGGGTAGGTTCAAGGGTCGGTGTGCGCCGGATTACGAAAGGGAGAAGCATGAGTGTGATTGAGATCGTTCTGATTATCATTGGGGCGGGGGTATTTCTTTTGGGATATCTCCTGCCGGCAGGGAAGAAGGACGCGGATGAAGAAGTACAGCTGATCAGTGAGGCTGAAATCAGGAAACTGGTGGAGGGCGAGACAGAAACGGTCAGGGAGAAAGTCTCCGATATTGTGGATGAGACCATAGGTTACTCGATAGAGAAGACGGAGCGCGCCATGGAGCGCGTGGCAAATGAAAAGATAATGGCGGTAAACGAATACTCGGATACCGTTCTGGAGGAAATCAACAAAAACCATAAGGAAGTGACTTTCCTCTATGATATGCTGAACGACAAGCATGATACACTGATGGCGGATATCGGCAGCGCCAACCAGGTTGTGGAGGAGATCAGGCAGACTGTGCGCGACGCTGAAATCACGGCAGGAGAGACGGCGAAAAAGGCGAAGGCGGCGGAGGAAGCAGCGGAGGACGCGCTGATGAAAATACGCCATGCGGAAAGCTCCGCACGGGAAGCGCAGGACGCAGTGCAGGAAGCGGTGCAGTCTGTGATGGGCGCTGTGGAAGATACCCGGACTGATCTCTGGTCGATTCACAGTGCGGGAGCGTACTCGCCGGAAGTGGTGGAAGAGGTGCAGGCGTCCCGTGTATTTCCGGCGCTGGAAGAGGAAAAAGAGATTTATGAGCCTTCGGTGACGATGGAACCGGCTCCGGAGGAGATGCCGGGAGCGTCTGGAAAAGTGCAGGAGGAAGCTGACTTTCAGCCGATCAAAGCGAGACGGGTGGAGATCATCCATGAGCCGGAAGCGGATTATGTTGCCGAAGAGCCGGAACTTTCCACAAGCGCGGCATTTGCCGAGATGGGCATTTTCGGGAACAGGGAGCCGGAAGGCAGCAGGGAATTCGGAAACAGCAGGGAATTTGGCGGCAGGAGAGAGCGCACACCCGTGCAGGAGGAACAGCGGGGAGTGGATATCCGCTTTGCCCAGGGAAAAGATAACGGGCGTAATAGCAATGAGAGAATCTTGGAGCTTCACAAGGCGGGCAAGTCCAACATGGCAATCGCCAAAGAGCTTGGGCTTGGTCTTGGCGAGGTAAAACTGGTGATAGACCTGTTTGAGGGTATGTAGATATGGAAAAAAAATATTATTTCCGCGGACTTGGTCTGGGAATTATTGTAACGGCTGTTATTATGGGAATTGCCCTGTCCGGCGGCGGGGAAAAAGGGAAAATGACTGACGATGAAGTGATCGCCCGGGCGAAAGAGCTTGGTATGATCGAGGATTCCACACTGCTGGAAGCAGCAGGCGTGGAAGACGCGGAGGACGGACCGGATACAGAGGAAACACCGTCTGTGCAGAGGGAAGACGCCGTCAAGAAAGACATTGCGGTGGCGAAGGAGAAAGAGGAAGCGGATAAGAAGGCTGAGGAGCAGGAGCCGGAACCCGTGCCGGATGTGGAAAAGCCGGTGGTGGGTACGCCGGAGTCCCTGGAGGATAAGGAAAACAGAGCGGCGAACGGGGGAGAGACTGAGGCAGACATGGGGAAGAAGCCTTCCTCCGATACAAACGAGATGACGAAGCCGGACGAGGATGGCGCGAAGCCGGAAACGAAACCCACGACGGAGGCGGCAAAGAGCGTGACGATCGCAGGCGGCGACAGCTCCTATACGGTGGCGAAAAAGCTGGCTGATGTCGGCGCAGTTGGTTCTGCGGAAGCCTATGACGACTTTTTATGCGCCAACGGTTATGATAAGAAACTCAGACCCGGAACTTTTAAGATTCCGTCGAATGCCAGTGACGAGCAGATTGCGAGGATTGTGACGGGACAATAGAGAGAGAACAGGACCAAAAGGAGAGACATTATGAGATCAATTAAGGCGAGAATTCTGGCTGCAGTAATTGTGTGTACGCTTCTGACATCCCTCATCTGTGGCGGAGTGAGCATCATTAATTCCAGAAAAACGGTGTATCAGGATTCCCAGAAGGAAATGCGGTATGCGTGCGCGAACCAGGCTGCGGAATTAAACGCGCAGATGAGCCGGGTGGAGCAGTCCGTCAACACGGCATATAATGTAGTGCTGCAGCAGCTTACGGACGTGCAGGCATTTAAGACGGATAAGGCGTATGTGGACGCGTTCACGGCAATTATGGAGCAGATGCTTTATGAGATCGGCGGCAATACGGAGGGGGCTTTAACCGCGTATATCCGTTACAATCCTGAGTTTACAGAGCCGGACAGCGGCGTATTCTGGAGCAGAAGCAGCGACGCGGAAAATTTTGAGGCGCTTGTTCCCACGGATTTCTCCATGTATTCGCCCGATGATCTGGAGCATGTGGGCTGGTATTACATACCCGTGAAGAACGGGAAACCGACATGGATGTCCCCGTACTTAAATTCCAATATTAATGTATATATGGTATCCTATGTCATTCCCATTGTCATAGACGGGGAGTCTATCGGTATCATCGGTATGGATATTGACTTTGACAAATTTACCAAGACTGTGGACAGTGCGACGGTATTTGAGACGGGTTTCGCCTTTCTTTCGAACGCTGACGGCACTATCGCTTACCACAAAACGATAGAAGCGGGAACCGCGGTTGCGCAGATTGACGAATCCGATGTGATAGCCGGTGCGCTGGCGGATCCGGCATCGGAGGGACAGCCGATTAACTACACCTATCAGGGTGAATTAAAAGACATGTGTTATCAGACACTCACTAACGGCATGAAGTATGTGCTGACAGCCCCGGAATCCGAGATGAAGAGCGCAGCAAGCCGCATCACGATGCTGATTGTGATCGGTATGCTGATTGCGGCTGCCATCTCCGTGGTGATCGGTGTGCTGATGGGACTGGTCATTACGAGACCGATCACGCAGATCAATGATATCGTATCCATGACGGCGCAGTTTAATTTTGCGAAGAACCCGAACAGTGACAGACTCTGCAAGCGGCAGGATGAGAGCGGGAGCATGGCAAATTCCCTCAGGGAGATGCGTGCCAGCCTCCGTTCCATGGTGCAGGATATCAAGACAACCTACTCAGATTTGGACGATACGCTGGAGAAGCTTTCCGATACCACCGATCGGGTGAAGGGGATGAGCGGGGAAAACACGGAGACGATGCAGGGACTTGCGGCAGCAATGCAGGAGACGGCAGCGTCTATGGAGGTTGTCAACAACACTGTCAGTAAGATCAGGGAACGCGCTCAGGTGATCAGGGATAATTCCAGAGACGGAGAAAAGGCGTCCCTAGAGAGCAAACAGCGCGCCGACGGTCTGAAGAATACGACGGGTGAGGCACAGAACAAGACGACACAGATGTACCGGGGCGTGCAGGAGAAGAGTGCGGCGGCTATGGAGCAGGCGCGGGCGGTGGAAAAGATCAACCAGCTCACCCAGGCCATACTGGACATTTCCGGACAGACGAATCTGCTTGCGTTGAACGCGTCCATCGAGGCGGCGAGAGCGGGTGAGGCTGGCAGAGGATTTGCGGTGGTTGCCGACGAGATCGGCGGGCTGGCATCCCAGACATCCTCCACGGTGAGCAACATCAACGGCATCACCACCGAGGTCAACCAGGCGGTTGGGAATATGGAGTCCTGCCTGCAGGAGATCCTTTCTTTTCTTGAGGGGACAGTGCTCAAGGATTACAGTGACTTTATGGGCGTTGCGGAGAAGTATACGCAGGACGCGTCCGACTTTGAGGAAAATATGAAGGCGATCGGCGTGGAGGTGGAATCACTGCTCTCGGCGATCGTGGAGATTGCGGAATCTGTCAACAACATAACGCTTATAGTTGCCGAGGCGGCTGACAATATTAGCAGTGTGGCGCAGAAGACGCAGAATGTGTCCCAGCTTGTGGAGGGCAACGCGGAGCTGATGGAGACCAACTCCGAGAATGTGGTGAAACTGAAAAATATTGTGGATATGTTCCACAACTAAGTTGACAAATACGGGTAACGGTTCGGTTCAGGATTTGCATTTGCCGCAAAGTCCATGAGAATATGTAAAGGCTGAGAAGAAACGATAAAATTTTCAGGAATCCCCCTTGTAAGGGGGATTCTTTTGTGTTATAGTATTTAAGTGTGCGCGGTGCGCAAAAACTCTATTAATCACATATATCCAGCCCATGTCGGTGCCCGGGACCGCGGGTGGCAGGGAGGCGCAAGGTATATGGCAGACAACCAAACGGAGGTAGAAGAACTATGAGCGTTATTTCAATGAAGCAGTTACTGGAGGCGGGTGTACATTTCGGACATCAGACAAGAAGATGGAACCCCAAGATGGCTCCCTATATTTTTACGGAGAGAAACGGCATCCATATCATTGATCTGCAGAAGTCTGTCGGCAAGGTGGACGAGGCTTACAGAGCCGTATTCGACGTGGTTTCACAGGGAGGAACGATCCTTTTTGTAGGAACGAAGAAGCAGGCGCAGGACGCGGTGAAGACCGAGGCTGAGCGTTGCGGCATGTACTATGTAAATGAGAGATGGCTGGGCGGCATGCTCACAAACTTTAAGACAATCCAGTCCAGAGTAGAGAGATTAAAGGCGATCGAGAGAATGGCTGAGGACGGCACCTTTGAGGTACTGCCCAAGAAGGAAGTCATCAAGATCAAGAAAGAGTGGGAGAAGTTAGAGAAGAACTTGGGCGGTATCAAGGAGATGACCAGAATTCCTGACTGCATTTTCGTAGTAGACCCCAAGAAGGAGAGAATCTGTGTACAGGAAGCTCACACACTGGGTATCACCCTGATCGGTATCGGTGATACGAACTGCGATCCCGAGGAGCTTGATTATATCATTCCCGGCAACGACGACGCGATCCGTGCCGTGAAGCTGATCGTGTCCAAGATGGCTGATGCGGTAGTTGAGGCAAATCAGGGCGCAGAGGCTGACGATTATACAGCGGAAGCAGAGGCGGAGAAGGTAGAAGAGGAATAGGAGTTCAGCCGGCAGGTGTACAGGCTGAGCGAGATATGGCACAGATAATTCAGGAGGGAAAATAGATGGCTATTACAGCAGCAATGGTAAAAGAGTTGAGAGAGATGACCGGCGCGGGCATGATGGACTGCAAGAAGGCTCTGAACGAGACCGACGGCAACATGGAGGCAGCGGTAGAATATCTGAGAAAGAACGGTCAGGCGAAAGCGGAGAAGAAGGCGGGCAGAATCGCCGCCGAGGGTCTTTGCCGTGTGGCGGTGAAGGATGAAAAGACGGCGGCGGTTGTGGAAGTAAATTCCGAGACCGATTTCGTGGCGAAGAACGCGGACTTCCAGGAGTACGTGGAGGCTGTTGCAAAGCAGGCGGTTGAGTCCGACGCGGCTGATCTGGACGCTTTCCTTTCCGAGAAGTGGCATCTGGATGAGTCCAAGACCGTGAAGGATGCGCTGGTGGATAAGGTTGCAGTGATCGGCGAGAACTTAACTATCAGAAGATTTGAGAAGGTAGTGGCGAACGACGGCTGCGCAGTGACCTATGTGCACGGCGGCGGCAGAATCGGCGTTATCGTTGAGGCAGCTACGGACGTTGTGAACGATGCGGTGAAAGAGGCGCTCACGAACATTGCGATGCAGGTGGCGGCCCTTTATCCGAAGTATGTGTCTACCGAGGAGGTTTCCGAGGAGTTTAAGGCGCATGAGAAGGAGATCATTGCAGAGCAGATCAAGAATGATCCCAAGATGGCAGGCAAGCCCGATAAGGTAATCGAGGGTGCGGTGAACGGCCGTCTGAATAAGGAGCTTAAAGAGGTCTGCCTCTTAGAGCAGGTATATGTAAAGGCTGAGGACGGCAAGCAGACCGTTGCGAAGTATCTGGAGCAGGTAGCGAAGGAGAACGGCGCGAACCTTTCCGTTAAGAGATTTGTCCGCTTTGAGACCGGCGAAGGACTGGAGAAGAAGGAAGAGAACTTTGCGGAGGAAGTGGCAAAGCAGATGGGAATGTAAGCGAAGTTTGCAAAGCAAAGCAATGTAAAGAAATTATGAGGCCCTGAAACCTTGTAATCACGCATTTCTAAGTGATTATGAGGATTTCAGAGCCTTTTTGTTATCTGGGAAGGGAAAGACAGAAATACCGCCTTTTACCGTCTGAAATCGTCTAAAATCACTTCAAGTTGAGTATTACTCAAGTGCGATGTTGAGTAAAATGAGTGTTCACAATCTTCGGCGAAGTTTACTCAATTATAGTGCATCCTTAAAACAATCTCTCATCTCTTTCATCAAATCTACAAGG
>RAYM01000004.1 GCA_003611805.1 bacterium 1xD42-87 | reverse complement strand
TTTGGCCAGAACGGTGAGCTGTTCATCCAGACGTTCGGTGAAACGTATTGTTTTAGAGACATTGGGTTTGGCAAGTGATTTATCGATCAGAAACAAAATGGGCACCTCTCACTTTATTTTCTTCTTATAAATATAACTTTTGTCAGTTCGAAAATATAGACATATAAGTATGTTCATAAATATAACCATTCACAAAATTTTTATTTCCCTATCAAAAAAAGAAAAAGGAAAAGTCGCTACGGAACAGAAATGAAATGTGACGAATATCACGGGTATGGCCTTATATCCGTAAGAAAGACCGCGGAGAAATATAACGGGGATCTTGTCATCCGGCATGGGGAAGGGGTGTTCCGGGCATCCGCCATCCTGTATCCTAAGTAAAGCATTCCGGTTTTTTACATGTTGAACATTCATTTTGACAGAAACGCGATTTGGGATTAAAAATAGGGTATAGTTCAAAGTATCAAAGACAACGGGGGATAATAATGGAGAAGATAGCGGACAAAGTAGCGCGGATGCTGGTCAGGGAGAAGGTCATCAGCGATTCTATGCTGGAAATATATCAGTATGGTCTTGTGCGGATGTTTGAAATTGGGGCGGCGGTTCTCACAAGTCTTGCGATTGGAATGTGTGTGGGAATGTTGAAGCAGACGCTCCTCTTTTTTCTGTTCTTTATTCCGCTGCGTTCATATTTGGGAGGATTTCATCTGAGGAAATACAGGGACTGCTACCTCATGTCATGCCTTACGCTTGCCGCTGTTTTGGCAGTCACGAGGTTTGCATCTTTTGATATGCATGTATCGTGTGGACTGATTGTTGCGTCCTCTGTTGGAATCGGATTGGAGGCGGGGCTTGCGCGTAAGAAACAGGAAAGTGGAATCTATGCTTTGGTGGTTTGGGCGGTTCTTGTCATTCTGCTGGCGCTGACGGCTGTATGTTATCTTAGAAGGGAGCAGCAGACTCTTGTGCTGTTGTGCTGTGTGACGGTTATCGTGCTTGTCAGCAAAAGGGCTGAACGGATTTCATGAGAGCGGGGATATTTATGCATGTTTAGGGTTACTTTTCGTGATCACAAGCCTGTTCTTTTGGCACTTGATCTGAATATGGTCGCTTATTGAGAACCCCGCATCTTTCAGCCAGCCACCCTGCATCTTGATCTGCGGAACGTGCTGGTATCCTGCTCCTGTCGTCTTATACACGGTCATATTTCTGTTTTTCCTTATCATGCTGATTTCCGCCCTTTCTGGTCTGTGCCTTTGCAGACTTTTTTCTTAGTTCTTACATGAAGATGGTAAAAGTGGTGTGCCTTAATCGTATCTATAGCTTGTCCGAGAGTAGGGGCGGTTCCCTGTTCGTGGAAGGGAATGGACTGCCTGTGCTTATGCTGGATTTTGCATGTGGCAAAGGACGGGTACTGTTGGTGAATGATGTGCCAGTAGTGGTCTGTGTTTTGGACTGCAGTGTGACGCAGTAGCAGCCGGCGCTTATGATATGAAAGTAAGTACAGTCAATATTTTTAAGCTCTTCTGTAGTAAACATGTTGCACGTTCCCCTTAATCTCTTATATACTAATAATAGTATATACTAGTAATAGTACAATGTCAATACAAAATATACTAATATTGGTATAAATTTATTGACAACCATTCTACCAGATGTTACTTTGTAAATGGAGGGATAAAGTATGATAAGATATAAAATAGATGTGTTTAAGGAATTGAGTAATCATGGTTTCAATCAGACCAGAATTCAAAGGGAAAATTTACTGCCAAGGCAGACTATAACCAATATCAGGGCAGGGAAGAGCATAACACTGGAAACATTAAATAAAATCTGTGTTATGTGTAACCTGCAGCCTGGGGATATCATTGAGGTGGTTCTGACGGATGAGGAAAGAATGAAATACAATATATGAATAAAAAATCCGATGATTCCGGTATGGAATACATCGGATTCTATTATGTTACATATCTTCCGGCAGAAGTTCAATCATAAGCTGCATTTGAAAGTCTTTGTCCGTAGCAGCGCGTTTTAAGTCATCAAATCTGTTCAGATTTATCAGAATAGCGTTGAGGGTATTGATACGAGTTTCGCCCTCAAGTCTGCCCTCATTACGTTCTTCTTTTGCAATTCTTTCCATAATTTCACACATAACCTGCTGTCCCTCCTCTGTCGTTTTATACCGGCGCTTACTGCCGGAGGTAACGGGAAATTTGCTGTTGTATGCAGCATCGTCAACAAATACTTCCATCAGTTCGGATACATCGGAGCCGTCCTTTACCTTTGCATTGACGTAAACCTCTTCAAATCCGTTATCGACAACTTTTTCGGTTTCCCTTATAATCCGATCCACATGATATAAAGAATGATTTCCCTCAAAGATGTCAAAACGGGAGATGAATACAACGCAGACATCGGGAATGTTCTCAAACTTCTCGCCGGGATCGGTGAGGTTAGTTGTAAGGATCGCGCCATTGTAGCGGACACGGCGTTGATGATCGGTGTCATTCGCCTTTTGCACTTCGATGTCCGTTTTCCGTCCGTCCCCAAGGACACATTTGGCGTCAAGGATCACGGAGCGTCCCTGCGGATTTGTTCCGGCATATTGGGGCGTGGATTCCAGTACCGTAAGCGCCGGATCTGACAGGATCACCCGCAGGATTTCTTCGCAGAACGCTTTATCTTCTGCCATCGTGCGGAACATCAGGTCGTCGATGGGATTCAGTTTTTTTGCCTCTTCTCGTATTTTTGCCTTATTGCTCATGCCTGATCCTTTGTTTGTATTCACAGCATAAAACGCCTGCTGTTAACTATAGTATACCATTTTTCAAAAGATACTCAATAAAAAATTTATGACAGTGGGTGCCGTTCAGCGTGTCGGCTCTTTCGTGTTTTTCTGCACGGAAACAGTGTCCGGCTCAGCGTTCAGATACTGTTCCAGTTTATCCAGTTCACGCTCCAACTGTCTGCAGTCTTTTTCTGTAGTCTGGTAAGCCTGCCGCAGTTCTTTTTTCTTCTGTTCCATCTGCGAAAACTCTGCGCGTAGTTTGTTTATATCAAGAGTACGGTGATCGATCTTTGCCCTGCGCAGCATTTCTTTTGCGCCGTCGTACAGGATCAGTTCCGTCCCATGTTTCCGAAAATAATCGTCGGGATTTTTGGCTTTGCGGTAGCGGATCTGATAAGGGCGGTTCTCCTGATACTGATGCGCGTATTTTATGATCTCCGCCATGCTTTTCATCTTGCGTTCAAGGATGGTAAGTTTCTCACGGTTACTTTTGGCAGAGGCGGAACATTCTGTGATTTTCTTTTCCAGATCAGCGATAGAGTTTACTTTACTGTATGCGCTGGC
>RAYM01000003.1 GCA_003611805.1 bacterium 1xD42-87 | reverse complement strand
AAGATGTCAAAACGGGAGATGAATACAACGCAGACATCGGGAATGTTCTCAAACTTCTCGCCGGGATCGGTGAGGTTGGTCGTAAGGATCGCGCCATTGTAGCGGACACGGCGCTGATGATCGGTGTCATTTGCCTTTTGCACTTCGATGTCGAGTTTCCGTCCGTCCCCAAGGACACATTTAGCGTCAAGGATCACGGAGCGTCCCTGTGGATTCGTCCCGGCATATTGGGGCGTGGATTCCAGTACCGTAAGTGCCGGATCTGAAAGGATCACACGCAGCATTTCTTTTGCGCCGTCGTACAGGATCAGTTCCGTCTCATGTTTCCGAAAATAATCGTCGGGATTTTTGGCTTTGCGGTAGCGGATCTGATAAGGGCGGTTCTCCTGATACTGCTGCGCGTATTTTATGATCTCCGCCATGCTTTTCATCTTGCGTTCAAGGATGGTAAGTTTCTCACGGTTACTTTTGTCAGAGGCGGAACATTCTGCGATTTTCTTTTCCAGATCAGCGATAGAGTTTACTTTATTGTATGCGCTGGT
>RAYM01000002.1 GCA_003611805.1 bacterium 1xD42-87 | reverse complement strand
TTTTAAGCCAGCACTTTCCTGAAACTTTTCCTGTGAAGTGTCGATCAGGCGTTTCCCTGTATAACCGACTGTCAGGGCTTTCCCACGTTTCTGCACCCTTTCAGAAATCCGCTCAGCGATGCGCTCCTTTGTGTATTCTGCCCCAAGGGACTTTACGCTGCCGCGCACAAAACGTTCCCTGCCCGGCGGCAGGAAGGAAATGTATTTTGGAGATTTTCCGTCAAGGGTTTCCCCTTTCACAACGTAGCCTTTTGCCCGAAGAAGATGCAGGAACTCATCATAAGTATCGGCGGATCTGATGGCGGCATTGATATCCCTGCGCAGTTCTGATTTGCGGGAATCGCCGTGTCTGTCTGCAGACCATTCGTTGTACTTTTTTCCGCGCTGTCCGTCCGGCACGATGACGGATAAATGGTGTTCCCTGCACAGTTCGTCGCTTAAGTGACGGATACGGTAATAACTTCTTTTGCAGTCATTGTATTTATGGTGGTCGATGTTGTCGGCGGCGCAGAAGATGATGTGGTTATGAATGTGATCCCTGTCGATATGCGTACTGACTACATACGAATACTTCCCCTCTAAAACTTTATCGGCAAGCTTCATGCCGATCTGGTGCGCCGTATCAAAATCGACCTCGCCGGGGAGGAAGGACTGGATCAGATGGTACGCCTTGTTTTCGTCATTATGGGAAGTCTTTGACAGGGCAAACTTAAAGTCAAAATGGGCAGTCTCCGGGCTGCACCCATAGGAGGAAATCAGTAGGCTGCCATCGGTTTTATCCGGGTTGCAGATGTAGGCTATTGCCTTATGCACGGTTGATTTGACAGCATGGATTTTTGTGTATGCCATACCTGTTTCATTATCTCCTTTACCTCTTTTACATCCTCATCGTAAACGTGTCCTGTGGCGTTCATACGTTTGGCGATCTGGTTTAGGCTGTTCCCGATGCGGGACAGATTGACGTTGTAGTCGTGCAGCTCCTTATAGTCCACATCATAGACATATCCGTAAATAATGAGGTGCCGCAGGAAAGCCATGCGGCTGCGCATACCGGACAGTTTATATTTTGTGTCAAGGATATATTTTTCATCATCGTTCAGGTACAGGATCAGGGAATGTTTGCGTGTTCTGTTTAGCATAGATGTCTCCTTTCGTGAGTCGTATGTAGTGGATTTTGAAAAATAGTGCAGCATTGGAGCGGGCTTATTTTTGTAACAAAGGGGGTCAGGGGGCTTTCCCCCTGCAAGCAGATTTTGACAGTTTCCCGCCTGCGGGAAACTGTTCAAAATTCCGGATTTGCATATGCAAATCCAGTGCTTGCTAAGTAAGCCGTGGAAAGAAAACAAAAAACTGCTCCAGTCCGGAGCAGGCATGGTTGCCCGCTTGGAACTGACAGCAGTTTCAGTGTCATCTTATGGATGCATAGATTTATCCATAAACGATTGTAAATCTGAATGGCAGAAAAGTCAACAGTATTTAAAATGGCGTATTTATGGCACATGTA
>RAYM01000001.1 GCA_003611805.1 bacterium 1xD42-87 | reverse complement strand
TTTTAAGCCAGCACTTTCCTGAAACTTTTCCTGTGAAGTGTCGATCAGGCGTTTCCCTGTATAACCGACTGTCAGGGGTTTCCCGCGATTTTGCACTCTTTCAGAAATCCGCTCAGCGATGCGCTCCTTTGTGTATTCTGCCCCAAGGGACTTTACGCTGCCGCGCACAAAACGCTCCCTGCTCGGTGGCAGGAAAGAGATATATTTTGAAGATTTCCCGTCAAGGTTTTCTCCTTTCACAACGTAGCCTTTTGACCGCAGAAGATGCAGGAACTCGTCATAAGTATCGGCGGATCTGATAGCGGCATTGATGTCCCTGCGCAGTTCTGATTTGCGGGAATCGCCGTGTTTGTCTGCAGACCATTCGTTGTACTTTTTTCCGCGTTGTCCGTCCGGCACGATGACGGATAAATGGTGTTCCCTGCACAGTTCATCGCTTAAGTGACGGATACGGTAATAACTTTTTTTGCAGTCATTGTATTTGTGGTGGTCGATGTTGTCGGCGGCACAAAAAATCACATGATTATGAATGTGATCTTTGTCGATATGCGTACTGACTACATACGAATACTTTCCCTCTAAAACTTTATCGGCAAGCTCCATGCCGATCTGGTGCGCCGTATCAAAATCGACCTCGCCGGGGAGGAAGGACTGGATCAGATGATATGCCTTGTTTTCATCACTCCGGGAAGTCTTTGACAGGGCAAACTTAAAGTCAATAAGTGCCTTCGGTGATTTAGTCATAGTGAAGGGATAAAAACAGGAAACATTTCTGCGGCAAGGACAGGAATGAGAGAAAACGAAATTACATCGGACAATGCGGAGAAGATATCTTCTGAGTTTCATGTGTTCTGCCGGAAAGTGATCAGGCGGAGCGTTCTGAACCAGCTCCGGGGGTATGTCAGGTACTGTAAGAATTATGGAACTGTGCCTTTGGAGGAAACAGAAGAAAGTGCAATGGCAGTTTATGATGATGTTCTGGAGGGAAAAGTAAAAATCCCTGTGTGCGGAACCGTCGTTCTGATCGGGGATGAGAAACTTGCCGCCGCACTTCTGGAAATGCAGGACACAAAAAGAGAGATTGTCTTAAGAAACACCGCATTTGGATATTCCCTGTCAGAGATAGCCGGGCAGCTTGAATTAGAATACGACACAGTGAGGGGCTACGGATCTTAAGAAGGCAATGGCGGCTATCGGAATAAAGATGATGATGCTTTATGGGATCACATATCGTGAATTGAGAAAAATCAAATGGGAGAATTTCGATGAATTTTATGGTTTTATTACAGTAAATGGTTTTGAACTTCGTTTGCCGCCCAAATTGTCAAGGCAGTTACAGCAAGTGCAGAAATTTGTTTTTCAGAATCATGTAAAGAGCAATGAGGACTTGCTTTTTACGGATGGGAATGGAGAACCGTGGGGGGAGATAACATCTTCTTCTGGAATTCCCGACAGGTTCGGCAGGAGGGAACAGGGCAGGTTACAAGAGAGATACCATATTATAATCTGGATATGATTATATCTTTGGGATATAGAATAAAGTCTCTTATAGCAACGAGATTCAGGAAATGGGCAACAGAACGTTTAAAGGAATACATGGTTAAGGGCTTTACGATGGATGACGAACGCCTTAAAGGCAATGGTGGCGGAAATTAATGCGATTGAACATCGCCCAATGTACATGAATGATTATGTTGAACAGCTTGATTCGGTATTATCGTCAGGAAATAGAAAATACTCAGTGATGGTGGCAGAGTAAGCCATGCTCAGGCAATGAAAAAAGCAAAAGAAGAATACCAAAAGTATCAGGCAGCCACAATTTCTCCGGTTGAGGACGCTTACCTAAAAACAGTAAAAATGGCAGCTAAAGCAGCAAAACAGGCTGGTAGAAAAAACAAATACTGATGGACGATAATGATGTTAAAGAGTAAGATTTTTTAAACTTCGTGTCATTAACTTGACACAAGGCGGATTGAAGGCCATGGAGGAACTGGCGAAGCTGGAGGAAGAGAGGGGGACGGCTGGGTATGCGACGGATGGGATTGCGGTAAACGGCGGTGTGGAAACAGCTGGCGGGAAGAAAGGGAAGCGGGAGAGAATTGCCGGCAATGAGATGTGTACGTTTTTGATTTTGAATATTTCTTCCCTGCAGCTGATACCGGTGAATATGATTGCTTATATATATTTGTTTACTATTTGCTGTTGTATGGCTTTAAAACTTCATGGTACAATATTACAATAATTAGCTCTATAGTAATGAGGTCATAAGGATGCCTCGCCACTGCAGCCGGGGTATGAAAGGCGGCGCGACGTCTATAATCTTTACCATATCTTAAATCACCTGAATCTATTCGGAAGAATGTATCTTCCGAAAGTGAAGCATATTATAGGAAAGCTGAGTAAATAAACTTCGTATCTCGGCATTTCTAAGATTAGCAACCCAATTATACAAATGCATAATGATTATACGAACGTATAATGAATGGAGAGAGCAACATGGGGAACACGCCGAAAAAGCTCGGGGATGCTGGTAGGCTGTAAATTGAAAACATTATCTGCAGGAAAGATAGCATCCTCTGACCACCCGCATAGAATAAAGCAAAAGCCGACGGAAACTGCAGGAATATTCTATGGAAATTTATGTGGTACAATCGGGGGACACGGTAGATTCCATCGCGGAAAGCCATGGGACTTCCGTGTCGTCCATCATTTATAACAATCAGTTGGCATATCCTTACCCGCTGGCGGTGGGGCAGGCGCTTCTCCTGTCTTCTGGAGAGACTTCCGAACCCTCCTACCCGGCATGGGTAAACGGTTACGCCTATCCTTTTATCCGGCGGGACACGTTAAATGAAACGCTTCCTTACCTGTCCTCGCTCTCGGTCTTTTCCTATGGGTTTACCACGGAGGGGGACTTAGTTCCGCCGACGGTGGACGATACTTTTATGATTGATGCTGCGCTTGCGCAGGGGGTGCGCCCGGTTCTGACACTGACGCCGCTTGGACCGGATGGGAATTTCAATAATTTCCTGATTACCGCCGTGGTAAATAATCAGGAGGCAAAAGATAATCTGCTTGCCAATCTGCTTGCGACGGTACAGGAAAAGAGCTTTCAGGGGGTCGACATTGATTTTGAGTACATCCGCCCGGAGGATCGGATTCCTTTCGCCGATTTTGTTGCGGACGTGAGGGATTATCTTGCTCCCTACGGATATCATGTCTCTGTGGCGTTGGCGCCGAAAACTTCGGATGAGCAGGCGGGGCTTTTGTATGAGGGAAAGGATTACGGGCTCTTGGGGGAGGCGGCTGACAGCGTGCTGCTGATGACTTACGAGTGGGGCTACACTTATGGTCCGCCCATGGCGGTAGCGCCCGTCAATCAGGTGCGTCGGGTTGTGGAGTATGCCGTCACCCGCATTGATCCCGCGAAGATTGATCTGGGAATCCCAAACTATGGATATGACTGGACGCTGCCTTTTGTGCAGGGATCATCCCGGGCAACCACTGTGAGCAATCTGGAGGCTGTGCGGATTGCCGTGGAAGCCGGCGTTCCTATTCAGTTTGATGAAGTGGCTATGTCGCCGTTTTTTCAGTATGAAAAAGAGGGTCGGCTCCATGAAGTGTGGTTTGAGGATGTGAGGAGTTACCAGGCGAAGTTTGCCCTTTTGCCGGAATATGGTCTGCGCGGAATGGGATACTGGCAGATCATGCGTTTTTTCCGTCCTAACTGGCTGCTGCTGGAGAATACGTTTGCGATACAGAGACCATGACAGCAGACAGATATGATATGGAATTGATATTCTATATGGAGTAAATGATTTTAAAATTTCACATACAGAATAATCCGAAACCGATTATTTTCGCAGTAACAGTCAATGGTTCCGCCCATTTTATCACAGAAAGCCTGCACGCTCTGCATACCGAGACCGTGCCCTTTGCCGCGCCTGCTTTTGGGAAGCCCGGTTATGGAATCAAAATAAATTTCCTGATCACAGTCGTTTTCCATGTCAATCAGAAGGTGTTCGTCCGTGCAATGTATTTTCGCGTCGATGGATTTTCCGGCGGACGAATCATTTTGGATGCTGAATACGGCATTTTCCAGAAGATTGGCAAGTACCATGGCAAACTCATATTCATTGACCGGAATCTGCCGCGGTATGAGCACATCCAGACGCAGGTCAATTTGGAGCGAGTTTGCCTGTTCCGCCATCTTCATAAGAATTGTATTGACGACTCGGTTTTCGCAGTATGAATCGACTTTATTTTCGTTTACCACCTCATTGATATGTCCGATAATATGTTTGATTTCCGCATATTCTTCCTGATTCAGAAGGGAATCAATCATTGTGGAATAATGTCTCATGTCGTGCCGAAGTATTTTCAGGTTGCGCTCTGACTGCTCCGTCAGATAGTTCTGGCTCTCCAGACCTTGAATATAGGACTCAAACATCATATTTTTCCAATATTCTTCCACCTGCTTCGTCTCACTGTCCAGATAGCGCAGCACTACCACATAGGATACAAGCATGGTAAGCATTAATAAAATGCTGACGAGAATATTTTCAGGATGGTCATAAAGCGTATTGGGGAAAAAGGCAATACTGGAAAAACTGCAATAAAAGAATACGGGAATCAAACAGATTTCCCATCTGCTTTTTTCCAGATCCCGCTCACAAAATTTGAATATAATATTTCTGATTTTGAAATAAAGCGGCATCAGAAGGAGGATATGTGCCAGCAGATTGCCCGCAAGTGACAAAACAGCATCGCCTGTGAGAATGTACAGGATAGATGCGATGATGCTCCCGATTATCACATAATTGGAGGCGCTTAAACCTACAAACAGCGTTCTGCTGTCGCGCTTTTTAGAGATGAGGAGCCCGGTAAGCTGCGCTGCGGCAATCTGGATGATTGTTATGGAAAAGTACAATAAGGTATACCCGGGAAACAGATTCAGCTTTAACTGGTTCATTGTCGTTGTGAAAAGGAAGGAAAGAAAACAGATGACCAGCGTTTTCTTTCTGGAGTAGCGGTGTACCATAAACAGGTAAATGAAAACCAAAAAGAAAATATGGCTCATCATATAAGATATATTTTTAACAAAAATCATGTCATCCCCCCACCGATATTGCCGGAAACAAAGAGAAGGTATTCACGTTTGACGCTTGCCGATTTGGCACGGCTGACCGGAAGGCGTCTGCCGGATTCCAGAATAACGCTGTCTGGCGTCAGCTGTTTTACGTAGTCCAGATTGACGAGAAATGATTTGTGAATCTGCAGGAAATTCCTCTGCCCGGCAATTTCCTGTGTTTCTTCCTCAAAAGATTTTCTGATAAACAGGCTTCTTAAGACTTCTCCGTCGGTCATGTGCACTTCCAGCTTTCTGCCGGCATTTTCCACATATTCAATCCTGGAGTAAGGTCTTTGGACAAGCCCCTCTTTTGTTTTGATCAGATAGAGGGAGTCCATCTTCAGCTTGGCGTAAGACAGGGAATAATCCAATGCCTCAAACAGTTTGTTCTCATCAACCGGTTTCAGAAGGTATCTTACCGCGCGTACGCCGTAGGCATCCAAGGCGTAATCTTCCGAGGAGGTAATGTAGATAATCACGCTCTCGCAGCTGAGTGTTCGGATCAGATTCCCTATGTCAATGCCGGTCCTTCTCGGCATCAGCATATCTAATATGTAAATATCTGTCAACTTTCCTTCGGATATTCTCTGGCAGAGTCTGGAGGGGTCAGAAAATTTTTCCAGATCAAAGTCTTTGTCAGGGTACAGTGATTTATACTTTAACAACAGCTTTTCCGTATAGAGGAGATCCTTGATGCTGTCGTCGCATATGGTTATTTTCATAATGGGATTGATTCCTTCCACTTCATAATAATTTTAAAATAATGTCGAAATGTTGTAATGCTAATATAAATTATAACGAACCCGGGGATGGTTTATCAACCGATTCTTCGGGGAAATTCGGGGATGATTGCGAAAAATTAACAGAAAAATGCGAAGAAGTGAAATTGACGAAAAAAAACGGGACAGATAGTATAGTAGATGCAGATTTAGAAAGAGGCTGCGGATACCTTATAAAATGAAAAAGCGGGAGGAACAAATTTTGAAGAAATGGAAATTTTTATTGATTGTGGGGGCAATGGTTCTGGGATGCGTGGGATGCGGTGAGCAGAAGCAGGAAGGGACCGGAGCGGTGGATGTAAAGCCTGTAGATGTGGTACAGACGGATGAAACAGAGACGGAGAGTGCGCCCACGGAGAGTGAGACGGAAGAGAAAAATGACAGCTATGAGGACCTTGAGGAAAAAGGGGCGGAAGGCGAAACTGCAGTCTTTGCAGAGCAGATTCAGGCGGCAATGGCGGAGAAGGATTTGGATGCGCTTGCAAAACTTTGTGCCTACCCGCTTGCGGTCAACGGTGAGGCTGTTGAGAATGAGGAGGCGTTCATGGCGCTGGGAGCCGATACCATTTTTACAGAGGAACGTTGCGCGGTCATTGCGGCGGTAGACGTCTCTGCAATGGAGGAGACCATGGCGGGCGTCATTATGGGGGATGCCACACCAAACATAATTTTTAAGTCTGTTGACGGGGAGTTGAAGATAACGGGAATAAACTGATATAACACAGAACGGTTTCAGCAGCACTGCAGCCGAAAGCTGAATAGTTACGGAAAAGCAGAGGTTCGAAAGGATCTCTGCTTTTCAAATTTTTCTATGTGCATTATACTGTAATTGAAGTGTGAAAGTCTGCAGATAAATGACGATACATATATCAGGCAAACGGAGAAAATGAGGCGACAGCAGGAGGTGGAACATGGGAAAAAAATGGATATATCGAATGGGGGCGTTTCTATTGCCGGCGCTGTTGCTTTTGTTGGATATTCTGCCGTGTCATGCGGCGCAGATCGGTTTCGGAGCGGTCGTGGAATCGACGGAGGAAGCGCCGTTTATTACATCGGTCAGTATATCTCCCGGAACCACGGTTGTCTCCAAAGATACAAAATGCAGTTTTACGGCTTATGTGGCAGGGGTAAATAACTACAGCCGCGAGGTCGTGTGGAGTGTTTCCGGGCAGAAGAGCCAGAGTACTTTTATTGACGCCAACGGCATATTGAACGTGGCTTCGGACGAGACGTCGTCTACCATGGTGGTGAAGGCGGTTTCCAGACAGGACAGCAATTACAGTGCGGAGGCGTTGGTGTCCGTGCGTGAGACCACATATTACTTACAGTTAAAGGCGTCTCCGGAAAACGGTGGGAACGTGTACGGGAGCGGTGCTGTCAGAGAGGGCGGAAGCGCCGTGATTTCAGCGATGCCGAACGAGGGATTTTTCTTTGACAGCTGGGTGTTAGACGGAAACCGGGTATCTCAGGACTCCCGCTATACGGTCAATAATATGCGTGGGGACGCGACGTATGTGGCGGAATTTAAGCCGGTAATCTGCCGGATTAACGTAAATGTCAACGACAGCAGCGGTGGGACGGCGACGGAAAGCCGGGATATCAACTATGGGGAAAGCATGACGCTTGAGGCTTGGGCGAAGGAGGGGTATCAGTTTGACGGCTGGACGGAAAACGGGAAAACCGTCAGCAAAGACAGCAGGATGTCTTTGGACCGAATCACGCAGTCCAGAACGTTTACGGCGGTGTTTTCCAGAAAAAACGATCAGCCGAGAACCTACACTATTACCGCGGCCACGTCTTCCGGGAACGGAACGATTACGCCTGCCGGGAAGAGCACGGTGAAGGAAGGGGAGGGCATTCTTTATACGATGACCCCGGGGAGCGGATATGCCGTCAGCAATGTATATGTGGATGGGAAGCCGGTGGGATGGATGAACTCTTTTAACTTTACAGATGTAAGAGAGAACCATACCATTTCCGTGGATTTTGCGGAGTCTCCCGTGAAGGACAAAAACAGCGCGGCAACGGCGGAAAGGCCGGCTCAGACGGACGGAAAAGAAGAGCAAAAAGAAGATATGGCGGATAAGGATCAGAAAACAGACCAGAACAAGAAAGAGGAGAAAGAAGATCAGAACGACGACAAAGATAAAAACGGCGATAAAACGACGGGGGAAGATGACGGCGGGCGGAAACAGGAGAGCGGGATGACGGGGACGCTGAAATACCTGGATGTCTCCGTGGAGGAGGCGGAGCGTCTGGTCAAGGGGAACAACGATGCGGAACTGATGATTGGCGCAATGGAATCCGGGGATCTGCAGCTGGCGGTTCACAACGACTTTTCCAGTGAAAAGCAGGAGATTTCTTACTACAACTTTGAGGCGGCAGTAGACTGTTTTCTGTCAGGGGAAGAAAAGATGGAACTGCTGCAGGGCAGTGCGCCGGTGGCAATAAACCTTTATATAGAGGACGCTGACGACAGGCAAACGGCTCAGGTGCAGAAAGAGTTCGCGGAGAAAAAACTGCCGGGCATGAATATCGGGCAGTATTTCGAGGTATCCCTCACGGCGTCAAAAAAGGGCGAGACACAGACGATTTCTGAACTTTCGTCGGCTTTGAAAGTGGTGATCGAGGTGCCGGAGCACTTAAAGGCGGAAAACCGGCGGTTTTATGTGCTGCGGCTGCATACAAAGGAAGACGGCAGCCGGGAATTTGCACAGCTTTCGGATGAGGACGACAACCCGGACACCATTACTTTTTCCACCGATAAGTTTTCCCCTTATGCGATCGCCTATGTCGACGAGCAGACAGCACCCGGTATTTCGGGGAAGGGCCCGGGTGACCGGCGGTTCAGAAATGCAGCCGGAATTGTAATTGTCTTGCTGGCGCTGGCGGTGACAGTCACGGGAGTACTGTATATTGCCGGGAAAAGGAGACGGTAGCAGCATTTAGATGCTTACGACAAAAGCGAAGTAACCGCGCCCGGTGTTGAACAGCAGGCTGTAGTCGAAATTGCCTGCGTAAAATGCCTGCCGGAACTGCTCTGCAGTCATAAAATGACTGTTTACCAGATGATACTGTAATGCCAGGTCGCTGCGTATGGCAACCTGCCCGGCTATCTGGATCGCAAGTTCTTTGCCGATCGCCATGACAAGCTGATCCATCTTGTTTAGGGGAATATTCAAAATAGAGCTTACGGCGCGCAGTACAAGACTTTCTTCCAGAGCCATAAAAATCTGTACTTCCTCATGGTCTATGGAGAGGTATGTCAGCCGGATAATCATGCTTTTGCCGAAGTTTTCGCCGCTGTAATGTTCGCTGACAAGTTGTGTTGGCAGGCGGAAGATTTCGTGTATAGTGCCGGACAGCGCATTTTCCAGCGCCTCCATGTCCGCACCTGTATGATCGGTCTTCCATTTGTTGGAAATCATGCCGGCTATGGCGCGGTCCTCGATGATGATATGGGCGGTGAGCCATCCGACGCAGATACCGATAAAGTGATGGATGGATTCCTCCGAATAGTCGGATTCCGTGAGATCTTTTTCGAGTGCCGGCAGTGTTTTGTCACGCATGTCATCGTGGAGGCGCTTGTGCATCTCATAGCCGGAATAACCGATGGATCGCATATACGCTTCCTCGTCGGCGAAGTGCTGTATGGCGTAATTTTTGAAATATTTGATACCTTCGGCACACGCCCACTGTCCGTTAGTTTTATCCTTACTTAATGTGATCAGCCGGTGTACGATGGAAAACAGTTTTCGGTGTGCTTTGTCGATGGAATCAACGCCGATGTTAAACCGTTTATCCCATTCCGCTTCTTTTGACATATCTGCTCCTTGCTCCATTGCTTGCAAAAGCTTGCCGGGTTCGCAAGTGGGGTTTTGCTTTTGCTATACTATATGTCGAAGGATGGAGAAACGTGTCGTATTTTATTCCCGCAAACAACGAGCCAGGTGATTTGCTTAATGCAAGCCGGGGTGCCTATATTGGCGACTGCCGGGAGGAAGGGTGAGAAAATATGGAACTGACAGAGATAGGTGCGCTGCAAATTGCGAAACGGGTAGATGCCATTTTGCATGTGCCGGGGAATTACCGCGGCGGAAATCTGGAAATGACGATTGTGATTGACACGTCCATGGAGAAGGCGGATTTTCAGGATGCGATCGCCGCTGTGGTAAAAGCGCTGAAAAGGGGCAATGAGATTTTTCGTAATGTCCGGCTGAATCTGGTATTCTGGGGACAGGAAATGACGTCGGAAGTGACGCCCATGGCAATGCTTATGACAGGCGGCGTGTTTCGGGAATACCATGCCTGCCCGCAGAAAAAGAAATATGAAGATCTGTTTGCCTATTTAAAAAAGTTTCACGCGAGAAGCAAGGTAGTACTTGTATTTACGGATGGAAACAACGAGGCATCGGATGCACAGGCGGCGCGGGAAGCTCTCACGCCTTTTCTGAAAAGCAGGATTCTGCTCATATCGGAGCGGGTTGTGAGCGGAACGGAGTTTTTTCTGGAAAATATTTAGTATGACTGCGTAGCACCACTTTGCAAAATCATCATAAGATAGCTTTAAAACACATAGGAGTGATTCTTATGACCAATTACGAAATAACACCGGGAGCCATTTTCACACAGCTTCTGATGCGCAACCATCCGGGAGCCATAGCGTGGGTCAGAGGCGGGGAGCAGTATCCTGATTTGAGCGGCGCAGTTAAATTTTATCACACCACCTACGGCGGCGTGCTGGTGGAGGCGGAGATTTTCGGGCTTCCCAATATTAACCTGCCCGGTTCCAGCAATTTTTACGCGATGCATATACATGATTTGGGAGACTGCAGCGATCATTTCAGCCATACGGGACTGCACTATAATCCCGGAGATATGCCGCATCCCGATCATGCCGGAGATATGCCGCCTCTTCTCGGCAATCAGGGATATGCCTTCAGCGTATTTTATGATAAGCGGTACACCCTTCAGGAGATTATCGGAAAGTCTGTCATTATCCATGCAAAGCCTGACGACTTCACTTCCCAGCCCGCTGGAAATTCCGGTGACAAAATAGCCTGCGGGACGATTGAGTGGACGGCTTAAAATAATTATAATCTTTCCTTTATGCCGGAAAATCTGTATAATTGAAATATAGCATTTTATGAATGAGCGGGACAAGTCGGATTTACAGGCAGCGGGGAGGGATTTGTATGAAAAATTACTCGGAAGATGCAAGCAGACAGTACCATATCCAGGTGGCGCAGGGAGAAGTGGGGCGCTATGTGATTATGCCCGGCGACCCCAAACGCTGTGTAAAGATCGCGCAGTATTTTGACAATCCTGTGCTGATAGCGGATAACAGGGAATATATCACCTACACGGGAACCCTTGACGGGGTAAAGGTCAGCGTGACTTCCACGGGTATCGGCGGACCGTCGGCGGCCATCGCCATGGAGGAACTGGTGAGCTGCGGCGCGGACACGTTTCTGCGTATTGGAACCTGCGGCGGTATGCAGACGGAGGTAAAGAGCGGAGATATCGTGATTGCCACCGGGGCGATCCGCATGGAGGGAACGAGCAGGGAGTATGCGCCGATCGAGTTTCCGGCGGTGCCGGATCTGGCGGTGACGAATGCGCTGGTGGAGGCGGCAAAAGCCAAGGGCTATCCGTTCCACGCGGGCGTGGTGCAGGCGAAGGATTCCTTCTACGGGCAGCATGAGCCGGAAACGAAGCCGGTAAGCTATGAACTGATGAATAAATGGGAGGCGTGGAAACGGCTGGGCTGTCTCGCCTCCGAGATGGAGTCCGCGGCGCTGTTCACCGTGGCGAGTTATCTGCGGGTGCGGGCGGGCGCCTGTTTCCTTGTGGTGGCGAATCAGGAGCGGGAGAAGCTGGGGCTGGAAAACCCGGTGGTGCACGATACGGATATGGCAATCCGGGTGGCTGTTGAGGCGGTAAGGGGGCTGATGAGGAATGAGTATAAATATCCTGGCAATGAGGAAATTGGGGCTCCTGAATGTGTGGAATGATAATCTGCGGGACGGGCTGCCGTATCCTCATACAGGCAGGATACGGCAGCCTGCGCAGTTATGCGTGTCTGCCAGCCGCTTCCAGCGCCTCGTCAATGTGGGAGCAGAAGTTCTCTGCGCCGATGCGCGCGGTGAAGCCCGCTTTGTCCATTACTTTTTTCGGCTGTTCATTTACATGGGAGAGGATGACACGGATGCCTCTCCCTTCGCATTTGTCCAAAAGCTCCGTCAGAGAGTGCATGGCAGTCGCGTCAATGGCATTTACGCTGCGCATACGCAGAATCAGACAGGTCGTGTCATCGCGCAGGGTGATTCGCAGGATTTTGTCTGCGGCAGCAAAAAACATGGGACCGGAAATCTCATAAACCAGAGTGTGGGCGGGCACTACGCGGAGCGAAAGGGCGTCAGGATCGTCCTCCTCATCCATATATTTCCAGCCTTCCACTTCTGTCACCTCGCTCATACGTTTCATAAAGAGGATGGCGGCAAGGAGAATGCCTGCCTCGATAGCGAGTACCAGATCAAAGACGACTGTAAGCACAAAACTGAGCACCAAAACGATGATATCGCTCTTAGGGGAGGATTTCACCAGATTCACAAAGGAGCGCCAGCCGCTCATGTTGTACGCTACCATAAACAGGATGGCGGCAATACAGGGCATGGGGATCAATGCTGCGTAGGGCATCAGGATGACTAAAATCAGCACCAGCGTGACAGAGTGCACCATGCCGGCAATGGGCGTACGCCCGCCATTTTTAATGTTGGCGGCGGTCCTTGCAATCGCGCCTGTGGCAGGGATGCCGCCGAAGAGCGCGGAGCCGATATTGCCAGCGCCCTGAGCGATCAGCTCCATGTTGGAGCGGTGCTTGGAGTTGATCATGCTGTCGGAAACCACGCAGGAGAGCAGAGATTCGATGGCGGCAAGAATCGCGATTGTGAAAGCGTCCGGCAGGATATCGCCCACGTCCTTCATGGTGAAGGAAGGCAGGTGAAAATTCGGCAGTTTATTGCTGATCTCATAAAGGTCGCCGATGGTATTTACATTCATACGCAGAAGTTTTACCATAAGAATACCGACAATCACGGCAATCAGAGAGCCGGGGATGGTCTTGTTGATATAAGGCCAGACGATCAGAATGACAAGGCAGACCATTCCAACAATGAGAGCCTGTATGTTAACGGTCGAAAAATTGGCAATGACAGCGTGCAGCTTTTCCATTGTCTCGATCGTCACGGTTCCCTCGGGATAGACCAGTCCCAGAAAGTCCTTAATCTGTCCGATGGCAATGGTGACGGCGATACCTGCTGTGAAGCCGGTGGTGATGGTGTAGGGAATATATTTGATCAGATTGCCGAGGCGCAGGAAACCCATTGCAATCAGAATGATACCTGCAAGAATGGTGGCAAGAATCAGCCCATCCATGCCTTTCGTGGCGACAATGCCCGCAACAATGGTGGCGAAAGCCGCCGTAGGTCCCGCGATCTGGACGCGGCTTCCGCCCAGAAAGGAGATCAGGAAGCCCGCGACAATGGCAGTGTAGATACCCTGCTCGGGGCCGACGCCCGACGCCAGTGCCAGGGCGATAGACAATGGCAGCGCGATAATGGCGACGATGATACCGGCGATCACGTCCTTAACGAACTGCTCCTTTGTGTAGGTCTTCATAACGGAAAACAATTTCGGCTTTAATTTTTCCATAGTAGATCAACTCCCATTTTCTTTTGTTTATTCAATAACAATCATTTCCTCTGAGGTGTATTCCTCTTTATCCGCGAGGGAACGCACCGACGTTTCCATCATAGTACGATCTGACGCTTTTTTCAAGTAGTTTTGTAAACGGTAAAAAGCGTAGTTTTTGTTGCTCACGGATGCCGTTTATGTTAGGATATAAGCGGATGGAATCCATAGGACGGACAAGGGTTTGGAGGGGTCGTTTATGAAATATGATGTGATCATTGTCGGTGCGGGACCGGGCGGCATTTATTCGGCTTATGAGCTGACACAGAAGAGACCGGATTTAAAGATAGCGGTGTTTGAGGCGGGGCATGCGCTGGAAAAGCGGCACTGCCCCATAGACGGTGATAAGGTGAAATCCTGTGTGGGTTGTCCGAGCTGCTCGATTATGAGCGGTTTTGGCGGCGCGGGCGCGTTTTCTGACGGAAAATATAATATTACCAACGATTTTGGCGGCACGCTTCACGAATATGTAGGCAAGAAAAAAGCGATAGAACTGATGCACTATGTGGATGAGATCAATATGAAGCACGGCGGCGGGGGGACGAGGCTGTATTCCACAGCGGGCACCCAATTCAAGAAGCTTTGTCTGCAGAATAATCTGAATCTGCTGGACGCGTCCGTGCGTCATCTGGGGACGGATATCAATTATGTGGTTCTGGAAAACCTGTATGCGGAATTAAAGGAAAAGATAGAATTTTATTTTGACACCCCGGTTCGGTCGGTGGAACGGGCGGAGGGCGGCTACCGCGTGATCTGTGAAAAGGGCGCCTACGAATGTGGCAAATGCGTTATTTCCGTTGGGAGAAGCGGAAGCAAGTGGATGGAGAAAGTCTGCGAAGAACTTGATATTCATACGAAATCGAACCGTGTGGATATCGGTGTGCGAGTGGAACTGCCTGCGGTGATTTTCTCTCACCTGACAGACGAACTCTACGAGAGCAAGATCGTCTACCGCACGGAGAAATTTGAGGACAGCGTGAGAACATTCTGTATGAATCCGCATGGAATTGTGGTGAACGAGAACACCAACGGTATTGTGACGGTGAACGGGCACAGTTATGAGGGTGCGGAGAAGCAGACGGAAAATACAAACTTTGCGCTTCTTGTGGCGAAGCATTTCTCGGAGCCATTCAAAGACAGCAACGGTTACGGGGAGAGCATTGCCAGACTTTCCAATATGCTGGGCGGCGGCGTGATCGTGCAGCGGTTCGGGGATCTGGTGCGCGGCAGAAGGAGCAACGCCAAGCGGATTGAGGAAGGAGTTATCGAGCCTACGCTTGCTGCCACGCCGGGGGATTTAAGCCTTGTTCTCCCGAAACGGATTCTGGACGGCATCATCGAGATGATCTATGCCCTTGACAAGATTGCCCCTGGCACGGCAAACGACGACACACTGCTGTACGGTGTGGAGGTAAAATTTTATAATATGGAAGTGGAGATTGACGAGCATCTCGAGACGAGGCATAAAGGGCTTTATATTATCGGGGACGGCAGCGGCGTGACCCATTCCCTGTCCCACGCGTCCGCCAGCGGGGTGTTTGTGGCACGGGAAATTGTGGGATAACCGTTCGGTCAGAACGGCTTCTGTCAGGTAAATCGTGTCGGCATGAGTTTGACAGGAAGATATTGCTTTGGGTGAATACCTGTATATGAGCCGATTGAGCGTTGCGCAATCAATAGCTGTGAAACAGCGGAGAAGCGCGTGCTGAGAACGGGTGTGGGTGGAATATCAAAATAAGAGGGGCGGGAAACGCTTCGGAACGGAGGAGAGTTATGATATTAGGCGCATTGGAAGCGGGAGGCACAAAGATGGTGTGCGCCATCGGCAACGAGAACGGTGAAATTTTGGAGCAGGTTTCGATTCCTACGGAGACGCCGGAGATTACGATGCCGAAACTGCTTTCCTTTTTCAGGGGGAAAGGGATCGAGGCGCTCGGCATCGGGTGTTTTGGACCGATCGACGTGAACAGGGATTCGGATACATACGGTTATATTACGACCACGCCTAAACTTGCGTGGCAGAATTATAACATTGTGGGGGCGTTTAAAAAGGAGCTTGGCGTGCCGGTCGGGTTTGATACGGATGTGAACGGATCTGCGCTCGGGGAATATACATGGGGTATCGCAAAAGGGCTTCACAGTTGCGTTTACATTACAATCGGCACAGGTGTCGGGGTCGGCGTGATCGTGGACGGCAATCTTCTGCATGGCATGATGCATCCGGAAGGCGGTCATATTCTGCTGAGTAAGCTGCCGAATGATACCTACGAAGGGTTCTGCCCTTTCCATGAGAACTGTATGGAAGGACTGGCGGCAGGACCGGCGATTGAGGGAAGATGGGGCAAGAAGGCGATCGAGCTTGCCGACCGAGAGGAAGTCTGGGAGATGGAGGCGAACTATATCGCGCAGGCGCTCGTAGATTATACGATGCTCGTATCCCCCCAGCGCATTATTCTGGGCGGTGGCGTGATGCATCAGACCCAGCTTCTGCCCCTAGTGCGCGCAAAATTCAAGGACCTGTTAAACGGCTACATCAGGACAGAGGAGCTGGAAGATCTGGACAGCTATATCGTGGTACAGAGCCTGGATGACAGGCAAGGCATCATGGGGGCGCTGAAACTGGGGATGATGGAGCTGGAAAGATAAGATCTGGTACAGAAAAGAGAACAGCATTTCGGCCATTTATGAAATCATGCCGGAATGCTGTTTTTATACAAACCAGAATGCGGCAGACCGGGCTTAATGGTCCGCATTTGTTCTGGAAAAATAATCCTGCAGATACTCTGTCAGTACCCGAGCTGCCCTTTGGTGGGAAAGCTCTCCCGGATGACTGTTGGAGCCGACAGTTTCCTCTGTGGTGTTGGGCAGCTGCAGATAAATGACGTTGTGATCGTCGCTTTCTCTTATATAGTGTGACACGGCTTCACTGATTGCGAAGGAAAGGTCGTAGCCCAGCATGCCGTAGCACCAGACAATGTGCGCCTGCGGGTTGTGTTTCCGCAGCATCTGCAGGAAGGAGACGACGGCGTCCTCGAAACGGGTCAGGTCCTCTTCGGCGAAAGCGCCATCCGGGTTCAGATGCTGCTTGAACGTCCGCCCTGTGGCGGGATCGTGCCAGGCAGGCTGCTGGAAAGCGGACGCGTCGTTGGTGCCGAGATTGACGATCACGGCATCCGTCTTTCTTACAGTAAAATCATAAGGGGCGAACGCGCCGAGGCTTTCATTTTTATTTCCGCAGCAGAGACCGCAGAGCTGTTCGTAGCGGGAAGGAATATTGCAGTCCGGGTTATTGTCCCAGCTGGACAGCACGCCCCAGCCGCCTTTTGAAATCATATAGGCATCCGCGCCGAGCGCTTCCGCCGTCATTTTGGCGTAACAGCGGCTGTAGCTCATGTACATGGGAATCCAGCCCAGATCTCCTTTCGCTCCATAGGTGCCCTCCCCCGAGGTGATGCTGTCGCCGACAAATTCCAGCGTGTATTTTCCCCTGGGAATCGGATGGAAACTTCCGTCCGTCTGAAAGCCCTGGACAAGGAGGCAGCAGTCCTCGTCCTCAACCATAGCCTGCGTTTCCCTGGTAATACGCACATTTTTGACAGACTCTTCGCTCATGCCGCGGAACAGGCACAGAGATTGCTTTCCCGGCATCAGCATCTGGCGGCTCATCAATTCCCTGTTTACTTCTACGGTCACCCATATTTCAAGATTTTGCCATGTGACTTCCAGGCTGGCCCAAAGTTCAGAGCCGGATACATTCAATTCCACTGCGCTTCCGCTAAAAAAGAGCGGCAGCGGGCAGGTTCCGGGAACCGTGCGCCCGTGTACCTTATAATGGGGGATTTCACTTAACGCGTATTTTTTTAATGTATTCATAAGTTGTTCTGCCTTTCTTTTTTTGCCTATTTCAACCTGTGGAAAATCAAAATCATGTCCGCGGGCTTTGCCGGTTGCCGCCCTCCTCGATCATAGCATCCATATAGCCCCTGTCCCAGAGCAGGATGTGCAGCTTTTTGGCGGCTTCTACGGCGGGAGAGGTAAAATACTGGTTTGTCATAACGACGCCCACCATCCGTTCATAGTATGCCAAACCGCCGTAGGTGCGCAGCACCGCTTCTACCCCGACGGGGCCGTTGTAACGTTTGCACTGGACGGCATAGGTGACGCCGTCTTTCTCCGCCAGAATATCCACGCCGAAGTCGCCGCTGCCGCGGGTTACCTCCACGTCGATAAATCCCTGCGCCCGCAAAAGGTCTGCGCAGAAAAATTCAAAATCATGCCCGTCCAGCTCGTCCATCCGGCTGATGCGCCGGTCGCGTCTGCGGCGGATAAAAAAGTCGATTAGTATGGCAAGAACAGCCATAAAGGCGATCATGCCGATCAGCGCGGCGAGAACCGTCATGTTTGATTGCATCATGGAGATCTCCGTTTCATGTTCTGGTGCGGCTGAATCTTTCATTATCATGTCAGGCGAACACCGAAATCTGACAGGTGACAGCTGTTTTTCTGATATTATGGTAGCAGTATTTCTGTCATTTATCAATGTTTTGATTCAAAATTTATGACATGTTTGGAAGCGAGGCTTTAACACCGGCGCTATGTGCCTGCTGTACGGTATCGAAGCATACGGACCGGATTTATAAAGTGAGCGGTACAGGGATAAACAAGGTTCCTCCTGCATAAAGTTTATAAAACCAGTTTGCGGGTTTGCTTATGGCGACAGTCTTATCCAATATTTCGAATATCATTATTCCGGTCATTCTGTTTTATATCGTGGCATACGGTATTTCCAACCACAGCAATGTGTACGAGGATTTTATCAAAGGTGCGAAGGATGGTTTTCACACGGTGATACAGATTATGCCCACGCTGATCGGTCTTATGGTAGCGGTGGGTGTTTTGCGCGCCTCGGGATTTCTGGAATTTGTCGGAGGTCTCTTCGGCGGCGTGGCGGACAGACTGGGCTTTTCCGCAGAACTGGTGCCGTTAATGCTGGTGAAGATGTTTTCTTCCTCGGCAGCTACGGGGCTTGTGCTGGATATTTTTAAAAATCACGGGCCGGATTCGCTGATCGGTCTTACCACTTCCATTATGATGAGCTGTACGGAGACAATCTTTTACACCATGAGCGTCTACTTTCTGGCGGCAAAGGTGACGAAGACGCGCTATACACTGAAAGGGGCGCTGCTTGCAACCTTCGCGGGGATTGCGGCAAGTATCGTGCTGGCTGGTAAAATAGTGTGAAGAATGCACAAGTATGTTGGTAGATCATGCGAAACGGCGCTCCGTAGGGAGCGCCGTTTCTGTGTGTGAGAAGGATAGAAATGTTGGTTCAAATATATGTCAACAGCAGCTTTTAGACCGCTGTTATGTTTAGTCGAAGCCGGTCGGCGCCAAACCAGCGCCGGCGACTCCATTGTAAGTGTAGTATAACCACCGCCAAAGAATCTGAGTCATTAATCCCTGCGGACCGAATTTTTGATTCGGTTCTGTCTTAACTACAATTCATACTATACATGCTATTTGTGAATGCGATGTGTCAGAATTCAAAAGAAAAAAGAAAGAAAGTATAAACTAAAATTTATAATTGGTACTTTCGGGAGAGACGAAAGGTTTGACTTTCAAACTATATTTTGATACACTGTTTGAAGATTTAGGAGACATGTTTGTGCACTCGACGCGTGTCATCGCAGTAAACTGCTCTGACATGGAGGTAATAATGGATATCAGCAATACATTGAATGAGGTATTGGTCAGACTCTTCAGGGATATTAACACACTGGAGGAGCGGGCGATCAGAACCGAGGAATACAAAGATGTGACGGCAAACGATATGCACGTTATAGAGGCGATCGGTCCAAATTCGGCAAAAAATATGACCAGTGTGGCGAGGGAGCTTGAGGTTACGACAGGAACACTGACTATAGCGGTTAATAGTCTCGTAAAAAAAGGATATGTGGACAGAACCAGGAGCGAGGAAGACAGGCGGGTGGTGCTGATCTCTCTTTCGGAAAAAGGGAAAAAGGCGTATTTCCACCACCGCCGGTTCCATGAGGAAATGATTGGCGCGGTTTTGAATGAACTTTCCGAGGAGGAACAGAGAGCGCTTGAAAGCGCCCTCTCCAAGCTGACGAGATTTTTCAGGGAAGTAAACTGACCCCGCGTTTTGCGGGTGGCGTTTGCCGTGCGGACTATTCTGCCGCCAGCCTTCTTGCCAGCGTCCGATAGTCTGCCGGACCGTTTTGAAGCAGGAAAGAATGAAAGCGGTATAAAAATTCCGTGTCGTTGTAGACAGCGGTCACCTGGTTCGGCTCGGACCAGAGGACGGCTGCCTGTTTTTTTAATTCCAGAATTTCCAGATATCCCAGATAATATTTCAGGTAATTGCATGGCTCCTCCGCGATATACTGGTAGAGGGCGGCGAGATTTGCGCTGTCATTAATACCAAGACAGTAACAGAGCCTCTGCACATCCTCGAAGGAAGCGTTGTCATAATGGATGGCGATATCCAGAAGGGAGTACAGTCCCAGCCTGAACTGTCTGTCAAGGCGGCAGACCTGATAATAGGCAGCGGCTTCCGGGTGGGATTCCTCTGCCAGCTCGATGGCACGGTCAAAGGAATCCAGTTCCACATACATTGCCCAGCCCTCCACAAATCCGCCGTAGTAGAGGACGTTTCCGAGGGGCAGGATATTTTGCTGCTCTTGATAGCGCTTGCTGTATACTGTCTGGTACAGGTGACCGGGATAACCTTCATGTGCCAGTGTGGTGAAGAGCGCCAGGTCGTCTTCCGTGTCTTTTGCGTTTAAGCAGATCAGATTGTCGCAGATGTTGTCGATGGGCGGCATCATGTAAAAGGCGGGGGCGCTGTAAGCTTCCAGACTGGCATCCACATACTTTATGGTGGAGCGGATGGGTGCGTTGTCCCTGCCCGCGGGGATGGGCGGATATTCCACCCCGATTTCCGACTGCAGATCTGCGAGAATTTCTTCCGGCGTCATTTCCGGCAGAAGCGAGGGTGTTTCGGCAATCATCTCCTTTAACGCCGGATTCGCGGCAAGAAGGGAAAACAGCGATTCATAGTTGAACCGCAGGTCCTTAGCCAGAAGACGTTTGATTTCATCGATGTCGCGGTAAGAACCAGTGCGCAGGCGAACAAGCGCCCGATAATAATCCCTGCCGTTTTCCTGCCCTGCCAAACCGCAGGTTGTTTTTCCCGAACCTTTTAACACGGTCAGACCGTCCGCCAGACGGTCATAAGCGGGAAGGACCACTGTGGTCAACAGGCGGTTATGCTTGGACACGTAGGAATCTACTTCTTCGGCAGACAGAATTTTTTTCTCCGCAAGCCGCTGCAGTCTGTCGTTAAAAGTTATTTCCAGAAAATGCGAACCGTCTTTCAGATCGGAGGCGTCCAGCAGTTCGGAACATTGCCGGATCACCCGGTCGGCGGTAAGATCGGACATAAAAAGCCCGGCATCCGCCTTTTCCTGCTCATAGACGAGAAGCCCTTCAAAGTAGGAAGGAATCTGGGTGAGGATTGACAGGTAATTTTCAATATCGGCTTTGTCATCCAGACGGTATTCGGAAAACAAAATCGGCAGTTCCGAAGGTAAGCCCGAGGATGGGGAAAGCGGCTCCGAGAAATAAGGATAGGCGGCGGTAGAAGCTGCAGCTAAAAGGTAACTGTCTAAAAGCTCGTAGAGCCGGCGGTTTTCTTCGTTCAGCGCCCCTGGGTTGATCCTGCCGAGTTCTTCGCGTGCCAGAGACAGGGCGCACACTTCGTTCGCGGCGTCCCCCGGCTGATAGACGGGCAGGGTCAGAGACGATTCATCCACGCCGTAGGCGGACGGATTGTCTATGGTATAGTGAAAATGAATGGGGTTTGCCTGCACTTCTTCTAAGAAAAATGCTTGCGCAAAAGCGCGAAATTCATTGTCCTGATGCGTGCGGCCGTACCAAAGCAGCGTCAGGATGCTCAAAGTGGTAAACAAAATCAAAACCAGTGTACATTGTCTGGAAGAGAGAGAACGTTTCAAGAGAAACACCTGCAGAAAAGGATTTGTATTACTATATGAAAGAAGTGCAAAAATAATGACCGGATCAAAAAACGATCCGGTCACGCCCGCCTTCTTTGCCAATATATAACTTTTCGTCCGCTTCTTTCAGAAGCGTGGTAATATCACTGTGATAATCATACTCCACCAATCCGTATGTAAGGGAGATGGTAAAGCTTTCAAAGCCGCCGTCAAAGGTGAGCTCCCGAATCTTCTGGCGGAGCGTTTCCAGAGCTGTGATCGCCTCGTCTCCGTTCAGACGGGGAAAAATCAGCAGAAACTCCTCGCCGCCCCAGCGGGAGATAAAGGTGTCGGGTGGCAGCCTTCTCTGGAAAGTTTCTGAAATGGTTTTCAGAACCACGTCGCCCACATTATGTCCGTATGTATCGTTGACCCGCTTAAAATGGTCGATGTCACAAATACAGATGCTGATCTGTGAGTCTGCCGCACGGAGGAGATTTTCCAGATATTCCATCGTGCGCCGGCGGTTGTAAAGTCCGGTCAGCGTGTCCGTGCTTGCCTGCTTCATCAGTTTCCGGTTATACTCGATCAGTTTGCCTTCCATCTCCTGCGTGGTGGTGCTGAAAAGGTACGCCACCAGCCCCAGCGCAAAGAAAATAAAGAACGTATTCACCGCCTGCAGGGCATCGGCTAAGCTATCCGCAAGAATAATGACCGGTTCATGGGAGCCGCAGTAATGATACAAGAATAAACGAAGCACAAGCAGGGCGGCAGAAAAAAGAATTTTGAGCAGCTCATGTTTGTATTTGCAGAAGAAAACAAATACGAGAAGCACCACCAGAAAATGCTGGATTCCGATATTCCAGCCAAAGCAGTAAACATTCATGCATGTCCAGAGCAGAATACAAGCATTCAGAATGCAGTACGATGCAAAAGTGCTCCAATGGTAGGACAAAACAAAAACCGACAGAAATAATACGGAAGAGGATAAGGAAAATACCAGCGCGCCGATATGCCCTGTGATGGAGACTATAACACAGCATACGACGGAATGCAGCAGCATGGAGAGCGTTAATATACGAACCACGGCGATCAGCTTAGCGGATTCGTTCTGCTTCCCGGTATCCCGGCAGATATTTTCATAAATCGTAGCTAAAACGGAATTTTCTCTCATTTCGGTTTCTTTCATCAGTTTATTTAAAAATCGACAAACTTCCCTAATATAATTCAGGAAAGCATACTTGTAAATATAATACACCCTCGCGGACAATATTGCAAACAGACATTTATAAAAAAATGAATTTATCTTTTGTCAAAAAATTGGTAAAATGGATAGATAAAGGAGAAGCGCATATGCAGTCTGCAAAAGTCAAATATTCCATCAAATATAAACTGATCCTTTTGTCGGTCATGGTTGCCGTTCCTTTTCTGGCGATGGTGCTTTATCTGCTCTATGCCCTGCACAATTACAGCAGCGCCTATGACGCGATTGTGGGAAACATGACGGTTGCGAACAATTATAACATGAACTTTAAGGAAGAGATGGACGAGAGCCTCTACAAGCTGGTAGTTGGTTTTGTCACCTTTGACACGGTTGGAAATGACGGAAGTCTGGTAGACCCGTACGAGCATCTGGACGAACTGAGAGGTGAGTTCAATAACCTTATGAGCATCACCACGGATGACGAGAGCCGCGTCAGACTGCAGATTCTTCTGCGCAACATTGACACGCTGGAGGACCGCGTGGATGATATAAGGACGAATCTGGAAACGGATGTGGGGTATGATACCAATATTGAGATGCTTGACAATAATATTTATATCCTGACAGAACTGATTCAGGATAATATTCAGGCATATATTTACTATCAGACAAAAAGCATGGAGTATCTGACAAACCAGCTGAACGTGAAGGTGCACAGCTTTACCATTTTCTGCGGCGTACTGCTTGCCCTGCTGGTTCTGATGGTGGCGGTTCTGATCGTGATGATCGTGACGGACATCATAAGACCGATTAAGGCGCTTTCCCGCGTGACGGAGCAGGTTGCGGAAGGGGATTTCTCGGCGAGGGCGAGAGTGGAAACACAGGATGAAGTGGCAGTTCTGGCGGACAGCGTAAACCAGATGACGGAGAGTCTGGAAGGGCTTGTGTCAAAGATCAAGGAGGACGAGCGGAAGATGCGGAAAGCGGATCTGCGGCTGCTGCAGGAGCAGATCAATCCGCATTTTCTTTATAATACACTGGACACCATTGTCTGGCTCATCGAGGGAAATGATTCTGACAAGGCGGTAAATATGGTTATGTCCCTGTCGGAGTTTTTCAGACTGGTTTTAAGCAAGGGAAAAGAATATATCACGATTCAGGAGGAGGAACTTCATATTAAAAGTTATCTGGAAATCCAGCAGGTGCGTTACCGGGATATTCTGGAATATCAGATTCAGATTGATCCGGAGCTTTACCAGTATCAGATTCTGAAGCTGACCTTGCAGCCGCTGGTGGAAAATTCTCTCTATCATGGCATTAAATATAAGCGCGCAAAGGGCAGTATCACCGTGACGGGCCAGATGGAAGGCGACAGGATCAGGCTCCGGGTGGCGGACGACGGCGTCGGCATGGAGGAGAAAGACCTTTATAAGCTGCAAAGAGAGATTGAGAAACCCTGTAAGGAGACGGAAAAAGGTTTCGGGCTTGCAAATGTCAATGAGAGAATCCGCATGAACTTTGGCGTGGAATACGGTATGAAGATAGATTCTGTCAAAGGGAAAGGCACATGTGTGGAAATTGTGCTTCCGGCGGTGCAGTATGCGGCGGAAAAGGAGGAATAGCGTGTTTCGAAAAAGATCTTACAGTTTGATGGTGATCGGGCTGCTCCTTGTGATGATTATGGTGCTACTGCTTTACGGCAGCAGGCTTTTTACGGATATCGAGGAGGAGGCGCATATCACGCAGGAGAACCGGATCGTGGTGGGTGTGTCGCAGCTTGGCAGCGAATCTGGATGGCGGACTGCAAACACGGAATCTGTGCAGAACGCGTTTACCCAGCAGAACGGGTATTTCCTGATATACAACAACGCCAGACAGAAGCAGGAAAACCAGTTGAAGGCGATCCGCAGCTTTATTTCCCAGCGGGTGGATTATATTATTTTTTCTCCTGTGGTGGAGACGGGATGGGAGACTGTGCTGCAGGAGGCGAAGCAGGCGGGCATTCCCGTGATTTTAATGGACCGCAATGTGGACGTGGATGACGAGAGCCTGTACGTGACCTGCGTGGGCAGTGACTTTGAGAAGGAAGGCGAGAAGGCGGGACGCTGGCTTGAAAGGGAGCTGGTGCAGAAAAACAGGTCGGGCGAGTCCGTCAATATTGTGATGCTGACAGGAACGGAGGGGTCTTCCTCCCAGATCGGACGGTCAGCAGGATTTGCCGCGGTGGCGGAAAGACATGCAAACTGGAATATTCTTGAGGAAAAGTGCGCGGAATTTACTTCCACGAAAGGCAGGGAAGTGATGAAAACATTTCTGAAAAGATACCCGGATATCGACGTGGTGGTTTCCCAGAATGATGATATGACCTTTGGCGCGATCGAGGCAATCCGGGAATCCGGAAGAACGGTTGGCGTGAACGGCGATATTATGATCCTCTCCTTTGACGCAGTGCGGGGGGCGCTTGACATGGTGGCGGACGGTACGATCAACGTAGATATCGAGTGTAACCCGAATCAGGGAGAGTATCTTCTCCGCGTGATAGATATGCTTGAGGCAGGCGAGACGGTTGAGAAAAAGTACTATGTGGAAGAGGATGTTTTTACAGTAGAAAATGTGACGCAGGAGTTGCTGCAGGAGAGAACATACTAGAGTGTTTTATTATTTGGCAAATCAAACATCGGGCGTCGGTAGGAGCGGAAGGGAGAAGTAAATGCTGAAAGTTTTTTTGGTGGAAGATGAGAGTATCGTCCGGGAAGGGCTTCGGGATAACATACCGTGGCAGCAGTACGGCTATGAGTTTGTGGGGGAGGCGAGCGACGGGGAGATGGCGCTGCCGCTCATACAGAAGACAAAGCCTGATGTTCTGCTTACGGATATCAAGATGCCTTTTATGGATGGGCTGTCCTTAAGCAAACTCGTACACCAGGAATTTCCCGAAATGAAGATTATCATTATCAGTGGTTACGATGATTTTGAGTATGCCCGCGGCGCGATTCTGGTCGGCGCGGAGCAGTATCTTTTAAAGCCCATCACCAGAGCGGCGCTGCAGAAGGCGCTGGCGGAACTTAAGACGAAGATAGAGACGGAACGGGAGCAGAAGAATTATCAGGAAAAGTTCCAGAGTGAGGCGAGAGAGTACGAGCAGTTTTCCCGGACAGACTTTTTCGTCAAGGTGTTTGAGGGGCGTATGCCGGTACAGGATATGTATGAGGAGGCGGCAAAACTGTCCCTGAAAATCAATGCGCCCTGTTACAATATTTTGCTGTTTAGTCTGCAGGAGAAGCGTACCGCGGAAGACCGGGGCACGGAGTCCGAAGGTTTTGCCAGAAAGCGGGAGGAGCTTCTGCATTATTTTATCCGCTATCCTGAAAATCTGGTTTTTCGGTGGAACGTAAATACTTACGGTGTGCTGATCAAGGGAAGCGCCGCGCAGATGCAGGAGCTTGGCGCAAGGTGCCTTGAAAACGTGGACCGGATCTGTCATCCGGCGGAAGAGCTTCTTGACTGGTATGTGGCGCTGGGGGAGCCAGTGGAACGCTTAAGCCTTTTGGCAGAGTGCTACAGCAAGGCGAATCATCTTTTCGCGTACCGCTTTCTGAGACCCCAGCTGCACGTTTTTACCGTGGAGACGATGGGGCGAATTGTTCCGGAGAAGGAGGAGGGCGGCAGCATCCGGGATATTGACCCGGCGAAGATGGAGGCGGAGCTGATCCGGGACTTTTTGCTGCAAGGCGCGAGGGATGAGGTTGCAGATTTCGTGGAGAACTATCTATTGGCGGTCGGTGAGGCGCTGCAGTCGGCAATGTTCCGCAATTATCTGACGCTGCATGTCTACTTTGCTGCGGTTTCCTACGTGGAGTCTCTCGGCTGCGGCAGAGAGGAGCTTTTGCAGCTTCTGAATGATGGCGGACTGACGCCGGAAGGGCAGTACGATGTGGAGGCGCTGCCGGATTACCTTTGCGGGCTGATTGAGAGGGCAATGGAACTTCGCGACAGGGAGTCAGACAACCAGAGCAAACATATTTTGAAGAAAGCGCTCACTTATATAGAAGAGAACTATTCACAGGAGTCCCTGTCCCTGAATTCCGTGGCGGGGGAGGTCAACGTCAGCGCCAACTATTTCAGCGCGATTTTTTCCCGGGCGATGCAGGTGACTTTTGTGGAGTATGTGACGGGCAAACGCATGGACAAGGCGAAAAGACTCCTGCGCCAGACTCAGATGCACACCGGGGAGATTGCCATGGAAGTAGGGTACAAAGATCCGCACTATTTCAGTTTTGTGTTCAAAAAGACGCAGGGCTGCACGCCGCGGGAGTACAGGGCCGGCGGGAAGACCTGAGAATGCGTCTGAACGCGCGCCGCAGAGATCCCGGGTGCGCGGTAAAAGTTTAAGCGTGAGCGGGACCGTCGCTTTCCTTCCTTATAAGTTCCCAAGGGATTTCCTGTGAGACGACGGGAATGCCCTGCAGCATCCGGATCATGGTTTCTGCCACGCAGTTTCCCATCTCGTGCGGTTTGTGGGTCAGGGTGGTGATGCGGATTTTGCTCAATTCGCTTAAGTAGGTATTGTCAAAGCAGACCACTGAAACATCGCGGGGAACCCGGATGCCGGCGTAGGCGAGCTCTTTCATCAGCCAGTAGGCGATTTCGTCATTGTAGCAGATGATGGCGGTGCAGTTGGAAAGATGCTCCCTGATATAGGTGGCAAGGAACCGGCTGTCCTGTTTTTTTTCAAGACTTTCCACATCTGTGCTCTGAAACCAGCCGACATTTCTGTCAGAAAATTCCACATTCTGGTCACGCAGACAGCAGAAAGCGCCCAGATAGCGTTCCGGACCCTGCTTGTCGTCCATTTTAAAGATACCGGCGATGCGGCGGTGCCCCAGCTCGGTCAGATGGTTTGCCAGAAGGTAGCCACCGTAATAGTTGTCGTCCTTGATGCAGGTTTCGTCCGGCAGTTCGTCATACTTATTATGTAGAAACAGAAGTTTCGTCCCGGCGGCTTTCAGTTTTTCATATAGATCGATATTGGGTGTGGGGAGAGCGCTCTTCGAGCCTTCCACAATTAGTCCCCGGGGTGGAGCTTCCAGCAGGGAAAGCAGAATGTGTCTTTCATGGGAAGTATCGTTCTCTGTTGGATGAACTTTTATCTGATAGTTTTTGTCGGCGAGCGCCGTGCGGATATCGGTCAGCAGATGGGGGTAAATATATTCTTGGCTGCTGGCAACCAGAATGGGAATAAGGTTCCGGTCTGCGTCGGGAGAGAGACCTGTTGCGTAGGAACCGCTGCCCCGGTGGCTTTCGATCAGCCCCTGACTTTTGAGAAGGGAAAGGGCGGCGCGGACAGTCTGTCGGCTGACACGGTACTGTTTGGCGATATCGGCTTCCGTGGGAAGCGCGGTGATTCCCTGCTTTAAATTTCGGGAAATCAGTTCCGTAAGTTGCTCCGAAAGTGTTTCGTACTTGTTCATAGTAAAAAAATCTCCTTTTTGTTCATGGTTTATTAACAAATTACATCAAATTTATTCATAAAGTTTGCCCCAATCGGAAAAAAACACCTCATAATTTCCGCGTCTGATAAGTTTGACTATAAATGGAGCACGGGTAAATATAGAAAATTCTTCGTTAAAATCCATAAAAAAGAAACCAAATCGTAAAAAAATACCCTAAATTTTTATATTTGTATCATTGTTTTTTATTATAGCACAAATTTGTATTGTTGAACCCATCCAAAATGCACAAAAGGATGATTTTGGGTGTTGAACTGTGCCGTGCATTTTGCTAAAGTGTTCTCAGGGACGGGGAAACACGAAATCCCGTCACCCCAAAAACATATCTTCCACCACAGGGGTGGGAGAGACCATGAAAGGGAGGAAACAAAAATGAAGAAAAAAATGGCAGTTTTACTGACAGGCGCTATGGTAATGGCTACTCTGGCAGGCTGTGGCGGCGGTGATGCAGCTCCCGCAGCAACCGAGCCCGCAGCAGAAGCGCCTGCAGCAGAAGAGGCACCCGCGGCTGAGGAGGCTCCTGCAGCAGAGGAAGCTCCCGCAGAGGAGGAGGCACCGGCAGATGACGCAGAAGCGCCTGCAGCAAGCGGTGAGCTGATCACTCTTGGTATCATCAACAACGATCCTAACGAGTCCGGTTACCGTACCGCTAACGATGCAGATCTGAAGGCTACCTTCACAGAGGAGAACGGTTACTCCGCATCCTTTGCTTACAGCATGAAGAACGACGAGCAGATCACAGCGGCTCAGAAGTTCATTCAGGACGGTGTTGACTACCTGCTTCTCTCTGCGGCTGATACATCAGGCTGGGATTCCGTGCTGACAGATGCTCAGGACGCAGGCGTTCAGGTTATCCTGTTTGACCGTACTATCGACGCAGACGAGAGCCTCTATCTTGCATCCATCGTATCCGATATGGACAAAGAGGGCGAGACCGCTGTTAACTGGCTGGCAGATCAGGGTCTTGAGACCTACAACATCATCCACCTTCAGGGCGTGATGGGTTCCGCAGCACAGGAAGGCCGCAGCGGCGCTCTTCAGGCTAAGGCAGATGCAGAAGCTAACTGGAACATTGTTGAGCAGCAGACCGCTGAGTGGAACGCAGAGAATGCACAGCAGATCGTTCAGTCCGTAATCAGCTCCGGCAAAGAGTTCAACGTAATCTACGCTGAGAACGACGATATGGCTAAGGGTGCGGTTGCAGCTCTGGATGCAGCTAACATCTCTCACGGCGTTGGCAAGGACGTTATCGTAATGGGCTTTGACTGCAACAAGTGGGCTCTGGAAGAGCTGCTTGCAGGCAACTGGAACTACGATGGTCAGTGTAATCCTTTCCAGGCTTCTTACATCGACGATGTAATCAAGAATGGCGCACCTGCTGAGAAGACAATCATCATGGATGAGAAGGGCTTCGATGCAACGACCATTACACAGGAAGACGTAGACACCTACGGTATCTAATCCGGCAATCCAGCCTGAACGGGGCCGAAGGATTGAAAAACGACAAAAGATATGATATAATGTATAAGACGAGCGCGGCGCAGCGTAAATAGCCTGCCCGCGCTCGTTTGCACGAAAAAAACTATAAAAAATTGGGAGGTGGACCTGAGAGTGGAAGGAAATGTTGTATTAAAAATGAGAAACATTCACAAGATCTTCCCCGGTGTGCATGCCCTGCAGGGTGTGGACTTTACATTGCGCAAGGGTGAAATTCATGCGCTGATGGGGGAGAACGGCGCCGGGAAATCGACGCTGATCAAGGTTCTTACCGGGGTTTACGGCAAGGAGGACGGAGAAATCTTCTTAGACGGCACGGAGGGAGCGGTTGCGATTCACTCGCCTCAGGATGCGCAGAACATGGGTATCAGTACCGTGTATCAGGAGATCACGCTCTGCCCGAATCTGACTGTTGCGGAGAATATGTTTATCGGGCGTACGGCAGGCGCAGTACAGAACTGGAAAAAAATGAACGCTGACACGGACAAAATTCTGCAGTCCCTGCAGATTCCCGCGAAAGCGACGCAGCAGCTTGGGACCTGTTCCCTCGCGGTGCAGCAGATGATCGCTATCGCGCGCGCAGTTGACATGGAATGTAAGGTTCTGATTCTGGATGAGCCTACTTCTTCTCTGGATGAGCAGGAAGTTGAGAAACTCTTTAAGCTGATGCGGGATCTCCGCGCCAAAGGCGTAGGTATTATCTTTGTCACACATTTCTTAGAGCAGGTGTACGAGGTCTGCGACAGGATTACCGTTATGAGAGACGGTAAGCTTGTGGGCGAATACGAAATTGAAAATCTGCCCCGCGTACAGCTGGTATCCAAGATGCTCGGTAAAGAGGTGGACGATCTCTCCGATATCAAGGGCGAGGTTAAGACATTTGACGCAGGGAAAGACGCGGTTCCCGTGCTGGAGGCGGAAGGCCTTGTCAGCAACGCAGGTATCAAGCCTTTCGATTTCCATATCAACAAGGGCGAGGTAAACGGTTTCACCGGACTGCTCGGTTCCGGACGAAGCGAGTGTGTGCGCGCTATCTTTGGTGCAGACAGAGTGACTGGCGGAAAAGTTAAGATGGGCGGCAAGGACGTAAAGATCTCGAAGCCGCTTGACGCTATGAAGAATGGCATCGCGTATCTGCCAGAGGATCGTAAGGTGGACGGTATCGTAGGAGACCTTTCCGTGCGCGACAATATTATTTTGGCGCAGCAGGTGCTTAAGGGCTTCTTCAAACCTTTCTCCAAGGCGGAAGCAAATAAGGTTGCAGACGAATACATAAAACTTCTGAATATTAAGACAGCTTCCAAGGACACCCCGATTAAGTCTCTTTCCGGCGGTAACCAGCAGAAGGTTATTCTGGCGAGATGGCTTTTCACCCATCCCGAATATCTGATTCTGGATGAGCCTACCCGCGGTATCGACGTGGGTACGAAGGTCGATATCCAGAAGCTGGTATTGAAACTGGCGTCCGAGGGTATGAGCGTAACCTTTATTTCCTCGGAGCTTGACGAGATGCTCAGAACCTGTTCCCGTCTGATCGTCATGCGCGACCGCAAGGCGGTTGGCGAGCTGACAGGCGATGATCTGAATCAGGGTACGGTTATGAATACGATTGCGGGAGGTGAAAAATAAATGGCAAACAGTGAAAAAACATCTGGTGCGGGTTTTTTAAAGAATCTTGTCAAAAATCAGTGTTTTATCCCGGTTGCGGCGCTTTTGCTGCTGGCGATTTTTAACCTGATTGCGGATCCTTCTTTCTTTAGAATTTCATTGGGCTACAACAGCGCGGGGAATCCGGTGCTGTCCGGTTTTATTATTGACATTATCAATAACGGCTCCGAGCTGGCGATTCTGGCGATCGGCATGACGCTTGTGACGGCGGCTTCCGGTGGACAGGATATCAGTGTAGGCGCTGCTATCGCTATCGCGGGCAGCGTGATTCTGCGGGTACTCTGTGGCGGAAATGCTCGTCCCGAAACACTGCAGGCTCCTATCATTGTAGCGTTTCTGGTGGCATGTGTGGTAGCAATGCTCTTCGGTGCATTCAACGGTGTGCTGGTGGCTTATTTCAAGATTCAGCCCATGATCGCGACGCTGATCCTGTATACGGCGGGACGTTCCATCGCAGCATGGATCAACAACAATGAGCTTCCGGTTATCAGCGATCCCAAGTTTGCTTATTTCGGTGGGTTTATTCCGGGGATACCGATTCCGACGCCCTGCTTTATCGCGATCGCATGCATGATCGTGATTGGCATTGTACTTAAGGTGACAAATCTGCGCCTGTATACGCAGTCGGTTGGTATCAACCAGAGTTCGTCCAAGTTAAACGGTCTGAATCCGGAGATGATCAAGGTGATGGCTTTCGTGATTCTGGGTTTGTGCGTGGCGGTTGCGGGACTGATTAAGGTAAGCCGTGTTTCCTCCATCAACTACTCCGTTATCGCAAAGGATATTGAGATGGACGCGATTCTCGCGGTTGCCCTTGGCGGTAACGCGCTCTCCGGCGGTAAGTTTAACATGGCGGCTTCCATTATCGGCGCGTTTGTAATCCAGTGCCTGACGACGACGCTCTACAAATTCGGCGTTTCCTCAACGGCGCTTCCCGCTTACAAGGCGGTAGTGGTTATCCTGCTGGTAGTTGTCAGCGCGCCTACCGTGAGAGAATATTTCAATAAGATTACACAAAAAATGAAACTGAGCAAGGAGGTGGCTTGAGATGGCAAAGACAGATAAGAATAATGCATCTACGGGCAAGGGTCTCGGCGCGAAGCTGGCGGGCATGACCGACACCAATCTGCTCCTCACGATTACAATTGCCGTATTTTTCCTGCTGTATATCGGCGCTATGGTTTTCCTGCGCTCGGGATTTTTAAAGCCCCAGACTTTCTTTAATATTTTAAATGCCAATGCGGCGCTGATCATTCTTGCCTGCGGCATGAGCCTTGTTATGATTACCGGCGGAATCGATATTTCCGTGGGTGGTGTGACGGCTCTCGTGAGCATGTGCTGTGCGGTTTATCTCGATTACAAGGGCGGTAACGTATTTATGGCGGTTATCATCGCGATTGCGATCGGTTTGGCTTTCGGTGCATTTCAGGGTGTTCTTGTAGCGTATCTGGACATCCAGCCCTTTATTGTTACGCTGGCGGGTATGTTCTTTGCGAGAGGTATGACGACGATTGTTAACACTTCGCCTTTCAACGTGGAAAACGAGGCGTTTGTAGCCTTGAAGATGACCCGTGTGAATGTGCCCGGTCTCGGCTCCGTAAATAAGCTGGGTAAGTACGTGCCCGCTTACGTGGAGATCGGTGTGCTGGTAGCGCTTCTGGTAGTAATCGTAATGTTCGTACTGCTGCGCTGGATGAAGCTGGGGCGTAACTTCTACGCGGTTGGCGGAAACAAGCAGAGCGCATTGATGCTCGGTATCAACGTGAAGAGGACGAAGTTCCTCTCCCACCTGATCTGTGGTCTTTTGGCAGGTATCGGCGGTTTCGTCTATTTCCTGCATGTAGGTTCCGGTTCCCCCTCCCATGCGTCGGGGGCGGAGATGGACGCAATCGCATCCTCCATTATCGGCGGCACCATGTTGACCGGTGGTGTAGGTAATGTGCTTGGTACATTTTTCGGCGTACTTTCGCTCAGTACGATTCAGAATATCGTATCCTCCGTCGGATTCGACGAGGCATGGTGGACTGGCATCACAAAAGCGGTTATGCTCTGCCTGTTCCTGGTGGTTCAGAGCGTGGTTATGTCCGTGAGAAAGAAGAGAAATGCGGCGAACTAAAAGGTAGAAAATATTTTATGGAAGAAATACGAAGACCATCGGGCTGTTCAGTATTGCCCGGTGGTCTTTTTGCGTCGTGGAGGCAAGGTTAGGGAGTTTCCGAAGCGGTTTTTTGTGAAAATGTTATAAATATTCCCGAGATAGGTCTATCTTTGTTCACCAAAAAGTGATATACTTAGAACGATTTAAATTGAGGGGACGGCGAATTGCACTATATAAGTATAAGGGCTTCATACACGGGAGGATATTTGCATGAAAAAGATTGGCTCTAAATTTGCAATGGCAATTATTGCTCTTGCTTTGATTTCAATTATATCGCTGGGGTTTTTGGCAAACAGTATGACGGAGATTTCACAGGGCAGTCAGGATATCATGAACAATGAGGTGGAGAAGATCAATCTGATTCATGGCATTTATGAGGATTATCTTGATATGTACATGAACGTGTATGCCCATGTGAACGCCAAGCTGCTGCGGACTATGAATAAACGCGCGGATGATATTCTGGAGAGCCGGGCGCATATGTGGGAATCCATGGAGGCATATGGGGCGAAGATTACCTCGGAGGAGACGCGGGGAGTTTACGATGCGCTGGAGTCGCGGCTTGTCAGCTTTGACTCCTACGTGGACGCCATCATAGAGGTGAGCCGGGAGGGAGACAAGGAGCGTGCTAATAATCTGATTTCCAATAACCTCGGCATGCTGAATAATACCATCGGAAACAGCATGAACGATCTGCTGGAGTTTTCGGATACGGAGCTTACGGAAGGCAAGTCGTATCTTCAGGGGAAAGTGGAGGGCTCCTATACACTGATCGTGGCGGTGGTTGCGATCCTGATTGTCACGGCGATTCTGGTTCTGATAGTTGCGCACCGCATTATCGTGATGCCGATTCAGAAGATTGCCCAGGTAATCAACGGAATGATTGAAGATATACATAATAATAGAGGAAATCTGACCGAGAGAGTGCCTGTGCAGACAAAGGATGAAATTGCGATGCTGGCTGCCGGCGTGAATGAATTTCTGGATATTCTGCAGGATGTGATCGGCGGAGTTATCTCCTGCAGCGATGAGATTAACAGGCAGCAGCTTCACGTAAATGAAGTGGTTGAGGTGACGAACCAGAATGCCGGAGACACTTCGGCTACGATGGAAGAGCTGGCGGCAAGCATGGAAGAGGTGTCCGCCACGGTCGGTTATGTCAGTGATAATACGAGAGAGGCGGAGGCTTCTGTCGGGGATATGGTTGATCAGGCGGTAAATGGCACGAAGTTTGCGGAGGAGATCCGCAGCCGCGCCGAGGAGCTTCGCAAACTGGCGCAGGAAAGCCGTGCCACAGCGGACGGCATGATTAAGGAATTTGACGTATCCCTGAACGCCTCCATTGAAGACAGCAAACAGATTGAGAAGATCGGAAATCTGACAGCAGACATATTGAGCATTGCTTCCAAGACAAACCTGCTTGCGCTGAACGCGTCCATTGAGGCGGCGAGAGCGGGCGAGGCGGGCAAAGGCTTTGCGGTGGTGGCTGACGAGATCCGCCAGCTGGCGGACAATTCAAAACAGACGGCGGGAAATATCCAGCAGATTTCGGCAGGTGTTGTGGCGGCGGTTATGACGCTCGCTGAGAATGCGGGTAATCTGGTGAAGTTTATCAATGAGCGGGTACTGCCGGACTACGAGATTCTGGAACGTACCGGGGAGCAGTATTTGAATGATTCCATTACGATAGACCGGATGATGGGCGAAATGCGGGATTCCATGGAGAATATTGGCGGCATGATGCGCTCGGTGGCGGAATCCAATGAGAATATTACAAATAATGTAAGAGAGAGCGCGCAGGGCGTCGGCGGCGTGGTGAATAATACGGCGGCTCTGGCGGAGAACATGAAGGGCATTGTGGAAGCGTTAAATCAGGTTTCCGATGTGGTAAGCCACCTGTCCGAGCAGACGGCATGCTTTGAAGGATAAATGCAAAGGTGGGGATGGAGGAGACAGCTTTGGACGAAAACATAACGGAGAAAGAAAGCGCGGAACCGTCGGACGTGCAGCAGGTGTCTGACGGTGAGGGCGGAAAAGGGAATAAAAAAAGCGGCGACACGAAGATTGGGCTGACGCTTCGTATTCTTGTGTCGGCGTATGTGCTGTATCTGGCATATGGCTTGATAGAGGGGTTCGGAGAAACCGCGGGAAATGACAGGATATTCATCGCGATAGCGATTATTGTTTTCATAGTGGCAGGTGGCGCGATCCTGATCTTATCGGCGAAAAAACTGATTCGGAAGGAGTATGTAGATGCGGAAGAACAAACAGAAGACGATGAAAAACAGTAAAGGGGCGGGGATCAGACTTAAGATCAACGCCTGTATTTTGTGCATGCTGATTGTGCTGATTGCGTTAATGATGGTTCTGGTTGACAGATCAAGCAAATATAACGCGCAGTATTCCCAGATCCTTGACAGCATCAGCAAGGTGACTTTCGTGAAGGATAACGCTTCTTATCTGGGCCGCACAGTTGTCGTTAAGTGCAGTACGGGCGGTGATATTGCCTCCAGCGGACATGTGGAAATTATCGACACCATGGAACAGTATGTGGAGGAGGTCGGAGGGAGTGTTCCGCAGGATGCGGAATACTCGGAGATGCGCAATCAGTTTGACAAGTTTGCTTCCGAAGCGGGAAAATTTATCGCATCCTTCAGGGAACTGCAGGCGGCGTGTGGAACCGATTATTCCTCGAAAGGCCTGAATGCTGCGCAGGACATGAGCGGCAGTATGAGTTTTGTCAGCTCCAGTGCAGAGACGCTTCTTGCTTCTGAGATTGCGAGAAGCGAGCGGGTAGCGGACGAGATACAGAGCGCGTTCAGCAATATGAGGAATTTGATCGTAGTGATCGTGGTGATTACAGCTGTTGTGGTTCTGGCGGCGGCGTTTGCCGTGACACAGAGTATCACCGCGCCTATCATACAGCTTGAGAAAAAGCTGACGGTTATGTCAGAAGGCAATCTGACGAGCGAGGACATTAAAGTGAAAGGCAGGGACGAGGCGGGACGCGCCGCGACGGCTTTTAATAAGATGAAGAGCAGTCTGGTGCATCTGATCAGTAAAGTTGCAACAAATATGTCGGAACTGAAGATGGCTACCGCGACGGTCAATAATAGTGTGGATGAGAACGCGCAGGGCGGAACCCGGATTGCCGACGCGGTGGAAGGGATGCTGGCGGCGCTGGAGAGGCAGCAGCAGGAGGTCGGACGCGCGCAGGAGCAGATCAGTGACATGGGGGATATTGCCGGAAAAGTGGCGGACTACGCCGAGGCGATCCACGCAAATGCGGGAAAGACCCGGGACAACGCCAGAGACGGTATGCAGAAAATCGTGGCTTATGTGGAACAGATGCAGGAAGTGAACCGTTCCATGCGTGAAATGGAGAGCGTGTTTGCTTCGTTTGGGGAGAACACGAAAGGTATGACGGAAGCGTTGGAGTCCATTTCGTCTATCGCATCCCAGACGAACCTGCTTTCGTTAAACGCATCTATCGAGGCGGCGAGAGCGGGAGAAGCCGGTAAAGGTTTCGCGGTAGTGGCGACGGAGATCCGGAATCTGGCGGATGATTCGCAGGCGGCTGCGGCTCATATCGGTAAGATGATTGAGGCGGTGAGCACGCAGGCGGATCGGATGACGGCGCGGCTGCGGGAGAGCCTTAACCAGCTGGAGAAAGGTAATCAGATGACGGGCGAGGCGAAAGAGAGCTTTGAGATCATTACGGCGGGCACAGACGAAGTCAGCAACAGCGTGGAGGACATCATAAGCGGTGTGGAGGTTTTGAGTGACCGAATCAGAGAGGCAATGGAGAGCATGGGAACCGTGAAGGACGCAGCGGACGGAAATGTTACAGAGATCAACGAGGTCAGCGCCGTGGTGGCTGAACAGTCCGCGAATCTGGAAGAGGTTTCGGAGGCTATGGACAAGCTGCTTGTGCTCACGGATGATGTGGAAGGGCTGGTGGGTGAGTTTAAAATTTAACTACCGGGGCGGAAGCTGCATGGTGTAGTATAAGCATATAAAAATATAACAACATATAGTATTATATGTAGAAACACCTGTGGGGAAGGAAAACCTGCGGGTGTTTTTTACTCACAAGTTGTAAACGATACAACTTGTGCAAAATGTATGTAAAAGCTGAATAAAAAGATTGACAATTTATCGGCACGTAGATATAATGTAACTATCATCGGTTTTTGTGATGGTAAAAATGCACAGAATAATTTGCCTGTTAAGCCTATGTTAAGCAAAATGTTCCAATTTACTGATTTGACAAAAATTTAAAATATTTTGAAAATCGGCAAATTGCCTAGAGTACAACTTACAGGCGCGTACGGACAAGTTGCCTGCGCAAAACGACTATTATAAAGGGAGGAAAAAGAAAACATGAAAAAGAAAGTTTTAGGCACACTCTTAAGCGTAGCAATGGTAGCTTCCATGCTCGTTGGCTGTGGCGGCGGTGAGGCGGAGACATCAGCTCCCGCAGCAGCAGAGGAGGCTCCTGCAGCAGCAGAGGAAGCTCCTGCAGCAGATGCGGAGGAAGCTCCCGCTGCAGACGCAGCTGAGGCTCCGGCAGCAACTGGCGGTAAGAAGGTTGGCGTGGCAATGCCTACCCAGTCTTCCGAGAGATGGATCAACGATGGCGCTAACATGAAGGCTCAGCTCGAGGCTCTTGGCTACGAGGTAGACCTTCAGTACGCAGAGGATGATGTACAGGCACAGGTTTCCCAGATTGAGAATATGATCGCTTCCGGCGTAAACTGCCTGGTTATCGCTTCTATCGACTCTGACGCTCTGGTTAACGTAGAGGCTCAGGCGAAAGAGGCAGGTATTCCGATCATCGCTTACGACCGTCTGCTGATGAACACGGATGCAGTTTCCTACTACGCTACTTTCGATAACAAGGGCGTTGGTACCGCAATCGGTAAGTACATTGAGGAAAATGCAGGCCTTGATCCTGCAGACCCGAAGACCATCGAGTTCTTCATGGGTTCCCCTGATGATAACAACGCACACATGCTTTACGCAGGTCTGATGGAGGTTCTTCAGCCTTATCTGGACAACGGCGCACTGGTTTGTAAGTCCGGCAGAACTTCTTTCGATGATACCTGTATCTTAAGATGGTCCCAGGAGACCGCTCAGCAGAACTGTGAGAACTATCTGACAGGTTTCTACGCTGACGAAGATCTTGACATCTGCGCTACCGCTTTCGACGGTTTCGCATACGGCTGTAAGGCAGCCCTTGAGGGCGCCGGTTACACAGACGAAAACTGGCCGATGATCACCGGTCAGGACGCAGAGCTGATGGCTACCAAGAACATCATCTCCGGCAAGCAGACAATGTCCATCTACAAGGATACCCGTCTCCTGGCTGAGAAGTGCGTTACGATGGTGCAGGCAGTGCTTGAGGGTGCAGAGCCTGAGATCAACGATACCGAGCAGTATGACAACGGTAAGATCGTAGTTCCTTCTTACCTGTGCACACCTGTAGCAGTTGACCAGTCCAACTATCAGGAGATCATCGTAGATGGCGGTTACTATACAGAGGAGCAGTTGGCTGAGTAAATGAAGTGGTGAATGATCTTCTATAAGATTTTCAGGAGGGCGGCGGCAGTTTTGCTGCCGCCCTTTCAATAGGTATACCATATATTTTAGAGAAGGGAGTTGGGAAAATGTCGGATTACATCTTGGAAATGAACCACATTGTCAAGGAATTTTCAGGTGTCCGCGCGCTGGATGACGTAAATCTGAAGGTGAGGCGCGGGGAGATCCATGCTCTGTGTGGCGAAAACGGAGCAGGAAAATCAACGCTGATGAATGTTCTCTCGGGCGTCTGGGCTCATGGTACATATTCCGGCGATGTCGTGTACAAGGGGGAGACATGTAAGTTCCACAATCTGAGGGACAGTGAGGCGAAGGGTATCGTTATTATCCATCAGGAACTCGCTTTGAGTCCGCTTCTCTCAGTGGCGGAGAACGTGTTCTTGGGCAATGAGCAGCTTGCGGCAAAAGGGGTTATAGACTGGACAAAGACCAGACAGCGGGCGCAGGAGATGCTTGCGAGAGTAGGTCTGGAGCATGAAGATGTGAATGTGCCTGTTAACTCTCTGGGTGTAGGCAAACAGCAGCTGATTGAAATTGCGAAGGCAATGGCGAAGAAGGTTGAACTTCTGATCCTTGACGAGCCGACCGCGGCACTCAATGACGAGGAAAGTAAAAAGCTTCTTGACATCATGCTGGAGCTTAAGAAACAGGGAATTACCTGTATTATTATTTCCCATAAGTTAAATGAAATTGAATATGTATCTGACTCCGTAACGATTATCCGTGACGGCAAGACGATTGAGACGCTGATCAAGGGCAAGGATGATATGTCTGAGGACCGCGTGATCAAGGGCATGGTTGGACGTGAAATGACCAACCGTTATCCTGCGCGTGAAGATGTGAAGATTGGAGATACGATCTTTGAAGTCAAGGACTGGAATGTGTATCATCCTGATGATGCGGAACGTCAGGTTTTGAAAAATATTAACATCAATGTACGGGCAGGCGAGGTTGTGGGCCTTGCCGGACTGATGGGCGCAGGGCGTACCGAGTTCGCTATGAGCGTATTTGGACACAGCTACGGACAGAAGATTTCCGGAACCGTTAAGATCAACGGCAAGGAAGTTGAGATGAAGACTGTGAAGCAGGCGATAGACTCTAAACTGGCATATGTGTCTGAGGACAGAAAGGTTTACGGACTGAACCTGATCGGTGAGATCAAGGAAAATATGACCATAGCTGCGCGCCCGAAATTCTTCTCCAAGCACGGTGTGATCAACGGAAATGACGAGATTGTTGCTGCAGAAGAATATAAGAAGAGAATCAATGTCAAGGCTACTTCCATCGAGCAGGTGGTTGGCTCATTGTCGGGCGGGAACCAGCAGAAGGTGGTTCTGGCAAAGTGGATGCTGACGCAGCCGGATGTGCTGATTCTGGATGAGCCTACGCGCGGTATCGACGTAGGCGCAAAATACGAAATCTACTGTGTTATCAATGAGCTGGCGAAAGCTGGTAAGGCGGTGCTCATTATCTCCTCCGAAATGCCGGAAATTATCGGTACATGCGACAGGACCTACGTGATCAATGAAGGGCAGATCGCTGGCGAACTGAATCATGCGGAGCTGACACAGGAAAAAATTATGCAGTGTATTATGGCACATAATAGAAAGGGTGATGGAAATGAATGAGAAGAAAAAAGTAGTGAATCTTGACATGAAACAGTACGGTATGTTTCTGGCGCTTATTGCCATCTATGTGATTTTTGCCATTATGACGGGCGGAAAGAACCTCTCCCCGGCGAATATCAACAACCTTATCATGCAGAACGGTTATGTGGTTATCCTGGCCATCGGTATGCTGTTGTGCGTACTGACCGGTAACGTCGATCTGGGCGTCGGCTCTGTTGTAGCGCTCACCGGTGCTGCGGCAGGTATTATTCTGATTGATTATAAGATGAATATGTGGATCGCGATCCTTGTGGCATTGCTGATCGGCCTTCTGGTAGGCATGTTTGCGGGCTTCTTTATCGCTTATCTGGATATCCCGCCTTTCGTTGTAACGCTTGCTACCATGTTGATGGGGCGCGGACTTACATATACGCTTCTGAAAGCGCAGACAAAAGGTCCCCACCCGGATAATTACGTGTATCTGGGCGCAGGTTTCCTGCCCACGGCAAAGGTGAATGTGGGAGGGGGCACGCTGGATCTGGTTTGTATCGCGGTAGCGATTATCGCTTCTATTGCACTGGTTCTCAACGAGATCCGCAGCATTAAGACGAAAGAAAAATATAATTTCGCAACCAATCCTCTGTGGCAGGTCGCGCTGAAACTTGTTGTTATGCTCTTTATTATCTGGTTCTGCTTTATTAAGCTGGCACAGTACAATGGGCTTCCTTTCGTGCTTGTTATCATGGCATTGCTGATTGCCCTGTACGGATTTATCACAAGCAAGACAGTTGCCGGCCGCCAGATTTACGCGCTGGGCGGTAACAGAAAGGCGGCAAACCTTTCCGGTATTGATACGAAAAAGGTATTTTTCTGGGTATACACCAACATGGGAATCCTGAGTGCGGTAGCAGGTATTGTTTTATCTGCACGTAACTCCTCTTCGACCCCGAAGGCAGGCGACGGTTTTGAGATGGATGCCATCGCTTCCTGCTACATCGGTGGTGCGGCTGTTGCCGGTGGCGCCGGTACGATTATGGGTGCGGTAGTCGGCGCGTTTATTATGGGTATTCTGAATAACGGTATGTCACTGTACGGCTGGTCTACGGATATTCAGAAGATCGTGAAAGGTGCGGTTCTTCTCGGAGCTGTGACTGTGGATGTTATTTCCAAGAGAAAGAAGGGCTAAGCAATTCGGTTCGGATACGCACAATGTGGACAGCGTGACGAAGCGCAGTCCTGATAAAACAAGGGCTGCCTGCATGGGCAGCTCTTGTGCGTATGGGGGATAAATATAAAGATAAGGGGAATGGTATGGAAAAGGCAACACCTAAGTACATGGAGTTGGTCGGATGGATCAATGAGCAGATAGAGACGAAAAAGCTTGCGCCTGGACAGAAGATGTATTCGGAAAATACGTTGAAAGAGATGTTTGGTGTGAGCCGCCAGACGGTCAGACACGCAATCGGGGTTTTGGAAAACGAGGGGATGATACGCCGGATTCAGGGAAGCGGTACATATATTAACGATAACCGTCTGGCGAACCTGACAAAGCGGATGCGCGTTTCTGTGGTGACGACTTACGTGGACGGCTATATTTTTCCGCGGACCATACAGGGGATAGAAAATGTGCTTCTGGAGGCGGGGTATTCGGTGCAGATCGCTTTTACCAATAACCAGCACGGGCGGGAAAAGACCATTCTTGAGGATATTATCAGCAGAGATGAGGTGTCGGGGCTTATTGTTGAGCCTACGAAGAGCGGCATTCCCAACCCCAACATGCGGCTCTATCAGGAAATACGAAAGAAACGGATTCCGGTTATCTTTATCAATAGTTTTTATCCGCAGTTAAAAATTCCGCATGTGTCCATCAACGACCATATGGCGGGGTGGAAAATGACAAAGTACCTGATTTCCATGGGGCATAAAAAAATCGGCGGTATTTTTAAGCTGGACGACGGGCAGGGACAGGCGCGTTTTTCGGGTTACATGGACGCGATGATGGACGACGGTCTGGAAGTGGAGGACGGACAGATCGTCTGGGTGGACACGGAAGAGAAGCAGCATCTGGAAAAAGCGGCAGGAAAGGTTATGGAGCGTTTCAGGGAATGCACCGCGGTGTTCTGCTACAATGATGAGGTTGCTTTCGGGCTTCTGGATATTTTTAAAAAGAACGGCATTCGTGTCCCGCAGGATATTTCGGTGGCCAGCGTGGATGATTCGGAACTGGCGATTCTCGGGGAAGTGCCTATCGCTTCCACACCGCACCCGATGGAGCGACTCGGTGGAAAGGCGGCGGAAAATCTGCTGCGGATGATTAAAGATCCGGGCTTTGACGCGACCTATGAGTTTGAGGTGGATGTGGTACCGCGAAGGTCGGTGAGGAAGCTTAAATAATGCACATATACAACTTGCGTATTTGTATGTACAAGTAGTAGACTGTATAATAAGAAATGGTGGATAGAGTTGCGCGGTATACATGTAATACTGTATACAGGATTGTATATATGTACAACTTTACGCCGGCCGCAGGAAAACAATAAATAATGTGAAGAAAGAGAGGGTATTGTATGATCGCAGCAAAGGACTACAAATTTTGGTTTTGTACGGGGTCTCAGGACCTGTATGGGGATGAGTGCCTGAGAAAAGTGGCGGATCATTCCGCGAAAATTGTGGAGGGGCTGAATGCCTCCGGCAATCTGCCTTTTGAGGTGGTATTAAAGCCTACGCTGCTTGGGCAGGCTTCCATCCGTCAGGCGTTCAACGATGCAAATAACGATCCGGAGTGTGCGGGTGTGATTACATGGATGCACACATTCTCACCGGCTAAGATGTGGATTCTCGGACTGAAAGAGTTTAGGAAACCGCTCTGCCATCTGCATACGCAGTTCAATGAGGAGATTCCTTACGACAGTATAGATATGGATTTCATGAATGAGAACCAGTCCGCGCACGGCGACAGGGAGTACGGGCATATCGTGAGCCGTATGGGGATTGAGCGCAAGATCATTGTAGGGCACTGGGTGTCCGAATCTGTGCAGAAGCAGCTTGGAAGCTGGATGCGCACAGCGATCGGCGTGATCGAGTCCTCCCATGTGCGCGTGTGCCGTTTCGGTGACAACATGAACAACGTTGCTGTGACAGAAGGCGACAAAGTAGAGGCGCAGATTAAGTTTGGCTGGGAAATCGACCATTACTGCGTAAACGACGTGGTAGAGTATGTGGATGCGGTGCCGCAGGGCGATGTGGATGCGCTGGTTGAGGAGTATTACAGCAAGTATAAGATTATTGACGAGGGCAGGGATCTCGACGAGTTTAAGAAACATGTGGCTGTACAGGCGCAGCAGGAGATCGGTATCGAAAAATTCCTCGTAGAGAACGACTATCATGCGGTTGTAACGCATTTCGGCATGCTTGGTGGTCTGAAGCAGCTTCCGGGTCTGGCGATCCAGAGACTGATGGAAAAAGGCTACGGCTTCGGAGCGGAGGGCGACTGGAAGGTAGCCGCAATGGTCCGTATAATGAAGCTGATGACAGCGGGTATCAAGGATGCAAAGGGTACTTCCATGATGGAGGATTACACCTACAATCTTGTGCCCGGCAAAGAAGGCATTCTGCAGGCGCATATGCTTGAGGTATGTCCTTCCGTTGCGGACGGCGATATCGGCATCAAGGTATGCCCGCTTTCCATGGGTAACAGGGAAGATCCCGCGCGTCTCGTATTTACGTCAAAGACAGGACCTGCGGTTGCGTGCTCCCTGGTTGATCTGGGCACCCGCTTCCGCCTGCTGATCAATGCGGTGGACTGCAAGAAGGTGGAGAAGCCTATGCCGAAGCTTCCTGTTGGCACGGCTTTCTGGACGCCTCAGCCTAATATGGAAGTCGGCGCGACCGCGTGGATTCTGGCAGGCGGCGCACACCACACGGCGTTCTCCTACGATCTGACCGTGGAGCAGATGGCAGACTGGGCTGACGCGATGGGGATCGAGAGCGTTATCATTGACAAGGATACCAATATCCGTGATTTCAAGAATATGCTGAGATGGAATGAAGCAGCGTACCGTTAAATAAATAAAACAAATTTGCGGCAGCATGTCAGAGCCGGTTCTGTCTGGCTTTGACGGGCTGGCTGCAGCAATAGCAAAGGAGGTATAGGGATAAGTATGGGAGCAAAAGAATGTATTGCAAGCGGCAAGGCGGTGCTGGGTATTGAGTTTGGTTCTACCAGAATCAAGGCGGTTCTGGTGGATGAGAATAACAAGCCCATTGCATCGGGGGCACACGACTGGGAGAACAGACTGGAGAACGGCATCTGGACTTATACGCTGGATGACATCTGGACGGGTTTGCAGGACTGCTACAAGAAGCTGACGGAGGATGTGCAGGCCCAGTATGGGGAGAAGCTTGTGAAGCTGGGAGCGATCGGTTTCTCCGCGATGATGCACGGCTATATGGCGTTCAACGAGAAGGATGAACTGATGGTTCCCTTCCGCACATGGAGAAATACAATCACGGAAGAGGCTTCCACAAAGCTGACGGAGCTGTTTAACTATCATATTCCGCAGAGATGGACGATTGCACATCTCTATCAGGCGGTTTTAAACGGCGAGGCGCATGTGCCGGATCTGAAGTTTGTCATCACGCTGGCGGGCTATATCCAGTGGAAGCTGACAGGTGACAAAATTGTCGGCGTGGGCGAGGCGTCCGGCATGTTCCCGATCGACATTGCAACGGGGCAGTTCAATGAGAAGATGATCGCGCAGTTCGATGAGGCGGTTGCGGACAAGGGCTTTGCATGGAAATTGAAAGATGTGCTTCCGGCAGTTTACACGGCAGGGCAGCAGGCGGGTGCGCTGACAGAGGAAGGCGCGAAGCTGTTAGACCCCACAGGCACATTGCAGGCGGGCATTCCTTTCTGCCCTCCTGAGGGCGACGCGGGCACAGGCATGGCGGCGACCAACAGTGTCGCACAACGTACCGGCAACGTATCTGCGGGAACGAGCGTGTTCGGCATGATCGTTATGGAGAAAGAGCTCTCCAAAGTATATGACGCGATTGATCTGGTGACGACTCCGGATGGCAGCCTTGTGGCGATGGTGCACTGCAACAATTGCACTTCCGACCTGAACGCGTGGGTGAACCTGTTTAAGGAGTATTCGGAAGTGATGGGTATGAAGGTAGATATGAACGAGCTGTACGGCAATCTCTACCGCAAGGCATTGGAGGGAGATGACGACTGCGGCGGTCTGCTTGCTTACAACTATTTCTCCGGCGAGCATGTGACAGGTTTTAACGAGGGACGCCCTCTGTTTGTGAGAACGCCTGATGCGAAGTTTAATCTGGCGAATTTTATGAGAGTGCATCTGTTTACCTCTCTGGGCGCGCTTAAGACCGGCTTCGATATCCTGTTTAATGAGGAAAAGGTGGAAGTGGATGAGATCTTAGGGCACGGCGGTCTGTTTAAGACCAAGGGCGTAGGACAGAGCATCCTTGCGGCGGCAATGAACGCACCCGTGAGCGTTATGGAGACGGCGGGCGAAGGCGGCGCGTGGGGCATTGCGCTTCTCGCTTCCTACATGATCAATAAGGACGCGGATGAGAGTCTGGCGGCATTCCTCGACAGCAAGGTATTCGCGGGGCAGAAGGGCGAGAAGCTGGAGCCTAAGGCATCCGATGTGGAAGGATTCAATAAGTTTATGAAGCTGTACAGTGCAGGACTGGCGATTGAGAGGGCTGCGGTTGAATCTATGTAATATTAAATGTGAATGGATATATACAGGAGGGATAACATGTTAGAGGAACTGAAAAAGCGTGTTTACGAGGCAAATATGTTGCTTCCCAAGTATGGGCTGGTTACGTTCACGTGGGGGAATGTGAGTGAGATTGACAGGGAGAGCGGGATATTTGCGATCAAGCCGAGCGGCGTGGATTATGACAAGTTGACGCCGGACGATATGGTGCTGGTGGATCTGGAAGGCAAAAAGGTGGAGGGGAAGTATAATCCCTCTTCCGATACGGCGACCCATGTGGAGCTTTACAAGGCGTATCAGGAGATTGGCGGCGTGGTGCATACCCATTCTTCCTACGCGACAAGCTGGGCACAGGCAGGAAGAAGCATTCCCTGCTACGGCACGACCCATGCGGATTACTTTTATGGGGATATCCCGTGTCTGCGCTGTCTGAATGAGGATGAGATCGCGGACGCTTACGAGAAGAACACGGGACTTTTGATCGTCAGCGAGTTTAAGAGAATGGAAAAAGACCCGGTGGCGGTTCCGGCAGTGCTCTGCAAGAACCATGGTCCCTTCGCGTGGGGCAAGGACGCGCATGAGGCGGTGCACAACGCGGTTGTACTCGAGGAAGTGGCGAAGATGGCATACCGCGCGGAGACGATCAATGCGAGAATCCAGCCTGCGCCGCAGGAACTGCAGGATAAGCATTATTTCCGCAAACACGGCGCCAATGCTTACTACGGACAAAAGTAATTAATTGTGCTCGGGCACGGTGACAAAATGAAAGCTTTGTGATACACTTTAGGCAGATTGTTAATATAATTTTGATGGATGGAGGATAGCGATGAACAAATTAGAGTTACAAAAAACAGCTAATGAAGTTCGTAAAGGTATCGTGACAGCGGTACATGGCGCGAAAGCAGGGCATCCGGGCGGATCTCTGTCGGCGGCAGACATTTTTACTTACCTGTATTTTGAGGAGATGAACATTGACCCGAAGGATCCCAAGAAGGCAGACAGGGATCGTTTCGTGCTTTCCAAGGGACATACGGCGCCCGGACTTTATTCCGTTCTGGCAAACAGAGGGTATTTCCCGGTGGAGGATCTGCCCACGCTGCGCCACCTGGGCTCCTATCTGCAGGGACATCCCTGTATGCAGGAGACGCCCGGCGTAGATATGTCTTCAGGCTCTCTGGGACAGGGCATTTCCGCGGCAGTAGGTATGGCTCTCGCGGCGAAGATGGACGGCAAGGATTACAGAACCTACACGCTGCTCGGTGACGGCGAGATTCAGGAAGGGCAGGTATGGGAGGCTTCCATGTTTGCGGGACACAGAAAGCTTGACAATCTGGTGGTGATCGTGGACAACAACGGACTGCAGATTGACGGTAAGATTGATGACGTGTGCTCCCCTTACCCGATTGATAAGAAGTTTGAGGCGTTCAACTTCCACGTAATCAATATCGACGGCAATGACTTTGACCAGATCGACGCGGCATTCAAGGAGGCAAAGGCGACCAAGGGTATGCCTACCGCTATTATCTGTAAGACGGTGAAGGGCAAAGGCGTTTCCTTTATGGAGAATAATGCGGGCTGGCATGGCAAGGCTCCCAATGATGAAGAGTATGCGACGGCGATGGCTGATCTTACAAAGATCGGTGAAGAGTTAGGAGGTGCAAACTAATGGCAGATGTAAAGAAAATTGCGACAAGAGAAAGCTATGGTAATGCACTTGCCGAGTGTGGTGCAGAATTTCCCAATCTGGTAGTGCTTGATGCGGACCTTGCAGGCGCGACCAAGACGGGCGTTTTCTTAAAGGCATTCCCGGACCGCCACATCGACTGCGGTATTGCGGAGTGTAACATGACAGGTATTGCGGCAGGTCTTGCTACCTGCGGCAAGATTCCCTTTATCAGTTCCTTCGCCATGTTCGCGGCAGGACGTAACTTTGAGCAGGTTCGTAACTCCATCGGCTATCCTCATTTAAATGTAAAGATCGGTGCGACCCATGCCGGCATTACCGTAGGCGAGGATGGCGCAACCCATCAGTGTAACGAGGATGTAGCTCTGATGCGGACGATCCCCGGCATGACCGTGATCGTGCCCTCTGATGATGTGGAGGCGAAGGCGGCGGTGAGAGCGGCGATTGAGATGGAAGGTCCCGTTTATCTGCGCTTTGGTCGTGCGGCGGTTCCGGTAATCAATGACAAGCCGGATTATAAATTTGAGATTGGCAAAGGCGTTCTTCTGAGAGAGGGAACGGATGTGACGATCATCGCAAGCGGCATTACGGTTTCCTCTGCTCTGGATGCGGCGGAGATGCTCGCGGCGGATGGAATCAGCGCAGAAGTTATCAATATTCACACTATCAAACCGTTGGATGAGGAACTGGTGCTTGCCTCTGCAAAGAAGACCGGCAAAGTGGTGACTGCGGAGGAACACACCGTGATCGGCGGTCTTGGCAGCGCTGTCTGCGACTGCCTGTCCGAGAAATATCCCACACCCGTTTTGCGGATCGGCATGCAGGATACCTTCGGTGAGTCCGGTCCCGCGAATGCTTTGGTGGAGAAGTACGGTCTGGATGGAAAGGGCATCTACGAGAAAGCAAAGGGCTTCGTGAAATAGACGTGATGGCAAAGAGCAGTGCGCAGACAGCACTGCGGAGGAAATGAAGATGTCTGATAGAAAAAAAATTTTGTCTCCCTCCATTCTGGCGGCGGATTTCGCCAGACTGGGGGAGCAGATCAAAGAGGCGGACGAAGCTGGGGCGGAATATATACATATCGATGTGATGGACGGGGTGTTTGTGCCTTCCATTTCCTTTGGTATGCCGGTGATCCGTTCCATCCGTAAGGTGACGGACAGAGTGTTTGATGTGCATCTGATGATCGTCGATCCGGATCGGTATCTGAAGGAGTTCAAGGCGTGCGGCGCTGACAGCATTACTTTCCATCTGGAGGCAACGGACGATGCGGAGGAAACCATTGATCTGATCCGCAACCTCGGCTGCAGGGTAGGCATGTCGATCAAACCCAAGACACCGGTGGAGGTTGTCCGAAAATATCTGCCGAAGCTGGATATGCTTCTGGTGATGACGGTGGAGCCGGGGTTTGGCGGACAGAAGTACATTCCCGAATCGACGGAGCGCATTCGACGGGTACGGGAGATGGCTGAGGAAATGGGGCTCGACCTTGACATTCAGGTGGATGGCGGTATCACGGTGGATAATGCGAAAGTCGTTATGGACGCCGGTGCCAATGTGATCGTGGCAGGTTCCGCGGTTTTCGGAGGCAGCATTACAGACAATGTAAAGAAGTACTTGGAACAATTTTAATTTAAAATGCATGGCGCAGTCTTTTAGACTGCGCCATTGACTTTGCGGGCTGTCTCCGTTCATAGTTTTGGACAGATAGATGAGGTTGGACATTTCCAAGGTCTCAATATAATTGACGATGGTGGAGACGGATATATTTTCAAGCTCCTTCGCAGCCGTGGCCGCGCTGAAAATTTCGGTAGCATTCATGCACAGATACAAAAGCAGCTTCTCCATAAGCAGAGGATTACGTAATTTGAAGGTATAACATAAAAATACACCGACTATTTCGATATTACAAAATAGAAACAGTCGGTGCATTTTGCCAATATGATATAGAAACGGTCAGACACTTCAGGAAACGATATTCTGGAGCCATATTCCTTTCTTAACCAGCACGAAGCCAATAACGCACTTAATCCAGTCGCCCATCTGCACAAAAGCATAGACAGCGGCAACGGGCAGAGCTGTGTAGCGGCTCAGTGTAAAGGCGATCACCACGCTGACGCACCAGATGAAGACGCTGTCGAAAAGGAAGGTGATAATTGTTTTGCCGCCGGAGCGCAGTGTAAAATAGGAGGCGTGCAGAAAGGCGTTCTGCGGCATAAAGACAGCCGTTAACATGATGAAGTATGTCGCAAGTGTCTTCGCCTCGTCGTTTGTGTTGTAGAGCAGCGGAAAAAACTGTGCCAAAAGGAGCATGACGATGGCGATCAGAACACAACTGAATACGGAAAAGGCTATCATTTTATTGTCCGTATCCCGCGCTTCGTCCATTTTGCCGGCTCCCAGAAGCTGCCCCACAATGATTGCCACGGACTCACCAAGCGCGATAAATACAATATTGAATACATTGTTGATTGTATTGGAAATATTGAGCGCGGCAATCACGTTCAAGCCACGGATGGAATAGCACTGCGTCAGCATCGCCGTGCCTGCCGCCCAAAGCGTTTCGTTTAAAAGAAGAGGCATTCCTTTTGTTATTATTTTTATCATCAGAGAGCCGGGAACTTTCAATGTTGCGTAAAGTCCCTGAACAAAAGGATTCTCTTGTGAATGGCGATGCGTGTGTACCAGCACGATAGCGCATTCGACAAAGCGGGAAATAATAGTAGCGATTGCTGCGCCCTGCACGCCCAAAGCCGGTGCTCCGAATTTGCCATAAATTAATATGTAATTCAGGATTAGATTGACAAAGACAGCGATTACGCCCGCCTTCATGGGCAGAATCGTCTTTCCGCACTCCCGAAGAGTGCTGGAATAAACCTGAACCAGCATAAAAGGAATTAGTCCGGGGAGCATAATCTGCAGATATTCTCTGCCGTAGTGCAAGGTAGCAGCGGCGCTGTCCGCTGTGCCGTCTCCCTGCAGATAGAAGGAAATCAGCGAATCGCCGGAAGCCAGCAGCAGGATCGCCGTAAATAAAGTAATCAGGGAAACCATCCATATTTTAAAACGGACGGTCTGCCTGACGCCTTCCTGATTTTTCTGTCCAAAGTACTGCGCAGTAAAAATGCCTGCGCCGGATACTCCTCCGAACAGGCAGAGGTTATAGACGAAAAGAAGCTGATTTACAATGGCGACGCCGGACATTTGCTCCGTGCCGATCTGCCCGATCATAATATTGTCCAAAAGGCTCACGAAATTTGTAATTCCGTTTTGGATCATAATGGGAACAGCGATGGCGAGAACCATCTTATAAAAATTTTTGTCTCCGATGAATTTGTTATGTGTCTTTTCTGGAAGTTTCATTTCACCATTCTACAGTATTTGCGGAGCGGATGCAACCTGTTTTTATCGAGTCTTTATCTGTGGTAAACTTTGTAAAAAATAAACAAAACGTTGACTTCTGATGAAATTCCGACTTGCCATTATATGAATGATGAAATATGATGAAATAAGCGAAAATCCATAAAAATAGGTGCTTAAGGGAGGAAGGAGAAGATATATGGAACGTCAAAGTTTAACGAACTGCGAAACGTTGGTAATGAAAACAGTGTGGGATGCGGAGCGGGACTTGGACCTGACAGATATTACGCAGAGGGTGAATGAGGCATATAATAAGAAGTGGAGACCGCAGACAGTTTCCACTTTTTTAGCGAGACTTGTCAAGAAGGGATATTTAAGACATTACCGGCAGGGAAGGGCATTTTATTATCAGATACTGGTTTCGCAAAAAGAATATCTGGGAGAGATGGCAGAGCAGTTTTTGGAATTTTGGAAGCGGGAAAATGTGGATGTCTTTCTGGAGGCATTGGAAAGATAGTTACAGTTGGATAAAATGCATGGATATGCTATACTATTTTCTATAAATATAGCGGAGGTTTTCATGAACATAGTTCTGTTATCCGGGGGGTCAGGCAAACGCCTGTGGCCTCTTTCCAATGATACACGATCCAAACAGTTTATTAAAATTTTTAAAACTGAAGACGGTAGGTATGAATCTATGGTGCAGCGGGTTTACCGCCAGATTCTTACTGTGGACGCATCCGCTACCGTTACCATTGCCACTTCGAAATCCCAGGTTTCGGCGATACACAACCAACTTGGAATGGGCGTGGGCATAAGCGTGGAACCGTGCAGACGTGACACGTTCCCTGCGATTGCGCTTGCAGCGGCCTATCTCCATGACATACAGAAGGTTTCCCCAAAAGAGTCAGTGGTGGTCTGCCCGGTGGATCCTTATGTGGAGCAGGATTATTTTGAAGCGCTGAAATGCCTTGGAGAGCAGGCGGCGGAAAGCAGCGCAAATCTGGTCCTAATGGGTATCGAACCGACATACCCCAGTGAGAAATACGGGTATATCATTCCCGAAGAAAAGGAGAATATCAGCAGGGTATCCGTGTTTAAGGAAAAGCCCGATGTGGAAGCGGCAAAAACCTATATTGCGAAAGGAGCGCTCTGGAACGGCGGTGTATTTGCTTTCCGCCTGGAATATGTGCTGAAACGAGCCCATGAGTTGATTGATTTTCGGGATTACCGGGATCTTTTTGAAAAATATGAAACACTTACGAAAATCAGTTTTGATTATGCTGTGGTGGAACACGAGGCGCAGATAGAGGTAATGCGCTTTGGCGGTATGTGGAAGGATATGGGCACGTGGAATACACTGACTGAGGCGATGGAAAGTCCTTCTATTGGCAAGGCGATTCTAAACGACGCCTGTGATAATGTGCATGTGGTAAATGAGCTGGATGTGCCAGTACTCTGTATGGGGCTCAAAGATGTAGTTGTCTCTGCGAGCCCGGAGGGGATTCTTGTATCTGACAAAATGCAGTCGAGCTATATTAAGCCTTTTGTGGATGAAATCGACCAGCAGATTATGTTTGCGGAGAAATCATGGGGCAGCTTTCGCGTTATTGATATTGAAGAGAGCAGCATGACCATCAAAGTGACTCTGAATGCCGGACACAAAATGAACTACCACAGCCATGAACGGCGCGATGAGGTATGGACGGTAATTGAAGGAAAAGGGCGCACGATTATAGACGGGGTAGAAAAAGAGGTTACCGTTGGGGACGTGGCTGTCATGAAAGCGGGAACGCCCCACACAATTATTGCAGATACGGCATTACAGGTAATTGAAGTGCAGATCGGAAAAGAAATCAGTGTGGGAGATAAGACGAAACTTAATATTCCTTTCCAAGTTCGCTGATCCCGTACAGTTCTTTGAATGAAGCAAGTTCTTTCTCATTTCGAATCAGCATAACCTCCTCAAATTTTCCGGTGGTCAGATTTTTAAATCCGGCCACCTGTTCGCCCGTACAGATACTACATTTCAGGACGGGCTTATATAGTTGCCTGTCGAAATCAGCAGGGAAGACATTTTTATGTTTGCTTTTTTTCTTTGGAAAGATAGATTTCATTGTACCAACGTATCCTTTCTGATAATATAAGTATAGCAAAAATCAAATAGTTTAGCATAAAAAATATTGGGCGGGGTACAATTATTTGTTGTGGAACAAATCATTTCTCTTCTTTTTGTGGTTCACGATCTACAACCGTATGTTGTGTGCTATCATTAAAAACAACGGTATTTCTAAGCATACTGGGAAGAAGGGAGTTTGGTTAAATAATGAAAGAACTGCGGATGATAATAAGGGAGTTACGGGAAGACCGGGATATAAAACAAAAGGTAATAGCAGAATATCTGGGCGTGTCACAGCAGACTTATTCCAACTATGAAAACGGTCACCGTGAGATACCGATCTGGGCGGTGACGAAACTCTCTGAATATTACAAGGTGAGTACCGACTATTTATTGAGCGCAAACTCAGAGTATCTTGGCAACACCAATTTGAACGAGAAGTATCTGGGAGACATTACCATGCATGACGTCGTCTTTGATATTCAGAAACTGAATACCAAAGATCGGCGCGACCTGCTGAGATATATCAGATTTTTGGAGAACGGGGAAAACTAAGGGTTTCCTTGCTTTGTATTCAGATAAATTGTGATCCGTGAAATGAGAGATATTCTGAGTAATGAAGTTGCGATAACGTGCGACATTGGAGTGGATAATCCTCTTGAAGTGTATGGTGTTTCTTTTGGATCAGAGCATGAGGTGGATGTCAGGGCGGATACATTGTCAAATCATATTCTTGTTCGCAGAAATCCGTGGCAGTAGTTATTTTGCACAACCACCCTTCTACACAAACTTTTTCAATACAAGATATACGGTTTTTTATTGAGTTTTCTGTGTTAGAGGTTATGGTTGTGGTATCAAATCAAGGAGCGGTTCATTATTTAAGACGAGAGGAAAATTATGATCTTAGCCTTTGGAAATTTTTGTTCCTGATCCAAATTATAAGGTTGATGAAAAAGAATTGAAAAAAAGTATAGAAAAAAATAAGGCTATCATAGCAAGGGCAAGGGAAAACCGAAAAAATATTTGCAGAAAGTATGATATAATACTAAGGATTTGATATGATGCTGCCAGAGTTTTTATTAACGAGATCATAGAAGAATCGAAGCGTATCGTTTTTCTTGGCGGAGCAGGCGTCTCTACAGAGAGCGTGATACCAGATTTTCGGAGTAAGGACGGGTTAGGAGTAATCTGCGAAGAAGATACGTAAAGCCATCAAACAGCAGCTGCAATACATCCGCAGGGATAGGGCATATATCAATGCTTTTCTTGAAGCCGGAGTAGAATTAACAGCAAAACAGGACGATCGCCTAAAAGTCATTGATGAAGTCTGTAAGCAGCAGCTGCACCGGCAGAGCTTGGAGCCAAGCTTGATTTGAGCATTGATGAAAAAGGACTTGCCCGTCTGGAAAGACCCTTCAGTTTGGCAAAGAGATGCTACGGACTTGGCATGATAAAGGCGAAGCTCGACTTAACGACGAGAAGCTCGATTGCGTTGTCAATTCTGACAATGATGTAGCCTGGCTTGTGGCTCTTTTGCTGCAATTTTTGATAATGTTGTTTTCAAGGTTCAAACAGCATAAAAATATGCTGATATTTATGTGAAACAAGGACTGTGAAAAATTAAAAAGTATATCGGAAATTTGGCGTGGTATTGAGATTCTATTGGAATTAGGCGCATTTCGAGGATTAACCATGAAATAAATCAGCATTTGTTTCATAAATGGACAACGCCCACTCAAAAAGCCCCGTTAACCAACCATTTCCAGTGATTATCAGGGCTTTCGTCAAATTTTCAAATATACAGAACAATTACATCTATGCACGTTTTTGCGGCGGCCATTTCATGTCGTAGATGTCTGCGCCATATGGAAGATCCAGCTTTTTATCCTCACTCAACACATACTTCTTGCCGCCAACCAGAAAGACATCGCCCGGTTCATAGTCCCGAAACACAGTATCCGTATCTTCCATGAAGAAATGGTAAGTGTTATCATATCTCTCTTTCGGTACTGCAGTTCCCGCATTCCCGTTGGAATAAAAGTATTCCTGCCTGTTATCCCCTACCTGCACGGAAAAGAACCCCTCTGTGATTCCCGCATCATTCAAAAGCCTTCTCACAGTTTCATTAGAATAATTTAATCCGATAAAAGTGCCGTTTTTTGATAACTTGTTCCAGAATTGTCCAATCTCAAAGCTGGTGTCGTCTATTATGCCTCTCTTTGTGTCTGATCTGGGCTGATACAGCCGCCCATAGGTACAGGTAAGAATATGCGTCTTGCCCGCTTCATCCGTAAACTGATAGTATTTTCCGGGCTGAAAAACGAGGGCATTGTTTTCGGTAACAGCTTTTTCACATTTATCCAGACTGATACTCGGAAAATCTTCTTTGGAATATTTCACACCCTCAAAGATAAAACCATCCGGCAGCTCTGTCCCATCCAGATATGCAAAATTTATCTTATCAAGAATTTCACCGGAAACTTTTCCTGCGGTTTTTGATGCAGGGGCTGTGTATAATCCTATTTTATCGACACAGTTGTCCCTTCTTATGAAGGAATCCCTCTGTTTCTTATTGACAGTATTTTGCTTTCCGAGCAGGATATCGATCATGCGCTGCTTTCTACTTAAAGCTGTCATCGGATTCCAGTTCACGTTTTTCCAATTTACCATACCGTTCATAGCGTAAGTCTCCCAATTCAAGCCGAAATTACTTAGTTTTCTTGCATTGTCATACAATCACAAAGTCACTCATATACAGGGTATACATAGTTTACTCTTAAAACTGGCGTAAAGGTTGTATCCTTTCTATATCCGAATTGCGCTATCCACATTGAGTCAAGTGGCAGATTCAGGGAAATTAAATCATCTCCGAACCATGTGAGATTTGTTAAATTGAAACTAAAATCTCTGTCTACATTCTCCAAACGGATGGACGATGCTGCAATTGAAGATACTCCTCTCATACTTACATCACTGACAACGGCCTCAGCAGGAAGGCCCGGCATAGAACCGCCATCGAAATGAGCAGTCCTTGTTCCACCGCCTGATGTCATAGTAACAGAACCTTCTTCGCAAGATAGATAACCAATTTCCAACTCATAGGTTGGGCTGCCTATCATAAAGTTATACCAAACAGAGTCAGTCCTTTTTCCAACTATTTCCACATAATAATATCCAAATTCAGGCACATCAAAGCGGTAAACTGCAAAATCGCACCCTGTCTTGCTATATATATCTGATAACAGGGTTTCCCCTTCCGAGTTGGTAATGCGGAAGGAAAATGAACCAGCTGACTCACCATAACAAGTCATATAATTTGTACCATTTTTTAAAAGCACCTTAAACCAATCGACATCTTTGTTGGTCACAAAGCCGCTAATAATGTTTTGACCCTCACGTTTTCCATCGGGCACACCGCTTGCCTTCTCATTGTTGGCTGCCATCGTTTCCGCAGTTTCATAAAATAATACCCTTTTTGCAATTATTTGTTTCTTGCCTATTATATCGTCTATATGTTATATGTGAAAAGATGGCTTGCAGAAAGTGTGCCGTTTTTGCAGAAAATGACCATATGTTTAGTAAGTGTCAAATATTAAGAATAATAATTTCTCTACTATGGTAATGAAAATAGAGGAGAGCTGAAAAATCTGTGGGAATTCACTTGAAATTCCCGCAGGTTTAACAAACCTATTATATATCATGGTTTACTACATGGATGACCGCGATCTGATCCATCCCGATCATTGGAAACATTATAAAAATCTTTTACGAAGAGTGGGATTGCCGGATATAAGATGGCATGATTTGAGAAGCAATTACTGTACACTTCTTTTGAAGAGTGACTTTCATCCGAAAGCAATATCAAAGCTGATGGGACATGCCAAAGAATTAGTCACAGTGGATATTTATGGTGACAATTCTAATATCATTCCTGAGGAGATTCCGAAATTACTGGCGTACATGAAAGATGAGATGCCTCCTGAAGGGAGACAAAAAGGTTCAGGCTCTAGAAAGATTATTGGAGATAAAAAGTGCATTCACAAAAATCCAGGGAATCAGAACAAACGTTCTAAAAATCGCTGTACAAATCTGATTCAGTATGATATAATCAAATCTGCTTTTACATGATTCCAAAAGCACGAATTAAGTACATGATTGCTCTTATAGTGTTATTGTGTCTGCATCAGTTTTATTATGCTCATTTAATATTATATATTTAATTTGGTGAACAGAATTCGTGTAAAAGCCATTTTCAATTAAGCAGAAGATGTGCTTACACGAATTTCGTACCAATAGGCGAACTTTTTTACTATGAATTTTGGAGGTAACCTTTGTGCAAACTGAACAAAAAACGTTCAAACTCCACAGTGAATACCAACCCACCGGCGACCAGCCCCAGGCCATAGAAGCCCTTGTAAAAGGCTTTAAAGAAGGCAATCAATTCCAGACTTTGCTGGGGGTTACAGGTTCCGGAAAGACCTTCACCATGGCCAATATCATACAGGCACTGAACAAGCCCACTTTGGTCATAGCGCACAATAAGACCCTGGCTGGACAGCTCTACGGCGAATTCAAGGAGTTTTTCCCGGAAAACGCAGTAGAATACTTTGTGTCCTACTAAGCGAAAGGACTTTTGAAACTACATCTAGTATTATTTGGTTTCATTTATACCATATATTGTGGACTAAATGGACTGTATGGAGGGAAAAAACGGGGTGGAATCATAGGAATTGTGAACAAAATTCGTCGTGGAAAGTATTTAAAAGAAGAATATAGGAGCTAAATGATGATCTACAAGGCATAGGAAATTTGTCTTGTAGATTTTTTTTACAGAAAACTATGAGAAATGAGGAAAACATTATGTCAGAATATCAATTAGAGATCAAACAGATTGTGGATTATCCACGCTGCCGGATTTACCGGCAGTTTATCCAGAACTTAATGGCAGACCGGAGCATTCGCACAAGCGGGGGGGGGGCCGGCCTTTTTTATTATACGGTGCTTTGCAACTATGCGAACTTCCGCACCTCTTATCTCCGCATAGACGGTATCGGCTATACTGTATACCCCGGTGAGTGGATTTGTACCGTGAAGGAACTGGCTGCATGGTTCCGTACCCGCTTCCAGCGTCAGGCAGTCTCCATCCTGGATGAACTGCAGAAACGCCATCTGATCTCCTATCTTTTTCTTGACAGGGGAAAGGTGGTCAAATATAAAGTCCGAGACTGGAAAAAACATAATACCGTGTTGGATTACAACTGCCCCTGTCAAAAAGATACGGGCTTTTTCTTTATGCCCACTGTAGTTGCGACAGAACTGGTCAGCGCCGGCCGGTGCTCCGAAATGGATATCCTGCTGGATCTGTGGATGTCCGCTGTCTACAATGACAGCCAGGTGCAGGGTTCGGAGATTGACCCGGTTGTCTATTTCCGCAACGGCACCGGCTCCCCGCTTGCAGCGTACAGTGAAATGGCTGTCCGCTGGGGCATATCCAAAGCCACAACAGGGCGTGTGCTGAAAAAACTTGCTGACACTGATTATATCTCCTTAATGTCATTCCCCGGAAGAACGGGCAGCGTAATCTATCTGCACAGCTATCTTTCCACCATGTTCCAGATATCAGATGTCCTTGTTGACAAGGAGGAGGTTGCCATGGTTCTGAAAATCAATCTTACAATGTCGGATGAAATGGATGAAACAGATACACAGACAGATTCTGCTGTTACAGAGTATGAGATATGCGTTTCAGAGGAATTATCCAGCGTTTCAAAATCGAACATGGAAACTGTCATCACAAAAGTGACGCAAATCCTTGATGCACAAGGTATTTCCTGCTTCCGGTGTCCGAAATCCATATATAAGTTATATCCTTTATCAGACGCCTGCAGGGAAGAGTATATATCCCACATACAGAAGGGGGCTGTACGGTTCGAGATGACCGTATCCTGTGGGAAGTACAAGCCGGTCTACACCTTTGAGTTGACGCTCTCTCCCACTGAAAAAGACAGGGAAGGAGGTGCCAGAGCATGAAAAAGGATCAGGAAGAAATGAACATTGCCGATAACCCGCTGTACCATGATACCTGGAAACTGTTGAAGAAATACAGGGATGTGGTGTGGAGCCTGGAGCTGTCCGTCCAGCAGGTGCGGAGCCGGTTTGAGATCGAGTATGGGAGTTCCATCGAGGATTTTCTGGAGTCTGTCTATGTGGCTGGTATAGACCTGTCAGACCGCAGCATTGAACACCACGCCAAATGTATCGAGCGGAGCCACCGGATGCTGAAACTTCTGGATACTTCCATCGACCTGCTCCGTACCAAGCACAAGAATGGAGAGAATTATTACTGGCTGCTGTATTACTCCTTCCTTTCTCCGCAGCAGCTCCGAAATGTGGAGGAGATCATAGAGAAACTGCGCCCCCATATCCGGGATATCAGCTTCCGTACCTATTACCGTAGGAGACGGGAGGCTATTGACGCACTCAGTTCTATTCTGTGGGGGTATACATCTAAGGACAGTATCGATATTCTGGAGAAGTTCTTTCCGCATGATAAGGATGTAGGAGAACTGTAGGAGAACAGACATAAGCAGCTATATGGTATTTACAGGCGATCAAGCCGGAATGGAGGAAATATATGATAACATTGACTGCGGATGAAAAGAGGATAGTTTTCGAGCTGGAAGGCTGCCACAGGTATGATGCAGTACAGCAGATTGCTGTGCTCTGCCAGTATACCCGTGACTATGATATAAAAGCAACTGCAGAAAATCTGTTAAAGAAACTTCGTGAGCTTTCGGAAGATGACTGCAGGGAGTTGATCTATGACATTCAGAGAAATTATCACTTACCCTGGAAAGCAAGAACCGTTGGGGAGATGATCGCTGTGGCCCGGCAGGAATCCGGCGCCCGGAAACTGGGAGGGCATGATATCATGGCACTGGAACGCTTTGACCCGGAAGTGACGCATATGATAGTGTTTGATGTGCTGTCAGGTGAAGCGTCCATAGGCGATAAAGGCGACAGAATGAGGCTGTTTCTGACCGAAAGTGGATATAAAAAGGCGTTGGAGAATCAGGACAGGTCCTTCATCCAGATTTTGAATCATGCAAAAGTGTCACAAGGGCACCTAAGATATGACTGGCTGGATGGAGAACGATAATCTGCAAAATGTTGTAATGTAAGGGATTATTTTTCCAATGGGGAATGAGGGTTCCGGTAAGGAATGATGAGGTTGCCGTTTTTGTTTCATAGTGCATAATCAAATGGATAATCGGCATGATATAGGAAAGGAAGATAGTAAATACAGGTTTAGCATATCGGCACTTAATTAAAAAAATGCCGATATGCTAATTGACAAATGAAAAGGAAAGATTTAGAATATGAATAGAAAATCGGCATTTTCAAACAAAAAGTGCCGATGTGCTAATGGAGATGATTTTATGATCAATGACAGCGGTATATTTCTATTAAAAAATAAGGAGCCTTTTGACAGGCAGGAGATTTTTCGGGTTTTAGAAGAGCAGTACAAAGGGCTGAGCCTGGCGTCTTATAAATTGAAAATGCAGTGCTTGTTGGAATCGGGGAAAATTGCAAGGGTTGGAAGGAATCTGTATTGTATTCCGGATAACCAGGCGCCGGTATATGATTATGAGTATTCGGAGCTTGCAGTAATCATTCAAAAATTGGTTTATGAGAGACATCCTTTTTTAGAATACCGGATTTTTGAACTGGTACAGATGAATGAATTTTTAAACCACCAGATTGCTCATAATGCAGTCTTTGTCTTTGTTGAGGCAGACCTGGGTGATTTTGTGTTTGAAACATTGAAAGAAAAATTCACAGGGAAGATTTTGTTAAATCCTTCTGTAAAGGAGTATCATCTGTATTGGCAGGATGATCTTATCATCATAGGAAAGCTGCCGACAGAAGCGCCAAAAGGAAAGAAAGCGGTATGGCATACCTGTCTTGAAAAAATGCTCGTTGATATGACTGCAGAGAAAGTGATAAAGACAACCTTCAGCGAGGCGGAATATCCAGGTGTACTGGAGCAGGCGTTTCAAAAATATATTATTGATGAAAGCCAGATGTTCCGTTATGCAAAGCGACGACATGTAAAAGACGATATTTTGAAAATTATCCAGAATCAGACAGGAATAAAACTCAGAACGGAGAAATAAATATATGCTCACGAAAGAAAACTTTAATGAATCTCATAAGCTACGTGGCATGGAGGTGGAAGGAGTGGATACCTGTATGTTGAAGGAATATCTGGAAAAAAACTACGGTTACAACGAACCGATTTTCCTTAACGAGGTCCGGCTGGAGGGGCTTAGTGATAATGCCCTGCGCCAGTATTTCAAACAGATGCTGGGGGCAGGCGATCTGGCCCGTTTTGATACCGGGATTTATTATCTCCCTAAAGCGTCACGGCTGTTGAAAAAAAGTTATTTAGATTCCATGAAAGTCATTATACGCAAATATGTTTAAAGTACAACAGAAACCTATGGATACTTCGCCGGAGCCACTTTTGCCAATCAGATTGGTCTGACAACCCAGATGCCGGCAATACTGGAGATCGTAACATCAAAAGAATCGACAGAGGGGCGTACCGTTACTGTAGGCTCCCAAGCCGTCCGGCTGAAACGGCCTGCCACGACTATAACATCGGAAAACGCCGGGTTGCTCCAGTTTTTGGATGCCGTTTCCCAGGCAGAAATGTCTGTATGCGGCATAGCCCCGCATTGCACACGCTGTTAAATTTGTATAATTGTGCCAGCAGTATCACTACGCCCTATAAGTGATATACCGCTGGTTTTTATTTTGGGAAATTTTATTATCTCTTTTCAGAGCAGGAATGACACGGGTTCACAGGAAACTGCGGACGCCAGGAATAAGAAAGTCATTCCTGCTTTTTTGCTGCCTGAAAGCCGGAAGGCTTATGGGGATAGAACAACATTCACAAGGAAGAAAGGAAGGTGGAGAGCGATTGCAGAAAGTAAGATGGCTGGATCAGGACTGTAACAAATGCGGCAGGCAGTTAAACAGCTGGGATGCCCGGTTATCGAAAACCCTGGCGTACAAATACCCGTGCTGTGAATCCTGTATTGCCGGGGAATATGATATGTCAGTGGAAAGACTGCGGGACCGCATGGAAGACTATTTTGGGATGCGTCCCTGCCAGGGATTATAAGGAGGAACAAAATGAGAGAAAAGGAATATGAGGAATACAATGCTCTGACAAAACGGCTGCTGGAGGAAGGTTATAGCGCAGAGCACCATCCAGACTATGTAAGGGTTGACATACCCATGTGGCAGGAAAAGACTCTTGATAATTATGATGGGGGCTTTACTTATGAAAAATGGTGGATATTTGAGCAGACCTTTAAGACACCCTGCGGCCTGCAGTGCAAAGGGCTCCAGTGCCACAGCAACATGAGTTACATGGGGATTGAGTGGACTTTTGAAAATGATATAGCTACCATCCACTGCCCTTATGAAAAGAAAGAATGTAAGCTGAAACATGAATATCTTCAGGAGCATGGCGTACTCCGGTATGACTGCGAGGTTCACATGACGGAGGAAGAATACTGTTATGAGGGGAGTGTGGAGCATATCCTGAAACTGCATGACGATGAGATACGGAGGCAGGAGATCAGTTTCGGACTGCAAAAGAAAGGACGTGTCTGTCGGGAGCATATGCGGTTCAACCGGGATACGCTGGAATGGGAGATGAACTATGACCCTTATGACTGCGGACGGAACAGATGTGCAGGGATGTGTCCGGTCCTGGGGCATGAACTGGATAAGAAAAGGGGGAATGTATTTTATGATGTAAAAATTTCCTATCTCAGAAATGACTTAAGCGGCACACTGTTTGAAGGACAGGTGGACACCCGGATCATCAAAGGGAAAAAGCTCTTTGACCATTCGGTAAGCATGGATATCTGTAAGATATGCGCCAGGCTCTGTCAGGACAGGATAAAGGAGAAAGTGCGGAACCATTATTTTACGGAACTGTTTTTCTCCGAATACCATGGCAGGTATTTTTCCTTTGAGATCCAGAATGTCCGTGCAGAGTGCAGGGAAAGCCGGGATCTGATGCAGGACCTGGAGGATATCCGGAATGGAATCCAGATCGTGCATGCTTCCGATATGGAAAAACGGGATTCAGAGAATAAAAGGGAGAGATGGTGGCAGTCACGGGAGTCCGCAGTCAGACGCCTGGAAAAGAAACTGTTGGAGAACGGATATGAGAGCCTGGAGGAATACAGCACAGACCGGCGCCATGCAGATAAATGGCTGGGTCCAGAGAGGATAGCAGAACTGGAACAGATGCATCTGCTAAAAGAAAAGGAGAAAAAAGAGCAGCCGGTACAATTAAGCCTGTTTGATATGGAGGCTCTATAAACGATAGAAAAGATTGTTGGTTGGAACCTGCAATCTTATTTTTCTTTCCAGTATTTTTCATTTGACCACTTATACCATTTTGGTTGTGAAATTCCATAGACAATGATATAATTTCCTATATTTTGTTTACCAGAGAGGATTTAGTTGTTACTTGTCAAATCGGGTACAGGCAGGCTGTTTGGGAGGCATCATGAAAGGATTTAACCGGAAAAATCAGTTCTTGTCCCTTTGTGGTCTGAATTGTGGGCTTTGCCCCATGTTTTTGAACAAAAACTGCCCCGGCTGCGGTGGAGGGGAAGGAAATCAGTCGTGCAGGATCGCAAGGTGCAGCATGGAGCACAACGGAGTAGAATACTGCTGTCAATGTAGGGAGTACCCATGTGAAAAATATGAACATATTGACGATTTCGATTCCTTTATTACGCATCGCAACCGAAGGGCTGATCTGGAAAAGGTCCGGCAGTTTGGGACCGAAGCCTACAATACAGAGCAGATGGAAAAGATGAAAATACTGGATATTTTATTGTCCGGCTATAATGACGGCCGTAAAAAGACCTTTTTTTGCGTTGCGGTAAACCTTTTGAATCTGCAGGAACTTAGGGAGGCGCTCAGGGAGATCGAGAGCAGACTAGATATGGAAACCCTTACGCTCAAAGAGAAAAGTGCTTTTGCAACAGGGGTGCTTTCGGAGATTGCATCCCGTAGAAAGGTTGAACTGAAGCTGCACAGGAAAAAGTGACAATCTGGATACAGCGCTATTTGTATCAGAAACAGCTAACAGTAAAAGAGAATTAGAAAAAGTAAAGCGGAAAGGAATCATTCTATGAGGTACACATGTACGGTGATAGCAGTGGCCGACATTAAGGCTGCGAGGAAATTTTATGAGGATCTGTTTGGACTGGAAGTATTTCAGGACTACGGAAGGAATATCGCTTTTACCTGCGGCCTGGCATTACAGCAGGATTTTGACTGGCTTGTGAACCTGCCAAAAGAAAAGGTATTAAAAAAATCCAACAATGCGGAAATCGTCTTTGAAGAAAGGGACTTTGACGGATTTCTGCACAGGCTGGAAGAATACCCGGACATGGAATACCTGGGAGAAGTGATCGAACATAGCTGGGGCCAGCGGGTGATCCGTTTTTATGATCTGGACGGGCATATCATTGAAGTTGGTGAGGATATGAAAATGGTGATAAAGCGTTTTCTTGCTTCGGGTATGACGATGGAGGAGATTTCTGTAAAAATGGACGCTTCCGTGGAGGACTTGACGAAACTTCTGGATAGTGAATGCATGGTGGACGAATAAGCAAATTGAAATGGATGGAGGAATTAACAATGAACAGATATGAAGAAGGAATGAAATTAATTGAAGAAAGTTGTGGCAACAAGAAAGATAACACCATTGCGCTCTCAACGATTACTACGGAACCGGGCGCTGATGGATTTCCTCGCCCTAGTGTCCGTGATGTGAGTGCTTATTATGAAGATGGCGTGTTTTATGTCACAACATCGGCAAAATCAAATAAAATGCAGCAGATCGCTCAAAACAAAGAGGTTGCGTTTTCCGTTTGCTTTGAGGGAATATACGGTCATGGAATTGGAGAAAACCTCGGATGGGTTTTGGAACCCCAAAACGCTGCCCTAAGAACGAAACTCCGTGAAGCATTTGCAGACTGGTACGATGATGCAAATAATGAGCAGGATGAAAACTGCGTTATTTTGGCAATCCGTATTACAAGTGCAACGATATTTAGAGACCATGGTGCTGTGCGTTATAAGTTGGATCTTGCAAATAAGGTGGAGGTTGAATAGTAGAATTGTAGAATGGTGGACTAACAAGCAAATCGAGAGTTGAGGAAGGGAAAGAATGAAACGAGAATTAGGAATCGCAAGGTGTGGGCTTGCCTGTTGCCTGTGTTCAGAAAATAAAAAATGCAATGGCTGCTATTCGGATACCTGTCCTGACTACATCCAATGTGAAAACAGAAAATGCGCCATGGAGAAGGAACTTCCAGGCTGTTATGCCTGTGAAATGGATTGTAAAAGAGGGTTGCTGAATAAAATCAAGCCATATGGATTTACATTATTTATAAAAAGATATGGGATAGAAAGTCTTCTTGACTGTCTTGAAGAAAATGAAAAGAGAGGAATCCTGTATCATCGTAAAGGAATTATTGGCGATTATGATGATTTTGACGATGTGGAAAAGCTGATTGAATTTATTAAGACAGGGAAACGCTAAATTCCAGTTTTTAGAAGGGTTTGGAAAAATTCATGGATATGCAGAAAGAAATATATACCTGCTCCCAATGTGGCGGTATTATTTCTATTCACAACAGAGAATGTAGTGAGTGCCAGAAAAAATGAAATAAGGAAATCCGAATGGGAGGAACACAATAAATCAGGACTTTAGGAGGTACATAACCATGAGAAATATGATTGCATACTGCGGGCTGGATTGTGAGAAATGTGATGCATATCTCGCAACAATCAATGATGACCAGGCGCTGCGTGAGAAAACTGCAAAACTATGGGCCGAGTTAAATAATGCCCCCATTCTGCCTGAACATATCAATTGTGAAGGATGTCGTGTTGATGGAATGAAAACTGTATTCTGCGATAGTCTTTGCGGAATTCGTCAGTGTGCATTGAAAAAGGGTGTGGCGACATGTGGAGACTGCCCAAACATGGAAAGCTGTCAGACTGTTGGAGAGATTATCTCAAATAACCCCGATGCTCTAAAAAATCTGAGGGGATAGACTACCGATTCGTTTGACAACTTACAGTGATCTCATTAAGCTGGAGCAGGAGGTGAAACAATGTTCAGGATAGGAGAATTTTCAAAGCTGACGCAGGTATCTGTTCGTATGCTCCGCTATTATGATGAGACAGGTATCCTGACACCGGCAGAGGTTGACAAGTGGACGGGACACCGGCTGTATTCGGTGGAGCAAATACCGCGCCTGAATAAAATCCTGTATTTGCGGGACAGCGGACTGAATGTTTCAGAAATTGTGCTTGCTTTGACGAAGGATGAGCAATCACTTCTTACGCAGCTCGACAAAAAGCGCATGGAGATAGAAAATGCAATACAGGCCGAACAGGAAAAACTGCAAAAAATCGAACTTGCAAAAAGTGAAATACAGGGTGGCAAAGGAGAGCTGCACTATCACATCTCCATTAAGCCAATCCCTGGGTATCAGGTGCTGTCCCTGAGGAGGGTTGTACCAGACTACTATTCCGAGGGTGACTTATGGAAAGAACTCTCTGCTTTTACGAGAGAGCAAAAAATAGAAATAACGGGCAGTACATTTTCTATTTATCACGATACAGAATTTCGGGAGACAGATGTTGATATTGAACTGTGCGCTCCGGTAAAGGAAATGGGGAAGGCAAAAGACCCATTTTGTTTTGGCACGACAGAACCAGTCCCGCATATGGCCTGCACAATGGTCTATGGTGATTTTGCAAATATAAAAGGAGCTTATCTAGCCTTTGCCGAATGGCTGCAGAAAAACAGCGAATACAAAATGTCTGACCCCATGCGTCAAATCGTGCATAGAGGCCCGTGGAATGAGAAGAACCCTGAAAAGTATTTGATTGAGCTTCAAATACCACTGGAACACCATAGCCATATAGAAATTGAAATGCCCCGCTAAAAATGCAGGGCATTTTTTCCCTCTTGCATCTCACATGATGTGAGGTCTTATACTGGTTTTACCAACAAAGCAAGGAGGAAAAAAATATGACCTGTCAGTTAAAAGCCATTGGCAAAGTGAAAAATGATGAAAGCGGCACATTTATTCAGCTGGCCCCAGAGTACATTCCCGGACTGCAGGCCCTGGAAGGCTTCAGCCACATCCATGTCCTCTGGTGGTTCAGCGATTGCGACAACCATGCGGACCGGAATGAACTACAAACGAAACAGCCCTATAAAGGCGCACCCAAAGTCATGGGTGTATTTGCGACACGGTCTCCTGCACGTCCGAACCCTGTTGCATTAACAGCGTCCGAAATAATCAACATTGATTTCACCAACGGAATGATTCGTGTTGCGTTCATTGATGCGGATGACAATACGCCTGTACTGGACATCAAGCCCTATACACCGAGTTTTGACAGGGTTGAAACGCCCGGTGTTCCCGCATGGTGCAGCGAATGGCCGAAAAGCACAGAAGCGTCCGGCTGTTTTGATTGGGGACAGGTGTTTAACTTTTAAAGGGACAGCTTATGAAATTACAGGATTATGTTCAGAATAAACCTGTTCTTGAAACGGAACAGCTTATCCTGCGCCCTCTGCGAAAAGAGGATGTTGCGGATCTGAAAGAATGGCTGGGTGACAGCTCTATTTATCAGTATTGGGGCAAACGCCCGGGAAAAGTGACTTAAACCCAGAATTACTTTTCTAAAAGCAGGAGAAACCTGCGAAAAGTTTTCATTGGGGTATTATCCATAAGCAGGATCATAAAGTTATTGGCGATATGTGGGTATATCTCATTGAAAATGACCGCATGGCAAAAGTGGCATTTCGCCTTTCACCTGCCTGCCAGGGCAAACGGCTTATGACAGAAGCGCTGGTGAGAGCAGTTACCTTCTGCTTTGAAGAAACGGAATTACAGCGTTTATGGGCTGATGTTCACATACAAAATATTGCATCCTATAAAACTTTGGAAAAGGCAGGCTTCAAGCGCGAGGGGCTTATCCGTGGAGGTAAAATGGTAAACACATACTGCGATTACTATTTGTATGGTATGATTAAGGCTGATTATATTGAAATCTTCCAATCAAAAAGCGCATTGCGTGAAAAGCCCGGCAAAAAATAAAATGATATGATTTGATCATCAACTTAAGGAGGTGCCGCAATGCACGCATATGAAGCGATCGATCAATCCCTGACTTTTATCGAGGAACACCTGACAAAAGAAATTTCAACGGAAGAACTGGCAAACACTGTCGGCCTGTCCCCCTTTTATTTTCAGCGATTATTCAAAAGGCTGGTAAACAAATCGGTTCAGGAATATGTGAAGCTACGCCGTTTGGCAAAGGTTATTGAAAATCTAAAAAATACCGACCAGAGGATTCTTGACGTTGCCCTGGACTATGGCTTTTCAAGCCACGGGAATTTTACGCGGGCTTTCAGGGAAACATATGGGATTACGCCTGAAAGCTACAGGAGGGATTTGCCAATGCTCAATACATTCGCCAGGCCGGAAGTTTCCATGAATTATGTTTTAGTAGACGAGGGGGTTCCGCTGGTGGCGGGAAATATCGTCCTGGAAATCCAGAGAAGGACATTGGAAAAACCGGAAAATTACCTTGGTCTGGAAACGGAAGTCCGTATCTGCGAACAAATGCCAGCTGGTGAAAGCACAGGTGTAGATGTACCGGGACAGCTTTGGAAACGTTATCACATGGAGAGGGCTTCCATCACAGCCAATCTAAATACTGCTGTAGAAATGGGAATGTCCCATGGGGAAGGTGCTGCACAAAACCTTTTCACTTATTTTGCAGGCGGCCTTGTTCAAAATATTTCGGACCGGCTGCAGGATAGTTTTGTTAAGAGGGAACTCCCGGCAGGAGAATACATCGTTTGCAGAGTCGAAGCAGAAAATTTTGAGGATTTGGTAACGGCTGCTTTAGATCAGGCCGGCAAATATCTTTTTGGTATCTGGCTGCCCTGCCACAATTTAACCACGGAGCCTTTCTCGGCAGAAAAATATTACCGTGACCTGGAGGGGATGGCCTGTATGGAAATTTGGGTCAAGCCCCTGCCGCTGAAAAATAAAGGCTAAGGAGGAATTCAGAATGGAATGTGAGGAAGGAGAATTGGAAATGTCAAATGATATGTGGGTGAAAATGGCTGAGTTCCTGGGCAACTTAAACGGGGAGAATGTGAACAGGGAAAGTTACATCCGCACTCCGGAGTATGAAGAGGCGCTGACTGCCTGGAAAGAAACCGAGCTGGAGTGGGAAGAATTTTTAAAAACCTTATCTGCAGAGCAGCAGAATCAGGCGGAAAAAATGAAAGACTGCCTGGAGGACTTTGCGTCTGTTCAGGAGAGAAGGGCCTATATCCAGGGATATGCGGACTGTGTGCAGGTGCTGTTTCATATGGGATTATTAAGGGAAACAGAAGGGTTAAAGTGGCCGGAAAAGATGGAATAAAGTGGAGATACGGAAGGAATGCTTTGTCTGAATGGTTTAAAGCAGATACAGGACAGGAAAATAATTGCAGGGCGGCAATCGTTTGTGATGGCCGTCCTTTTTTCGGTAAAGGGGAATTTCAGAACATTTTATCTGGTTACAATATAAATATCTTTCCGTGATTTTTGAGATTTCTTTGAGATTTATGTGATATGATGTGAAAAACTCTGTGGGAAGGAAGTCAGAGCATGAAACAGAAATTATTGATTGTGGATGATGAACAGGGAATTGTGGATACTATGAAAAGTTATTTTTCGGCGGAGTATGAGATTCTGACTGCCTGCAATGGACAGGAAGCGGTCCGGAAGGCCCAGGAGCAGCCGGACCTGATCCTGCTGGATATCAACATGCCGGGGATGGACGGCCTTTCCGTCTGCAGGAGCATCCGGGGACATGTGCGCTGCCCTATTCTTTTCCTGACCGCCCGTGTGGAATCCGCAGATCAGATTCTGGGATTTCAGGCAGGCGGGGACGATTACATTGTGAAGCCCTTTGACCTGGAGGAATTAAATGCGAGGGTGGCCGCGCACTTGCGGAGAGAACAGAGGCGGCAGAATTCTTCGGCGGTAAAGTTTTTCGGAACCCTCGCCATAGATTATACAGCCCGTACCGTAACCATAAACGGGGAGTCGGTGGCGTTTTCCAGGCGGGAGTTTGATATCCTGGAGCTGTTGTCCCTGCATGCGGGGCAGGTGTTTGACCGGGAGCGCATCTACGAAAGCGTCTGGGGAATGGATGGGGAGGGCAGCAGCGACGTGGTGATGGAGCATATCCGAAAGATTCGGGCAAAGCTGGCGGCCCATACATTTACCGGCTATATTGAAACGGTCTGGGGGTGCGGATACCGATGGAACGGCTGAAAAATATGGAACTGAAACGCTGTTTTTTCCTGCTGTCCGTTTTGTGTCTGGCAACGGCGCTTTTTCTGACCTTTGCAATATATCTGCTCTGTGCAAAGGCTGCGGAGCGGTTTCCAAGTGGCGGGATTTCCATTGACTTTGACGGCATGGCTACGGAACTGGCCGAACCTGATCTGCAGCAAAGGCAGATCCTGAAGCTGCTTGACGGTATCCGGTTATTTTCTGCGGTTCTGCTCCCTGCAGGGGGATTGGGTATTGCCGGGATTCTGTTCTATCATCTGAAGCTGAAACGCCCTATCGCGGTTCTTCAGATGGGAACCGAACGCATCCGCAGCCATGACCTTAACTTTTCCCTGCCGGAGATATCGGCGGACGAACTGGGACAGATCTGTGCCGCATTTGAGATGATGAGGGCGGAGCTTTTAAAAACGAACCGGGAGCTGTGGCAGCAGGCGGAGGAACGAAAACGGCTCAATGCGGCCTTCGCCCACGACCTGAGAAATCCGGTCACGGTCCTGAAGGGAAGCATCCGGCTGATGAAAAGCGGACGGGCGGATGAGCACACGCTGGAGCGGATGGACCGCTATGTGCAGCGGATCGAACAGTATGTGGAAGCCATGAGCAGTATCCAGAGGCTGGAACAGTTGCGGGTGCGGCCCTGTGAGATGACCGGTTCTGTACTGCGGGAGGAGCTGGAGGAGACCGCGCGTCTGCTTGCCCCGGGGACGGATATCCGTTTGTCCGTAACGGATCTGGGAACCATCCGGATAGACCATGGGATTTTTCTGACCGTGGCCGAAAACATCATTGGAAACGCGGCCCGTTTTGCCCATGAAAAACTGGAAATCCGTCTTACTCAGGCGGGAGATGTTCTGGGCCTTATCGTCTCGGATGACGGCCCCGGTTTTCCGGCAGAACTGGTGAAAAATGGTCCGAAGCCCTTTGGAAAACTGGAGGAAAGCCCGGAGCACCTCGGCATGGGGCTTTACGGCAGCAGCCTGCTCTGCCTGAAACACGGCGGGGAACTGCAGATGAAAAATCTTCCGGCCGGGGGTGCGGAGGTTACCGCTTTTTTCGTATTACAAAAAACCTGTTCAGAGAAGAAAATTGAAAAATCTTGAGCGTTTCTTGAGATTTACCCATTACACTCTCCTTAGGGTATTATAAAATCCGCATCCACGGCTGTCAGCCGATGAAAATGCGGAAATAGAAACAGGAGAGTGTATTTTTATGAAAATTGAAGCAAAAGAACTTTCAAAGATTTACGGGAAGGGGGAAAGCCAGGTGACGGCCCTGGACCGGGTATCGCTCCGAATTATGCAGGGGGATTTCCTTTCCATTACGGGACCATCCGGCAGCGGGAAGAGCACCCTGCTCCATCTGCTGTCCGGGCTGGATGAGCCGACCTGCGGCCGTCTGACCTATGACGGGAAGGATATTTACAGTCTTTCGGACCGGGAGAGGTCCGCATTCCGGCGCAGGAGCATCGGTTTTGTCTTTCAGCAGTTTCATCTGCTCCCGGTCCTGACCGCCCGGGAAAATATCCTGATGCCCCTGCTCCTTGACAAAAAACAGCCGGACGAGGCGTATTTTCAGCGGCTGTCGCAGCTTTTGGGCATTGGCAGCCGGTTAAGCCACCTGCCCTGCGAGCTTTCCGGAGGGCAGCAGCAGAGGGTGGCCATTGCGCGTGCGCTGATTGCAAAGCCAGACGTGATTTTCGCAGACGAACCCACCGGAAATCTGGACAGCAAAAGCGGCGGGGAAGTGATGGAAATGCTGCGGGCAATTCAAAAAGAAATGGGGAAAACCCTGGTTATCATTACCCACGACAGCCGTGTGGCGGGGATGGCCGACCGGCGGTTGTCCATTGTGGACGGCGTGCTGACGGAGGTGGCAGGAAGATGAAAAACTATCGTACTCTGGCACGGAAAGAGGTGCTTTCACAGAAACTGACGTCTTTTCTCATTCTGACTGCTGTGATCCTGTCTACCATGATGACCGCCGCGGTGGGGCAGTCCGCAGGCGTGCTTTCCGCCATGCGCCAGCAGCAGGCCATCGCCATCGGCGGGGACCGTTATGCGACCTTTGTACAGCTGACGGAGGAAAAGGCACAAATGCTGGAAAAGGATCCCCGCCTGTCCTATGCCGGACGTTTTGTTCCGCTGGGGGATCAGAAGCTGAATGACCAGCTTTCCCTGGATCTGGCGGAATACTGGGAGGACGGGATTTCCACAAGGCCCGCATACTCCCGTCTGGCGCAGGGAAGGCTTCCGCAGGCGCCTATGGAGATTGCTCTGCCGGAAGACGCATTGCAGTTTCTTGGATTTACCGGGCAGGTGGGGGATCAGATTTCCCTTTCCCTTTCCAAAGCCCTGCGACATGGGATTGTGGCGGATGCTTATGATTATACGGCGGAGTTTACCCTGGTGGGGATCACAGAGAGCAATTTCCTGGGTTATACCGGGGGCCATATCCTGGGCCTGGCGGGGCAGGGAACGGCAAAAGCGGTCCTTCCCCCGGAGTATCTCTATTATAGTGTGGATATCCGCACCGAAAGCAAAAAGAATTTTCAGTCCGTGATGGACGACTTGGGCGAAAAGCTGGAGATTCATGAACTGGACACCCTTTACAATGTCCCTCTTTTGAACGCCCTTGGGATTTCCTTTGATGCGGAAGCGGCGGATACGGGGCTGGCCGTGGATGATACGGGCTTTTCCTGGCTGGTGTTTGCGGGGGTGCTGGTAGTCAGTTTAATTTTGCTTGCGGCGGGACTGGTGATTTACAATATCCTGAAGATTGCGGTTGCCCGGCGTCTTGGACAGTACGGCACGCTCCGGGCATTGGGGGCGGAGAAAGGGCAGCTTTATCGGATCGTTGCCGCAGAGATTCTGTATCTTTGCATGGCGGGGATTCCTGCGGGTCTGCTGCTTGGCGCCCTGTCCGCAAAGGGAATTCTGTCCGCGGCCTTAAATCAGCTCTCGCCGGAAATGTTCCTGGCGGGGGACAGCGAACAGCTCCAGGCGTTGATTGACGCAAACAGCACGGGAAAATGGGGGTATCTGCTGATCAGCGCTTTCATAACACTTCTGTTTGCGTTTCTGGCGGCGGCCCCGGCGGCCCGGTTTGCGGCCAGAGTTTCCCCGGTCAGGGCCATGTCGGGAACCGGCGTACCGGTGAAGCGCAGAAACCGGAACACGGGAAAGATCCGCAGCTTTGAACGGTATTATGCCAGGCTGAATCTGAGCCGGAGCAGGGGACGGACGGCGGTGACGGTTCTGTCCCTGGTCATGAGCATTACGGTCTTTCTCACACTGCAGAGCTTTTTGTCCCTGCTTGGCGTATCCGGTTCCCTGTCAGAACACCTGGGGGATTATTCCATAGTCAATCCGTATGAGGGCATTTCCCCAAAGGAGCTTCAGGAAATGGAAGCGGATGAAAAGGTAGAAAAGGTGGCGGCACAGCAGTTTTCCCTCTATGAGCTGGATGAACAAAACCGGCCAAAAGGGGTGGAGACGGATATCACACTGGGGATTGGGGAGACGTTTCAGATCTTCGGATTCAATGATATCTGGATGGACTATGCATTCGCTTCCCGGCTTACAGAAGAGCAGCTGGAACAGTTAAAAGCAGGGGAGGGCTGTGTGATCCGCAATCCCATCCCCATGGAGATTGAGGGGGTATCTTTCGGCACGACCCATGTGGAGGAAGGAAGCACGGTTACGGTGTCCGGGAAAAAACTGCCGGTTTTGCTGTCCATGGAGGGCTATGACGGCTATTTCAGCGTGGGCAACAGCGGGTTTGTGAACGGAGTCCAGGTGCTGGTCAGCGACCGGATTTATTCCAGCCTTACAGGGACGGATACTTATGCGGAACTTAGGCCGGGATTAACTGCAGGCGCCGACCGGGCAGCCTTTGACCGGGTGCTGGAGGAATTCTGCCGGCGGGTGCCGGGGACGGTCACGGTGTCCTATGAACAGACGGACCGCCAGTATGAGGAAAGCGGGGCCCAGATCCGTCTGCTGGCCTGGGGCCTGATTCTGTTCATCGGCCTCATAGGAATCCTGAATATCGTCAATACGGTTTATACGAATATCCATACAAGGATCACGGAGATCGGCATACAGCGGGCCATGGGTATGAGCGCGGGAAGCCTGTACCGGGTATTTCTGTGGGAAGGCTTCTATTATGGCATCCGTGCGGCGGTGATCGGGTGTATCACCGGATATATCGGCAGGGTATTTGTGGAGGCCGGGGCAGCGGATGCCCTGCGGCTGACGGCAGTTCCTGTGGTTCCTATGGCCTGCGCATCGCTTTTTGCCATCGGAGCCTGTATCCTGGCAACCTGTATTCCACTTTGGAAGATCAGCAGGATGAGCATTGTGGATTCCATTGAACTTGTGGAATAAGAACCCGGAGTCTTCTCAAAATCGGTCAACAGGATGATAATAGAAGAAACGTTTTTCGGAAGGAGAGATACATGGGAGATACAAATATCAATTATGACGAAAAATTTGGGTTCAACACATTTCAGAGGGAAATCTGTGCGGAACTGGGAGAGAATTTCTGGAGGGAACTTACAGACGGGCTTACCCTGCCGGACATGGAATCCGAGTGCGGCTGTCAGTGCCGTAACATGTACCTTTTCGTGGAACGGTTTGAGAGGATGGCAGACATAGAAACCGTAGAAAAGATACTCTGCCGGGTAAGGCATGGGCTTCACCCTTCGCAGTCTGCTTGGGCGCGTGATGAATTTCTGAAAATTGGGGACTTGGATGTATTTCTCCAGAAACATCAGGATGATGAGATGAATCATTTTGAGGAACTGAACCGGGAAAAGAAAGATTTTTATGGCCAGGATATAACGGATGAGGTGCTGGAGTTTATCAGGCAGAATCCGTCCATGCTGGCTCCTGTCAGAAAAGGGAATAAGCTGTACTGCATGGCGTTCCCGTGTAATATGAACGAATACCTAAAGACAGCGGATAACAGGATGAAACGATACCATGCCTGCCACTGTCCTTTTGCAAAGGAATCTATCCTGTCCGATTCTGTGGTTTCTCCAGTGCTGTGCCATTGCAGCCTGGGGCATGTCATGAATTTTACGGAAGCTTTTCTGGGAAGGGAACTGGAGGGGAGGGTCGTGCATTCCGTGTTGAACGGGGATATGACCTGCGAGTATGAAATCATCATACCGGAAGACATCATGGACAGCTTTGTGAGGGAAAGAGAGAAAGAAATGGTTATAAACGGATATTACAATTATTACCGTACCTTTTCCCTCTCCGGCATTGTTGGACTTCAGGAAGGCATCGTGGAATGGATCATGCCGAAGGAAGGGGAAAAAGGTCCTTCCCTTGCCTTTCATGTAAGGCTCCATGAGAAATCATGGGAGGAGGAGCTGGAGCCGATAATCGAGGGAATCCGGTCGGGAACAGTTCCGCAGCGGTGGCTCATTACACCGGATGCTACACCCTGGAACATCATTCCGCTGCTGGAGTCCAAAGGCTTCCGGAATCTTTCGTCCCAGGCAGAGGGGCCGGAGCCGGGAATGCTCCTTCACAAAAATGATTTCCAGCCGTACTTTCCCGCGGAGGGGGATATGATATGCAGAAGGGTCCATACAAAGGAGGATTTCCGGATATGGGTGGATGTGGTAAATACCGCCCTCCACGGATGGGAAATGATTGACGCAGAGCATTATGCTGTCTGGCTCGAAAAAGAGAATCTCCGGTTTTATCTGTGTGAGATGGATGGAAAACCGGTATCCACGGCCTCCACAATTCGGACAGGGGATACGGCGTCTCTGGAATTTGTTTCCACCTTACAGGAGTACCGCAGGAGGAAAGCGGCAATTTCGTTATGCTCGCAGGCACTGGGGGCGCTTTTTGAAAACGGAGTAAGGGCAGTTACGCTCAGCGGTTCGGAGGAGGCCGTTGAACTCTACAGAAAACTGGGATTCCATGACTGTTTCCATAACATCATCATGCAGTATGATATCCCTGTATAAGAAAATCAGTACTCGAAAGGATGTGAAGATACTGGAAACCCTGATTATGGCAGGACATCAGTTTTGTCTTGTCGTACCCAGCCGGATAAATAGATGGGCAATGCTTTTCTGTTGCCAAAATATGGGGCGCTGCACTACCACGAATGCGAGATATCTGCTGCGTATGGCGGGAATTCTAAAATAAAAGATATTGATAAAAGGTGGTCTGACAGAGATGAAAAACATGGGAAAACGAAAACTGTTTATTGCTGCAGGTGTCCTTCTTTTTATAGTGGCCGGATGCGGCAAAAAGGCAGAGGAAAATCAGAAGATACCGCAAAACGAAGAAATCAGAGAAGAATATTCGGAAAAGGAACAGATGGGAGAAAACCGTGATTCCGATGGGGAATCCATTGCGGAGCTTTATCGTGATATTTATGAACAGGCAGCCGAAATGGGGACGGTTGGAGAGCCAGAAGTGACAAAAAGCATGGTTGAACGGATCGGAGAACATGGTTATGCTGTGGTGGACGAGGAAAATCAGATAGACATGGTCGGTTCGGAACAGGTTTTACGCTTTTGCAGATCCGTAGAGGAAGCGCAGGATGACAAACTTACCATAATCGCAGTCACCGGCTCCGGCGGATTTATAAAGTATGACCTTCATACAGCAGAGGGAGCAGTAAACGTAACCAGAGAATATTATCAGTATAGCAATGGGATTCTGAAAAACTTAAGTACCGTAAGCTATCCGGCGGAATCGTGGGAATATACAAAAGAAGGCTACCTGCTGTTTGAAGGAAGTTATTTTTCCGAAAGTTATTATGTGCTTTCCCTCAGTAATGAACCGGAGCATACGGCGCTGAGGGTTGAGCCGCTGGATGAAACGTGCAGGGAATTAAACCGACAGTATTTGCTGCCGGTGGGGTATGGGGGAAATAATCTTTTCCTTACGGACTGGAGTGAACAGGATTTTGGGAATCTGGATTTTTATGATGTATTCGACAGGCTCTATCCGGATATCTATGAGCAGCCGGTTCCTTTTACGCCGGACGATGATTTGGATTCCGGGGCTGTTTACAGGATACCGGCAGATGTATTTGAACATGTCATTGAGCGTCATTTGCATATCGATCACGAGGAGCTGCAGAGGAAGGCCGCCTATATCCCGGAGGATCAGACTTATGAATACAGACCGAGAGGGTTTTATGAGGTTGAATATCCGGATATCCCATATCCGGAGGTGGTCAGTTATACGGAAAATGGTGACGGAACCTTAACTCTGACTGTGAATGCCGTATACCCGGAGGAAAACACCTCCAGAGCGTATACCCACAAAACCGTGGTCCGCCCCCTTGATGATGGAGGTTTTCAGTATGTATCCAATCAGATTATTTTTCCGAAGGGCGGCTGTGAGCCGTGGTGGCATTCAGACCGGCTGACGGAGGACCAGTGGAAGGAAATATATGGAGGGGATGATTAGTTGGAAGATTTAAAGAGGTTGTTCAGAAAGGGGAGTCTCCTGCTTATCCTGTTATGTCTGGCAGTGGCAGCCGGGAGCTTTTTTACAGGCTTTAAGGAGGACGCAGGCCGAAAGCAGCCGGAGGAATCCTGGGAGCCGGCTATGGAGATTTCCGGCAGCGCCACCACTGGCAATACCGGGGCAGCAGACAAAGGGAAAGAACCACAGGAAGCATTGCCATCACCATATTTTTTAGAAGAGCCGGACAGCCTGCTCAGTGAAGCTGAAGAAAAAGAACTGGAAAACAGTGCCCTGTCGGCTGCCAAGCAGCTGCAGGAGGTATACAGGTATGCAGCAATAGAGGAAGATGCGCCCTATACTTATACGGTCAGGGATTTCTCCAGGGAGCAGAGGAACCGGGTGGTATCCATGCTGGGAGAGGCCGGATATGTAAGTATTACTGACGGGGCAAATATGGAAAACCATAACAATGTCCGGGACTTTTATTCTGCTTATTTGAAAGGGCAGGACAGCCTGGTTACTATTTTTGACGTGAATCTGGATGGGCTGATTGGTGCTTATACGTTTATACACAGGAAAGGAAACCTGCAGACCTTTTATGTGCAGATCGGATGGAGGGAAGGGGGCGTACCGAAAATCATATCTACTGCTGTCAGTGATATTGCGGAGATAAAACTGACGGAAAAGGGATATTTTATTTACGCCTATACGGTACAGCTCTACCATTCCAGCCTGCGCCAGTTCTGGCGGGCAGCCCCGCTTTCTGACCGGTGCAGGGAGTTGACAGAAAAATATCTGGACGGACTTAGCTATGTCAATTACAATGTCCTTGTAACGGAATGGGACAGCAGCAACGTGGAGGATATCCTGATGCCATGCATGTTTGAAGACCTGTACCACATGGATACGGGAGAAATTCTGCGGCCGGAAAACGGGGAGATACCTGCAGAGGTCTATGAACGGATCATGACCACGTATTTTCCGGTCACAAAGGAACGGATAAGGGAGATATGCGGTTACCGCGCAGACACAGACAGCTATCCGTATGAAATGATCTTTTCCAGCCCGTATCCGCCTTTTGGGGAAGTGGTGGGGGATAAGGAGAACCTGGACGGAACGCTGACCCTCTTTGTAGATGGGGTATGGCCGGATTATAACTCCGACCGTGCGTTTACCAACATCATAACCGTTCAGCCCTTTGATGACGGGACATTCCGTTATTTATCCAATTCCATAGAGAAAAAGGAGCTGGACATTCCCAACGTATATGAAATGAAATAAAGGAAGGATTTCCATGGAAATAAGAAAAATATATATCCAGACTATTATTATAATGATGGCAGGATTTTTGTGTGCCTGTGGAGGAAAAAAGCATATTTCTGCTATGAATTATGTGTACCGGAACCTCCGGAAGTATCGGAGATTGTTGATGGAAGCTGCCTGGTCAGAGTGAGGCCCCTGCCACAGGAGTGCCGTGAAGTGTCCGAAAAATGTGTGCTTCCATTGGGGTATCAGGGAAATAACCTGTTATGTTCCAACTGGGACAGGGAGAGCCTGGATAAACTGGATTATAACGGGATTTATGAATATTTTTATGGGATGAAGTATGACAGGCGGTTTGAACCGGAGCAGTATCCCCATGGGATACCGGCAGAAGAGTTTGAAAACACCATCATGAATTACCTTCCGGTTTCCAGGGAGGAACTTCGGCAGTGGGCCGTGTTTGATGAAGGGCGTCAAGTCTACCGATGGGAGAGACTGGGGTGCGGAAATTACGCACCCAGTTTCTTCGGTACTTCTGTTCCCGAGGTGACACAGATCAGGGAAAATGAAGATGGAACATTTACCCTGACTGTGGATGCGGTATGCCAGATGATTTTGTGCAATGATGCGGTCATAACCCATGAACTTACGGTCAGGCTCTCAGAAAACGGAGATATCCAGTATTTGGAGAACCGGATACTGGATGACGGAATTTTTAATATCCCGGAGTATCAGTATCGGATTGGAAAATAAAGATTATCACAGACCATTGGAGAAGGCCAGCGGTTATCCTTGTTCCCTCATACAAAAAGACACCAGCACACGCCGAATTTATCAATGAGCTTAAATTGGTATGGACTATAATCACATGGGCCGACAGGGGTATCGTTTGATGCGCCTTCTTTCAGTACTTCATAAGCTTTTTGGATCTGGTTTTCATGGCCTTCTCCAAGATGGAAACAGAACATCATCGTATTTCCTATAGTAACATCCTCAGAAATTTCCGAAACAGCCAGTATTTGTCCATAGGCGTTCAGTTCGGAATGCATATAGCCGCCGCTGCCGTCAGGGTAAGCGCATAGGAGTTCGGCATCAAAAGCCTTTTGGTAAAGTGCCACTGCTTCCATGCTGTTTTTTACAAATACCTGCATCATTGATCTTAACATATTATATTTTCCTCCATCACTGAGATTTCTGATTCTGCCCTCTTTTCCGATTTTACTTCCATTGACCGATTTCGGGAAGACCTGAAGAGGAGAATCTTCTAAATTTTCAAAAGCAGTTTTTATAGCCAGTATTATTGGTTTTCCCAAAATGTCTATTTTACAGCAGAAAGATATCCAATTTTCTTGTAAAATCCGTCCGATTCGCCTGTCATATGGGTTGCGCCTAATGCCTTTGTTCTCCAATACATTTCTGTCAAAGCGGCAGAGGCGAAACCCTTATGCCGGTATTCGGGTATGGTACAGAGTGGTTCCATGGGCCTTCGCTCTGTTCATGGTCAAACCCTTTAAAACAGCATTTGCTCACTTTTTCCATATCCATATCCTGGCGGTTTACAAAGTGAAAGCCTTTTGGCAGTGGGTAATCCAATTCGTTTGCGAAATCGTACTGCATATCCCAGTGTTCCGATTTCTGGCGATATCCTAACTGACGCGCAGCGCACATCAATTTTTCCGCAATCTGATAAAATGTGAAATGGTCTTTGTGTAACATTCCTCCAATGATTCTGCACTTCCAAAACCTATATCCCCCCCTTGTTTACTGAAAAATATTTTTAAGTTTCTTTTAAGACTGGGCAGGGAGCCAGCAGTCTCAAAATGGAGGATCATTTTCGGTGCTTATTCCAGTCCGGCCAGATTCTCATCCATTTTGTCTAACACTCTTTTTTTCTGGGTTTCTGTTAAAAATCCGTCTGCCACTGCGTCTTCCAGAATCTCTGTCACATCTTTTATATCATTCTGGTAAGTTTCAGCAGTCAGAGGTGTATTCCGGCTTACAAGTTCCGGCCGCATGACAATGGTTGGGTTGAAAGCGACCACCATGGTTTCCGTGGATACCATAAACGCGCCTTTATAGATGACAAATTCCCCTTTTCCGTTGTCAGCTTTCAGACGCTCCAGGTCCCGTTCCATGGCTAAGGCATCCAGATCTCCCTCCCCTCTGTCCTCTTTTACAGTATCTACAATCCTTTGATACTCTTCCACCGAGTACAGTTCAAAAATCCCTCCAAGGGTCGGGTCATTCTTCAGGGATTTCATGGAAAAAGCGCCAGAAGGAACGGCGCCGTAGACTGCGACGCAGCTTATGGTGGCAGCGATAGTCAGCATGATTCCCGTAAAGGATTTTTTTTCTTTCATGTGAATGAGATGATTGATACGTTCTTTCATAAGACTTTGTCCAAAACCGGAAGTCAGAAGATTGATTCCGGCTCTCTTTGCTTCCAGTTCTACCAGTAAATCGGCATAGAGTTTTCGGTTTTCTCTTCCAACGGCCCGGACTACGGCTTCATCACAGGCCAGTTCCATATCCCGGCAGTCCAGGGCAGCCATGAGCCATACCAGAGGGTTAAACCAGTGGCAGACGCAGGATATGGTCAGGCACAGCTTTTTCAGTGCATCCAGGTGCCGGATGTGGGCTGCTTCATGTTCCAGGATCAGCTTCATGCTCTTTTTGTCCACCCAGTCGGACTGTTTTGGAAGCAGGATTACCGGGAAGAAGATACCATAGGTTAAGGGGGAAGCAATCTCGTCCGAAACCCGGACGGTAATTCTGCGGAAGGAACGTTTCTGTTCCAGCCACATGGGAATCCAGGAAGATTCCTTAAGGGGAATTGCTGTGCGGTATTTCTTCATACTGGCGGCATGAAGATAAGCGATATACAGGCTGACAGATACAGCGCCGCAAAGCCACAGGATTTTAAGGAGATTCCATCCGAAGTCCGGCCCGGCCTCGGCTGTCTGCCAGGTTCCCGCCGAAAGGGGTAAAGCTGCGGTGATATCCGGCATTTTTTCCCCTAACTGATGGGCCGCAGGCACAGGAAAGCCCGCTGGTACGGGAATCATCAGCTTCAACCAGGCAAGCAGCCAGAGCAGCGAAAAAGTGGTTCTGGGTATTCTGGCGGAAAAGAACTTCCGGCATGCTATGACAATCAGGATCAGAACGGAAGCCGAAAGGCTCATCTGCAGCAGGTTCATAGGCTTACTCCATTTCATTAATTATTCGTTTTAATTCCTCCAGTTCCTTCTTTGAGAGGGCTTTCTGAGAAAGCAGGGATGAAAACAGCAGGGGGACGGAGCCGTCAAAGACACGGTTTACAAATTCCCTGGTATCATCCTGAACCGCCTGGTCTTTGGAAAGGAGAGCCCTGCAGACAAAATTCGGTTCCAGGCGTTCAATAAAGCCCTTCTGGATACATTTTTTAATGACTGTGTAGGTGGTATTCTTATTCCAGCCGATGGTATCGCGTAAGGTCAGGGAAATCTGTTTGGCTGTCACGTCTCCTTCCTTCCAGATTACTTCCATTACTTTTCGTTCTGAATCAAACAGTGTCTTTTCCATATCCGTGTTCACCTCGTATTCATTGTGTGTTCTTTATCGTACATTTCCTATACACTATCACAGTAGTCTGTTGATGTCAATGAATAACCGCTGGAGTAGTAAGTGCGGAAACAAATACCGCCATTTGTGTAAGTCCTGCGCCGTTTTTCAAAAAGTTCCGCAACAATGGGAAACGCAATCATTACGGGGATTAGCGTAATTACGCCAATAAGCGAGGTTAAGAGCATATCGGTAAATCCCGTTTCCTCGCCGATCATGCTTCCTGTTGCACACGCAGCAAAAAGTGAGGACGCAGCTGCGTCATTCCCTTGGGCTCTCTTTTGCGCCTGGTATTTCATACGACCGAATATTTTATATTTGGAAGATTTAAGACACGAGTAGTATTGACAAAGCATTAAGACTGTGGTAGTTTAATTTTAAAAATACTACTGGTGTCTTATGAAAGGAGTTCCTGTTTGATGGCTGTAAAACTTTTTGACTCTGAATTGAAAGTAATGGAGGTGCTCTGGAAAGAGGGGGACATTCCGGCAAAGCAGATTGCTAAACAACTGACCGGGCAGTTGGGCTGGAATGTAAACACGACCTATACTCTCATAAAGCGGTGCATCAAAAAAGGGGCGATTGAACGCTCCGAGCCGGGCTTTATGTGCCGCGCCTTGATACCGAAAGAGTCCGTCCAAGAGGCGGAAACCAACGAACTGATCAATAAAGTCTATGACGGTTCTGCTGATAAGCTATTTGCGGCTCTGCTCGGCAGGAAGAAACTTTCCGCTGAACAGATCGAAAAGTTGAAACAGATTGTTGGCGATTTAGAATGAGGAGGTAACTATGAGCTTTCTGCAAATGAGTTTTTCCGGTGCCATTTTAATTTTAGCGATTGTTGTCATTCGTACGCTTGCAATTAACAGACTGCCGAAAAAGACCTTTTTGGCACTATGGGGGGTTGCGCTATTGCGCTTGTTGAGCCCATTATCTTTACCGTCCATGTTTAGCGTTTATTCGGTCATAGGCCATAGGACATCCGCTATGCAAGCGGTACAGCAGACCCCCGTTGCAAACTTTGTCCCGGTCACTCCAACCCAGGCTATGACGATGCTCCCAAGTACAGCCAGTATCAATGAAACGGGAAGCTCTATTCCCATATGGACAGTCATTTGGGCTGTTGGCGCACTTATCTGTTTCCTGTTTTTTGCAATTTCGTATATCCGATGCCGCCGGGAGTTTCAGACCTCTCTGCCTGTGGAGAATGATTTTGTAAAAAGCTGGCTCATTACACATAAAATAAAGCGTCAAATCGCCATTAGGCAGTCCAGCCGGATTTGCGCCCCTCTCACCTACGGCTTTCTCCGGCCTGTGATTTTGATGCCAAAGGGTACAGACTGGAATGATACAAAATCGCTTCCATACGTTTTGGCCCATGAGTATGTTCATATCCGGCGTTTTGACGCTTTCACGAAGCTGGTTTTGGTTGTGGCACTCTGCATCCACTGGTTTAATCCGTTGGTATGGGCTATGTATATCCTGGCAAACCGTGATATTGAACTTTCCTGTGATGAGGTGGTTGTTCGGCTTTTTGGAACGGGAAACAAGTCGATTTATGCGCGGATGCTTATCAGTATGGAGGAAACAAAAAGCGGTCTGACCCCGCTATGTAACAGCTTTAGCAAAAACGCCATTGAAGAAAGAGTGACCGCTATTATGAAAATCAAGAAAACATCGTTGATTGCCACATGTGTTGCGGTTGTTTTGGTTGCTGGAGTCATGGTTGCTTTTGCCACCTCTGCCGCGGCAGGAAATAATCGGTTAAGCCCTGTTCCCAATACTGGCTTTACCGATGAAGAGTATAACAAGCTGTTTGCGTTACAGCTTGACGGTTATGAGGATATGACCGTTTCCGAGTTTCGGACACAGATTTTTGAATTGATTGATACAGTCGAATATAGAGAGCTTCTGGAGCGTTTTTCACAGGACCAAACGCTTTATGATAGGAAAGACAACAATGAAACCGCCTCATTCCTGTTTAATGTGTTAGAACCGCTTATTGCCGAAAGATGGCAGGAAAGAGACTTCGGCGGCTATGCAACGACAAATTATGTGGCATCAGACAACGCGACACTGGAATATCAACTCACGATGACGATACTGGATGCAGACACGCTGACCGTCCGGGAGTACAACGATGCGCGGCTCGGCGTTGCAAATGCCATGCCAGCGCTTTTACAGGGAATGTCTTTGGAAGAACTCCAAGGAGATCAGACGGCGGCGCTTCAATCAAAAATTGAGGGCATTGCCCAGGCGCACAGCCTTAAATGTCTGCAACTTTCCATTCAATTTTGGTTTATGCCGCTTTCTGGCTATGTAGATACCCTGCCCGCCAGTACTGATGATCCCGGCTTCAATGAACAAGAGCCGCGCCAGTACGGATATGGCACAAGTGAGGAGTATGCCTCACTATTGGCTCTCAAAACCCCCGATTACCAACAGATGACCGTGGCTGATTTTAATGCTGCCTTGCTGGAATGGGCTAACGAAAACCTTGACGGATGGGATCGGATTGGGGAGGATGCCGCACGAAATGATTACCGGGTGGAACTCTCGGCGGAGGAACGTGCTTTTGTGACGTTGACGAGGACGCTTTCCGGTGAAGAAAATTTCCGTATGATACAAAGCCTGAATACCGGACGCCCGGAGGAAGATCCGTGGTTTGCTGGAACCATCCTTTCAAAAGATACGGAAGACGGGGGCTATGGCGCCTGGTGTAATTTGTGGTATCAGTTTTCCTATCACATCGCAGACAAAGATCGCTTGACGATTGGCGAGCGTGATTACGCTATCGGCGGTATCGTCAGTGCCATAGAAGCCTTTTGGAATGAAACCCCGCTGGATGATTTGCTGACGCTGACCGAGCGCGATGTCGTAACGAAAATGGTTTCTTTGGCTGATGAATATAGTACCGATCTAATCACAATCACAATTGACGAAAATCAAGTGCAGTTTGAGGGCATGGACGAGAGAGAAAAGTCTAAATTTTGATTAAGGCGGCCTAACGGCGGTATCTAAGGAGGTATCGCCGTGGCTGTTTTTGCTTTTCATAATACCCACGCTTTGCATCAGTTAAGCTTTTTTAATGGCGAAAGTACCAGCAGCGCGACACCGCCGCCTAAAAGGGCTGTTAATAGCTGTGGTATAGAGAACATTTATGGCGGATGTTCCGCGAACAACAAAAAAGAACATTTACCATTCCCATGAATAGAAACGCTATGGCTGAATATCTTAACGTGGAACGTAGCGCGCTTTCACGAGAGCTGTCCTATATGAAGCGCGATGGGGTCATTGATTATCATAAAAACACGTTTCGATTGCTTTGAGCGAATTACATATTTATTCCATAACCAGGGGCTGTCAACTTGCGACAGCCTCTGGCTGTTTATATGTCCTGTACCCTGTTCGTTCTACAAACGCTAACATGGGGCGACTGTGCTTCGGGATGTAAGGCCGTTGTTCGGTTTTCTAAATTTTTCAAAATGACTGTGACTTAAACGATTATTTTTCGAGTAGATAGATGAAGAACTCTATCTGGGGGCAAAGGAGGTATGGAAATGGAAGATGACAGGCAATGATGAAATAACAACGGCTCCCGCTAACGATGATGGCGGAGTTGCAGTTGCAGACCCAAGCCTATTTGATTCAAGTTTTGTTGTTCTCATTATGGACTATGAGCCAAGGACAAATAAACCTATTTACTCTTTTGAGGATTTGCGAGAATATTTAGAAACAAAAGACGACAATGGAATCTTTCATTTTGCTTATGAGGATGTGTATATTGGGGTTTCTCCAGATGACCTTTCTGCGGAAGAAATCCTTGATGTAGTGAATTCTATTCCATAAAGCATGTTCACAAAGATAATGCCAACGGAAAATTCTCCGACAGCAGATTGATATTTCCTATGGCCTTGTGGAAGTACTCCCTGCTCAATGATCTGAAAAACGGAGAAACGGCATAGCCGAAGCTACGCCGTTTCCCGAAAACAATCCTATGCTGTTTTATGAGTGCCGCTTTTGACAAGGCTTTCTTTATACATTTTTTGATAGTAGCCTGTTGATGTCAATGAATAACCACTGGATGTGGCTGATAATATAATTGAACCGATAAGTATAATAGGGTTATAGGGAAGCTTACCTACAATAATGCTGATGTAATTCGTATATCTTTTGTTTCATTAGCTCCACAAGTTCTGGTGGTTCTAAGACAGTTGCATTGATTCCAAATGGCAGGAAATAATCGGCAACCCAATCCAAGGTTGCGTGACGTATTTCCATGTCGATGATACCGCCGCCTGTTGGGAATGTTTTTAATCCCCTTGCCAGTAAAAATTCAGTTTCGCAGCGTTTAACACCTATATCGGTTAGCTGAATCTTTATGTGGTAATCATTTCCGATTTCTAACCTTTCGAGATATTCTTGAATGGACGCAGGAACAGGAAATTTCCCTTTAGGATATGGTTTTTCCTCTATTATTTCCTTTATACGGTCAATACGGAACTCTCTGATTTGATTAGCAACGGTGCAATATGCAGGGCAATACCAAAGCCCATTCATAGCATATAGCCCAATCGGTATAATTGTGCGTATACTTTCAGAATGTGTTGATGAATACTGTATTGTTGCTGAATGGTGATTAACGACAATATGAAACATTGGTTTAAGTAGTGGTGAATCGCAATGCCTGTCTGGAATCCAAAATACTACACTATTTTGAATTTGTGTAATACTGCTTTGTATATCTAAGGGCAGACAGTTCAAAAATTTTTTCAAAACAGATATTGTTTCCTGTTCAAAAGGTAAATCGTGATAGAATTTCAAGGCTTGACAGGCAAAGAATATAGCTTTGGCTTCATTCTCTGAAAAAGTGACAGGCGGCAAAATACGCTCTTTCAAGATGTGATACCCGCCAGCAGCACCGACTTCGGAATAAAGGGGGAATCCAGCCTGTTCTAATTCTTGCAAATCACGGAGTATTGTTCGCTTTGACACAGAAAATTCTTTTGCTAATTCGCCTACTGTAAAATCCTTTTTGGTATTTATCGTTATCATCATTTCAATAAGCCGTTCTGCTTTTGACATTTTTAAAAACTCCTTTCCGAATGGTGACAGCCGTTGTCACTATTCCATGATAGACTATCTATGTACCAAATGCAATATGATACTCAAACGAAAGGACAAGATGTTATGAATAAAAACGTGATTGAAATGGTTATTTTTCAGACAAACCAAGAAGTGACCGAGGAACATTTTTTACGAATGTATCACAAATTGAATGAGGTGCTTGAAAAAGATATTGCCGGATTTGTAAAACGGTCATTAACAAAGGATTTAAAGCAGGATAAATGGGTTGAAATGATTTGGTGGGCATCAATGGAGGCAGCACAGGGGGCTTTGGAAAAGTTGCCGCAGGTTACGGAATTTCAGGAGTATTGTTCTGCTTTAGCAGACGAGGGAACAATGATGTTCCATTTGGAGGAAATGGCATGACACCAAACGATATTCTTTCCTACTGCCAGTCTAATTTGAAAGATGTTGTATTGGTAGAAAGTTGGGGAGAACGAGGGATTTTTTATAATCCAAACGGAGTTTTGAAACGGGGAGTATATGTTTTAACTGTTAAAGAAAAAGACGGTGATAATGATAAAGGCTCTATGTTGAACCGTGATAATGTATATCGTGTGAATGTCGGTTTAAGGAAACAGACCTTTATTAAAAAATTTGGGTATATTCCAGAGCGTCCGCCTGCTGGAAAAATCGTAAAAATGGATTATGATTTTACCGTTTTAGATACCATTATTCCCCACCCTGTCTACGCATGGATGAGCTGGGTATGTGTTTTAAATCCCTCTGATAAGACCTTTGAGGATTTCAAAGCAATGATACAAGAATCCTATGATTTTGCAAAAGAAAAATTCAACAGAAGAAAAAGTAAATAATGCAACAAAAGCATACAAGGAACACATCATGTATTCTTTCAATGGCTTTTGCAAAGGAGAGCCTATGAACAAAGACACCAGCAAGACCAGCCACACCACCGCCCTTCTGGATGTGAAGCCCGATCTTGTGAAGCGGATAGGAAATACCACCTTTGACATACATATCCATTTCAGCGAAACGAGCCGGGAAACGCTGCACACAGATATGGGAAATTATACGCTAAACAGCGGTGACGCTCTTATTTTTGACTCGTCTGTCAAGCACACCTATATCAATGAGCAGGATGTAATGCTTACTTTTATGGTGGTAAATTTCTATCCCAATTAGAAAAGTGGGCTGTAATCGGAATTCTTAAGAGATTCGTCAGAAAATATTCGTTGACGCATCTGTGAAGATAAAATAATAAGAGGAACTGACAGCGGAAAACTATAAAAAGGATATTGAGGATGTAACAAAGCTTTTGGACCAGGCCGTAAAAGATAAGACCGTAACATCAGACCAAAAGGATTCTATCCTGAAAAAGATGAATGAAAACCTGGCGAAATTAAATTAGGGCGGATGCCATATATGGGAAAGCAAAACGGGCGTATCGACTAACTGATGTGATGCGTCCGTTTTGTTGTGTGGATCATGCAAAAGTTCAATAAATTAAGCAGTCCTTATACATTATTTTTCCCAGAATGTCCATTTTACGGCATTTTGGAATCCTGTTTTTTGATAAAATCTGCCGGAACCGCCTGTCATATGTGTTGCGCCTAATGCTTTGGTTTTCCGATACATTTCAGATAATGCCGCCGCCGCAAGACCTTTATGCCGGTATTCAGGAATGGTGCAGAGAGGTTCCATGTATGCCAGGCGATTTTCAGGTGTCCACCACATCCCTGCATAGCAGGCATATTCTCCCGACTCATCTGCAATAACCACATCCAGTTCCGGCGTTGCGTGCGGCGCGGTGCTCAGTATATAATTGTGCTGCTCATACTGATGATTCCACGGACCTTCACACTGCTCATGGTCAAAACCTTTAAAACAGCATTTGCCCACGTTTGTCCTGTCAATGTCCTGGGGGTTTACAAAGTGAAAACCTTCCGGCAGCGGAAAATCCAATTCATCTGCATAATCCCCATCTGTACAAGATTTCAATTTCTTGTTCTGCATAAATTACCGATAAACTGAAAGTTATCGACTTGTTTTTGATAGCCTATTCTGCAAAAAGGTAACAGCAGCTTCTTGTACTTCTTCTCTTAATTCGCCCTGTGTAGGTTTTTTTGCAATCCTCTGTATATCTGAGAGAATACAATTTATGCTCTTATCAGAAAAAAGAGGTGCCAGACAGGTAATAATCCAATACTTCCATATTTCGTCTTTTTCATGTGGACTTAAAACTCTATGAATTAAAGGGGTCAGAGCTGATTGGTGTAAAGCCAGCACCGGCAAAATATCACCAGCAACAGGCCAATTACAGTCCTGTATCCACTCCAAAAGAGAGGGTAATATCGGCTCAATCTCATTGTCAGTGAGGTGTTTTAGCCTCTCTATATTGGAACTATCAAATTTATTTTTTGGCACCAAGTCGTAAATATCTGTCATATTAGTTCTTCATCTCCATCTCAACTTAACGATTTGTCATCTTTACCTGATAGCATTAAGACGCACTAAATTATTATCTGTTATGTAAGCAAATTGCAAATTAGCTTATTAAACCTGTCGCTTTCGCTCCATTGAGGAAAGTGACAGGATTCCTCAAACCAGTAAAACTGTTTTTCTGTTTCAATCCGGTCGAAGTATTCCTTCGCAAGAGCAGAGGACACATGGTTGTCATATCTTCCCTCGATAAATATGATTGGAGCGCCATATTGTGTTTGGGCTTCAAAGTTTGTTTGCATGACTTCCTGCCACAAATATTGTATGGCTTGCAGACTGCCCCTCTGGTGCCGAATCAAATCGGCGAGTGTGTAATATCGAGAGAGCAAAAAGGGAATGGCTAAATTATTATACTCTTTCAATCATTCCGCTTTTCTCTATTTTATTCCAACGTTTGAATGCAATTATTTCCGCATCAGTTCCATAGCCGCTGTACTCAGATACCATGAGATATTTCTCATCAGCAATAATTCCATAACATCTGTCGCTGTCCTTTTTATGAAGCTGATTCCCTAAATAAATCCTGTTATCATCCCAAAACTTTACGGTCTGGCCGTTTGGAAGGGTATATTCAATGTTCGCAAAGGAACCTTTCAGCGCATTCAGCTCTGTTACTTCTTCCATATCTGGAATCTGCAGCGTATTGAAGGCCACAATCAGCTTTTCTTTTAATTCGCTTAACGATGTTTTCCCTTTTTTACAGCACTGTGCAACAAGGCATTCCGCCCCAAAAGGCTGCCCTTCTGTTGCTGCACATCCGTTACAAGTGCTGCATAATTCACAGTTCGTACAATCAATTCCGCAGATAGATTTCATTCTGTTTTCCTCCTCAAATTCTCTTTTTTACAGCTTCCTTATGGGAAAAATATATACCCTTTCCCGGTCTTTGGACAGGTAAAATCATGGACGGCATCAACCAAAGCAATACTATGCTCCTGTTGAATCATGGGAGGGGACATTCCTTTTCGGAAAAGCGTTCCCAATGCATAAATTTCTCTTTGTCATAATATAAACAATGCCTGTTCGTAATCTTTGACATAATACTTTATATTTGACCTACCCTTTTGAATTATGGTATGACCCTCTTTTTCAAGTATTTCTTTTTGAGATTCAATTCCACCTGGATATTTGGGGTTTAGCTCCCCATTCGTTTTAAGAGTTCTCCAATAAGGCGTTTGATTATCTGTTCTTTGATAACTCGCCCATGCCACGATTGATACAAATATCCCTGCAGTAATTGGTTCTGTGAAATCCGCTCCATTTTTCTTTGCGAAGTAATCTCTTATTGTTCCTATTGTAAGTAATTTTCCAAAAGGCACAAGCCGCATTACTTTGTCATAATCAACAGGTGGAGCGAAATACATTCTGTCTCCGCCGTATTTTTCGATGCTCTTTACATCTGTAATTATTTGGAATTTTGGCATATCCTTGCTGTCATGAAGCATTGTGTTAAAATCTTTTTTATCCTCGTTTGTCATTTTGGCCACCCCTGCCAATTTTTGTTTTTATAATTTTCTTATCGGAAAAAACATATATCCCTTCCCAGTCTGTGGACAGGTAAAATCATGGACTGCGCCCGCCAAAGCAATACCATTGCCCTTCATATATTGGATTACTTCTGAAAAGGTATTATCATTTTCACGTTCCACATAAATATACTCATAGCCGGGTATCACCCACTTTGTCCAGCCATCGGGGGCTTTTGCATCCTCATTACACTCTACCCCTGCAAGGTAAAGTCCTTTCTGAAAGCCCTCCCAGGGCTGGAAGGAACGGGAAAAGTCAGACATTGCGCCCCATATTCCGCTGATGTTCCCATCTTCATCTTTCTTTGCCAGATGTGCGATTTCTCCAAAATGGGAATTCGCCTCATCCCATAACTTCTGAATAAAGCCGGCTCCGTCCGTTGTCGCCCCTTCTTTTCCGATTACAACAAAGGATTCTTTTTCACATGTTTCGATTTTCATTGATTTGTTACTCCCTTCGCTTTATGTTTCATTTCATTCTAAAGGCTCGTTCTTTTTCTCGTTTTGGATATATTTATCATAGCGGCACTGTTCAATGACTGTGTGCCCCAGTAATGTAATTGCCCTTGCCGGACAGGAACTGATGCACCGGTAACACATCGTACAGTGTTTTCCGGCAGCCGCTTTTCCATTTTTCAGGGTAAGGTTGTCTGTCGGGCAGAGCCGGGTACAAAGCCCGCAGCCTGTACAGGCATTACTGATCTTTAATTGATCCGAGTAACTTTTGGTTTTGCTGTAGTACCACAAACGCTGGCAGAGTAATCCGGTGATTTGGCTATAAAGATGCAGGCCGTTTTTGGGATACCTGCCTTTCCTGATTTCCTCTGCACATTTCTCAATCTTTCTGTCTGCTTTCCGGATGATTTCCCGGTTCTCCTGAAAGGATTTTTTCAGCAGCTTTACATCGCAGACAGAATCAGGCATACGGATATGGAAACCGCCAACAATTTCTGCACCATACTTTTTGAGCAGCCGTGCCGAGCAGCCTGCGCCGTCTCCGCTGAACAATCCCATAGTGGCAACGCAGAGTATTTTTTTACCCTTCCAAAGATCCGGATGGCTTTTGATAAAATCTTTTACCATGACGGGAACGTTTGAAAACTGAACAGGATATGCAAAAACGATAAAGTCATGCTGTGATAATAAATGTACCGCGTCTTTCTGCTCCATCGGAACTGCCTGCGCAGTTTTATCCAGTAAAAAAAGCAGCTTTTTGATACAATGTTCTGTGTTTCCCGTTCCGCTTAAATAGATACCTATCATATATTTTCCCTTTCAAAATTGGAGTAATGACCACGTCCCTGTACCATGGTTTCTGATTTTATCCTTTTCTGTCAATTTTACTGCCATTGACCGATTTTGGGAAGGGCTGAAAACAAACGTCTTCTCAAAATCGGTCAATGGAGCAATAATAAATTAAGTTCATTCTTTTTTAAGATGTTTTAGAGGCTTTTTAGAGACTACTCTGATAGAATGGACAAAAATCCGCAGAAATACTGGATAAACTGTGGATGGAATTTTATATGAGAGGAGAGCAACATGAAAAGGAAAACAGGAAAAATGATCTTATTGACAGGGGTGCTGTGCATTCTGAGCCTTGCGGTATGTGCCTGTGGAAAGACGGAGGAAGCATCAGATACCCCTGAACCACAGGTGGTTCAGGGCGAGCCGGTCCCGGAGGATGATACAGAGGACGATGCTTCTGCTCCGGAACCGGAAGCGGATGCAGAAGGAACCGACACCGGGAATGAACCGGAGTCACCAGAAGCGTCACCAGAACCGCAATCCGGTGAAAGCAGCAGCCAGGGAACAGACAGCACACAGAAAGAACAGCCGGAAGCACAAAGTCAAAGCACGTCTGGCACATCTGCGGAATGGGTGGACAGTACTCCCAATCTGGAAGGGGATATCAAAGAGCTGAAGGATGGGCAGCTTACCGTGGTAGAGGCCATTACAGCAAAGTCGGATAATGGCGGTGATATCATAGTGGTTCCCGGAAGCGAGGATGATTCTGAGTTTAACAAGATTGCGGTTACATACGATGAAAATACCCTGTTTGCTATACAAACGATCTATGATGGAGGGGCCAGATCTGAAATGTCAGAGGCGACAGCGGCAGACCTGGCATCCGGCCAGTTCATTCGGGTATGGGGAAGTCCTTCCGACAGCAGACTGAAAGCAACCCAGATTTGTATTGTAAAAGTGGCCTGAACCATTGCCTGCCCTCTTTTGATAAGGAGAAAACCCTTGTCAGGAGAGGGCAGTTTTTGTAATTTATATATTGTCAATACCCCAAAGGAACAAAATGCAGGAGTAAGTATGGTGCAAAAGAGAAGACAGCCAGCCTGGAAGACAGAGAATCAGAGAAAAAGAAGCAAGAAGATTGCCAGAAAGAGGCGTAGGGTCATAGCCTATACCGTCCGGGGAATCATGGCGGCTGTTCTGGCAGTTATGATTCTGCTGATGATCTGTGGCTGTTTGTATATCCGGGATTTTTTCCGCAGGAATGAGAATGAGAGCAGCACCCAAAAGGCGGATGCTGTTCGGGTAACAATATCCGGTGTAGAGGAAGATGAATTGGACGCAGACCTTTCGGGGGAAGAAAACCATATGGTTGTCCTGGATGCCGGACACGGCGGGGAAGATGGGGGAACAGTGGAACAGGCGGCAACGGAGAAGGAGATCAATCTTGCTGTTGTCCTGAAATTAAAGGAACTGCTGGAGGAACAGGGCATCCGGGTGGTACTTACCAGGGATAAAGATATTTTTATGAAACTTGAGGAACGGGTACAGATTGCAAATGGGGAAAAGGCAGATCTTTTTATAAGCATTCACTGCAATTATTATGAAAAAGACAGTTCGATATATGGTCTGGAATGTTATTACTGCAAGAGCGGGGAGGAAGGGAAACATTATGCGGAAAGGATTATGGAAACAATAGAAGAGAGCAAAAATATTGTTTCAAGGAATGTAAAACCTGCCGATTACTATATTCTGAAGAATACAACAGTTCCTGCTGTATTGGTAGAAATAGGTTATCTTTCCAATTATAATGAAAGGAATCAGCTGATGTCAGAAGAATATCAGGAGAAGCTTGCCGGAGAACTTGTGAAGGGGATTGTGAAAGGGATGGAGGAAAAGACAGGATAGTAGGTTCTGTTTCAGGGCTTCCCATAATCGGCCAATCGGAGGATAATAAAAGGAGCCGATAGTTCTGACGGTGAAGCGCAGTTTTACTGTGGCTTTTCTAATATAGACAGGTTTATAAAGGAGGATACCGATGGGGACATTTGAAAACAGGAAAACAAAGTATATACCAGTTGTGTTTTTCATCATTTTATTTTTGGCTGTGGCAGGCGTTCTGTTTGCTGTGTTTCTTTACAAAAATGATAAGGGTGGAAATATCCTTGTTGGGGCAAGCCCGGATACAAGTGCTTTCCAACTATATTATTATGACGGGGAAACGGTTATGGTCAGGACTCTGTATGACAGCAGTACGGAGAAGGAAGTGATTAAAAGGATCAATGATATTCCCCTCCAGGCGGCAGAGGAACAGGCTCTCTCCCAGATGGAGACTCCCTTCTTTGGAATCTGGATCAGCAGCGGGGAAGGGTATGACATTTCCGTGACGGCATCCGGCGGGGTCTGGCTTAGGAATGACGGGGCGGTTTATTATGGGGATACGGACCTCTCCTTTCTATGGAGAGAGATGGAAGGCAGTGATGAGGATACCTGGAATGTCCTTAACTTTCCCAATGCCGGGCATTTGTCCGTATATCACAGCTGTTTCCTGCTGAAAGCGGATGAGCTGCCTGCAGAGGGTACAGAGGGGATGTCTATGACTGTCCAGGACATCGGGACAAGTGAGATTACGGTATTGATTGCCAATAACAGCGGGGAAGAATTCACTTACGGGGAATACTTTTCCCTCCAGAAACAGATAGATGGCCAGTGGTACACAATGCCTGTCAGGGCGGATAATGTTGGCTTTCAGGATATTGCCCATATCCTTCCGGACGGGGAGAGTGCCAGCGAGACATATAATCTGGATATTTATGGCACGCTGGAGCCAGGGATGTACAGGCTTGTGGTGGAAACACTGAGCGCCGAGTTTCTGGTGGGGCATGGGAGGATGGCAGGAACAGAAGGGGAAAGTTTAATAAATGCAGTAAATTTACAAGTTACACTATGCATAGACAAAATTGGCTAATGGAGGTGTGTTAATGAAATACGAAATAGCAAAAAAAGAAAACATTGAACAAATTTATCAATTGGTACAGAACACGATTAACGCTATTTATCCGTTATATTATCCTCAAGGAGTAGTTGAATTTTTTTGCGGGCTTCATTCAAAGGAAAACATTGCCACAGATATAGAAAATGGTTTTGTTAGAGTTTTGTTATCGGGTGATTGTTTAGTGGGAACAGGCAGCTGCAAGGAAAATCATATATCAAGACTATTTGTTGCTTCTGATTTTCAGAAAAAAGGATATGGCAGTTATATTATGCAATGTCTTGAAAAAGAAATATCTCTTAACAGCACGATTATTTACTTAGATGCTTCGCTTGCGGCAGCCTGTTTTTATGAGCATAGGGGATATAAAACCTTAAAGCATGAAGAATTATTTATCAATGGAAATGCAAGGTTAGCTTATGAAGTAATGGAGAAACGTATAGCAGTTCCTAATACAGATATTTTTTATGATGGAAAATACTTTATACCAAAGATGAATACTGAAAATGGTGAAGTAGATAATCAAACGCTTTTTTTATATCATCAAAATGAGAATATTTTATGGGCGGATTACTATGGCGGGGAAATAAAAAAAGGGAGTATAGTTGGAACGGTTGCTTTGAATGGAGAAATAGATTTTTATTATCAGCATATTAATTTGAGTGACCAGATAAGAATTGGGAAATGTCACAGTGTACCACAGATTTTAAGTGATGGCAGAATAGAACTTTCAGAACAATGGCAGTGGCTGAATGGCGATAAATCAAAAGGTTCGTCAATCGTAATAGAAAAAACCACAGATGAAAAATGAATATCATCATAGAGCCAGACGCACAGATGCCGCAGACATCTGGCACTTTATTCACCGTTATTTCCGCAATGCAGTGCTAGCAGGCGTTTCACCCCGGCCACCTTCTTGGGATTCTTCGATGATATCCGAAAACAGCAAAAAAAGTCGAGACAAAAAGCAGGGGTCATTATAAAATAATAAGCCCAAGGAAGAAGGAGGTGGTTTATTTTGAAAGAACAGACAGCGGCGGTCCAGAGGATGCAGGATTATATCGAAACCCATCTGGAAGCGGATATCACACTGGCACAGCTGTCAGCCGTCTCCCTGTTTTCCCCCTGGCATTCCTACCGGCTGTTTAAGGAGTTTTTGGGGGTGACGCCGGCAGAATATATCCGCAGGCTCCGGCTTTCCCGTTCCGCCATGCGGCTGAAGGAGGAACAGTGCCTTGTGACGGAGGCGGCCTTTGACTGCGGGTTTGGCAGTGTGGACGGGTATACCCGTGCCTTTTACCGGGAATTCGGCTGCAGGCCGGGGGAATATCTGAAGGATCCGGTGCCCATTGCCCTGTTTATCCCATACGGCGTGAAATTCGGAGAACTGAGAAAGGATGTTTTGGATATGGAAATGAAAAATCTCCAGAGCGTATTTATCCAGGTGATTCGGAAACCGGAGCGAAAGGTCATCATCAAACGAGGAATAAAAGCGGAAGATTATTTTGCATACTGTGACGAAGTGAGCTGTGAGGTCTGGGGAATATTAAAAAGCATGGATTCCCTCTGCGGGGAGCCGGTCTGCCTGTGGCTGCCGGGAGCCTATAAAAAGCCCGGCACTTCCACCTATGTACAGGGCGTGGAGGCAGAGGCGGATTACCATGGGGAAATCCCGGAGGGGTTTGATGTCATTTCCCTGCCTGCCGCCGAGTATCTGGCGGTCCAGGGGGAGCCTTTCCGGGAGGAAGATTATTCCCAGGCGATTCTTGCCGTACAATATGCCATCGACCATTATGACCCGTCTGTGATCGGATACGAGTGGGACGAGGAAAGCCCCCGCATCCAGCTGGAGCCCAGAGGGGAGAGGGGATACATCGAGCTTCGGGCAATTAAAAAGCAGCAGTAGCGGTGCATACCGTTACCGGAAAAAGGAGGATAAGATGAGCGAAACGAGAAAGAAAACAGAAGAGGCTGTTAAAACAACGGGCCTTACCAAAAGCTATCAGGGAAGAACTGTGTTGAAGGGCTTGAATCTGTCAGTCAAGTCCGGAACGGTCTTTGGTCTGTTGGGGGCAAACGGCGCCGGAAAGAGTACCACTATCGAATGCATCCTGGGAACGGAACAGGCCGATGGCGGAACCGCCCTGGTATTGGGGCGGGATGCAAAAAAGGACCGGCGCACCGTATTTCAGAAAGTGGGCGTCCAGTTTCAGGAAGGGGATTACCAGCCGGAAATCAGGGTATCCGAGCTTTGCGGGGAAACCGCCTGCCTGTATGAGAGGCCGGCAGACTGGCGGAAGCTGTGTGAACGTTTCGGAATCGGGGATAAGATAAACCATGCCGTGAAAAGTCTTTCCGGCGGGGAGCGCCAGCGGCTGTTTATTGTCCTGGCGTTGATACCGAACCCGGAGCTTGTGTTCCTGGACGAGCTGACTACCGGGCTGGACGCGAGGGCACGCCGGACGGTGTGGAAGATTCTTGAGGATTTGAAGGGCGAAGGGCTGACCATCTTCCTCACTTCCCATTTCATGGATGAGGTGGAAGCCCTCTGCGACCAGATCTGTATCCTGAGAAAAGGGGAGGCTGTGTTTTACGGCACCGTGGAGCAGGCAAAGGCCCAGAGTGGCTGTGAACGTCTGGAGGATGCCTATTTGAAATTTGCGGACGAGGAGGTTGTGGCATGAGAACTTTTTTTAGCCTTTTAAAAACAGAACTGAAACTAAATATCCGGAATATGAATATGGTGATTTTTGCCGTCATTATGCCGGTTGTGGTACTGGTCATCCTTGGTTTTATTTACCAGACAAAGCCCGCTTTTCCGGGGGCGGAGTATACGTTCCTGGAGCAGTCCATGAGCGCGGTCTGTACCATCTCCATCTGCGCCGGGGGCCTGATGGGACTGCCTCTGGTGGTAGCAGGGTACCGGGAACGGAAAATCCTCAAACGGTTCCGGGTGACGCCCATCAGCCCGGTTATGCTGCTGGGGGTGGAATTTACCATCTATGTGCTGTATGCTGCGGTTTCCATGGCTTTGGTTTTTCCGATGGCGGCTGTATTCTGGGGCGTAAGGCTTCCCATCAGCCCGGCGGCATTCCTTGGGAACTGGCTCCTTACCCTGGTTTCCACCTTAAGCATCGGGATGATGGTGGGCGGCATTGCGAAAAATGAAAAAATGGCCAGTGTAATCGCCTGCCTTTTGTACTTTCCCATGCTGATCTTTTCCGGGGCCACGCTGCCCTTTGAGGTGATGCCGGAGATGATGCAGAAAATCGTAGCCCTTTTCCCGCTGACACAGGGGATACAGCTTATGAAGGCGGCTTTCCTGGGAATACATATGGAATCTGTCTGGACACCGGCAGCGGTTATGGGGATTGTTACTATTCTGTGCGCAGGCGCAGCGGTGAAATTTTTTAAATGGGAGTGAGTTCTTTCGGGCTATCAATTCGTATCGTTCAAATGAGAGGTTTTTTGTGAGATAATAGGCTATACTTAAAACAGCAGGGGGGAATGCGATGGACTGGATAAAACGGTTGAACCAGGCGATTGATTTTATAGAAGAGAACCTGGATGGGGAACTGGACTATGAGGATGTAGCCGGGATTGCGGGCTGCCCTTCCTACTATTTCCAACAGATGTTTTTATATATGACAGACATGACACTGCGGGAATACATACGGCGGCGCAGGCTGTCTATGTCCGCCGTGGAACTGCAAAAGGGAAATGGGAAAGTAACGGATATTGCCATGAAGTATGGTTATGAATCCCCCACCGCGTTTACCAGGGCTTTTAAGAATTTTCATGGAATCACGCCCTCTGCTGTAAAAACGGAACCTGTATCCTTTCAGGCATATCCCCCCATTTCTTTTTCTATGGCAATCCACGGAGGGGCGCCGCTGCAATTCAGGATAGAGGAAAAAGAAGCGTTCCGGATACTGGGACTGTCCTGTCCCCTGTCGAAAGAACTGACGGAGAATTTTGAAAGGATACCAACGGTATGGGATGCCGCGCTGGCAGACGGAACACTTGCCAGATTACTTTCCATGGCAGAGGGAAAGCCGGAGGGACTTCTCGGGGTCAGTATCCATCATACGGAAGACTGGAAATATCTGATTGCTGTCCGTTCCGATCAGAAGCAGGGGGAATACGAAGCGTATCAGATTCCGGCATGCAAATGGGCGGTTTTTGAAGGAAAAGGAACGAACCGTACCCTTCAGGAGCTGGAAAGGCGTGTCATTACCCAATGGCTCCCTACGTCCGGCTACACCTATGCAGAGATACCGGATATTGAGGTGTATCTCCGTGCAGATCCGGAAGACGCAGTCTATGAATACTGGCTTCCTGTACGATAAGAAGGGCGTGGAACCGGAAGGAGGATACTGATGAATTGTCAGGAGATAATAAAAGAGCTTAGGGCGCAGGCTTCTGAGAACTACAGGGAAAATATGATTCGGATGGGGATACCGGCCGAAAACAGTATTGGTGTGGCAACGTCCGTAGTAAGGGGCCTTGCCAAGAAAGCCGGGAAATCGCAGGAGCTGGCATCTGAACTGTGGAATACAAAATACCACGAGGCAAGGATGCTGGCGGTCTTGTTGATGAACCCGAAGGCGACAACGGATGCTGAGGCGGAAAGGCTGCTCCTTGATGTGGTTTCCTGGGATTTATGCGACCACCTGTGTAAAAACTTATTTTTGAAGATGAAGAGCAGGGATATTTTTATTGCAAAGTGGATACAGGAACCGCAGTTATATAAAAAAAGGGCGGCATTTGTGCTGATTGCGGCTTCTGTGATACATGACAGGAAGCTGACGGATGAAACGGTGGACGGCTATCTGGAGCTGGTTACGAAGTATGCGGATGATGGGCGGGAGCAGGTAAAAAAGGCGGTTTCCACTGCTTTGAGAGAAATCGGGAAAAAGAATTTTCATTATAACGAAAAGGCGCTTTTGCTGGCGCATGAATGGATAGAGGGAGAAAGCAAGGCATTGAGGTGGATTGGAAAGGATGCGGCGAAGGAACTGGAAACCATGGTAAAGGCAGAAGGACGGGGACGTCTGATTTCCGCAAATACCAGGATGGGAAAGGAATCAGGAGGTTCGGGATGAACGGGAAGTTTTTTGCGCTACCGCAGGAAAGGCAGGAGCAGATCATAAATGCGGCATATGGTGTGTTTTCCAGGAACAGCTATAAAAATGCGTCCATGTCCAGGCTTGCGGATGCCGGCGGCGTATCCAAATCATTATAAGACAGCATATCTTCACGGAACAGAATATATACGGGGGCCGGCAGATATGGATCTGTTCCGGCCGGGGATTGATACGCGGCTGCTGTTAGAAGAGATTAACGGTTATCTTCTCAGCTGTTACTGGAAGATGTTTTCAACCGGGGAGCTGAACCCGGATTCTCTGGAAAAGGACTTCCTGAAAAGAGTTGGACAGTGGAAAAGGGTATACCTGAAAGAAAGGAATCATTAAGATGGCAGTTTCAAATATAAGAGCAGACTTTCACGCAGAACTGCAAAAGGTTTGGGAGATTGTGACTTCTCTGGAGGATACGGCGTGGCGCAGCGATCTGAGCAGGGTTGAGATTATAGATGATAAGCAGTTCGTGGAATATACAACATCCGGCTACCAGACCGCCTTCACCGTTACAGTGAGGGAAGAATGCCGGCGTTTAGAATTTGATATGGAGAATGATAATATGCATGGGCATTGGACAGGGATTTTCTCCAGCAAAGGCAACGTAACAACGGTTGATTTCACGGAGGATGTTACAGCAAAAAAATGGTTTATGAAACCGTTTATCGGAGCGTATCTGAAAAAGCAGCAGGCTTTATATATAACGGATTTAAGAAAAGCTTTGGAGCATACCTCATAAGTAAAGCGGGAGGAATTATCTTTTCTATTGACTTTTTACAAAAAGGAGAATAGAATGATAGCAAGCACTTGCTTAGGGGTGGGAAGAATGGACGAAACAAGCCAAAAAATTATTGACGCAACCATGTCTCTGATTCGTGATAAAGGGTATGTTGCCACAACGACAAAAGATATCGCACGTTTAGCCGGCGTAAATGAGTGTACGCTGTTCCGTAAATTTCAAAATAAAAAAGATATTGTACTCCATGGGGTATCTCAGGAAAAATGGAGAGCGCATGTTACGCCGGAGCTTTTTCAAAATGTGCAATGGGAGTTAGAGCCGGATTTAGAGATGTTTATGAACGCATATATGGATAAAATCACTCCGGATTTTGTAAATCTGTCCATTGGCTTAAGAGCGCCGCAGCTTTATGAAGAAACTGCCTCTATGATCATGAAAGTACCACAGGCATTTATTTCTTCTCTGACAGAATACTTCAGGAAAATGGAGGAACTGGGGAAAATTCCTCATTATGATTTTGAAAGTCTGGCAATGACTGTTTTTTCTTCCACGTTTGGTTATACCTTTTTAAATGCGTCTTTTGGCCCGAACCTTACGGATGTGGGCAGAGAAGAATTTATCAAAAACAGTGTGAAGATATTTGTAAATGGGATTGTACAGAAGTAAAAATGGTAGTAACAGTTCAGATAGGTCTGCGCGTTTACCGCGCTGACCGTACGATAACGCAATGGCCGCGGGCATACAGCCCATCGCCGCAGGCGATTTTAAATGGCTGTATGTCGTAACAGTTCAAGGGGTATCCGAACTGTTATAAATGGTACTGTATATTCAGTGCCATTTTATCACACCTAAAAGCAAGCAAGTACACGCGTACAAGGAGGCAATGATGATGATTACAGGCGCGGAATTATTTGTGAAAGCTCTCAAGGCGGAGCAGGTAGATACCCTGTTTGCCTACCCGGGCGGACAGGCAATCGACCTGTTTAATGCCCTTTATGGCGAGCAGGATATTGATGTTATTTTGCCGCGGCATGAGCAGGGATTAGTCCATGCGGCGGACGGATACGCACGCTCCACGGGAAAAGTCGGGGTCTGTCTGGTTACAAGCGGACCGGGAGCTACCAATTTAGTGACAGGGATAGCGACAGCGAATTATGACAGTGTTCCACTGGTATGCTTCACCGGGCAGGTACCTACTGGGCTGATTGGCAATGACGCCTTTCAGGAGGTTGATATTGTGGGTATCACAAGAAGTATCTGCAAATACGCCGTAACGGTTCGCAAACGTGAGGAATTGGCGGCGGTCATCAGGAAAGCCTTTCTTATTTCCCGGACAGGGAAACCGGGCGTTGTTGTTGTCGATTTACCGAAGGATATACAGAGGGAATATGGCAGTGACGACTACCCGGAAGAAATCGAAATCAGAGGATATAAGCCGAAGCTTTCCGTTCATCCGGGACAGTTAAAGAAAGCACTGGAAACATTGAATCACGCAAAGAAGCCCGTCTTTTTGGTCGGCGGCGGCGTGAACATCAGCCATGCACATTCGGAAATGCTAAAGCTAGCAGAAATGACAGGGGTTCCCGTTGTTACTACCATCATGGGAAAAGGGGCAATTCCCACAACCCATGACTTGTATATCGGGAATCTGGGAATCCATGGAAGCTATGCAGCCAATACAGCTATCAGTCATTGTGACGTCCTCTTTTCTATCGGGACAAGGTTTAATGACCGCATAACAGGAAAAACCGGACACTTTGCCACCCATGCGGCAATCATTCATATAGATATAGACCCCGCTTCGATTTCCAGAAATATAGAGGTGGATATTCCCATTGTTGCGGACGCAAAAACGGCTCTTTTGGCATTGCTTGAAAAAGCGCAGAAATTAGATACGGAGGAATGGCTGGAGCAGATCAGGCAGTGGAAAAGCCAGTATCCCCTTTCCATGAAAACAGAAGGGCTGACCCCGGAAAAAGTGATAAGGGCAATCAACCATACGTTTGACAACGCGATCATTGCCACAGATGTGGGGCAGAACCAGTTATGGGCGACACAGTTCCTGGAATTAAGCGAAAAGAAGCAGATGCTGACTTCCGGGGGCTTAGGAACTATGGGCTATGGCTTTCCGGCTGCTATTGGAGCCCAAATCGGAAATCCGTTAAAGGATGTTATCGTTATTTCCGGGGACGGCGGCATGCAGATGAACATTCAGGAAATGGCGACCGCAATCTGCTATGAACTTCCAATCACCATCTGCATACTGAACAACGGTTATTTGGGAAATGTACGGCAATGGCAAGAAATGTTTTTTGACAGGCGTTATTCCAGCACCTGTATGCGGTACAGGAAAAGCTGCCCCGGCAGCTGCAATGCCCCGACAGAGCGCTGCCCGGAATATACGCCGGATTTTATGAAACTGGCGGAAAGCTACGGAGCAAACAGTATTCGCGTAACAAAAGAAAATGAGATTGCCGCCGCCTTTGAAAACGCAAAACACACCTTAAAAGTACCTACTGTCATTGAATTTATCATTGAGCCGGAGGCAAATGTTATGCCGATTGTTCCGCCCGGCAATGCTTTGGACGACATGATACTGGAAAGCGGGGATAAGGGAATATGAAAAAGAGATGGATTTGTTTATTTGTTGAAAATGATGTAGGGGTTCTTGCCAGAATATCGGGACTGTTTTCCGGGAAGTCCTATAACCTGGCCAGCCTGACCGTGGGGCCAACCGAGGACAGAACGGTTTCCCGTATGACAATTAGCTTAACCAGTGATGACAGAACATTTGAACAGGTAAAAAAACAGCTGGGCCGGTGTGTTGAGGTAATTAAGGTAGTTGATTACACAGACATTGCGATCCATATGAAAGAGCTGATGTTTGTAAGAATCAATAACTGCTCGGATCGGGATATTGACGGGATATTCAAGATTTCGCAAGTATTTCAGGTATCGGTTATTGATTATTCCCCGGAGACCGTGCTGATTGAAAGTGTACATACAGAAAACTGTAATAATGATCTGATTGCATTACTGGAGAAATGCTATGCAAACCGAATTGAAATTGTCCGGGGAGGCAGTGTTGCTGTTGAAACATTAAGCATAGCTGAACGATAAAGAGGAATGGGGCTTCTCAAAATTGGTCAATGGGGTGATAATATAGAAAGCGAATCAGAGAGGGCAGGTTATTATCTTATATTTTTACGCCGCAGTGCGCCGGAAAGAGCTTCTGATTTATTTGGAGGCTCTTATTTTTTACATAAAGTCCGGCCCGTAGTGTCATCAGGAGAACTGCTATGGATGCAATATAAGAATGATACCTGTATTTTGTGACCATAATGGTTATATTGACATTAGCAGCATTGCCGTTACCTGGAATAAAATCAGTAAACATATTGAAAGAAACGGAGTTACGAAAGGAGATTTCTAATGCTTCATATTGAACATTATTCGAAAATGTATCCCGGCGGGAAGAAGGCGGTGGATGACCTGACCTTACATGTTGGGCCAGGTGAGATCTATGGATTCATCGGCCACAACGGAGCAGGTAAAACCACTACCCTTCGGGCTGTGGCCGGGGTGATGGACTTTACGGAAGGCACCATCACCATTGACGGCCACGATATTAAGAAGGATCCTGTGCAGGCGAAACGTGTCACCGCTTTTCTGCCGGACAACCCGGACATCTATGCGTTTATGAAAGGGATTGATTACCTTAATTTCATTGCCGATCTGTATGACATTCCTGCAGATCAGCGTACCGCAGACATTGGCAAATATTCCGATGCTTTTGAACTCACGGACAATCTGGGTTCCCCCATTGGCAGCTACTCCCATGGGATGCGGCAGAAGCTGGCTTTGATTTCTGCTTTTATCCGGCGGCCCAGGCTGCTGATTCTGGATGAACCATTTGTAGGTCTGGACCCTTCGGCTGCACATATAATGAAAGGTTATCTGTCAGAATTATGCCAAAGCGGGTCAGCGGTATTTTTTTCCACTCATGTACTGGAGGTGGCGGAAAAGCTATGCGACCAGATTGCCATTATCAAAAACGGGAAACTGGTGCAAAGCGGCCCCACGGCAGAGCTGGTGGGGGATTCCTCCCTGGAAAGCGTATTTTTAGAACTGGAGGGAGAGCGATGAATAAATTTTTTGTCCTGTTGAACGTCAGCCTCCGGTCTATGCTTCTTTCCTCAACCAATTCCAGGGGACGCAGTAAGAGAAAAGCGGCTACCGGGCTGGGCGCAGTCTTTCTCATTGCCTTTCTGGGTCTGTATCTGTCCGGGCTTTACAGTTATATGCTGATGAAGGCGCTGGCACCATCCAATATGGAAGTGTTGGTATTTGTATTCATGGGCATGGTGGCACTGGTGGGCGGGCTTTTGTTTACCACCTTTGCGGTGAAGGGCGTGGTATTTGGCGGAAAGGACAATGACCTGCTGCTGAGTATGCCGGTGCCCACAACCATGCTGATGGCCAGTCGGGTAACTGCCATTTATCTGGAAAACCTGCTGTTCGCCGTTTTCGTACTGGTTCCCGCCGGGGTAATCTGTACGTTTCTGACACAAAACGGTGTGGGTCTTAGTCTGCTGTTCTGGATGCGGCTGGGGATCGCGGTGCTGGCCCTTCCGCTGCTGGATACGGCGCTGTCTGTATTGTTGGGGGTGCTGGTGGCCTTTCTGTCTGTCCGGGTGTCCCGCAGAGCGTTGGGGCAGAATATTGTGATGGGAATATTCATGGCGGCAGTGTTCTATTTCTCGTTTCACCTAAACGGTATGATTAACAGCCTTGCTGAGAATGCCGCCGGAGTGAAAAACTCCCTTACCTGGGCGGCACCCATGCTGTGGATGGGGGAAGGCATTATGGGAGACTGGAAAATGCTGTTGGCCTTTGTCCTGTGCTGCGTGTTCCCGTTTGCCCTGGTGGTAATGGGCCTTGGCCGGGGATACCGTCAGGCCGTGACTGCTTTTGCCACACGGTCCGTACAGAGCAATTACAAACTCACAGCACAGACTGTCTCCGGACCGAAGAAGGCTTTGCTGAAAAAGGAAATGCAGCGTTTTTTTGGTACGCCCATGTACTTCTGGAATGCCGGTATTGGTCTGCTTATGCTGCTGGCCGCAGGGGCAGCCTCCCTGGTTATGAGAGAGAAACTGTTGGCTTATGTGGAAATGGCAGGGTATCCTTTCCCGTTGCTTCCCATGGCGGCAGCCGTGATTGGTTTCTGCCTCTGCACCTGCCCCATCACTGCGCCTTCCATCAGCCTGGAGGGAAAATACCTGTGGATTTTGCGGGAATCCCCCATAGAGGAAAGCTCCCTGCTCTGGGTTAAGGTTGGCTTTCAGCTTCTGCTGACCCTGCCCTGTACGGTAATTGCCGGGCTGTGTATTTCGATTGCTTTTGGTTTTTCTTTGCGGCAGGGGGCGGTGCTGCTCATTGCCACACTGCTTTTCGCCATAGGGCATGCCGCCTTTGGAATGCTTATGAGCCTGTGCTTTCCGAAGCTTGACGCAGTGAATGAAACGGTCGTTATCAAGCAGTCTATGGCCACGGTGCTGGCAATGTTCGCTTCCATGGCGGTACTTGGGGTGGCAGCGGGATTCTATTATCTGGGCAGTAAAACAGCTCCATGGACCGCGCTGGCGCTGCCCATAGGGGCATTCGCTCTGTTTGCAACGGTATGTATCGTAATCCTTACCAGACAGGGACCAGCACTGCTGAAAAAACTATAGACAAAAAACAGATACAGGGGGGTTCGATGAACGGGAAATTTTTTACGCTGCCGGAAGAAAAGCAGAAACGGATCATCAATGCCGCTTATGTGGTATTTGCTGGCAGCAGTTACCAAAAAGCATCCATGTCCCGGATTGCGGCTGCCGGCGGGATATCAAAGTCTTTGCTGTTCCATTATTTCCAGAATAAGAAGGAGCTGTATTTATACCTTTGGGAGAATATCAACAGGATATCCTGTGAAATAGAATTGAAGTATTACAAGGAAACAACGGATTTCTTTGAGATCATGACCCGGAAGATTCTGGCAAGATGTGAGTTTATGAGAACGGCCCCTGACGAATATTTATTTTCCATACGGGCCCTTTTTGCGGAGCCCTTGGAAATCCGGGAGGCAACCGGGAAGTCATATAAAGAAGTATATGAAGACGCAGCGGGTGAGCTGCTGGGGTTCGTGGACCTTTCCGTATTCCGCCCGGGTATTGACGTGGGAATGCTGCTGGAGGAGATTGACAGCTACCTGTTTCACAGTCTCTGGCAGATGCTATCTGCCGGGAAGCTGGACCCGGACGGCCTGGAAAGGGATTTTTTGAAACGAGTTGGGCAGTGGAGAATTGCTTATTTGAAGTAGGCTGCATTGTGGGGAGAAAAACAATGGATATCATTTTATTTGTGGGCATAATCATCTATCTTATTATAACGGCATATACAGGGTATGCGGCGATAGAAAAATTAAAAGGGAATGAGCTGTCAGAAGAAAAACGGATACAAAGATACCGGTTTTCCTTTCTGTGGAATGTAGTTTCCGGGGGTGTTGTCATGTTACTTATTGTTATGGGACCGGCTACCCTGGAGGAAACAGGCTTCCGGCCGCTCCGCTTTTTGCAGGGAAGCCATAGGTATCTGATGTTTGGAACATGGATTCTATGCGGCCTGCTGAGTGCGGTATTTATTTTTCAAATAGCTGCGTTTTTGATAAATCCGTCCTACAGGGGCTCTGTTTCGAAACAGATAAAGGAAAAAACACATTCGGGGAAAGTCTATGACCGTGTTGTAAACGGGCTTATTCCAAGAACCAGGCGGGAGAAGGGGTATTTTACTGTAACGGCGCTGGCAGCAGGTGTCTGCGAAGAGATTGTATTCAGGGGATTTTTGTTGTATGTTTTGATAAGAATTTTCCCGGAACTATCGCCGTTTCTCCTGGCTGCTCTGGCAGGTGCCTGCTTTGGGGCAGCCCATTTTTATCAAGGTATCAAAGGCGTGATAAAAACAGGGCTTCTGGGTATATTGTTCGGATTCCTGTATATCAGCACAGGTTCCTTGTATTTGTGCATGGCAGTTCATTTCCTGTTTGATATTTCAGCCGCATTTTTATGTGAGGAGGACAAATATGAGGTTTGAAGCCGTAATTTTTGACCTGGATGGTACACTGCTTGATTCGATGGATGTCTGGGAGAAGATTGATATTTGTTTTCTACAGAAGCGTGGACTGCCGGTTCCGGCGGATTATGTGACTGAAATCTGTGCCCGCAGCTTTGAGGAAGCGGCGCAGAGGTTAGGGGCGACCCCACAACGCTGTCTGGTTTTCGAGGATGTTCTGCCGGCTGTCAAAAGCGCGAAGCAGGCCGGAATGCTGGTATGCGCTGTATATGACAAATATTCTGCCCGGTACAGGGTGCAGATGGAGCAGGCGGCGGATCTTTACATAGCAGATTTCAGGGATGCCCCTTTACCAGATACAGATTTCGAGGATGAAAAGGAGTAAAAAGAAATTGAACAAAGCAGGGGTTAAATTCGGGATAATCATAATTATGACAGTCATGTGTCTGGCGGGATGCTCGAAAGAGAAAGCGTTTGTTGACAGCTGTGATTCGGAAATAGCGGAGCAGGTAACCAGTATTATGCAGGAATTCCAGAAGGGACGTTATAACCTGGAGAACTGTGAGGTCTTTGTCACGGAAGAGAGTAAAAAGGATGGATATGTGGTTCGGAGAATGACATTCCAGGCAGACTGGAAGCGGGTCAGGGAACCGATCGATGACCCGTTGATTCGGGGGATGCTGCAGGCCAGGGATGAACTGGAATCGCCTGGGGAGAAGGAGGCTGCAGGGAAAATCATCAATGGATATCTCGTGGAAATGAACAGTGAGCCGGAATCGGACGGAGTTTTCCCTATCGTGACTTCGGAACCGGTCAGTATTTTGACAACCGAAGAAGAACAGAATTTGCGGGACGAGGCGATGTCAGCGGCAGAGCAGTGCGGGGAGCTTTATAAGGAGGCTGAAATTGTGTATCCTGAAACAGAGTATTCCCGCATTGAGGGTTTTTCGGATCAACAGAGAAAAGAAGTAGTGAAGCGGCTGGGCGAACAGGGACTTGTAAGTGTTTCTGATGACATGAATATGGAAAACTATCAAAAAATGCTGGATTTCTATTCTGCTTATGTTTCCGGAAGGGATGCAATGGTTACCGTGTTTAGCGTATACATGGATGGGAACATAGGTGCGCTGACATTTATTCATAGAAACGGGAAAATACAGTCCTTTTATGTTTCGGTAGGCTGGAGGGAAGGCGGCATGCCGGAAATAAAAGGTTTTGGGAGCAATGATCTGGAAGAGATAAGGCTGACAGAAAAAGGGTATTTTATTTATACAAATACGGAAACAATCGCACATGGAAATCTGAGGGAGTATTACAGGGTAAAGCCTTTGTCGGATGAATGCAGGGAGCTGACAAAAAAGTACATATATGGGCTTAGCTTTGTGAACTATAATATGCTTGTGACAAACTGGGACGCCAGCAACGTGGAAGAGATTTTAATGCCATGCATGTTTGAGGACATATATCCAATATACACAGATGAACCTTTTAAGACAGAGGGCGGGTTGATACCGGCAGAAATATATGAACGTATTATGACGACCTGTTTTCCGGTATCCGTAGAACAGTTGAGGGAGCATTGCGGCTACCGCGCTGATGTGGACAGCTATGAATATGAAATGATATTTGCGAGGCAGTTTCCGCCCTTTGGGGAAGTGGTAGATTACAAACAGGGTGCGGATGGGACAATCACACTTTATGTGGACGGAGTCTGGATCGATTACAATTCAGATTACGCTTTCACAAATCAGATTGTAGTCCAGCCATTCCCGGATGGAACATTCCGGTATCTGTCGAACACAATTGAACAAAAGGAACTGGAACTGCCGCGGGTAGAAAAATGAAGGGCTGGGCTATCAATACCGGATGACCTGAACTATACTATATATAGGGTATTGACAGGAATAAGGAACAGAAACATATATGGAAACGATTAGGGAGCAGACTATGAATAAAGATTTGGGTAAAGAAAGTAAAATCGGGATTATGTGTGCAACGGCCAGGGAACTTGCCCCATACCTGTCCGTTATGCAGATCAGGGAAACGGATGAATGTGCAATGCATTCGTTTCATAACGGTACAATAAAGGATGTATGTACAACGGCAGTTTATTCTGGCTGTGGAAAGATTAACGCATCCATTACGGCACAGCTTTTAATCGACAGATATGATGTGGATGCAATTATTTTTTCAGGAATAGCGGGCGGGATGAAAAAGGAGGTACAGGTCTTTGATACGGTAGTATGTACCGCATCTGCATTCCATGATACGGATAATGAGATATATACAGATTTTCCGGTGATGAAAGAGCCGGTATTTTATTCAGATGACAGATTGACTGCACTGGCAAAGGAAGCAGCCGGAAGGATAGGGCGGAAAATACATTTTGGGGTCGCAACGACAGGAGACAGATATATGGAACCGATTCATCCGGATGCACTGTGCATTGATATGGAAACTGCAGCCGTGGCCCATGCCTGTTATCTGAACAGGATTCCTTTTATTGCAGTCCGTTCCATTTCCGATAATGATAAAGAGGCCGGGCAGGAGGCAATCAACAGAAATTATGATAAGGCAGTACAGCGGTCTTATCAATTTGTTTCAGAGATGCTTGAAGGAATCAGGTAGGAGAACGCCGCACGGCAGAGATGAGCGTTTTCCCAAAATGGTTATAAGGAAGCCCCTATGTCAAAAATCGAGATGCCGGAGGAATATCAAAATCGTTATTGCTCCATTACTTCTCAAAAGGAAAACTAAAAATTGATTTGCTATCTTCTTTGAATCGGTCAACGGGTTTATACTGTTATTAAGCCGTAATAGGCGGTTAAAGTGAAAGATACAATCCTCTGTTTGTGGAACTGACTGTGACAAATATAATAGGGCAGAAAAGAAAAGCCGGCGGTACAGATAGACTATCTGTACTGCTGGCTTTTTTTCTGCCTTGTGGCATAAGAATTCCATTTACAGAGCTTCTGTTACCTCTGTGCTTCTGTCAGTTCCTGCCAGAGCCGTGGCGGTGGCAAGTAATACGGACAGGTCTTTCTCGTCACATTGAGAAAGAAGCCGCAGCAATTCATGGTATGTAGAGTCCGTTTTGTGACTGTCTGAGAAGATACAGTCATCCGCAGATATATTCAGCGTTCTGCAGATATGGTAGAAGCCTTCGATACTGGGGGAACAGCGGCAGCGCTCCAAATCCTTCTGGAAGGAAAGAGAATGGCCAAGGAGTTCTGCACATGTAGCCTGTGTCAGACGTTTTTTTGCCCTGGCAGCTTTCAGTGCGTTTTTGAAAACCTGGGCATCCTTGATTGATAGAGACATTGTCGTCACCTCCTTGTTAGTAGTGTAATGGCATACCTTTTAAAAGCAAAAATGGTATAGACATCTCTATATAGTAGCGTATAAGACTATCAAGCATCCAGATTTCTGGTGAACAAAAAAAACATGGTTCATCAGAGTTTCCGGATCTCCTGCTTCTCCGTCCCCGGCCATTTCTTCTGTTTCTTCATCGGAAGGTGAAGTACCAAGTATAGCATGGATGCCTTTACGGGGAAAGAGCAGAACCGTGCCAATGTTGTGCCGATGGTGTGCCAATTTTTACTTTCTCAAAAAGAACCAGCAAATCTGGGGAAACGAATACAGCAGATTTATTTGGGAAAAATGAGAAAAACCAGGTATGTTAAAAATAATACTTTATTTTTCGGGCGTTAATCTTGAAATAATATGATTATTGCTGTATTATTAAAGAAAAGGAGGAGTTTATGCTGCTTGAATACTATGAAAAATTGCTGCAGTTAAAATGTTTTTCATTTGATGACGCAGCAAAGATATTTGGGGATGAGCGCAAGGCCAGGAATATATTATACACTCTAAAGAAAAAGGGGCTGCTACAGTCAGTACGCCGTAATTATTATGCCACGATAAGCCTGGAAACGAAAGAGGCTGTCGCGACTCCTTTTGAGATTGCATCATACATAACAGAAGACAGTTATATTTCCCATCATTCCGCTTTTGAATTTTACGGGCTTGCAAACCAGGTTTTTTCTGATATATATGTTTCTACGGGGCGGGAGTTCCGGGAATTTGAGTTTGGTGGGCGGTGGTATCATTGTATGAAGACCAAAAGGGATTTTGGGGTATCACTGCAAAAAACGATACGTGTAACAGACATGGAGAGGACTGTGCTTGACAATATAAAGGATTTTGATAAGGTCGGGGGGCTGGAAGAACTGCTGCGCTGCCTGGAGATGATTACCGTACTGGATGAGGGCAGACTGACCACTTATCTCGAAAAGTACCATAACCAGTTCCTGGCGCAGAAGGTAGGATACCTTTTGTCTTTTTACCCGCAGCTGAAATTGTCAGATGGATTTTTTGATTACTGTAAAAAGAACATAGGGAACAGTTCCCGCTATCTCTACCGTGATCTGAAAGAAGAAAAGAGTATATTTTCAAAAGAATGGAATTTATGCGTACCGGAAGATATTATGCAGCTGATAAGCGAAGGAGGAGAACCGCTTGTTTAATTATACAAAGGCAGAATTGTCGGAAATTGCGAATAAGCAGAATTTTATCCAGGATACTCTGGAAAAAGTAGTGCGTTTAAGTGAAGTCCTGGATTATATCAACAGTAATCCCATTATGAAAGGCTGCCTTGCATTGAAAGGGGGAACAGCCATCATGACCTACACAGAAAGCAGAGAGAAAGAAGCATCTGAAAATACAAAAAGTCATTGATAGAATAATTCAAAGGGGTGTGATATACTCTAATTGGTTCAAACAACAGATTTGCATTGGACGAGGTAAGAGTATGGAAAATCCATGGAATGAAATTTCATTAGCTGATTATGAAAATCATATGAAACTTGATTCGGTTATGCAGTTGCAGGTTATGAATGAAATGATGAAAGGTCAATTTTATACATATCCCGTATCAAGTATAATGATACTTGGCATTGCGGGTGGTAACGGTCTTGAACATATCCAAAAAGACAGGTTTGATAAAATATATGGCATTGACATCAACTCGTTTTATCTGCAAACAGTCGTTCAAAGGTATTCTGAATTGAACAGTCTTTTGGAATGTCTGTGTATTGATTTGCTAAATGAAACGGATAAATTACCAAAAGTTGATATGGTCATTGCAAATCTGTTGATTGAGTATATCGGATATGATTGTTTTCAGAAAGCTATCGTACAGACAAGCCCAAAGTATGTTTCATGTATTATTCAAATCAATATGGAAGATAGCTGGGTATCAGATTCCCCCTATCTTCATGCATTTGACGGACTGGAACAGGTGCATCATCAAATGGAAGAACAGTCATTGCAGAAAGCAATGTTCAAAATTGATTACCATACAATCAAAACTTTAGAACGTATACTGCCTAATGGCAAAAAACTGGTACAAATAGATTTTGAAAAAAATCTCTCTATTTAATATTTTCATTCCAGCGGTCACGCTTCGCAGCATGACCGCTTTCCTATATAGGGAAAGTACAGAACCGTGTCAATGCCCGGCCGTTGGTGTGTCAATTTGTTCTTTTCTTTATATTTATCCAAATGGGTTAGATTTGTTATAGCATAATTAAAACAACTATAAAGTAGATTGATTTGACAATAACACATTATTTTTACTAAATTTAATGTGCTTATGTATCATAAAACTTGACAATGACACATTATTTATATACAATATAATGTGTATAATAAGGAGTGACTGTCATGAGAACTGAGAACACAATAAAAACCCTTTTGGAAAATTCGCCGGATGGTACTATTACGGCCAGACAGATAACAGAATCCGGAATGCACCGAAGCATATTGCAGAAGCTTGTAAAGGATGGAGAATTATATCGTTATGGACGAGGGCTTTATATACGGAGTGATATATGGGAAGATGACATCCATCTGTTGCAGTGCAGGTATGGACGAGGCATCTATTCTCATGATACAGCGTTGTACCTTTTAGGATATTCCGACAGGACACCGGCAAAATATACAATGACTTTTCCAAAAGGGTATAATGCGCCTTCTCTTAAACAGGAAAATATTATTGTGAAACGAGTTGTGCCAGATAATTATGCACTTGGAATCATTGAAATAAAGTCGCCCTGCGGGAATCCCATCAAAATATACAATCTCGAAAGAACATTATGTGACATTGTGCGTGGCAGCGGCAGTGATATTCAGATTGTAAATGGAGCAATGAAACGGTATGCGGCTTCTAAGGAAAAAGATATACACAAGTTGATGAAATATGCGGAGCAGCTTAGAGTAAAACCAAAGATATTACATTACATGGAGGTGCTGTTATGATAACCAGAAATCCAATGCAGCTTAAAGCATTCATTAAGAAAAAGTAAGCAGAGAAAAATATTTCTGCCCAGCTTGTCATGCAGAACTACATTTTGGAACGGTTGCTGGAAAGAATTTCGCTATCAACATATAAAAACAATTTTATATTAAAAGGCGGATTCTTAATATCGGTAATTGTTGGGCTGGATACCAGGACAACGATGGATCTGGATACAACAATAAAAGGCTTTACATTAACCCATGAATCAATCCGAAAGGTTTTTAAGGAAATATGCGCTGTTGAAATAGAGGATGATGTGAGCTTTACTTTAGAAGATATTTATGATATTCGTGAAACGGATGATTATCCCGGCATACGTGTTTCTTTAAAAGCGAATTATCCTCCCATCAGTGTACCTCTGACGGTAGATGTTACGACTGGGGATATAATCACACCGAAAGAAATAGAATATACATTTAAACTTCTCTTTGATGACAGGCCATTAAGTATATTGGCTTATAATCTGGAAACAGTCCTGGCAGAAAAAATAGAAACTGTATTATCACGCAGCATTGCCAATACCCGCCCAAGAGATTTTTATGATATACATACCATCTTTGCTTTGCGTGGAAATGAATGTGATAAAAATATTTTGAAACGAGCATTGGAGCAGACAAGTGCAAAGAGGGGCAGTAGCCAGGTGATGCAAAATTATGTGGAAATCATTAAGGAGATCAGGGATAATCCACAGATGCAGAATCTTTGGAAAAAGTATCAGAAAAATTTTGATTATGCAAAAGATATTACTTTTGAAGATACTTGTAATTCTGTTAAATATATCATGGATTACGTTATGACAAGGTGAAGAATACATTAGGAAGATGTTGAAGCTAATTTGTGCAAAGAAAGAGATGTCATAAATCAATATTTGGTCTTTACAAAGATATATAATGAACAGGTGAAACTGCATGGAAGTAATATGTCAGAGCCAAAATTGTGTCTAAAGCAAGATACTAAAATTCCTAAAAACATGAAAAAGTCCACCTGTTTGTTTTGTATGTAGCAGGTGGGCTTTTTTGTTTTGTATAAAAACGATTGTCTTAATGACATTGGGGTTCTCTGTCTCTTTTTCTATCTTTAGAATATCGTATCAGACCGGAAAAGACAACGATGCTGCCGGCTGGGAAATTTCGGGTTTCGGCGGGAGCCGGAACGTGGAAAATTCGCAAGTGTATAGACACTTGGAACGCTTGCCGTTTAGAGCCATGGCCGAAACATCCCTTTTCTATTGGGCAGTATATGCAGGAAGAAATCTCAATCTTGACAAGCGACCGTCGGTCGCTATATAATTAAAACGTAATAAACGACCATCGGTCGCTACTGGGAGGTTTTGTCAGATGCCAAAAGGAATTACACTTACACCCGAACAACAGGCAGCACGTCGAAGCGAAATAGTTGATATTGCGTTGCGCCTTATTGCTGAAAATGGGTTTCAAAAAACATCTATGCGGGAAATTGCAGACTTAGCGAAAATGGGAAAGTCCAGTCTATACGATTTTTTCAAAACAAAAGACGAGATTGCTGTATATGCAATGGAGAAAAAATTTGAGGAAATCATAGAGCAGGTTCACAGAATTATTGACAATGAACCTTTGCCGGAACTATGCCTTAGAAAAATCATGCACAATCAGCTTAAAGTGCCACATCAGTATAGGATTGTACTAATGTGGCTTCATGCCGAATCTGACTACTTGGAAGAAGAGTATCGGAAGCGTCTGAAAACAATACGTTACGAATACCACAATACTATCAAGACCGTGATTGAAGGCGGAGTGGCCAAAGGTGTTTTTCGCAAAACAGATTCTGACCTTGTGGTGCGCCTGTTGATTAACTCCATGCTCTCCATTGTCTATACTTCCCGGCCATCAGCCAGTGAGGAAAAGATGCTGGATGAAACAATCAATATATTTCTACACGGAATTATGAATGAAGGAGGTGAAAAAAATGAACCCCTATATCCTGTCTTTGGAGCATAAACAGGCATCACTTGAAATGGTTGGCGGAAAAGGTATGTCTTTATCAAAGCTATTGACAGCGGGTATCCCTGTGCCGGACGGTTTTCATGTTACAACTGCTTCATACCGGATTTTTGTTGAAGCGAACCAGATTCAGCCTTACATCAAAGCATTGCTGGAGGGCACAGATTCCAACAGTACCAGCCAACTTGAAGATATATCCAAGCAGATTGGTCAACTTTTTCATAATGGAAAAATGCCGCAGGAAGTATCGGCGGCAATAAAAACCGCTTATGCCGGATTAGGAAATGTTTCGGTGGCTGTCCGATCCTCCGCGACTGCGGAGGATTTACCCGATGCTTCTTTTGCGGGCCAGCAGGACACGTACCTCAATATACAAGGTGAGAACGAAGTCCTTGACGCTGTAAAGCGATGCTGGGCATCCCTGTGGACAGCTCGTGCGATTGCTTACCGCATAAAGAATCATATCAGGCAGGAGCTTGTGGCCCTTGCCGTAGTCGTACAAAAGTTGGCGTTTTCTGATGCTTCTGGTGTTATGTTTACAATCAACCCCATGAACGGCAGACGTAACGAAATGATTATAAACGCCGCATGGGGGCTTGGTGAAGCGGTGGTTTCCAGCTTAGTCACCCCTGATACAATCGTTACGGACAAGAGCGCCGTCCGAATCGTGTCATATGAAGTGGCAAACAAAGAGATTATGACGGTTCGCACCTTAGACGGAACGGAAGAAATCCCTGTCCCCGGACGGCTCCGTAAAAAACCTGCTCTTACCCGCAATCAAGTCATGCGGCTGACGCAGCTTGGAAATAAAATTGAGAAATATTATCGAATGCCTATGGATATAGAATGGGCGCTGGAAAAAGATAAGTTGTATATTGTTCAGGCCCGCCCCATTACTGTCTTACCGCCGGAGTGGGTATTGCCGGAAAAGAATGTAGTTTACACAAAGGGCAGTCTGGCAGAACACCTGCCAAACCCAGTCACGCCTCTGTTCGCCACTCTTGGCCTTGAATTAGTCAACCGTGCGTCGGCGCTTTTATGGGTGGATATGTTTGGTACAAGCGCAAAAAAGCTGCTGCCAGACAATGGGGCATACACGATAATCAATGGTTATGTCTATCTTTCCGCTAAGGCAAAGCCTCTTTTAATTGCTGTAAAATCCCTTTCCCCCCGCTCTTTGCGCCGGACGCTTACGAACAGCATTATGCGCTTTGAAGCGGCAAGAAAAGAATTTGAAGATGTGGTGAGGCAGTGGGACGAAACATCCCTGCATACGTTAAGCGCCAAGCAGATTATGGAGGGCATTCAAGCCGTATTTTACGCCGCATGTATTTATTTCACAAGGATTCAGCTTACATTGCCCGCCGCATCGATCAGCGAAACGTTATTCACAAAATTCTTTCAGGGTGCGGCCCGCCGTGCTGGTATAACGGACATTTCCGTTCTCTTGCTTGGGTTTGATACGATTGCGCTGCAATCGGAAAAGAACCTGTGGGACCTTTCGGAATGGGCAAAGCAAAGTAACACTTTAGGCTTCTATCTTAAAAGCAATCCTGCAGCAAAGATAGCAGAAGATTTCAAGTCCTCCATTTTGCCTGCGGAAGTTTCGCAGGAGGTATGGATGGAGTGGAAAAGCCGGATTAACGCCTATTTCAAAGAATTTGGCTGTACTGCGTATGAATTTGATTTTGCATATGCCACACCACAGGAGATGCTTACGCCAACCTTTGAATCCATAAAAGCATTTTTGGAGGAAAAAGGGGAAAATCCGTATTCGCGCCAAATCACATTTGAAAAGCGCAGGAAACAGGCCGAAAAAGAGATTTTGCAACAGATAGGCGGCCACCGTAAAAAGCTGTTTTTGAAGCTGCTCCATTGGGCACAAACTACTGCCCCCATGCGTGAAAACGCTATTTATTTGATGGGGATGGGGCACCCACTGATTCGCCGTATGTTACAGGAAATTTCTGAACGTCTCTTAACTGGAGGAGCCATTTCACATCCGGACGATATTTACTGGCTCACAAAGACAGAATTGGAAACGCTCATAACACAGCTTGATAAAAATATGCCCCTATCTGATCTGAGTGAGGCAATCCCTACTCGACAAGCGGAGCATGATACATTCCGGGGTTATGTGCCGCCTTCCATGTTGCCGGAAAAAAGCACAAAAGCCGTATCACATGCAACTCAAATACAGAAAGATGGGAAAATTGTATTGATGGGCATAGGAACCAGCCCAGGCGTTGTTACGGCTCCCGCCTGTGTACTGAACAGCCCGGCAGATTTTGAGAAATTCCAGCCGGGAAGTATCTTGGTCGCCGTTACCATAACTCCCGCATGGACGCAGTTGTTTGCCTCCGCAAGTGCGATTGTAACAGACATTGGCGGCCCTCTTAGCCATTCAAGCATTGTTGCCCGTGAATATGGTATCCCCGCTGTCATGGCAATACACACTGCTACGCGAACCATACAAAACGGACAAATGATAACAGTGGACGGCGCAACAGGGGAGGTGACACTCAATGAATAAATGCTCATGTACGGTAAAGAAGCAAGCAACCGAAAACAAGAGATAGACCGCCAGCACCACACTATTCCGAACCAAAGAAGCCAAAGACCAAAAGACAAACATTATGGAAATGTGCATAACAGGCTATGGAATCATGGATAACTCTATTCACAGCACATGGAAAAGCTAAAGTGTAGCTTTCCCACGTCCTGCAAACAGAGTTACCCACAATTCCATGAGACAGCCAGTTATACACATTCCCACAATGCCGATGACGACGGAATCCCTCTCATTCATTCATACTTGTTTCCAAACTGCAATAATGCTGATGTAATTCATATATTTTTTGCTGCATTAGTTTTATTAGCTCCAATGGTGCTAACACAGTGGCGTTGTTCCCAAATGGCAATATATAATCGGCAACCCATTCTAAAGCTGCATGATTTATTTCCATGTCGATTATCCCGCCGCCCCGACTTCGGAGTAAAGAGGGAAACCAGCTTGTTCCAATTCTTGCAAGTCACGTAGTATGGTTCTTTTTGATACGGAAAATTCATTTGCCAATTCGCCTACAGTAAAATCTTTTTTTGCATTTATTGTTATCATCATCTCGATAAGCCGTTCTGCTTTTGACATTTTTGAACTCCTTTCCGAATGGTGACAGCCCTTGTCACTATTCTATGATAAACTATCCATGTACCAAATGCAATATAGCATTAAAACGAAACCATGCACGCCCCATGTGGGAGAAAGGGGGAATCATTTATGGCTTGTACAGAAGCATACAAAGAACATATCATGTATACGTTCAACGGAAATCAGATTACACCAACGCCGGGTACTGAAAGGCGGGGCAGACATAAATCTCACCCGTTTAGAGTATGGCGCACTCTGTTGCCTTGCCACCAGTCCGGGGAGGGTATTTACAAAGGCGCAAATCTTTGAAACTGTATGGAGCATGGAAAGTGAAAGCTGCCAGTCAAGCGTTGCCAATGTTATTTGCAACTTGCGAAAAAAGATAGAGCCGGACAACCGCAAGCCTACCTACATAAAGACCGTTATAGGCGTGGGCTATAAGTTTGTTTCCAGAGAATGACAGACAGATTGCTATTGCCGGATAAATATAATATAATACCCTCAGTGAATCCCAATAGAATGTAAAGGAGAAAATCGTATGGAAAAATTGATGTATATGATGATGATTGAGAAAAGCAAGACCTATAATAAAATGACAAAACAGGTAGTTATGGAACACGTTGAGAACATAAGAAAGCTGGACGATGAGGGAAAGCTGGAAATCTGCGGTGTCTTTAAAGGCTATTCGGGAATGGCAGGTATGTATATCCTAAAAACAGAGAGCCGTGAAGAAGCAGAAGAAATTTGCAAAGCAGAGCCGCTGGTTATGGGAGGATATGCAACCTACAAATTGGTTGGTTTGCAGATTGCAAACCGGGAAAATAATTACTTGCTGTAATTGCGAAAAGGAACAACACTGGGGCAAATTAAATCCGGCTTATTTGTAAACTGAATAACCGCCGCTACATGGAACGGCACACCAAGACAGGAAATCAAGAAAAGGTTTCCTGTTTTTTGCGCCCATTTTTGGCATTTTGAAAAATCGCCAGTATTATACCGTAACGGCATATGTATGCCACAATATTGGTAGAGCAGAAAGTTCCATTGATTAAGATATCTGCCCTGTTGGGGCATGCAAGTGTCAATACAACCTTTGAATATTATTGTGAAGTCATGGATGAGAATGAGCAGATCATTACGTTTATGAATCATACATTTGTTCCGGAAGGGAGTGATTCTGCATGTTAGATTTGAGTTTAAAAAATTATGTCGATTGGAGAGTGGCACAGGTAATACCTGTGCGCTCCGGTTTCGGCTACAGGGTATTTCTGAAATATCCGGACGGAAGTGAAAAGCCACAGCAGAAGTCAGGATTTAAAACAGAGAGGGAAGCAAATAAGGCAAGAGAGAAGACCATCGCAGAACTATATAACGGTACGTTTGTTGTATACGCAAAGGTGAATGTTGCCGATTTTATGTTCTTCTGGCTTGAAGAAGAGCTTAAAAAACGCACGGACAGCCATGAAACCTATTATAATTATTGCGGAATAGTAAAGAATCACATTATTCCCATTCTGGGTAAAAAGAAAATGATGGATGTTACCCGTGGAGACATTCAGAAATTGTTTAATACCAAGACAGACTACTCAAGGTCGGTGGTAGAGCAGGTAAAAACAATCATGAATGTCTCTTTTCGTTATGCGGTAACAATTAAAGTGATTCCAAACAGTCCGGTGGACGGGATAGGGCTTCCCAAAGCAGAAAAGCTACAGCAGAAATCAGGATTCAGGACCCGGAATATTGATACACAGAAAACACTGACTATGGAGCAGATCCAGGTTCTGCTGGAAAAGAGCAAAGATACTCCAATCCATATGCAGGTGCTGTTGAATGTACTTATGGGACTCCGCAGATCCGAGATCAATGGGGTAAAATATTCAGATGTAGATTATATCAACCACACGTTAAAAGTGGAACGCCAGCTGGGGAGGATACATAACACGGTAAAAGAAGACTTTGCCCCAAAAACTTTTACGAAACAGGAAGTTGGATTAAAGACAAGATCCAGTTACAGGGAAATCCCGATTCCCGATTATGTCTTTGAGGCAATTTTAAAGGAACGGCGAATATATGAAAAAAACAAAAATCGCAGAAAAGAAGAGTTTCAGGATTTGGATTATATCTGTTGTTCCACACTTGGTAGGGCAAGGAACAAAGGGTTTCACTGCAGGTATTATAAACAGCTTCTTGCTGAAAGCGGTTTACCGGACATCCGCTGGCATGACCTGCGCAGCACCTACTGTACGCTTCTGCTGAAAGAGTCATTTAATCCAAAGGCGGTATCAAAGCTCATGGGACATGCGAAAGAACTCATAACAATGGATGTTTACGCCGATAACAGAGGGATCATAGCGGATGGGGTTCCGGAGATTGAGGAATATATGAAAGAAGTATTGCCAAACCTGAAAGAAATAGAAAGCTTTAAAAAGGAACTGTTGGAGATTGTAGTAGATGTAACGGAATTTCTTCCAGACGCAGGGTGATAGAAAGAACAAAAAGAACAAAAGTTCGATTTCACATCTATACAAATTTAACGATTTGTGGTAAGATAAAAAAGCTCTTTAGTGCTGCCACGTCCGTATAGAATTACGGAGGTGCGCTGAGTTGCAAAAACAGCAAATTGTGAACGGGATTCGTCGTGGGCCTGTTTTTCCCTGATTTGAGTAAAAGCCACGACGAAAATAAAATGTTCCACGACGAATTTTTGTCCGATATGCGTCTTTTTTTACTATGAATTTTGGAGGTGGTATTTGTGCAAACTGCACAAAAAATGTTCGAACTTCACAGCGAATACAAGCCCACCGGAGACCAGCCCCAGGCCATAGAAGCCCTGGTCAAAGGGTTTAAAGAAGGCAACCAATTCCAGACTTTACTGGGGGTCACAGGTTCCGGGAAGACCTTCACCATGGCGAATATCATACAGGCGCTGAACAAGCCGACTTTGGTCATAGCGCATAATAAGACGCTTGCCGGGCAGCTCTACGGTGAGTTCAAGGAATTTTTCCCCGAAAACGCGGTAGAATACTTTGTCTCTTACTACGATTATTATCAGCCGGAAGCTTATGTGCCTTCCACGGACACCTACATCGCGAAAGATTCTTCCATCAACGATGAGATTGACAAGCTGAGGCTTTCAGCGACAGCCTCGCTGACTGAGCGGCGGGATGTGGTGGTGATTGCCAGTGTTTCCTGCATTTACGGGCTGGGAAGCCCCGAGGAATACGCGGGCATGAGTATGTCCCTGCGCCCCGGCATGATGAAGGATAGGGATGAGGTAATCCGCGGGCTTATTGAGATGCAGTATAACCGAAACGATATGGATCTGGACCGCTGCTGTTTCCGCGTGCGCGGCGATGTGCTGGAAATCTGTCCGGCACAGGGCGGGGAGTACCTGATCCGTGTGGAATTTTTCGGGGATGAAATCGACCGGATTACGGAGGCGGATCCGCTGACGGGACAGGTGCACGCGGTTCTGGAACACGTGATGATATTCCCGGCGTCCCACTATGTGGTGCCGCAGGAGAAGATCAATGCGGCGTGCAAGGTGATTGAGCAGGAGCTTGACGATCGGGTGAAGTATTTTAAGAGCGAAGATATGCTTCTGGAGGCGCAGCGTATTTCGGAACGGACGAACTTTGACGTGGAAATGCTGCGGGAGACAGGATTCTGCTCCGGGATAGAGAATTATTCGAGGCATTTGAACGGAATGGCGGAGGGGGAACCACCCTTCACGCTGTTAGACTATTTTAAAGATGATTTTCTGATTATTATAGATGAGTCCCATATGACGATTCCGCAGATACGGGGGATGTTTGCGGGGGACAGATCCCGAAAGAACACGCTGGTGGATTACGGGTTCCGCCTGCCGTCCGCATTAGATAACCGTCCTTTATGCTTTGAAGAATTTGAGAGTCATATAGACCAGATGCTCTTCGTCTCCGCGACCCCCTCTGATTATGAGGCGGCACACGAGCTGTTCCGCACGGAGCAGATCATACGCCCTACGGGGCTGCTGGATCCGGAGGTGGATGTGCGCCCGGTGGAAGGGCAGATCGATGACCTCATCTCGGAGATTAACAAGGTTGTGGCAGATAAGGGGAAGGTGCTTGTGACCACACTTACGAAGCGGATGGCGGAGGATCTGACGGCATACATGAATGACGTGGGCATTCGGGTCAAGTATCTGCACTCCGATATTGACACGCTGGAACGAGCCGAAATCATCCGCGATATGAGACTTGACGTGTTTGATGTGCTGGTGGGCATTAACCTTTTGCGGGAAGGGCTTGACATACCCGAGATTCAGCTGGTGGCGATACTGGACGCCGATAAAGAGGGATTTCTGCGCTCTGCGACTTCTTTGATTCAGACGATAGGAAGGGCGGCGAGAAACGCTAAAGGGCACGTTGTCATGTACGCGGACGATATGACGGATTCCATGAATGTGGCAATCACAGAAACCAACCGCCGCCGCAAGATACAGCAGGCATATAACGAGGAGCACGGTATCACGCCGCAGACCATCCAGAAGGCGGTGCGCGATCTGATCAGCATTTCAAAGACCATAGCGAAGGAGGAACAGCGGTTTGAGAAGGATCCCGAATCTATGAGCCGGGAGGAGCTGGAAAAGCTGGTCAAAGAAGTGGAGAAGCAGATGAAACGTGCAGCAGCGGATTTGAATTTTGAGGCGGCTGCCGAGCTGCGTGATCGGATGGTGGAGCTGAAAACCAAGCTGAGGGATTTTGATAAATAGTTGAAAAAGATGCATTCGCCTGTCTATGAGATAATATACAAAATGAAGTTGATATGTGGTTTGCTCTTGCACTAAGTTAAAATAAAAAAGACATAAAATAGATAAAATGAGAGGTATGATATCATGTCAGATACAGTAAAGATGCGTCCCAGAGATTACATTAAAATTAGAGGTGCGAACGAGCATAATTTGAAAGGAATCGACTTGGACATTCCCCGCAATGAGTTCGTGGTGCTGACAGGGCTTTCGGGGTCGGGTAAATCTTCCCTTGCCTTCGACACGATTTACGCGGAGGGGCAGCGGCGTTATATGGAATCGCTCTCCTCCTACGCGAGACAGTTCCTGGGGCAGATGGAGAAGCCGGATGTGGAGCGGATTGAAGGACTTTCCCCCGCGATTTCCATTGACCAGAAATCTACGAACAGAAACCCTCGTTCCACAGTCGGTACGGTGACGGAGATTTACGATTATTTTCGTCTGCTTTATGCCCGCATCGGCATTCCGCACTGTCCGAACTGCGGCAAGGAGATCAAAAAACAGACGGTAGACCAGATTGTAGATCAGGTGATGGCTCTGCCGGAGGGCACGAAAATACAGCTTCTTGCGCCTGTAGTGCGGGGACGAAAGGGCGAGCACGCAAAGGTCTTTGAGCGCGCCAGACGCAGTGGCTATGTGCGGGTGCGCGTAGACGGGAATCTGTATGACCTGACGGAGGAATCAGAGGATTTCAAGGTTGAGAAAAATATCAAGCACAATATTGAAATCGTGGTGGACCGTCTTGTAGTGAAAGGCGGTATCGAGCGTCGTCTGACGGATTCCGTGGAGAATGTATTTGCGCTGGCAGAAGGTCTGATGACTCTGGACGTTATTGATGGCGAACCTATTCAGTTCAGCCAGAGCTTTGCCTGCCCGGACTGCGGCATCAGCATCAGCGAAATTGAGCCGAGAAGCTTTTCCTTCAACAATCCTTTCGGCGCGTGTCCGAGTTGTTTTGGCTTGGGCTATAAAATGGAATTTGACGTGGATTTGATGATTCCCGACAAGAGCGTGAGTCTGGAGGACGGCGCGATTACGGTTCTGGGCTGGCAGTCCAGCGGTTCGGAGGGAAGCTTTACTAACGCGATTTTGCAGGCGCTTGCGAAGGAATTTAAATTCAGTCTGAAAACGCCTTTCGGGGAGCTCCCCGAAAAAATACAGGACATTATCATTTACGGCACAGACAAGCAGGTCAATGTGCATTACGAAGGGCAGCGTGGAAGCGGTGTCTACCCGGTTGCCTTCGAAGGGCTGATTAAAAACGTGGAGCGCCGTTACCGCGAGACCGGATCCGAGTGGAGCAAGCAGGAGTACGAGAGTTTCATGCGCATCATTCCCTGTAAAGAATGCAAGGGAATGCGTCTGAAAAAAGAGTCTCTTGCAGTGACAGTGTGTGATAAAAATATATATGAAATAACATCTATATCCATAGCGAAGCTCCACGCCTTTATCGGGGATATGCAGCTTACGAAACAGCAAGAGTTGATTGGTAAACGTATTTTAAAGGAAATTCGCGCGCGCGTCGGTTTCCTGATGGAAGTGGGACTGGAATATCTTTCCCTGTCCCGAGCGACAGGCTCTCTCTCCGGCGGTGAGTCCCAGCGGATTCGTCTTGCTACCCAGATTGGCTCGGGGCTGGTAGGTGTCTGCTATATTTTGGACGAACCGAGCATCGGTCTGCACCAGCGGGACAATGACAAGCTGATTGCGGCGTTAAAAAATCTGCGGGATATGGGAAATACCCTACTTGTGGTGGAGCACGACGAGGATACTATGTTGGCGGCGGATCATATCGTGGATATCGGACCGGGCGCAGGCAGCCGTGGCGGCGAGGTGGTCGCGCAGGGAACGGCGGAGGAAATCATGCAGGTGGAGGAATCCGTGACAGGACAGTACCTGAGCGGAAAGCTGCAGATTCCCGTGCCGAAGACGCGCCGGAAACCGCGGGGCTGGCTTACGGTCAAGGGCGCAGAGGAAAATAATCTAAAGAAGATAGATGTGAAATTCCCGACAGGCATTTTGACTTGTGTCACGGGTGTGTCGGGTTCGGGGAAAAGCTCTCTTGTCAACGAGATTCTTTACAAGCATCTGGCAAGAGATTTAAATCGGGCGCGCTGCATTCCCGGAAAGCATAAAGGGATTTTGGGCATCGATCAGCTTGACAAAGTGATTGACATTGACCAGTCGCCCATCGGCAGGACGCCCCGCTCCAACCCCGCGACATACACGGGCGTTTTCGACCAGATACGCGATTTGTTTGCGGGCACGCCGGATGCGAAAGCGAGAGGCTATAAGAAGGGACGGTTCAGTTTTAATGTAAAGGGCGGACGCTGTGAGGCGTGCGGCGGTGACGGCATCATAAAGATTGAGATGCATTTCCTGCCCGACGTCTATGTGCCTTGCGAGGTCTGCGGCGGTAAACGTTACAATCGGGAGACGCTGGAAGTGAAGTACAAGGGAAAGAGTATTTTTGACGTGCTTGATATGACGGTGGAGGAGGCGGTTCCCTTCTTCGAGAATCTGCCGTCCATCCGCAGGAAAATAGAGACACTCAACGACGTGGGACTTTCCTATGTGAAGCTGGGGCAGCCTTCCACCACCCTTTCCGGCGGCGAAGCACAGCGAATCAAGCTTGCCACGGAACTCTCCAAACGCAGCACGGGAAAAACTATCTACATTCTGGACGAGCCTACCACGGGTCTGCATTTTGCAGACGTACACAAGCTGGTGGATATCCTGCACAAGCTGGCGGAGGGCGGCAACACCGTGGTGGTCATCGAGCACAATCTGGACGTGATCAAAACCGCCGACTACATCATAGACATGGGACCCGAAGGCGGTGAGGGTGGCGGCACCGTGGTCGCCACCGGCACGCCGGAGGAAATTGCTAAGAATAAAGAATCTTATACGGGTATCTATATCAAGAAAATGTTAGATAAAGCCAAATAACGAATGCGTGTGCCGAAGTGTAATTCAAACGGATAATTACAGCATCCGATACCTTGCCAGACACGCAAGAATCTCCTGCCGTCTTACATAAGCGGCAGGTCCGGCGCCATAATTTTTCGGCGTCAGCGCGAGAATCCCTTCCTTCTCCAGCTTGGCGAAAACTTCTTCCGTGAGCTGGGGAAGGGTTTTCTTTCCGTTGGCAAGTTTCTCCATAACATGCTGCGAAATATACGCAAGCGCGGCGGTTTGACTCTCCCCCACAATCTGTTCCAGGTAGCGCAGGTCGATCTCGTTCTTGTCAAGACTTATTGTGTCCCAGCCGTGCACCTTTGCTTTCTCAATCCGTTTCGCGCGGACGGTCTTTTTCAACCAGTTGCTTCTCTTCACGGTTTCCTCTGTCAGTTCGACGGCAAGTTCCTTCGCCCGTGCGGTGACATCCCTTGTCTCATAGCAGTCCATCTGCAATACCGTGTCTGCCACCGACAGGTAATCGCCGGAGCTGCCTGCCACTAATATAGTAGAAATGCCAAGATCGCTGTATAGACTTCTAATCTTGCGGATAAAGGGCGTGATCGGCTCCTTCTCATCGGAGACAAGCTGTGCCATGCGCCCGTCGCGCACCATAAAGTTGGTGGCGGAAGTATCCTCGTCGATCAAAAGCACGGTGCTGCCGCTGGCGAGCGCCTCCACAGTATTTGCCGCCTGGGATGTGCTGCCGCTGGCATTTTCCGTCTGAAAATGGGTGGTGTCCGACTTCATGGGAAGGTTATTGATAAACATGGAAATATCTGTCTCGTGGATGCAGCGGTGCTCCTCAGCGCGCAGTTTAAAGGCGCTCTCGTCGGTGATGACCAGCTCCCTGCCGTCCCCGGAAATGTGGTTGTAGACACCGTGCTCCAATGCCTTTAATAAGGTAGATTTTCCGTGAAAACCGCCTCCCGCAATCACCGTGATGCCGTGGCGGATACCCATGCCCCGCACCTGCCCGCGGTGCGGAAGGTCGAGGGTGACCGCAAGTGTATCGGGACTTTTGAATACTACCGCGTCTCGCATGGGTCGTTGGGAAACGCCGCTCTCTCTTGGCAGGATGGAGCCGTCCGCCACGAAGGCTGCAAGATCGTGCGCAGGAAGCGCTTCACGGATAAACTGTTGGTCATCTGCCAACGCGGTCACTTTGTCCAGATCCTGCTTCATGTGCGGATTCATCTTAAAAACCTGCTGCGCCATGTCGGGGATCAGATGAAATAAAATCTGCGCCAGTTCCCCCGCCGCAATGGTCCGTCCGAACGCGGGAAAGCCCACTTCAATCCTTGCCTCAACCGTATCCTTGCCGATATGCATGGCGGTGGTCTCGAGTATCTCCTGTCCGGTTCGGCATGCTGTCACCAGGCCGCTCTTACCGGAGCCTTTTGCCGCTCTGCCGTCGCCGTTCCGTAAGAAGCGGTGAAGACTGCGCAGAAGATAGTCTTCCACTGCGATCCGGAGGTGTCTGTTTTCAAAGTAAGAGACGGGTATATTTCCCTGATTCCGATAAACAATTCGTACCCGGGAGGGCGATGCGAAAGGATCTCCCTGCACATGGTCGATCCAGAGACGGTATGCCCCAAAATCATATTCTCCTTCCAGAACTTTGTATGCTTTGTAACCTTTGTGATCGATTTCTCTGAGTTTTGATTGCAATTCTGCCTGTGTTTTCATGGTTTGTTATACTCCTTTTTATGATATTTTAGCTCTGCCGTAAGGAACCGGGCTGTGTAAGTATATTACAGGTATGCCTTTGAAACGGTGCTGTCCACTACCTTGTAGTATAACACAGCTTCCAAAATCTGCTACAATATTTTTGAGAAAGAAATACAGTTACGGGTAAACATTTCTTCCCAACAATCCGATAATATATTAGTAAGGCATGGATGCTGAAATCAGAGCGGATGGAACCGTTCTGTTTTTGGCGTTTTTTAGTTTTTTTAAAAAAAATCATAAAAACCTTTGAAAATCCGCCTTAATAAGGGTATAATGTATAAGCGGTATATTCTCGGGAAGGGGATCAAAGGTAAATGCAGTTTACAGATATCGGTATCGATCTTGGCACAGCCAGTATTTTAGTATATATCAGAGGTAAGGGCGTTGTATTGAAAGAGCCCTCAGTAGTTGCTTTTGACAGGGACACTAATAAAATTAAGGCAATAGGTGAGGATGCGCGCCTCATGCTCGGCAGGACGCCGGGCAATATCGTGGCGGTAAGACCATTAAGACAGGGCGTTATTTCCGATTACCAGGTTACGGAAAAAATGATGAAGTATTTTATCCAGAAGGCTTTGGGTAAAAAGACGTTCAGAAAACCGCGCATTGCGGTCTGCGTGCCCAGCGGCGTGACCGAGGTAGAAAAGAAAGCTGTGGAGGATGCGACTTATCAGGCGGGTGCGAGGGAGGTTTCCATTATTGAGGAGCCCATTGCGGCGGCGATTGGCGCAGGTATTGATATTTCCAAGCCTTGTGGAAACATGATTGTGGATATCGGCGGCGGTACTTCCGATATCGCGGTGATTTCCCTCGGCGGTACGGTGGTCAGCGCCTCTATCAAGATAGCGGGTGACGATTTTGACGAGGCTATCGTACGTTATATGAGAAAAAAACACAATCTGCTGATCGGTGAACGGACGGCGGAGGATTTGAAGATAAAGATTGGCTCTGCGTTCAAGCGTCCCGAGGTGGATTACATGGATGTGAGAGGACGTAATCTGGTGACCGGGCTTCCCAGAACTGTCAAGGTATCTTCGGAGGAGACGGAGGAAGCGTTGCATGAGACTACGGTGCAGATCGTGGAGACGATTCACAGTGTGTTGGAGAAAACGCCCCCGGAGCTGGCGGCGGATATCGCTGACCGGGGTATTGTCCTGACGGGGGGCGGCAGTCTGCTTCGTGGACTGGAGGATCTGATTGCGGCGAAAACGGGCATTAACACCATGACAGCGGAAGACCCGATGACAGCGGTGGCGATTGGTACTGGAAAATATGTAGAATTTTTGGCAGGATACCGCGAAGATTAATGTGAGAAGAAATTCTAAAGACATCGCGCCATTGGATACGATGCCAAGAACTTTTATAGTCTCACATACGAGAATGCAAAAACGCATTCTCGGCAATAAATGGAGGAATGTACATTATGTTAAAAGGTCTCTACACTGCGTACACAGGCATGTTGAATGAGCAGCACCGAATGGATGTTTTGACGAACAATCTGGCGAATGCGACGACCAACGGTTTTAAGAAAGAGGGTACCACAAGCGAGGCGTTTGACACGGTGCTCGCCTATAAGATTAAGGATCTGTCAGAGCCGGGGAATCTGCCGAGACCGATGGCAACCAACAGAGCCATAGACGAAGCGGAGTTGAATAATCCGCTGAATGAGAATTATCTGGAGAGGCGTGTCAGAAAAACCGGCTTGAATCTGGGTGTTAAGATCGGGGAAAACTATGTGGACTACTCCGAGGGCCCGATTAAGGAGACGGGGAATCCGTTGGATCTGGCGCTCTCCGACAGAGGCTTCTTTGCGGTAGAGTACACCAACAAGAGGGGTGAGACTTCCACAAAATACACCAGAGATGGTAACTTTACCATGAATATGCAGGGATTTTTGCAGACGCAGGATGGTGACTATGTGCTGGATGAGGATGGACAGAGGATCCAGATGGATACGGCGCTTCCGATCAGTATCAGCCGTAACGGAACGATCATACAGGATGGCAATGAGGTGGCAACAATTGGCATCGCCGATTTTGAGGACTATAATTATCTGGAGCGTTTCGGAGAGAATTATTTCCAGCCGGTAGAGGGCGCGACAGAACTCGACAGGGAAAACACGGAATTGGAAATTGACACACAGATTCATCAGGGCTATCTTGAAATGTCAAACATTTCCGTCGTGACTGAGATGGTCAATATGATTACGCTGCAGCGGCAGTATGAGAGCAATCAGAAAGTTATCACTACCTACGACGATACATTGGAGCAGGCAGTGACCCAGAACGGTAAGATATAAGTATAGGAAATAAAGAAAATGTGTAAAGGAGAATACAATGGTTAGAAGTTTATGGTCGGGCGCAACCGGCATGAATGCACAGCAGACAAATGTAGACACGATCGCGAATAACCTTGCGAATGTCAATTCAGTGGGATATAAGGCGCAGGTGGCGCAGTTTAAATCTCTTTTGTACCAGAATCTGCAGTCTGTTACCACGACGGCAAACGGCGATCCGAAGCCGACTACCTCCCAGGTAGGTCTGGGTGTTCGGACGTCCTCCATCAATCAGATTTTCACGCAGGGAAGTCTTCTGGATTCCGCTTCCGACACTTCGTTCGCGATTGAGGGTGACGGTTTCTTTGCTCTGCGCGGCGAGGAAGGCGATATCTTCTATACGAGAAACGGTGACTTTACATGGGCGCTTGCGGGCGGAAACCGTATGACGCTGACCAATGCGGATGGTCTCCCGGTACTGGATACGACGGGACGTGCAATTGTTCTGCCGGCTAACTACATAGCGAGCAACCTCTCCATCACGGAGGACGGTCAGATCTGCTATCCGGATGATCAGAACAACCCGCAGCCTATTGGCGTGCAGATCGGTACATTCCAGTTTAACAACCCCGGCGGGTTAAAGAGAGTGGGCGATACGCTCTTCGTGGTAACGGATGCCAGTGGTCGTGCGCTTAACGAGGACACAACGAACGACTTACAGAAGAGCAGAATTATTCAGGGCTATCTGGAAGGCTCCAACGTGCAGGTGGCAAATGAGATGGTAAATCTGATTGTAGCGCAGCGTGCTTACGAGATGAACTCCAAGTCCATCACAACGTCCGACTCCATGCTGGAAGTGGCTAACAACCTGAAACGTTAAGAGCCGTGCAAAGGGGTGATTGAGCGGATTACGAATGGCACGGCTTGTACCCGGCAACGCCGCCGGCTCGCATATACATAGGGAGAATACGCATGAACGACTTAACAAACTTATCTGCATACACAAATTATATGACTGATGGAAACCGCGTGGCGGCGGAGACGCTGCAGAAAAACCTGCAGAACGTGCAGAATAAACGAAACGCGGACGGAACGGAGAAGACGAAGGAGGACGATGCCCTCTTTGATGCCTGCAAGCAGTTTGAAGCATATTTGTGGGAACAGGTCTATAAAGAGATGCAGAAGACCGTGGACATTTTCGATGAGGATGGGGACGATTATGCTTCCAATATGGTGGATTATTTCAAAGACACCGTGATCCAGCAGATCTCCGAACAGACTGCGACGCAGGGTTCCAATTCCTTGGCGCAGATGCTGTACGAGCAGGCGAAGATCAATTACGGAATCGTATAAAAATTGATTGGAGCAAGCGCATGACGCAGTTTAAACAGTAATATTTTCTATATCACAGCACAGGTATTCTATGGAAACAGTCAAAGGGTTTATAGATCACATTATTTACCGGAACAAGGACAATGGATATACGGTTTTGAATCTTCTCACGCAGGACGATGAAGTTACCTGCGTGGGTTTTTTTAAAACGATGGATCAGGGTGAGACGATCGAGGCGCAGGGGGAGTATACCCAGCACCAGATATACGGGAGACAGTTTAAGATAAGCCAATATAAGGTTCTTCCACCCAGCGACGAAATCAGTATGGAGAGATATCTGTCCTCCGGCGCGGTGAAAGGTGTGGGTGAAGCGCTGGCGAAGCGGATTATCAAGGCTTTCGGCGCGGACACCTACCGCATTATGGAGGAGGAACCGGAGCGTCTGGCGGAAGTAAAAGGGATCAGTCTGCGCAAGGCAAGGGAGATCGCGGCATCGCTTTACGAAAAAAGAGACGCGAGGGATGCCATGACCTTTCTGCAGGGGTACGGTATTTCCAACACGCTTGCGCTGCGCATTTATGAGACCTACGGGATGGGGCTTTACGGTGTAATGAAGGAAAATCCTTACCGCCTGGCGGAGGACATTCATGGCATCGGTTTCCGCATTGCGGATGAAATTGCGGCGAAGATTGGTATTCACACAGACTCTGATTACCGCATCAGAAGCGGTCTGCTCTACACCTTACAACAGGCGGGCGGCGAAGGGCACTGCTATCTTCCGGTGGACAGGCTGCTCGCGCAGGCAGGCGAACTTCTGGGGATCGAGCCGTCCCTGATGGAACCGCAGCTGCAAAATCTTGCGATGGACAAGAAGCTGGTGATAAAATATATCCCGATTGCAGACAACAGTACGCTCCCGAATAGTACGGCAGGCGGTGGTTTTGGCATAGACGACACCGCGCCTGCGCGTGAATGCCGGGTTTATGCCAGTACGTTTTACTATGCCGAACTGAACTGCGCGCGGATGCTCCATGACTTAAACATTTCGGAGAAGCTTCTCCCTGCAGAGGAGGAGGCGCTTCTTTATAAGATAGACCAGGTAGAGAAGGAACTGGGCATTGTTCTGGACAGCCTGCAGAAACGTTCTGTTCTGGAGAGTATCAGAAACGGCGTGTTCATCCTTTCCGGCGGTCCGGGTACAGGCAAAACGACCACCATCAACGCGATCATCCGCTACTTTCTTTCACAGGGAATGGATATCAGCCTGGCGGCTCCCACTGGCAGGGCGGCAAAGCGCATGACTGAGGCGACGGGCTATGAGTCGCGTACAATCCACCGCCTTTTGGAACTTTCCGGCGCGGCGGCTTTGGAAGGAAAAGCGGTGCGCTTTGAGCGCAACGAAGAAAATCCGCTGGAAGCGGACGTCATCATTGTGGACGAGATGTCCATGGTTGATATTTTTCTGTTCCAGTCGCTTTTGAAGGCGATTTCTGTAGGGACACGCCTGATCATGGTGGGTGACGTGAACCAGCTTCCCTCTGTGGGACCGGGGCAGGTGCTCTCTGATCTTATAAAGAGTGAGGCGTTTCAGACAGTGGTGCTGGAGAAGATTTTCCGGCAGGCAAAGGAGAGTGATATCGTTCTGAACGCGCACAGAATCCATGCCGGGGAGGAACCGGTTCTGGACAACAAGAGTAAGGACTTCTTTTTTCTCGAAAGAAATGACGTTAATGTCATATATAAGCACATGATCCAGCTCATTCTGGAAAAACTGCCCCGCTATGTGGATGCGACACCCTACGATATTCAGGTGCTTACGCCCATGCGGAAGGGGAAACTCGGCGTGGAGACGCTGAACGGTATTTTACAGCAGTACCTGAACCCGCCGGATGGCAATAAGCATGAGTGTCAGACGGGAGATATCCTTTTCCGTGAGGGTGATAAGGTCATGCAGATAAAAAATAATTACCAGCTTCCGTGGGAAGTGGTGAGCCGCTACAACATTCCCATCGACCAGGGGATGGGGATTTTCAATGGGGATATCGGCGTGATCCGAACGATCGACGAATATGCCCGCGAAGTGGTGGTGGAGTTCGATGAGCACAGGCGGGTGACCTATCCCTATTCGGGGCTTGATGAGATCGAGCTTGCCTACGCCGTGACAATACATAAATCGCAGGGCAGCGAATACCCTGCCGTGATTATGCCACTCCTCACAGGTCCACACATGCTCTTTAACCGCAATCTTCTCTACACGGGCGTTACCCGCGCGAAGTCGTGTGTCACCATTCTGGGAAGTCGTGCGACACTCTCCGAGATGGTCGACAACAATCGGGAGAATCAGCGCTACACCGGATTTTTGGATCAGATCCGGGCGATACAGACCGAAGCGTAGTGACCAGCCGGCGCGAGGATACCGGCTCCGTCGTCTGCACTTTTTGGTCAGACGAATGCGCACATCAAGAATGCATGTCAGAAAGGATAATTCTATGAATACACATCTTATTCCGCGCTTCCGTGCAAACGCACAGATCCGCTCCGCTGCAAACACCGCCGTTACACTTCTCTATCCCCGCCGCTGCCCTTTCTGCGACGAGCCGGTTAAGCCTTGGAATGCGCTTGTATGTGCGGAGTGCAGACAAAAATTCTCCTACATAGAAATGCCTTACTGCTTAAAATGTGGCAAGCATATCAGCGACAGTGGCAGGGAATACTGTGGTGACTGCGCCGCGCATCCGCATATTTATGACAGCGGACGCGCTCTCTTCTCCTACCGGGGTGTTTCCGCGTCTGTCGCACGTTTTAAATACCGGGGCAGACGGGAGTATGCCGCTTATTATGCCGCCTGCATAGTGGAGGAGCTTGGTGGTTTTATCCGTTCATGCCGGGCGGAAGCGCTTATTCCTGTGCCGCTTCATAAGAGCAGGCGCCGGAAACGCGGATATAATCAGGCGCAGGTCCTGGCGGAAGAACTTGCCGCACTTACGGGCATTCCTGTGCGCGCCGATTTGATAGAAAGAGTGGAGAAAACCGCACCCATGAAAGATTTATCTGCCGTAGAAAGGCAAAATAATTTGAAAAAGGCTTTCAAAATTTGCTGTAATGATGTAAAATTAAATATAATTATGATCATTGACGATATCTACACGACGGGCAGCACCATAGATGCCATGAGCCGCGAGTTTCGGAAAGCGGGTGTAGAACGAATTTATTTTGTGACTCTTGCCATCGGCAGGGGAATATGAAAAACGAATTTGTCTCAGGGAGGGCAAGGTATGAATGTAAGAAATTGCAGAAAATGCGGAAATCTTTTTAACTATGTCTCCGGGCCACCGATCTGTATGGCATGCCGCGAAAAACTTGAGGAGAAATTTCAGGAAGTAAAGAAGTATATTCAGGATAACGGTCATGCAGGCATCCAGCAGGTGGCAGAGGCATGCGATGTCTCCACGAATCAGATCCATCAGTGGCTCAGGGAGGAACGCTTGGAGCTTTCGGCAGAGTCGGGCGTTACGCTTTCCTGTGAAAACTGTGGCGCTGCTATTTTGTCAGGACGTTTCTGCGCGAAGTGCAAAAATACGATGGTGAACGAGCTGGGAGCCAGTATCAAGAAACCTGAGCCTCCCAAGGTCCAGAAGAAAAAGGATACGAAGGAAAATCCGAAGATGCGTTTCCTGAATTAATGCCTATGTCAAAAATTGGAGAATTGTATGTTAAATGAAGAGAGAGTCGTTCTGATGACCAAGATGGCGTCCTATGAGACACATGAGGGAAAGAAGTGCCTTGCTATCGGCAGTTATTTTCGGAGCGACTATATAGGCTGGCAGGTGCTTAAATCCATTATAAGTGCAACCATCGCATTTGTAGTGGTTTTTGCCATGTACATTTTTTACGATTTTGAAGTTTTTATGACGGATATCTATAAGATGGATCTCCTTGAATTTGCGAAAAATGTTCTTTTCTACTATTTGGGGACAGTGGGTGCGTACGCGCTGGTCTCCTATGTGGTGTACACGGTCAGGTACAGTAGGGCGAGCAAAAGTCTGCGGGCGTATCACATGAACCTGCACAGGCTTTCCAACATGTACAGGAGTGAAAAGAATGGATAAAGGACTAATTTACAATGACTACTTTACTGGTTGCTAAACAGATGCTTATGACCATATACAGCAAATATGAGGTGTATATCACACCGCTTTTGAAATTCCTTCTGTCGCTTATTACCCTTTGCCTGATAAATTCCAGACTGGGCTATATGGACACGCTTAACAGGATGACGGTGGTGCTGATTGTGGCTCTCATGTGCTCTTTCATGCCGATGAATTTTATTGTTCTCATGGGTGCGGTATTTGTGCTGCTCCACCTCTATACGTTCAGTATGGAGTGCGCCGCGGTAATCGGCGCGGGTTTTTTGTTACTCTTTTTGCTGTACCTGCGGTTTTCACCTAAGGATACCGTCGTGGTGGTGCTATTGCCGCTCTGTTTTCTTTTGCGGATACCCTATGTGATTCCTATATCCATGGGGCTGATTGGCGCGCCCACGTCGGCTGTTTCTGTTGCCTGCGGCGTGATTGTTTACTATATGCTCCATTATGTGACGCAGAATGCGACAGTGATTGCGGCCATGGCTGATGAAGAGACAGCGGCGAAATTTAAGTTCATCATCGACGGACTGATTAAGAACCGTGAAATGGTTGTGACGATTGCAGCATTTGCGATGACGGTGATTGTCGTCTATCTCCTGCGGCGTCTGAGTATTGATTATGCATGGACGATTGCCATGACCGCGGGTGCGGTAGTGAATATCATGGTGCTTCTGGTGGGCGACCTGATTTTTGAGATCAACCAGCCGCTCCTTGGTGTGATTCTGGGAACGATTGTCTCCTTCCTGCTCGTGCTTGTGCTGCAGTTTTTCGTATTTTATGTAGATTACAGTCGAACGGAAAAGGTTCAATTTGAGGATGATGAGTACTATTATTATGTTAAGGCGGTGCCGAAGGTAACCGTTGCGAAACCGGAGAAAAAGGTGAAGCAGATCAATTCCGCGAGAAGCGGTGCAGGGAGGAGCTCCCGACCGACGCATCACTCATAACGCTGCTGCAATGTTAGAGACGGAAATTGACACAGAAGGCAGGTGAGGAAGAGATGGAACAACTGAATAGCTGGATCGGCGTCTATCTCGCCAGACTGCATATGCCTACCATGCACTGGAACGATGTGGCGGAAATTGCCATTCTGACCTTTGTGGCGTATCATATTCTTGTGTGGATCAAAAACACAAGGGCATGGGCGCTCCTGAAGGGCGTCATCGTGATTCTTGTGTTTATCGTGATCGCCGCATTCTGCAAGATGAACACGATTCTCTGGATCGTTCCCAATATTATCAGCATCGCCGCCACGGCTTTCGTGGTGGTTCTGCAGCCGGAACTCCGTGCCGCGCTGGAGGAGCTGGGGCGAAAAAATTTTGTCGCCTCTTTTCTGGATTCCAACAAGAGGGAAACGGGGCGGTTTTCCGACCGCACAGTGAATGAGATTGTGAAAGCTTCATTCGAAATGGGAAAAGTCAAAACTGGTGCACTTATCGTCATTGAACATGAACAGTCTTTGAAGGAATACGAGAGAACGGGCATTGATGTGGACGGCATTATTTCAAGCCAGCTTCTCATTAATATTTTCGAACACAATACGCCACTGCATGACGGCGCAGTAATCGTCCGGGGCAACAGGATCGTTTCCGCCACATGTTATCTGCCTTTATCAGATAACATGGCTCTCAGCAAGGATCTGGGAACGAGACACCGTGCCGGTGTGGGCATTTCCGAGGTAACGGATTCCCTGACAGTGATTGTGTCCGAGGAGACAGGAAAAATCAGCGTTGCCTACGGCGGTGCGTTGGAGCGCGGACTGGACGCGGCGCGACTGAAAGAACGACTGTTAGAGATTCAGGATAAACCGATCGAGGAGAAGAAGCGCAAGCTTTTTAAAGGCAAGAGCATAGGAAAGGCAGGGGTTAAGAATGAAGAATAAGCTTACCCAAAACTGGGGCTTAAAAATCGCCTCCTTTCTCAGTGCGGCAGTTCTCTGGCTGGTCGTTACAAATATCAACGATCCCATTAGTACCTATCGTGTGACGGATGTGCCGGTTACCATTAAGAACGCGAATCTGATAACCGACAGAGGTCAGGTTTATGAGGTACTGGACGGCACGGATACGATAGATGTGGTGACGATATCCGCGCCCCGTTCCATAATTGACTCCCTGGACAAGAGTAATATTGTGGCGATGGCGGATATCAATGATTTGACCAGTGTGGACACGGTGCCGATCAAACTTTCTACAAACAAATACAGCGATAAGCTTGACAGTATACGCGGCAATATTGACAGCGTGCGTCTGAGCATTGAGGAAAAACTGGTCAGGTATCTTCAGGTGAAGGCTGTGACCACGGGCGAAGTGCGTGAGGGTTTTATGGTGGGGAGCGTTTCCACGGATCAGAACCAGATTCGTATTTCCGGTCCGAAGTCCGCTATTTCCCAGGTGAGCAAAGCACAGGCGGAGGTGGATATTTCCGGCTTTTCAAACAATATCAACACGGATGTCGAAGTACGTCTCTATGACGAGGACGGAAAGGAAATCACCGTGACGAATATTGAGAAAAGTATCACCAAGGTGCGGGTCAACGCAGAGATTTTGGAGCGCAAAACACTGCCGCTTACGTGCGAAGTGACGGGCACGCCTGAGGAAGGCAGACAGTTTACGGGAGAGGTAACCTACAGCAAAGCGACGGTTATGGTTGCCGGCAGATCCAAGCTGTTGGAGAATATTGAGACAATTGCCATTCCCGCTGGCGTTGTCGATGTAACTGACGCGTCGGAAGATGTAACTGTGCTCGTAGATATCACGAAATATCTGCCTGAAGGTGTGGTGCTGGCGGAGGATAATTTTGTGGGCAGGGTTGACGTTACGGCTAAGATTGAGGCGGAGCGCGACCGTGCTGTGCGGATTCCTGTAGGGTGGATTCGTTTTGATGGTCTTCCCGAAGGCTACAGGGCTGTGATCACAGAGCCGGCTAATGAGTGCAGCATTACATTCAGCGGACTGTCTGCGGTTCTGAATGAGGTGACGGCAGAGGAAGTGACTGCTGTAGTAGATATGGAAGCATGGATGGCTGATGAAAATATAGATGAGCTTACAGAAGGCAGTTACTGGATGCCCGTAAACGCCACTGTGGAGGGACGTGATCTGAGGCAGAACGGCGTCTCGGAGGTTCGGGTGCATATCATAGAAGACGAAAATTAGAGACTACGGAGGTGCGTATGAGCAGATTATTTGGTACAGATGGAGTACGCGGAGTCGCAAATGAAGAATTGTCTCCGCTTTTGGCGATGCAGCTTGGTCAGGCGGGCGCTTATGTCCTAACCAGGGAGAATGAGCACAAGCCGACGATTATGGTGGGCTGTGATACGAGAATATCGGGGGATATGCTGGCGAATGCGCTGATGGCAGGTGTCTGTTCTGTGGGTGCGAACGCGGTGTATGTGGGTGTTGTTCCGACGCCGGCTGTGGCGTATCTGACAAGAAAGTATAAAGTGGATGCGGGCGTTGTTATCTCCGCTTCCCACAATACCGTGGAGTTCAACGGGATTAAATTCTTTGACGGAAACGGCTATAAACTTCCCGATGAGCTTGAGGATGAAATTGAGGCGCTGATCAGGAGTGATATGAAAGGCGTTAAATTTCCTACCGGTGCAAGTGTAGGAAAAATCAAGTACCGCACGGACGCCAGAGAGGAATACATCAACCACGCCATGAAAGCCGTGAATGTGGATCTGCGGGGGATGAAAATTGTGCTTGACTGTGCAGAGGGCGCGTCGTTTTATACTTCTGTGGAAACGATGAAAGAACTTGGCGCAGAGGTTGTGGCGATCCATAATAATCCCGACGGCACAAACATCAACGCGAACTGTGGTTCCACCCATATGGAAGAACTGCAGGCGAGAGTTGTCTACGAAAAGGCGCAGCTCGGTCTTGCCTTTGACGGGGACGCGGACAGACTGATGGCAGTAGATGAGCTGGGAAATATTGTGGACGGCGACCAGATTATGGCAATCGTTGGCAATCATATGAAAGCGCAGGGGAAGCTGAACAAGAATACCATCGTTGCAACCGTTATGAGTAATCTGGGCTTTTTCCTGATGGGTGAAAAGAATAAGATTAAAATTGAGCAGACCAAGGTGGGTGACCGCTATGTGCTGGAGCGTATGCGTGAGATTGGAGCAAGTCTCGGCGGCGAACAGTCCGGTCACGTGATTTTCCTGGATGAAAATACAACAGGCGACGGTCTTTTAAGCGCACTCCATCTCTTACAGGTGGTTGTGGAGACAGGTAAGCCGCTGTCAGAGCTGGCGTCCATTATGGAAGTGATGCCGCAGGCATTAGTCGGCGCGAAGGTTCCCAACCACAAAAAGGAAAAGTTTATGGATTATCCCGAGATTGCAGAAGCAATCGCCGCTTTGGACAAAAAGTTTGCGGGCGAGGGTCGTGTACTGATACGCCCCTCCGGCACGGAACCGCTTGTCCGGGTTATGATTGAGGGTAAAGATCAGAAAGTCATCACACAGGAAGCGAAGAAGCTTGCTGAACTGATACAGAATATTATGCTGTAGGACTTGAGATAAAGTATAGAGATATGGTATACTCATAGTATCATGTAAGAAAGAGGAATAGGCAATGGTAAGTCAGAAGGTAGTCATCAAAAACCCGACAGGGCTACATCTAAGGCCGGCAGGCATCCTATGTAAGGAAGCGATGCAGTTTAAATCTCTGATAACCTTTACGTTTCGTGAAAATACAGCGAATGCCAAGAGTGTCCTGAGTGTGCTTGGGGCATGCGTCAAATGTGGCGATGAAATTGAGTTTGTGTGTGACGGAGAAGATGAGGAGGAAGCGCTCAAGGCGTTAGTCGATGCCATCGAGAGCGGTCTTGGAGAATAATGTCACGTTCGGACGACCCCGCTGTATATTTATGCAGCGGGGTTTTTTGCATGTAGCATAGGGCGAAAGCCCGTGAGTGAGATGAAGCAAAGCGAAACCGAGCTGTGCGTTGATATTATAAAACAATTAAAGTGGACAGAAGGAGGAGTTACAGCCATGTTAAATTATAAGAGATACCGCAGAAACCCGGTGGTGGATTACCCCGAGAGGGAGTGGGCCGACAAGCAGATTGAAAAGGCGCCCGTCTGGTGCAGCGTGGATCTGCGCGACGGCAATCAGGCGCTGATTGATCCCATGGTCGTGTCCGAAAAAATAGAGTTTTTTAATTATCTGATTAAACTCGGTTTTAAGGAAATAGAGATCGGCTTCCCGGCTGCAAGTCAGATTGAATTTGATTTTCTGCGCCAGCTTGTAGACAGAAAATTGATTCCCGACGACGTGGTCGTGCAGGTTCTGACCCAGTGCAGGGAAGAACTTTTGGAGCGCACTTTTGAATCTATAGAGGGGTGCAAACAGGCGATCGTACATATTTACAATTCCACCTCCACCCTGCAGCGGGATGTGGTATTCAATATGAGCCGCGAGGAGATTACTAACATTGCCGTGGAGGGTGTAAAAATGGTGAAGCGGCACGCTGCCAGTTTCCCAGGCAAAGTGATTTTGGAATACTCTCCCGAGAGCTTTACCGGCACCGAGCTGGACTATGCGCTGGAAGTCTGCAACGCGGTACAGAGGGAATGGGGACCGACGAAAGAAAATCCCATGATTATTAATCTTCCCTCCACGGTGGAAATGACCACCCCCAATGTTTTCGCGGATAGAATCGAGTGGATGGATAAACATCTGGAAAACAGGGAGGCAATCATCTTAAGCATACATCCCCACAATGACAGGGGAACCGGCGTGGCGACGGCGGAGCTTGCTCTGCTCGCGGGTGCGGAGCGCGTGGAGGGAACCCTTTTCGGAAACGGGGAGCGGACCGGAAACGTGGATATTTTAAACATTGCCTACAACATGTTCTCACAGGGTATCAATCCCGAACTTGCCATTGAGCGTGTGAACGAAAGCATTGAGATTTATGAGAGATGCTGTAAGATTCCTGTGCACCCCAGACACCCTTACGCAGGCAAGCTGGTGTTTACCGCTTTCTCAGGCTCCCATCAGGATGCCATCAACAAGGGCACGAAGGCGATGAAGGAACGCGGCGGCGAATATTGGGAGGTACCTTATCTGCCCATTGATCCTGCGGATATCGGCAGGGAATACGAGCCTATTGTGCGCATCAATTCCCAGTCCGGCAAGGGCGGCGTTGCGTTTATTATGGACACCTATTTTGGCTTTAAACTGCCTAAAGGAATGCACAGGGAGTTTGCGAACGTCATTCAGGCAATCTCCGAGAAGCAGGGAGAAGTCAGCCCGGATCAGATCATGGAAAGCTTCCGCCAGGAGTATCTGATGAAGAAAGAGCCTATTCATTTCAGAAGGCTTCGTGTGGATGATCTGAGCGAGGAGACGGAGTCCGAGTTTGATACAAAGGTTACCGTTGTTTACACTGACAACGGCGTGGAGAAACGTTTTGAGGCGGTGGGTAACGGCCCGATTGACGCGGTAAAACGCGGATTACAGGAAGAGCTGGATATCAGCATTAAGATTCTCGATTACGAGGAGCACGCGCTCCAGAGCGGCTCTAACTCCCAGGCGGCGGCATATATTCACCTGCTGGATGCGGAGAGCGGCAGCGTGACATACGGCGTGGGCGTCAGCTCCAATATCACGAGGGCGTCTGTGCGGGCGACTTTCTCAGCTGTGAATCGGCTGGGGCTGGGGGGACATAAATAGTAGAGGGAGGTATTCTTATGGGGCAGATTGAGCAGCTGAGACAGTGGGTAAACGAATCGGAAAACATCGTCTTTTTTGGCGGCGCGGGGGTGTCCACGGAGAGTGGCATTCCGGATTTCCGAAGCGTGGATGGCCTTTATAACCAGCAGTACGACTATCCTCCGGAAACGATACTCAGCCACACTTTTTACAGGAGAAACACCGAGGAATTTTATCGTTTTTATCGGAATAAGATGCTCTGCCTTGACGCGAAGCCCAATGCCGCTCACTTAAAGCTGGCGCAGTGGGAACGAGAGGGAAAGCTTAAGGCGGTGGTGACCCAGAATATCGACGGGCTCCATCAGGCGGCAGGCAGCGAAGCGGTGTACGAACTGCACGGCTCCGTCCTGCGCAATTTCTGTGAGAAATGCCATAAGTTTTATGACGTGCACTATATTGCCAATTCTGAGGGTGTACCGAAATGCAGCTGCGGCGGCGATATCAAGCCGGACGTGGTGCTCTACGAAGAGGGGCTTGATCAAAATACCCTCACAGGCGCAATCCGTGCGATCAGCGAGGCGGATGTGCTGATTGTGGGCGGCACCTCCCTTGCCGTTTATCCGGCGGCGGGGCTTTTGGATTATTACAATGGCAATAAGCTGGTGCTGGTCAATAAGACTCCTACCGCAAGGGATGGGATTGCGGATCTGGTGGTGCAGGGAAGTATCGGAGAAATATTTTCACAACTCAGTTAGTGTGGGAAGTATGAGGATAGATATGGACATTCAGGTCGGTGACATTTTGAAAATGAAAAAGAAACATCCCTGTGGCTCTTCGGAATGGGAAGTGCTTCGGATTGGCGCAGATTTTCGTCTGAAATGTACGGGCTGCGGGCATCAGATTATGATTCCGCGGGTGAAAGCGGAGAAGAATGTACGGGGTGTTATGCACAACCAATAAACAGAGAGCATCTCTCGATCATCTGATTTGGAGATGCTCCCTTTTATTATGTTGGGACTATTTTACTGCTTCGCTCCCTACCCGGTTAACCAGAGGCAGACCATTTTCCAACGCATATGCATTTTCCAACGTCACCTTGGCAATTGCCTGCATTGCCTCCTTGGTGAAAAATCCCATATGCGAAGTAATTAACACGTTCGGGAAGGTCATCAGTCTGGCGAGATTTTCGTCCCGCATGATCTCATTGGATTTGTCTTCGTAGAAGATACCTTCTTCCTCTTCGTATACATCCAGACCCACACCGCCGAATTTTCCACTTACCAACCCGTCAATCAGCGCGTCCGTATCAATCAACGCGCCGCGGGACGTGTTGACCAAGTATACGCCATTTTTCATTTTCCCGATCGTGTCTGCATTGACCAGGTGCTTCGTTTCGGAAGTGAGTGGACAGTGCAGGGATATCACATCGGAACGCTCCATCAGTTCCTGTACTGTTACGTATTCCACATCCAGATCCTTGTTGGGGTAGGGGTCGTATGCCAGCACCTCCATACCAAATCCGTTACAGATGCGGATCATAGCCTGACCAATCTTGCCTGTGCCTACAATGCCTGCTGTTTTGCGGTATAAGTCCACACCCATCAGCCCGTGCAGGCTCATGTTAAATTCCCGCGTTCTGTTGTACGCTTTATGAGTATAGCGGTTTACGGTCATTAACATAGTCATGGCAAATTCAGCCACTGCCTCCGGAGAGTAACTGGGTACGCGCAGAACCTGAATTTTATCCTCGGCAGCTTTCACGTCCACATGATTAAATCCTGCGCTCCGAAGAAGGATCGCTTTTACCTGCATGTCATAAAGCTGCCTAATCATGTCCGCGTTTACATAGTCATTCACAAAAATACAGACTGCATCAAAGCCGTTTGCAAGGGAAACTGTTTCCTCATGAAAAGGAACTTCGTAGAAGCGGATTTCAAATCCATACTCCTTTCCCATGGGTTCAAACCAAATTCGGTCATAGGGTTTCGTGCTAAAAAAAGCTATTTTCATTTTTTTGCCTCCGTTCTGCTAAAATATATTTATACGCTGTACAGACTCAAAAATCAGCCAGCGCACTGCCATCACGTAAATAGTATACACAAAAAACCGCTTTACCATCCCGGCATCAGCGGTCATCTGTCTCATTTTTGTCCGTTCTTTTTTCAGGGAGTCAGGTCGCGAAAAAAATTATTAATGCTTTCCTTAAGACTCTGAAAAAAACCTTCCTTTGCTCCTTCCACTGCGCTTTCTACGGCACTTTCTATAGCGTCATCCGCCTGCGCTACGACTTCGCCAAGCTTTTCGTCCGCCTGATCCACAACATCACCTAGCTTTTCATCTGCCTGTGCTACCGCAGCGGAACCATATTCTTCATACATGTCCTTCACTTGATCTACAAGATCATCCGCTTCGGACTCAATATCCTCTATGGCAGGTTTTTCACTGCTCTGCGGCTGTGTAAGGGCAAAATACGCCACGCACAGAATCGCCAGCAGACAAAGTGCACGAATAAACTTTTTCATAATTGTCTCCATGTGCCAGGTGAACATACATGTTCATTTAAGCCGCAAGGCTTTCCTTCAACCTTTTCCTCATTCCAGGACGGTCAGGTGACATTCTGCAAAACAAAACGATAAATATCTCCGTAAACTTCCTGTCGATCTGCCTCGTTCAGTATTTCGTGCCGATCGCCGGGATAGAGCTTTAACTGTACATGCTCCATACCGAGTGCTTCGAAAGAGTGGAAGACCTTTTCCACACCTTTTCCAAAGTCACCCACCGGGTCTTGCTGCCCTGATACAAACAGAATGGGCAGGTCTTTAGGCATCTGCGCCAGTTTTCTCTCGTCGTACAGGTTCAGGATCAGGCGCATCAACGTCTGGAATCCGTTGGCGGTAAAGACGAAATCACACAGCGGGTCAGACTGGAAAGCTTTCACATTCTCTGGATTTACGCTGACCCAGTGCCCGGAATCCCCAGGTCCGCTCTGGAATTTCAGATTATAAACGCCGAAGAGCGCCTTGTCCATACCTTTACACACATATTTGTCACCGAGAACTGCGCTAAGAAAAGATGCCTGCAGCCAGCCAAACCGCACAGCGTGCCTGGGCTGCATACCGGTTCCCATGATAACAGCTCCGTCAATCCCGTTTCCATAACGCGTCAGATAATTGCGCAGGATAAAAGAACCCATGCTGTGCCCCAGAATAATATAGGGAATGCCGGGATACTGTTCCTGCATCATTTTTTTTAGTCTGTGCTCATCCCGCACCAGCACAGTGGCGGCGTCCTCCTTACAGAAGTAGCCGCGGATTTCGCCGTCTTTTACGGAAAGACCGTGACCTAGGTGATCGTCGCCAACCACAAGGATGCCCTTTCCGGCAAGGTACCTTGCGAAATTTTCATAGCGTCCGATATGCTCGGACATGCCGTGTATAATTTGTAAAATACAGATCGGCGTCTCTGTTTCCGGATGCCATTTGACTGCATGAAGTTTGTGTTCGCCGTCCCGCGAGCCAAAGTAAAATTCCTCTTTTTCTATCATGTTTCTCCTTATGATCAGCAGATTTCCGCTCCGGCAGGCATGAGCCGCTCCGGCGTCATCAGTGAAAGTTTTCCGTCCGCATCTTCCGCGCAGAGCAGCATGCCCTCAGACATCATACCGGCAATTTCCCTAGGTTGTAAGTTTACCAGCACCATCACTTTCTTGCCGACCATTTCTTCCGCGCTGTAGTGCTGCTTAATGCCGGATAAAATCTGGCGCACCTGAGAGCCTATCCGCACTTTGGAACAGAGCAGCTTCTTGGACTTCGGCACTTCCTTGCACTCCAGAATCTCCCCCACCTGAAACTGGCACTGGTCAAACAGCTCATAGGAAATCATTTCCTTCGCTTCGATATCTATCACATCCGCGGGAATGTCGTCCGCCTCCGCATTCACTGGTGCATCCGCTGCCTTCTTTCTCTCGGCAAACATAGCGTCCACCTTCTCCATTACCTCCGCAAGATCCTGTCTTGCAAAAAGGATTTCCGGTGTTTGTGTCACCTGTGTCCCGGAAGGATAGAGGGCGGATGCCGTTGCCGTGTCATGGTCAGCCGCGCATTTCTCCAGCACCCCAAAGTTTATCAACGGTGCGTTCATCTGCTTGGAAATCCGATTTGCAGTCTCCGGCATATAAGGCTCCAGAAGAGAAGCGCCAACCATAATTGCATTGGAAAGATTATAGAGTACCGTCGCCAGTCTGTCTTTTTTCGCCTCGTCTTTTGCGAGCGCCCAGGGCATTGTCTCGTCAATATATTTGTTGCTGCGCTTAAAGAGCGTAAAAATCTCTGTGATCGCATCCGCCACACGCAGCTCGTCCATTTTTTTGACGACACGGCTGTAAGTGTCGGTCAGTACGCCAAACAGATCGGCATCAACATCTTCCACACCGGCATCCACGCCCATCTTCCTATTTTCAACCACGCCTCCGAAATATTTATTGCTCATGGAAATGGTGCGGTTCACCAGATTACCCAGCGTATTTGCCAGGTCGGAATTCATGCGCTCTACCATCAGGTCCCATGTGATCACGCCGTCGTTCTCAAAAGGCATCTCGTGCAGCACGAAATAGCGCACTGCGTCCACCCCAAAGAAGTTGATTAAATCGTCCGCATAGATCACATTTCCCTTGGATTTGCTCATCTTGCCGTCGCCCTGTAAAAGCCAAGGATGCCCGAAGATCTGCTTCGGCAGCGGCTCGCCCAGCGCCATCAGGAAAATAGGCCAGTAGATCGTGTGGAAACGGATAATATCCTTGCCGATCAGATGCAGATCTGCCGGCCACAGTTTCTTATACTGATCGGTACTGCCGCCCTCCGCGTCATAGCCGATTCCTGTGATATAGTTGGTCAGCGCGTCCAGCCAAACATAAACCACATGTTTGTCGTCAAAGTCCACGGGAACCCCCCATTTAAAGGAAGTTCTGGACACGCACAAATCCTGTAAGCCCGGCAGGAGGAAATTGTTCATCATCTCGTTCTTGCGGGATACTGGCTGTATAAACTCAGGGTGTTCGTTGATATGTGCAATCAGCTTGTCCGCATACTTGCTCATCTTAAAGAAGTATGCCTCCTCCTTGGCTGGTTTCACCTCTCTGCCGCAGTCGGGGCACTTCCCGTCCACAAGCTGGGATTCCGTCCAGAAGGACTCGCAGGGGGTACAGTAAAGCCCCTCATAGGCTCCCTTGTAGATATCCCCCTGCTCGTAAAGCTTCTTAAAAATTTTCTGCACCTGTTTCTCATGGAAATCGTCAGTGGTACGGATAAACCTATCATAGGAAGTGTCCAATGAATCACAGATCCTTCTGATTTCCCCCGCCACCTTATCAACATAAGCTTTCGGCGTGACACCCGTCTCCTGTGCCTTTAACTCGATCTTCTGCCCGTGCTCGTCCGTACCCGTCTGGAAAAATACGTCATAGCCGTCCTTTCTCTTAAAGCGGGCGATGCTGTCCGCCAGCACAATCTCATAGCTGTTGCCAATATGAGGAGTGCCGGAGGTATAGGCAATCGCCGTCGTAATGTAATATTTTCCCTTGCTCATAACACGCTTCCTTTCCGAATTACTTCTATTGATAAAGTCTATCGTAAAGGGGCGCGATTGTCAATTCCCGCAAGGAGGTTCCAAGAGGACGGTTGCTGTGTTTAGTAGAAGAGCAGACCATTGCTGCCCTCTATCTCCGTACCGGCAGGCAGTCCGGTCAGATAGTAAAGACTTATCCGGACATTAAAACCGTTTCTGGCATACCTGTTTGAAAAAAGTTTAGTGAAGCTTTTGCAGCTGCTCACTGTCAAAACAGGGTCTGCCCCAGCCTGGTTACCGTCGATTCCGGAGCCACTGTGGGCAGTTGTTACCACATAGGCAAAAGCAGTCGGCACATCTTCTGGAAGCGTGTAAACGGTGTTGATTGCATATTGCCCGAGATTACTTCCGCCGCCGTGCTCCTTGAATGCTTCATCCAGCATTTTCGCCGTATCCGAACCCGTACCGAGCTTTAGCTTTCCATTAACCCATGCTGCTGTTCCGGCGGACAGGTTGTCAGCTTCCGCGGGCTGAATGCTGATTGGTTCCGCGTCGTCCGAATCGTTTGTACTGAGCGATCCATCCGCCTTTTTGTAGAATTTTGTTCCGGCGGGAAACCCGTAAGCCTCAGGATTTGTCGGTATGCTCTGGCTTACCGCGATTCCCTCCAGAATAGTTGCAAAATCCAGTGAGAGCGGATCTGCCTCTTCTCCGGACTGCGGCTTTTTGTGCACTGCGTATATGTCGTCCGCACTTGTCATTGCCACGTCTCCGCCGGAATGGGTCAGATAAGTATGCATAACTTCCAGTTGTTTAACTGCCTGCACTTTAAACCTGTCCAGCTGATCTGCCAGCGTATAAAAATCCGCCGAGTCTATAACCACGTTTCCCTCTTTGGCGGAGTAGTGGATTGCGCCCTCAGAGCGCAGCTTTGCTCTCGTAGAGGAAGGATTTTCCGCTGCTGTAGCTGCCATGCACGCACTGAACATTGTGGTCAGTACCAGTATCATTGATAATATTCTATTCTTCATATCTGCCTCCCTGTTCTGTATTACCATTTTCTGTTTCGGTTTCATCCGCCGGCATATTCTGATCCTCAACCTTCGTCTTCAAATTCTCAGGTCCCGCTTCGGCCTTCGGATTTTCAGATTCCGTCCTCATCTTTGGATTTTCAAGTTCAGTCTCCGCCTCCGGGTTCTCGGGCTTTGCCTCCGTATTCGGATTTTCAAGTTCAGTCTCCGCCTCCGGGTTCTCGGGCTTTGCCTCCGTATTCGGATTTTCAGGTTCAGTCTCCGCCTTCGGATTCTCAGGTTCCGCCTCTGCCTCTGGATTTTCAGACTCCACATTTGAATTTGGGGTTTCCGCTGCTTCTCCCGTTTCCGCATTCGACGTTTCCATATTGCCACACCAGCATCTTCTGCCGCCACGGCAATTCTCGCTGCCCGTTTCACTGGCGCTTTCGCCGTCATTATCAGCGTCCAAAAGAGTGAAACAGCACGCTTCCTCGCTTTGATAACCGCAGTCCATGCAGATTCTTTCATGGCGCCTGCCATCCTTACAGGGATTGTAACGGTAAGCGTAATGCTCCTCCGTAATCGGTTCGTATCCCGGGCAGAATTCTGTGCCGTTCAGACGGCATTCGTTTTTGTGGCTGGCAGCGTCTACTGCCTTAAAACATGGTGTATGCGCCTCCTCCCGTTCCCATTGATATCCGCAGACACAGGTGTAGCGTATGCCGGGGTATTCTGCGCCCTCATGGTGGAGAGAGCAGCTTTCATGCAGTTCCGTCTTGTGCGCGCTCACAAGATCAAACGTGTTTCCGCAGAGACTACAGCATCGGGTATGTGTGTCCCTGCTTATGTTGATGTACTCCCACTGGTGGGTATGTGTGTAACATGAAGGATCAAATACCGTATCGGGAATCGCACCCAGTCTGTCCTTTAGAAAGAGAAAATCCGCCGCGTATATCTGTGCGGTCTTTTCTTCCTGTTGGTATACCAGACTGCCACGTGAAGAAACCCCTTCCCACGATATGGTGTATTCCGACAATTCCGCAGCTGGCGGTGTCGATCCTGGCGCCTGTTTTTCCTCTGCACGAACCGTCAGTGCCGTTACGCACAATCCGAAGGTCAGCGCCAACAGCGCCGCAATTCCTTTTCTTTTCTTTTTGCCACTATTCTGTCTATTTTCCGTAATGTGATTCATACCGTCCCTCCATCATCTACTTGCCGGATTTGCGCTGGCCAGGCATCAGATAAAGCGTGTTTGTCTGCTCTTCGTAGCGGTAAGAGAGTGATTCTGACGAAAGGGTCTCTATTTGCCTGTCCAGCTTTTCATCCAGCTCCCGGGTCATTTCCTCATTCTTTTTCTGCGCCTCCTCTAATGCTTTTCTGAGTTCTCTTTCCAGATTATCCATATCCTTTCCAAGCCCGTCCAGACGCCCATCCAAGTCGTCCAGGTTTTCGTTTACAGTTGTCTTAAGGAGCTCTTCCACTTTGGAAAGTTCATTCCAGAGTTTTTCGTCTTCCTTCCGGAGTTCCTTGATTTTATCGCAGACATCTGACACATCGGAGCGCACCTGTCCCAGTTCTACACGGAGATCACCGATCTGTCCGTGAATCGCAGGTATCTTTTCCGTGTCAATCGTCTGTACCGTATGGGATAAGTTTGTCAAGCTGTTTTCCAGCGTTTTAACTCTCTCGGTGACAGTCCGGGTTTCTTTTTCCAGTACCGTAAGTTTTTCTATCACTTTTTCAGAGATCGCCGAGTCGCCTTCCCGGTATTCTCTGACAATTTCTGCCACTTCCTTTTGTACCTGTTCCAACGCCTCCTGCAGTTCCTTCACTTTTTCCGACAGTGAATTTGTATTCGTAAGATATTCCTGCCGCAGTTCTTCCCCGGAATCCCGGGACATATATTCCTGCACTTTTTCTTCGGAAGTGGATGTTACAAGCCCCTGCGCCTCCTGCAGGGCGAATGCAGCCTGTGCGTCCTGCATTTTCTGCGTTTCCTGCAGTTCCCGCGCTTTCGCTGCGGCTTCCTCCCTTCTTTTTTCCTGTACGCCGTATCCCCACCAGAGGAGCAGTGCAATTAGCACAGCCGCCACTATCGCCGCTGCGATGATAAAAACTCTTGTAAGCTGACCGTCTTCCCGCTCGGGATCTTCCCTCCATTCGTTGAAATAATCTGACACTTTTGTCATAAATTCGCGCATATTTTTCGGCAACCTCCTTTTTAACCTTCTGTTTTTTCAATGTGCTGTTGTGTCCAATCTTTTTCGTCTTTTCCTGCTGGATTAACCGGCGATCCGCCGCAGATTCGTACATAGAAAGCCAGAAAACATAAAATGTACGGAATAAAGTATACTTTAATCTTTCTAAAGATTGTATGATTACCATACCAGATGGTGTTCTTATTGACAATATCGGAATATTGCACAAGTTTTTAAACAAAAATAGCCCGTATGCATCTGCGATTGTGATACATACGGGCTTTTATCACTCCAAACGAAATTGCGTTTATCTGATCCTCGCCAATATTTAAGGGAAAGAAAGTATCATCAGATGTATTTTAGTAGGTCAAAATTTCATAACCGTCCTCTGTCACTGCCAGTGTGACTTCCCACTGGGCGGAGGGCTTGCCGTCGTCGGTGTAGACTGTCCAGCCGTCCTCGTCATCGATATAAATATCCGCTTTTCCCATATTGACCATTGGCTCAATGGTAAAAACCATGCCCGGCACCATCAGCATTTCCGTGCCTTTGCGGGTTACATAGCTGACAAAAGGCTCCTCATGAAACTCCAGTCCAATGCCGTGCCCGCCGATCTCCCGCACGATGGAATAACCGTTCTGTTTCGCATAGTCATTGATTGCCTGCGCCATATCCCCGAGAAAGTTCCAGGGCTTCACCTGTTCAAGCCCCACATCAATGCATTCTTTCGCAACCCGCACGAGCCTCTGTGTCTCCTCGGGCACATTTCCCAGCATAAACATGCGCGAGGAGTCCGAAAAATAACCCTTATATATAGTAGATACGTCCACATTCACGATATCGCCGTCCCGCAGCAGACGGTTTTCGTCGGGAATGCCGTGGCACACCACCTCGTTGATGGAGGTGCAGACGCTTTTCGGGTAGCCCTCGTAGCCCAAAGGAGCGGCAATTCCGCCCATCTCCTTTGTCATGTCACGAACAATCTTATCAATTTCCTCCGTACTCATGCCGATATGAATCTGCCGTGCAATCTCGTCCAGAATCGCGATATTCAGTTTGCTGCTTTCCCGGATGCCCTGAAGCTGTTCCGGAGTCTTTAAGATATCGTGCCGTGGAACGATATGCCCCTGCAGCTCGTAGCTCTCAATCTTTTCATCCATCGCCATATGACATGCCTTGTATTTTCTTCCGCTGCCGCACCAGCATACATCGTTTCTTCCCAGTTTTTTCATATTAAAATGTCATCTCCGTTTCTTTTGCATTACCTATTGTAGCACATCGGGGCGGGAAATGGAATTATTCCCGAAAACTCCTTGCACATTTTTATGGACTGTGGTATTATAAGTACCCGTGATATACTAAATTTGGCGTAAAGCCACGCATCCTTGCTCCTTATGATAAGAGGGGCCAGAGACCAAAAGGAGGTAGAGAAGCATGAACAAGTATGAGTTAGCCGTTGTTGTCACTGCTAAGATTGAAGATGACGAACGTGCCGCTACGCTGGAGAAGGTGAAAGCTCTGGTAGAGAGGTTCGGCGGAAAGATCACAGAAGTAGACGACTGGGGTAAGAAGAGGCTCGCGTATGAAGTACAGAAGATGAAAGAGGCTTTTTATTACTTTATTCGGTTCGAGGCTGAGAGCACGGCTCCCGGCGAGATTGAGAGCCGCATCCGCATCATGGATAACGTCATCAGATACCTGTGCGTCAGACAAGACGAGAAGTAGAAAGAGGTATTCTATATGAATAAAGTTATATTGATGGGACGTTTAACAAGAGACCCCGAGGTGAGATATTCCCAGGGTGAGAATGCGACAGCGATTGCCAGATATACGCTGGCGGTGGATCGCAGATTTAATCGCAATAATGATGATCAGACGGCAGATTTTATTAGCTGTGTCGCTTTTGGGAGGTCGGGCGAGTTTGCAGAGAAGTATCTCCACAAAGGCACGAAGATTGCTGTTACGGGACGCATCCAGACAGGAAGCTATACGAATAAAGATGGCGTCAAGGTGTACACCACGGATGTGGTGGTAGAGGATCAGGAGTTCGCTGAAAGCAAGAACGCTTCCCAGCAGGCAGGCGGCGATTATGCGCCCGCAGGCAGAACACAGTCCGCACCGATGGCAGCGGGGGATGGCTTCATGAACATTCCCGACGGAATCGACGAGGAACTGCCGTTCAACTAAGGTAAGGAGGTTTACTATGGCATTCAATAAATCAGACAGACCGGATTTCCCCAAGAAAAAGGGTGGAATGCGCAGAAGAAAGAAAGTCTGCGTATTCTGCGGTAAGGATAACGTAATCGACTACAAGGACAGCAACAAGCTTCGCAGATATATTTCCGAGAGGGGCAAGATTCTTCCCAGGAGAATTACCGGAAACTGCGCAAAGCACCAGAGGGCGCTTACGGTAGCGATCAAGCGTGCAAGACATCTGGCTTTGATGCCCTACGTTCAGGACTAAGCATGATATGAGACAAACAGAAACCGGATGCCCGAGGGTATCCGGTTTCCTCTTTGCCCACATAATGTCATATAAGCGCGAAAAAACTCTATATATAGATGTGGCGGTATTTGGCAAAAAATGCTATACTAATGCGAGAAGAACTTCTAATCACTCGCAGCAAGGGCTGCATTGTGAAGAAGTTCTAAGTCTCGCATAGGAGAATGCCAAAAGGCAGCATTCTCCGCAGGAACGAGAAGAACTTCTAATCACTTTCATGAGGAATAAAATGAAAAATACGGTGAAACTAAAGGGACGGATGAAGTCGTATCTGCAGTCCTCCTTATATCTGGGATTTTTGCTTGCGGTTGTGGATGTTTTGGTCTATATGCTGGACTATCGGGCGGGACTTGTGGTGACCGCATTTTTAATTTTCTATTTTGCGATCGCATTGTCCATGATGCTGTACAACAAACCGGTCATTATGAACGAGCTGATCAGCTTTGCGACCCAATATGGACAGATCCAGCGAAGGCTTTTGCGGGATCTTGAGTTGCCACATGCCCTTCTGGATGATGCGGGTAAAATCATTTGGACAAATATCGCATTTGAGAGGCTTACCCATCAGGAGAAAGGTTATCGGAAGTCGATTTCCACTCTTTTCCCTACAATTACGAAGGACATCCTTCCCGGGCAGGGGAAAGACGACGAAATAGAGTGCCAGGTGGAGTATGAAAATGGCAATTTCGTGGCGAAGCTGAAAAAGATATCCCTAAAAGAAATGGCGGAAAACAGCGATATTATTGAGGCGAAGGGCTATGAAGGTTATTTGATCGCGATCTATCTGTTTGACGAGACAGCGCTGCAGATCGCCCTAAAGGAAGTGGACGACCAGTCCCTTGCGGTGGCGCTCATTTATCTGGACAATTATGAGGAGGCGCTTGAGAGCGTGGAGGAAGTGAGGCGCTCACTGCTGATTGCCCTGATCGACAGAAAGGTGAACAAATATATTGCTGCGCTGGACGGCATCTGCAAGAAGCTGGAGAAGGACAAGTATCTGGTCATCATGCGCAAGGAGGCGGCAACTCATTTACAGGAGAGCCGGTTTGATATCCTTGAGGATGTAAAGACGGTCAATATCGGTAATGAAATGGCGGTTACCATCAGTATCGGCATGGGTCTGAACGGTCTGTCCTACGCGCAGAATTATGAGTTTGCGAGAAACGCCATAGACATCGCTCTGGGACGCGGCGGCGATCAGGCGGTGGTGAAGGTACCGGAAAACGTAATTTATTATGGCGGAAAGAGCCAGCAGATGGAGAAGAGCACACGTGTCAAGGCGAGAGTAAAAGCGCACGCCCTGCGCGAGATTATTTCCGTGAAGGACGAAGTCTATGTCATGGGTCACCGCATGGGGGACGTGGACAGCTTTGGTGCGTCGGTCGGTATTTACCGCATTGCGGAGGCGCTTGATAAGAAGGCGCACATTGTCCTGAATGACGTGACTTCTTCCATGCAGCCCATGGTAGAGATGTTCCGGGACAATGATGACTATGCGGAAGACATGATCATCAACAGCCAGCTTGCATTGGAGACGGTGGGCAACAACGCGGTGCTCGTGGTGGTGGATGTAAATAAACCGAGCATTACGGAGTGCCCCGAGCTTTTGAAGCGGTGTAAGTCCATCGTGGTGCTGGATCATCACAGACAGGGCACGGAGATTATCGAGAACGCGACGCTTTCCTATATAGAGGCATACGCGTCCTCGGCGTGTGAGATGGTATCGGAAATCCTGCAATACATCAGCGACGACCTGAGACTCCGGTCTGAGGAGGCGGACTGCATGTATTCGGGTATTATGATAGACACCAACAATTTTATGACCAAAACAGGTGTCAGAACCTTTGAGGCGGCGGCGTTCCTCCGCAGAAACGGCGCGGATGTGACTCGTGTCAGGAAATTGTTCCGGGACGATGCGGCGGAGTACAAGGCGAAGGCGGACGCGGTCAGTCAGGCAGAGATTTACAGGCGGTTTTATGCCATATCCGTCTGCACGGGAGAGGATGTGGCAAGCCCTACCGTGGTGGGCGCGCAGGCGGCAAACGAACTGCTCAATATCAAGGGCATCCGCGCCAGCTTTATTCTTACCAGATACAATGGGATTATCTATATCAGCGCACGCTCGATTGATGAGGTGAACGTGCAGGTCATTATGGAGAGAATGGGCGGAGGCGGTCATCTGAATATTGCCGGGGCACAGCTTGAAAACGGCACGATCGAGGAAGGCATCGAGAGCATTAAGAGGACGCTGGACGCCATGATCGCGGAAGGGGAGCTTAGCGCAGATTAAAAGGACATGCCATGCATGTCTGTGAAATACAGGAAAGGAAGCAAAAGATCATGCAGATTATATTATTGGAAGATGTGAAAACACTCGGGAAAAAGGGCGATATTGTTGAAGTCAGCGACGGCTATGCGAGAAATTTTGTGCTGCCGAAGAAGCTTGGCGTGGAGGCGAATGCGAAGAATAGGAACGACTTAAAGCTGCAGAAGTCAAACGCGGATAAGATAGCGAAGGAGCAGCTTGAGGCGGCGAAGGAACTTGCGGGTGTGCTTGAGACAAAGGAAGTTGCCCTGAAAATGAAATCCGGCGAGGGCGGCAGGGCGTTCGGCTCAGTTTCCTCAAAAGAGATTGCGCAGGCGGCAAAGGAGCAGTGCGGTCTGGAACTGGATAAGAAGAAGATTCAGCTTTCCGAGCCGATCAAGGCGCTTGGCGTTTATGAGGTTGGCGTGAAACTGCACCCGAAGGTGACGGGAAAACTCAAGGTGAAGGTGACGGAAGCCTAGAGTGAAAAGAAATCTGATTGGAATTCCATAGATCGGAATCATGGAGGTCGATTTTGGCAGAGGAAGCGCTACTGAAAAGAATATTGCCCCATAGCATGGAGGCGGAGCAGTCCGTTGTCGGTTCCATGATAATGGACAGGGAAGCCATTGTGACGGCATCTGAGATTGTGCACGGTGAAGATTTTTATAATAAGCAGTATGGTGTCTTATTTGATACGATGGTGGAGCTGAACGACGAGGGAAAGCCTGTGGATCCGGTGACATTACAGGACAGGCTGCGGGAGAAGGATGTACCGCCGGAAGTGTGCAGCCCCGAGTTTATCAGAGATTTGATTATGGCGGTGCCCACTGCCGCGAATGTAAAGTACTATGCGGGCATTGTGGGTGAAAAGGCGGTGCTGAGACGGCTGATCCGTCTGAATGAAGAGATCGCCAACGACTGCTATGTCGGAAAAGAGAGCCTGGATACGATTCTGGAGGATACCGAGAAACGGGTGTTTGATCTCGTGCAGCGAAGGGGCGGCGCGGAGTTTGTTCCCATCAGGCAGATCGTGATGAATGCCATGGAGAATATTGAGCGTGCTTCCCACAATAAAGGAAATGTGACAGGGGTGGCGACGGGGTTCCTGGACCTGGACTACAGGACAGCAGGGCTACAGCCTTCTGACCTGATTCTGGTGGCGGCGAGACCTTCCATGGGAAAGACGGCGTTTGTCCTGAACGTGGCGGAATATGTGGCCTTTAAGCAGAATAAAACCGTTGCAATATTTAGTCTGGAAATGTCTAAGGAGCAGCTTGTGAACCGCTTGTTTTCCATGGAGTCCCATGTGGATTCCCAGCATTTGCGGACGGGAAACCTGTCGGATGCGGAGTGGGAGCAGCTGATCGAGAGTGCGGCGCAGATCGGAAAATCCAACCTTATCATAGACGATACGCCGGGCATCAGCATTTCGGAGCTCCGCTCCAAATGCCGCAAATATAAACTGGAACACAATCTGGAGATGGTCATTATTGACTATTTGCAGCTGATGTCGGGGAGTGGACGTTCCACGGATTCCAGACAGCAGGAAATCTCAGATATTTCGCGTTCGTTGAAAGCGCTCGCAAGAGAACTGCATGTGCCCGTGGTGGCGCTGTCGCAGCTTTCCCGCGCGGTGGAACAGCGTCCCGATCACAGACCCATGCTTTCCGACCTGCGTGAGTCCGGCGCGATTGAGCAGGACGCCGACGTGGTTATGTTCATATACCGCGACGATTATTATAATAAAGACACCGAGCGGAAGGGTATCGCGGAGATCATTATAGCGAAGCAGAGAAACGGTCCCATCGGTACGGTGGAACTGGTCTGGCTGCCGGACTATACGAAGTTTGCGAATTTGGCTAAATAGTGAATAAACCTACAAAAGAGACGACCCATAGGCGGGGCGTCTCTTTGCGCGTATAAGCAGAGTCAGAAAGTGACAGAGACAGGATGTATGCTTGCATACAAGACTGCTTGTGACGCTTTCTGACGAGGCGCAAGACATCCGGGGGATGTCTGTTCTGCGTGAACCGAAGTGGAACGGAGGCCGCGAACGAGAAATGCGAAGCATTTCGAGTCTGCTTATGAAAAAGAAAAGAAAGGGAGGAGCGTACATGAATGATACCGTTTATTATATCTCGGAAGCGTCAAAGAAAGTGGAGGTGGAGCCGCATGTGCTGCGCTACTGGGAGGATGAGCTGAAACTCCCGATCGGGCGCAACGAGATGGGGCACCGCTGTTATTCAGAAAAGGATATTGAAACGCTGCGACGCATCAAACGGCTCAAGGAGCAAGGGCTGCAGCTGCGGGCGATACGCGTGGTGCTGCAGGATGGTGGACAGGAGCTGTATGGCACGACGCGTCTGGCGGACAGATATGCGGGTGATGAAACGGGACAGAAGGCGCATTTAAAGGCGGCAGACGTTAAAGACCGGGAATTGCCAAACAGCGGAATAGAGGAAGAGGACAAAAAAACAACGGAAAATTTGTGCGGAAAAGAGGAGACGATAGAAGCAAAGGTGGAGGATATGATTATGAAGAAAGCGAAGAAGTATATGGTTACGATGTCCAAGGGAAAGGAGACTGTTTTGGAGGTGCCGGAGGAAGGGGAGGAACTGAAAGAGTACGAGGAGCCAGATGAAGAGAAGGAGAAAAAAGCGAAGCGGCTGCAATACCTTTTGCAGCATATGGTGACCGATGCAGTTAAAGACGCCAACCGGGAAATGTGCACAGAAATCAAGGAAAGTATTTTGAAAGAACTGGATTATCAATTCCGGCAGCAGGAAGAGCGGGACGAGGAGCGCAAAAAACTTGAGGAGGAACACTTCCGGAAAATTGATGAAATGATCAGCCAGAGGCGCCGCCCGGGGGAAAAGTTTGGCAGGAATAAAAAGAAAGAGCCGCTCTCCCAGAAATAAACATACATCTCCGGGAGCAGGCTCCTTCAATCATTTGCGTGAAATTGCATTAGCCCTGAGAAATAGCGCCTGTCGGGCAAGCGCCTGCACAGGAACCGCAGTCGATGCACTTAGAAGCGTCAATCTCGAACTTACCGTCGCCCATGCTAATCGCACCAACCGGGCACTGAGCCTCACAAGCTCCACAAGCTACACAAGCGTCACTGATTACGAATGCCATGACTATATCCTCCTTATGTTATAAAAGTGATTGACAGCAATAAAAGTTGCCACGTTCTTATTTTAATATAAAAGGAACCAATATACAAGTAGAAAAATATAGCTTTTATGCAGGTTATCTCTTGATTTTCACGCGGATGCCCGGTAAAATAGGGATGTATACATAATATAATGCGGGTAGTATGGCGGTACACCCGCAAAATAAAATAATAAGGTAAGTGTGTGGCAATGAACGGAAGCAAAAAGATGTCGTTACTTAGAAAGATGCGGAATAATATTCTGGTGCTGAGCGCATTCATTCTCGTTGTGCTGTTCTGTACGATTATCCTGCGCCAGACTCTGTGGGACAATACCAATCAGATGGGACTGGCGCTGATCGAGAACTGCACCTCGTCGGAGGAGGGCGGAATCCTTGCGTGCGAAGCGATACTGAAAGTCAGCGTAAATTACATAGAAGAACGTGAGAAAGAGGATATTTCCATTGATGAGCTCCGGGAAGGACTATATCCTTTCATGAGGGGGCTTACAGATGCATACGGCGAAAACACGCTCCAGATTTACGGCAAAACCTTTCGTGCCACGGAGATTGTGTCCAATGACCCGGAACTGGAAGAAATCGCGAAATATAATTTCCTTGAAGCGGGATACTATCAGGAGGCGGTAGCCGCGAACGGGGAAGTTTACATTTCGCCTGTCTACACGGATTATGTGACGGGCCTGCCGGTGATTACCCTGTGCAAGGTGGTTCCTGCAACGGGCAGCTATCTTGCCATTGACCTGATGCCATCTTTCTTTGAAGCGATGAACGAAAAGCTTGTGCTGCCGAGGGATTCCTCGTACTATCTGGTGGATAATAACGGCAGTCTGTTATATTACCAGTCCTGTTGGGATTATCAGCAGGAGGATTTCCAGGAACTTGTGAACAGCTATCTGGAAGGCGCGGACCGCAGCGGCAATGACCGCGTGCTGGAAAATCTGACACCTATGGACGGGATTGTCCGCAATGTCTATTTCCATCACATGGATAACGGATGGACCGGCATTCTGACTATCCCGAAAGACCAGATTCTTTCCGGCTCAGATACCTTTTACTATATCTGCGTTGTGCTTATTGCGCTCGGCTTTGCGGTATTTATTTTCCAGATAATCCGTGAGTACAGAAATCAGATGCACAATCAGGAATTGCAGGACGAGCACGACCGCATGGCGGAGCAGACCCGGATTTATCGGAATGCCATGGACAGTACCGTGCGCGCCTGCCGTGCGATCTATTATATCAATCTGAAGGAAAATACCTGTGATACGGTTTACCCCTATTCGGAGGATGGACCCAAAAGGGAGGAATATGATGCCAGGGTAGCAAAAAATCTGGACAGTGGCATAGTAGCGGAGGAACACTCCGATCTCGTAAAGGATTTTCTGGATCCCTCCAATCTGCGGAAACGGCTTTCCGACAGGGATCATATCGAACTGCAATTTAAGCGGAAGAAGCCGGATGACGACAGTTACGAGTGGTGTTCCATCGCAGTTACCACCGCGGATACGGAGGGCGGGCAGGTATCTACCATTACCATGGCAATCCGCAGCATCGACGATATGATACGCCGCGAGGAGGAACAGCGGGAAATGTTGGCGCAGGCGGTGGAACGCGCGGAGGCGGCGAACCATGCCAAGAGTGATTTCCTTTCCCGCATGAGCCACGATATCCGCACACCCATGAATGCGATTCTGGGCATGACTTCCGTGGCGACCATGCATATCGACGAGAAAGAGCGTGTGCTGGATGCACTTGAGAAGATTACGGTATCCGGCAAGCATTTGCTCGGACTGATTAACGAGGTGCTTGATATGAGCCGGATCGAGAGCGGAAAGGTGAGCCTGACGGAGAGCTCGTTCAACCTCTCCGACACGATAGAGAGCCTTTTGACAGTGTTCCGTTCTCAGATGGAAGTCAAGGGTCTTGCACTGAATGCGGGCATTGCCAAACTGGAGCACGAGAATGTGGTCGGGGACGAACAGCATTTGCAGCAGATCTTTATGAACATTATGGGCAATGCGGTGAAATTTACACCTTCCGGCGGAAAAATCAGCATACATATCGAGGAAAAGTCCTCCCATATCAAGGGTTTTGGCTGCTATGAATTTACCTTTGAAGATACTGGCATTGGTATGGAGCCGGATTATATCCAGAAAATTTTTGAGCCGTTTTCCCGTGCGGCGGATTCCAGAACGGGAAAAATCGAAGGTACGGGACTAGGCATGTCGATTGCTGTCAATATTGCCCGTATGATGCTTGGCGATATCAAAGTGGAGAGTGAACTTGGAAAAGGCTCTAAATTTACGGTAATCGTTTACCTGAAGCTGGATGATATGACGGAGGCGGATCTGGCGATATACAATGGTCTTTCGGTGCTGGTGGTAGATGATGAAGAAACGGCGTGCGAAAGCTCCTGTGAGATGCTGAAGAGCCTTGGTATGAATGCGGAATATGTGCTGAGCGGCGAAGATGCCGTGAAGCGGTTTAAAGAGGGGAACGGATTGCAGTTCGCCGTTGTTATTCTGGATTGGAAGATGCCTGGCATGGACGGTCTGGAGACGGCGAAGGATATCCGCAGGACAACGGGCAGCGAGGTATCGATTATCATCCAGTCCGCATACGATTGGGCGGATATCGAGTCGGAGGCATTGGACGCCGGGGTGGATGCCTTTATTGGAAAACCGCTGTTTAAGTCACGTCTGATGCGGGTGCTTAAGGATGTGCTGGGGAGTGATCAGAACAAAGATAAAGAAGAAGTTTCAGCGCTTGATACGTTCAGACAGGAAGACTTTTCGGGCAGAAGGGTTCTTCTGGTGGAGGATAACGAGATTAACATTGAAGTGGCAAAGGAGCTTCTAAGCGTAGTTGGCATTCAGGTGGAGATGGCGATGAACGGGCAGCTGGCGGTGGATGCCGTTATGGGAAAAGAGCCGGGTTACTTTGACCTGATTTTTATGGACATCCAGATGCCGGTTATGAATGGGTATGAAGCGTCAAAGGCGATCCGTGCGTCGGGGCGTGCGGATTTGGAGAAAATTCCCATCGTAGCAATGACGGCGGATGCTTTTGCGGATGACATCAGAAAGTCGGAAGAGGCGGGAATGAATGACCATATATCCAAGCCTGTGGACATTGAGAGACTGGAGGAAGCGCTGCTGAAGTGGATAAATTGAGCAAAGCTCAAGTGCGAGATTTGCTTTGCGAACTCGGATATGTGTGAAAATCACAAGGGGCAGAATCGATTGAGACTCTGCCCCCTTCATTTTTTAAGCACAGACCCGCGCAGAGAGAACAAGTCGCCAAGGCGACGCACGGGGCGGGTCAAACGGCGAGTAGGGAGAAAACCTTCCCTGCTCGACTAAGTCTCTGTGTGTATCCCCAGCTCCTCGCGCCGCTTGCGGATGCCGTCCAGAATGACCTTCTTTTTTTCAATCAGCTTATCTTTGTTCATGGCGGGAACACCTTTGAGCTTGTATTCCATGCCGAGCTTCTCGTACTTGTTTTCACCCATGGTGTGATAGGGAAGGGCGTCCAGCGCTTTCAGATTCGTGAACGCGCCAATAAAGTAGCCAAGGTCATACAGATACTTGTCGTCATCTGTAATGCCCGGAACTATGACGTGGCGGATCCACATGTCCACCTGCTTCTCGTTCAAATATTCCGCGAAAGCGAGAATACCTTCGTTCGGCTGGGAGGTAAGCTCCTTGTGCTTTTCCGGGTCAATGTGCTTGATATCTAACATGACCAAATCAGTCAATTCCATCAGTTTGTCTAATTTGGCGAGCCACTCCGGATTCGCGTTTTTCTTGTAGGCAATGCCGGAAGAGTCGATACAGGTATGCACATTTTCCTTTTTAGCTATAGTAAACAGGTCAATCAGGAAATCCACCTGCATCAGCGGTTCGCCGCCTGTGACGGTGATGCCGCCGCCGTGATAAAACGCCTCATTTCTTTTATACTGTTCAAAAATATATTCTGGCTCCATCAGTGTACCGCCGTTCATTTCCCATGTGTCGGGGTTGTGGCAGTAAGCGCACCGCATCGGGCACCCCTGTACAAACACCACAAACCGGGTTCCCGGTCCGTCTACTGTGCCAAAACTTTCTAAAGAATGGATTCGTCCCTGCATCTCTAAAACCTTCTTTCTGCTTATTCTTTTATTCTATTCTGTCCAATTCCGTGAGATTCACGCCCAAAGAGTTCAACGTCACTTTTAACTCTAAATATCTATCATACATTGACCGATAGACGGCGGAGTCTTTGTCTTCGATAGCCAGCATCCAATTCTGTACTCTTGAAAATTCGCTAATGGAATCTCTGATAATATCTGCTGCGCTCGGCATATAATCACCAACCCTTCTGTTTAATTTTCTGCACTTTGTTTATGGGTTATTCGATTTCATAAGATTACTTATATGATAGCATAGACACAGCAGAAAATCCAGAAAAAAGAAGCCCTGCGACGTGTCGCAAGGCTTCCTGCATTCTTTGACTCTGACGCGATTAGATGCTCTCGTGGAAAGTACGGGAGATTACGTCTGCCTGCTGTTCCGGTGTCAGCTTGATGAAGTTAACTGCATAGCCGGATACGCGGATGGTCAACTGAGGATAGTTCTCAGGATGCTTCTGTGCATCCAGTAAGGTATCTCTGTTGAGCACGTTTACGTTGAGGTGATGACCGCCCTTTGTTGCATAGCCATCCAATAAGTTTACTAAGTTATCTACCTGAGCATTTGCTGCTGCCATTGTATTGTCCTCCTATTTTGCTATATTTTATTATTTAAAGTCGTCCAACCCTTCGTGGAGGGTGGGAACGCTGCACGCCAGCGGGGTGCGGGAGCAATCCGTGCACCCCATGGTCTGTACATTCTTAGAGTTGTCGGCGTTGGCGTCCACGTCCACATTCACATGCCCGACGCCCTGCGCCATCCCGGAATCCATCATCTTGATAAAATCATCTATCATTTGCTTATCATCCATAATCAACAACTCCTTTTATTTCTTATTTACTTAAATCTACCTCGATGTCGCCAGCGAATACCTGATCCTCTTTGCCAAGCGCGCCCGGGATGATGGTGAAGGTATTGGAGATACCATCCTGTGCATCGTTGAACGGAAGCTTGGATACAGAAGACAGGGAAGCAACTGCGCCGTGGGTATCACGACCGTGCATCGGGTTAGCGCCGGGTGCGAAAGGCTGGCCTTTCTTACGTCCGTCAGGCGTGTTACCTGTAGCCTTACCGTAGGTTACGTTGGAAGTAATGGTAAGGATAGAGGTTGTAGGAACACCGTTTCTGTAGGTGTGATGTCTTCTGATCGCGGTCATGAACTTGTGAACGATCTCCTGAGCAATCTCATCTACGCGGTCGTCGTCGTTACCGTATTTCGGGAACTCGCCGGTGGTCTTGAAGTCAACAATGATGCCGTCCTCATCTCTGATGGGCTCAACCTTCGCATACTTGATAGCGGAAAGGGAGTCAGCCACGATGGAGAGACCTGCAACACCTGTTGCGAAATAACGCTTAACGTCTCTGTCATGGAGAGCCATCTCTGCTCTCTCATAGCAGTATTTGTCATGCATGTAGTGGATGATGTTCAGTGTATTTACATACACGTCTGCCTGCCACTCGAGCATGTCGATGAACTTATCCATAACATCATCGTAATCCAACACATCGCCGCTGACAGGACGGTACTTAGGACCAACCTGCTTCTTGGTAACTTCGTCAATACCGCCGTTCAAAGCGTACAGCAGACATTTAGCAACGTTAGCACGTGCGCCGAAGAACTGCATCTCTTTACCGATAACCATGGAGGATACGCAGCAAGCGATACCGTAGTCATCACCGTGTGTCACTCTCATCAGGTCGTCGTTCTCGTACTGGATGGAAGAGGTCTGGATGGACATCTTCGCGCAGTACTTCTTCCAGTTCTCAGGAAGTCTGGTGGACCAGAGAACTGTCAGGTTCGGCTCGGGTGAAGGGCCTAAGTTGGTCAGTGTGTGCAGATAACGGAAACTCATCTTTGTTACCATGTGACGACCGTCAACGCCAACACCGCCGAGAGACTCGGTTACCCATACCGGATCGCCAGCGAAAATCTGGTTGTACTCAGGTGTACGTGCAAACTTGATCAGACGAAGCTTCATGATGAAGTGGTCAACGAACTCCTGAATCTGCTGCTCTGTGAATGTGCCGTTAGCAAGGTCTCTCTCAGCGTATATATCAAGGAAAGTAGATGTACGTCCGAGGGACATTGCCGCGCCGTTCTGCTCTTTTACGGAGCAAAGATATCCGAAGTAGGTAGCCTGAATTGCTTCCTGTACATTGGTAGCGGGCTTGGAAATGTCACAGCCGTAAGAAGCAGCCATTTCCTTCATCAGCTTCAGGGCAACCATCTGCTCGGAAAGCTCCTCGCGGAGACGGATTACATCGTCGGTCATAACACGGCCGGTAGAATCCTTCTGCGCCTGTTTGTCTTCGATCAGCCTGTCGATACCGTACAGAGCCACACGTCTGTAGTCGCCGATGATACGGCCGCGGCCATATGCATCCGGAAGACCTGTGATGATGTGGGAAGAACGGCAAGCTCTCATCTCGGCATTGTAAGCATCGAAACAGCCTGCGTTGTGTGTCTTTCTGTGTGTGGAGAAGAACTCGCTGATCTCGGGGTCTACTTCGTAGCCATTGTCCGTGCAGGCCTTCTCTGCCATTCTGATACCGCCGTAAGGCTGTAAGGAACGCTTGAAGGGCTTATCTGTCTGGAAACCTACGATGGTCTCTTTGCTCTTGTCCAGATAGCCGGGACCATGGGATGTGATGGTGGATACAACCTTGGTATCCATATCAAGTACGCCGCCTGCCTCACGCTCCTGTTTCTGCAGATCGAGCACCTGTGCCCAAAGATCCTTTGTGTTCTGTGTAGGCTCTGCCAGGAAAGACTCATCACCGTCATAAGGGTGATAGTTTTTCTGGATAAAGTCGCGGACATTTACTTCTTTGTCCCACTTGCCGCCTACAAAATCTTTCCATTCTGGTCTCATTTTTGTACCAACCTCCTATTTTAAAATTTTTAATAAAGTAACTGTGAAATAATTTGCATTCGGAATCATGCACGATCGCGGCGCATCACTCTGAATCGGTAAGAATATTATATGCCATGTGTCGAATCACAGTCAAGACGACCTTTGTTCTTTTTCTCATACAAATGCCAAAAAAAGAATGAAAATTTTGTGAAAAATGCAATAATGTGGATTGACTTTACGGAAAGCCGGCTTGACGGCACAGCCGCTTTCTTTTATAATCAAATCTGGTAAAGGAAACTAATGTATATTTTATCAGCAGCTATCACAGAATGAGGATATGGAGGTAAATAAAATGGCAGATATTACAAAGAACACAACGATAGGAGAGGCGCTCAGAATCAACCCGGATATTGCGCCTGTGCTCATGGAGATCGGGATGCACTGTCTCGGCTGCCCTTCCGCGCAGGGTGAGACTTTGGAGGAGGCTGCTATGGTGCACGGCATCAGTGCGGATGACCTGATGGCGAAGATCGCTTCTGTATAAAAGTGGAATGATAAACCCCGCCCTGTTTCCGGGAGACCGGATGACAGGGCGGGGTTTTGTTTATTCGATAGGAAAGTGCGACAGTGCAAACCATTGAAGGAGGATGCGAAGCATTCTCTGAATCGAGCGCGCGGGCGCTCGATTTTTACCACTATAGTTTGAAACAGAGTATTATATCTTCGCCAGAGTCTCTACCGCGCGGTCCTTGATTAACGGCTCAAAATGCTCCTCAAGATAAGCTTTTGCGGAGTTCGCCGTTTTTTCGGGTCTGCCATACTCCGAAATCAGGTTGCATATGCGGTTAAAATCTGCGTTTTCCGATTCCTCGGGAGCGACCAGCAGAAGATAGTTGCCGCCAGCTTCATCCTTATATAAGGTATTGGCGCTCCGGCAGGTGCCGATTACGCGTGCCAGTCTGGTCACTTCGCGCAGGGAGCGGAAGGAGAAAAGGCGGCTCGCCATTTTTTCACGGCCGGGAAGAACCTGCTGCGCTTTTTCTTTGTTCGTGTTTTTGGGGGACGGGACGGATTCCTCCGTGCCGTTCATACGGCGCAGGAGATTAAGCACCTCGTCAGCGCTGTCGGCAAAAGCTTCCATCAGCGCTTCATTTTCTTCGGTCTCTTCCATATCATAATCGTCGTCGTGGACGGAAGGTGCGAACTTTGCAAAACGGGTATCCAGCTCTTCGGGATCTTCCACTTTGGTGACGATCAGTACAATGCACTCGGCATTTAGGGGAATCGCCTCGATCATAAGAGGGATATCCTCCGCCTCAAAACCGCATTCGTATGCCGCCTGCTGCATAAGGTCACGAAAGAGGCTCTTTGCTTTCTCCGTGCCGTATGCCAGTTCACTGATTTTTAATTCTCTGTTCAGCAGGTCTTCTCTTGTGAGGGTGCAGCGGATTTGCTGCTCATTCACTTTTTCTATTTTCATGTTGTTATTCTCTTCCTTCTATATTTAGGATAATAGAGCTTGATTAAGTTAACTGTATCTTAATCCCAGAGGTCGGTTTTAGTCAATAGTGCGCGATAAGTGTTTAAAAAATTTTAATAATTTTAGAAAATGCTTGCAATTCCTGTCAGATTATGGCTATAATCTAACTACAAGATGTCTCTGATAATCCGCAGGGGAAGGAGGCATGCGAAAATTTAATAGGTAACATCTGTGTCTTTGCCAGTATCTTTTGGCGGAGGCAGTCTTATGGGCTATGTGCCTTGTCAGAGACCATATCTTATTCCCATCTAAGCGCCGGGTTAATTCTTAAGAGTTTCCTTTGGTACACAAAATATAATTCACAAGGAATGAGTAGGTTATACAGATAATTTTCAAATTCATTTGCATGTCAGAGTCATCTTCAGAACTATTTCCGCCCTCCTATATCATATGCCGTTAGTATATCACGGTTGAGTTATTTTATAGTTTTTTTGTTAATCCTTTTGGGGGACGGCATAAGAGGACCTGTCATTACGTTGGATTCGGGAGGTTTCCCGTTATGTGATGTTGTCATTGCCTGAAAAAAACTAATGACTGAAAAGGAATAGTTTGTTATAATCGTAGTAAATGCGGCGGGCAGGAAAGGGAAGGCTTCTCTGCCCAGCCGGCGTTTACTACAGGCGGTCAAAAAAGGAGCTGACAAATGAAAAAAGTAATTCCGGTGATAGTCGCGGTTGTCCTTATTATATTGATTGGCGCGGCAGGATTTGGAGCGAAGCTGCTCGAAAAATACTCCTATTCAAAGGAAAGGGCAGATCTGACGGAGTATTTCGGCATCGAGGGGGAGAACGACGTCCCCATTATTTTGCAGGATGAACAGATAGAAGAGCATGCGAAAATATTTGATAACATTTGTTATTTTGATATTGCTACGGTGCATAAATATTTTAATGACAGATTTTATGAAGATAAGTCGGAAAACAGTCTTCTCTACACGACGCCTGACATGGTTTATGTGAACGTGATTGGTACGGGAACGGTAACCGGCTATGACGCGGATTTTGTGGAGAGTGGTGAAAGTTATGATTATACCATTTCCCGGTATGAGGGGGAGACGCTCTATATCGCAGCGGATTTTATAAAAAAATATGCGAATTTTTCCTATGAGCTTTTTACGGAGCCGAACCATATGCAGATTTATACCGAATGGGACAGGCGGCAGGTCGCGTCCGTCACGAAAGATACGCAGGTGCGTTATCAGGGAGGCATCAAGAGCGATATCCTGACAGATGTTTCGGAGGGAGATCAGGTAATTATATTGGAAGAGATGGAAACATGGACGAAGGTAAAAACGCAGGATTCCATTATCGGCTATGTTGAAAATAAAAAACTGGGGGATAAGACGGAGGAGGAGCCTGTCCCCGTGACGGACTATGAGGAACCGGAATACAAGGCGAACACCCGGGATCACAAAATTAATCTGGGCTGGCATGTGATCGGCGGAACGGGAGGCAATGACACGCTGGAGGAGACTGTCGCGCAGACGAAGGGGCTTAACGTGATTTCCCCGACTTGGTTTACTTTGACGGGAAACGAGGGCGGTTTCAGCAGTTTCGCAACGACCGATTATGTGGAAAGGGCGCACGGGATGGGGTTGGAAGTCTGGGCGCTGGTAGGTAATGTGGACAGTGTGGATGTGGATCTTTACACAGTGCTTGGAAAGACGTCCAACAGGCGGCATTTGATTTTACAGCTTTTGGCGGCGGTCAGGGAATACAATCTGGACGGGCTGAATATTGATTTTGAGAATGTGAGTCTGGATGCGGGGGAACCCTTTATCCAGTTTATCAGAGAGTTGTCCATTCCGTGCAGGAAGTACGGTATTGTACTCTCAGTGGACAATTATGTGCCCATGAACCACACAGACCATTATGACCGCGCAGAGCAGGGTGTGGTGGCGGATTATGTCATTATCATGGGGTATGACGAGCACTATAACGGCAGCGATGAGGCTGGGAGTGTCGCCTCCATCAATTTCGTTGAGAAAGGCATCGAAAATACAGTGGCGGAGGTGCCGAAGGAAAAAGTGATAAACGCCCTCCCTTTCTATACAAGAATCTGGGAAACTGGCGCCGACGGCATAAGCAGTCAGGCGGTGGGAATGGAGATGGCGCAGACCTATGTGTCGGATCACGGAATCGCGACCCGCTGGGACGAGGCAACCTGTCAAAATTACGGGGAATTTCAGGACGGGGACAGACTCTGTCAGGTGTGGCTGGAGGACGCGGAGTCCATCAAAGTGAAGTTAAATATTATGGAAAAATACGAGATTGCGGGTGTGGCGGCGTGGCGGCTCGGTTTTGAGACGGCGGATGTCTGGGATGCGATAGAGGAATACATGAACCAGTCGTAAGTCTGCGGCGGGGAAATCCTGCGCGGCGGGGTTATCTTTTGCCTGCTTTCTTCATATATATGCACTAAGACGCGTATTGGCAGAGCCGAATCCGCACCTTATTGGGTGGCGGGAAAAGCGGGTTGCGGCTTGGGTGAATAATGGAGAAAGAAAAATCAGGAAAATATGACAAGATTGTCAGAGGTGGACTGCTTCTATTGCTGCTTGCGGCATTTGGATTTGCTTTGCGGGGCGGGGCGCGTATGGTCTCTGCGAACCGTGTCCTGACGGACAAAACGGAGAAGATAAAACCGTGCGTGGTCATCGATGCGGGTCACGGCGGTGCCGACCCGGGCAAGGTGGGAGTGGATGGCAGCCTGGAAAAGGATATCAATTTAAAGATTGCGAAAAAGCTTGCTTTGTTTCTGACGGCGGCGGATGTGGACGTGGCGCTCACAAGGGAAGAGGATGCCGGGCTTTATGACGAGAATGTCTCCAATAAAAAGGTGCAGGACATGAAAAACCGTGTGGCGCTGATTGAGGAGAAGAAGCCGGCGCTGACGGTGAGCATTCACCAGAACAGTTACCATGAGGAGTATGTACACGGCGCGCAGGTCTTTTATTATGAGAGAAGTCAGGAAAGCAAAGAGATTGCGGAACGTATGCAGCGGGTATTGGCAGAGCAGATTGATCCGGACAACGCCAGACAGGCGAAAGCGAACAACAGTTATTACCTCTTGAAAAAGACGTCATCGCCTATTGTGATCGTGGAGTGCGGTTTCCTTTCCAATTATGAGGAGGCGCAGAAGCTTTCCTCGGAGGTCTATCAGGAAAAGACCGCGTGGGCGATCCATCTGGCGATTTTGAGTTACCTGAACAAGACGGAGTAGATGACGCGGGAGTGATGATCCCGGCGTTGGCAGCGTAGAGTTGCGCTTCCTTATATGATAAAAGGGTAGAAATACGATACAGGCTATAAAAATTATGCAGGCTTTAGGCAGCAGGTCTGGGTGAGGACATGAGAGAGTTATGCTTACAAAAGTAGTCCGAATAGACGAACAGCATGAGAGCGAGGTTTCGATCCGGGAGGCGGGTGAAATCATTAAGTCCGGCGGACTGGTTGCGTTTCCAACAGAAACGGTCTATGGTCTGGGGGGAGATGCGCTGAATCCGGCTTCCTCCAGAAAAATTTACGAAGCGAAGGGCAGACCTTCCGACAATCCGCTGATTGTGCATATCGCGGACATGGAAGCGCTGCCAGCCATTGTAAAGAGTGTGCCGGAGACGGCAGAGGAACTGGCGGAGGCGTTCTGGCCGGGACCGCTCACCATGATTCTGGAAAAATCGGATCTGGTGCCGGAGGAGACGACGGGCGGGCTTGACACGGTGGCGGTGCGTATGCCGTCCGATGCGGTGGCGCTGTCGTTTATCCGGGCTGCGGGCGGTTATGTGGCGGCACCCAGCGCCAACCGTTCCGGCAGACCGAGCCCCACCCGCGCGTCCTATGTGGCGCAGGACATGGACGGCAGGATAGAGATGATATTGGACGGCGGCGACGCCACGCTCGGGCTGGAATCCACGATTGTGGATCTGACGGTGGAACCGCCCACGGTTTTAAGGCCTGGGTTTATCACGGCGGAAATGCTCCGGCAGAAACTGGGGCGTGTGGCGGAGGATGAGACGCTTCTTTCTGCCGACAGCGGACAAGCCCCGAAAGCGCCTGGCATGAAATACCGACATTACGCGCCGAAGGGCGAACTGGTTATTGTCAAAGGGGATGTGGAGGCAGTGACGGATTATATCAACGGGCGGCTTCTGGAAGGGCGGCGTGATAATAAAAAAACTGGTGTTATCGCAACGGACGAAACGGTCGCCTGTTATCGGACAGATGTGCCCCGCAGCGTCGGAAAAAGAACGGACGCTGCCGCAGCGGCGAAAGGTCTGTACCGCATTTTGCGGGAGTTTGATGACGAGGGTGTGGAACTGATTTATTCGGAGAGCTTTGACGGGGAAGGCGTTTCGCTGGCAGTAATGAACCGGCTGCTGAAAGCGGCGGGACACAGGGTGATTGAGCTGAAATGAGCTGCTGCGGTTTCACGTGACAGCGGTGAGGTATAACGGTTACAATAAAATAATATACAGGAGGCGCGGTTTTGCGCGCTTCGGAAAGAGAGGGAGACATGATTGCAATCGGAAGTGACCACGGCGGATATGATTTGAGACAGAAGGTAATGGCACATTTGAAGGAGCGGGGACTGGAGTATAAGGACTTCGGCTGCCCGGATAAAAGTTCCTGCGATTATCCGATTTTTGGTGCGGCGGTGGCAAAGGCGGTGGCATCAGGGGAATGTGACAGGGGTATTGTGATCTGCACCACGGGTATCGGCATCTCCATGACGGCGAATAAAGTGCAGGGAATCCGTTGCGCGCTCTGTGGCGATCCGGTTTCCGCAAGACTGACGAGGGAGCACAACGACGCCAATGTATTGGCAATGGGTGCGGCGATTATCGGAGAAATGGTAGCGCTTGACATTGTCGATATTTTTCTGGACACGCCTTTTTCCCATGGGGAGCGTCATCAGAGACGTGTGGATTTGATCGAGAACTGTTAGATTGGGAGAAAAGTATGGAAAGGAAACGAAGAGCGGCTGCCTGTCTGGAGCTTGTTCTGCTTTGCGGCTTAATGCCGCTCTCCGTGCAGGCAACTGAGGAGACCAGACAGCAGATTCGGGAAGCGGAGCAGCAGCGGGAGGAGACGGAAGGCAAACTGGACGAGACCGAAGAGAAGCTGGAGGGGCTGAACGAGCAGCACAGTTCCCTGCAGGGTGCGCTTTCTACGCTGAATACGGAGCTTACGCAGGTGAGCAATAATTTGAGTGAGCTGGAAGAACAGATTGCCGAAAAGGAAGAGGAAATCGAGGACCTGGAGAAAGAGATTGCACAGGTGGAGGAGGAACTGGCGGAGGCGATTGCCTTAAAGGACGAGCAGTACGCCACCATGAAAAGGCAGATTCAGTTTACTTATGAGCGAAGCAGCAATCTTTACATGGAGTTGTTTTTTTCCTCGGGGAGTCTGTCTGATTTTTTGAATAAAAATGAATATATTGAGCAGCTTTCCGCTTATCAGGGAAAAGTGCTGGACGAGTATAAAGCCGCGCAGGCGGCAATGGAACAGAAGCAGGCGGAACTGGAGCAGGCAAAGAAGGAACAGGAACAAAACAGGGAAGAGTTGGGCGAGTATAAAGTGCAGGTCGTGGCGGAGCAGGGGCGCGTTTCCGGGCTTGTGAGCCAGACTTCCAGCAATCTGAACGCCACGGCGAACCAGATTTCCGAGGCAGAGGCGGCGGCTCTGGCTTACGAGCAGCAGCTCAAGGAACAGGAGGCGGAACTGTCCGCTCTCCGCGCCAAGCTGGCAGAGGAAATCCGTATGGCGGAGCTGGCAGCACAGTCGAGCTGGCGTGATATTTCCGAGGTTAGTTTCGCGGAAGGTGACAGGTATCTTTTGGCGAATCTGATTTACTGTGAGGCGGGCGCTGAACCCTACAGCGGGCAGGTTGCCGTCGGTTCTGTTGTGATGAACAGAGTGTTGAGTTCGGTATATCCGGATACGGTGACAGGGGTAATCTACCAGTCGGGGCAGTTTTCCCCCGTGGCAAGCGGACGTCTCGCGCTCGCGCTTGCGGAAGGCAGAGCCACAGGGAGCTGCTATCAGGCGGCAGACGAGGTGATGGGTGGCACCACCAACGTAAGCAACTGCGTTTATTTCAGGACACCCGTGGACGGAATCGAACCCAAATACAGAATTGGGGGACATATTTTCTATTAACATTGATCCGTGTAGATTTGTGACAGATCAGACAGGGGAAAGCTTGCTTTCGGGTGGCTGGGATGGTGCGAGTCAGCAGTACCTCTCCAGCGGCTCCTGCAGCTTCTCAAAACCGCCGTCATAGATCACCTGCAGCAGACTGTTGAGAGTCAGAAGCGCCTGCTTCAGCATGGTGTCATTTAAAAGCCCTGCCTCTTTGGCGGTGGCAAGTTCATCGATATCTACGACCTTCACGAAACCGTCGGGATAGACGATGACGTCCGCCAACAGATCGGTAATGACATATGTATCGGTGCCGGCATCGTAATCGTAATCCACAATATCGCAGTACCAATACAAAAGAGAGCCGTTTTCATCATAGAAGCGGCTCACTTTAATCCCCTCCCGCAGGTAGTAGCAGGAGCGGCCGTGATGCAGATCCTTGCGGGGCTTCAATGTGTTCCAGGCAGTCACAATGATTTCTTCGTCGCGGTAAAGAAGCCTGTCGTCTTTTAACAGGACGCATTCCTCCGGAATCAGTCTCTTGCGGTAAAGAATCGGATCTGCCATGTTTTGGTCCTCCTCGCTCGATTTGTTACTTAACCGTACACCGCCGGAGGATAAATGTCAACGTTTCCCCTAAAATTTGCTCATTATTGAACTGGGTCTGGACAAAAGTACCAAAAATGAGTATAATTCTCTTGTTAGGCTTTAGGGGAAATTCTGTGGATTGGGAAGGCGGTATTTTGAAGTATCAAAAAACTGTTTATCAGGCGTTAATGATGATCACACAGTTTGGCGTCAACATGCTTGTTCCCATCTTTCTCTGCTCTTTTGTGGGGATGTTCCTAGACAGGAAACTTGGGACCAGTGTCTGGATGGTGGCGCTTTTTTTCGTGGGCGCGCTGGCAGGTTTTACCAATGTATTCCGGTTTGCGAGAAGGATTTACGAGACGCCGGCAAAGACGCGCAGACGCAGTACGCAGATAAAAGAAGAGAAGGAAGAGAATGAAAAGAAAGATTGACCAGACGCTTTTGGAACTCTGGCTGGGCATCCTTGCCTACGGCGCTGTTTTTGAAATCGTGCTTTTGTTTTTTTCCAGAAATCCCGCATACAGCATAGGGCTCTGGATTGGCGTGTTTCTTGCTGTGGCAGGCGCGTTTCATATGTGGTGGTCCCTGGACCGGGGGCTTGACCTGCCGGAGAAGGAAGCCGTGAAGAGCTTGGGTGCGCAGAACATCATACGCTACGCGGTTCTTGTGCTTGTTATAGGCGCACTCATGTTCGTGGATTTCGCGAACCCGATTTTTGCGTTCTGCGGCTATATGGGCATGAAGGTGTCCGCTTATCTGAATCCGCTGGTACACAGGCTGCGGGCGGGAAAGAAAGAGCAGGAAATCTCGGACGGTACTGCTTTGTAATGGCGCAGACCGCTGTTACATGTTTTATATACTTTATACCTAATTATGTGTAGAAGGAGGTGAGAAGATGGGACAGGGAATTATGTTGTCCGGCGGTGCAGATATTGACTTTATGATTCACGGCGTTTTTTCCTACGAGCTTTTTGGGCAGACCGTGTGGATCACCACCACCCATGTGTGCGTGCTGATTGTCATGCTGGTAATCATAGGCTTCTGCATCGCGGCGAACCGAGTCGTCAAGCGAGCCTCGGATGTGCCCGGGACATTCCAGAACATTGTTGAGCTGGTTGTCGAGATGCTTGATAAGATGGTTGGCGGCGTTATGGGAAAATTCAGCCCGCAATTCCGCAACTACATCAGCACGATATTTATCTTTATCCTGCTTAGTAATATTTCGGGACTGTTCGGGCTCAGGCCGCCGACAGCGGACTATGGCGTGACGCTGCCAATGGGCGTTATGACGTTTGTACTGATCCACTTCAACAAGTTCAGGTACCAGAAAGTGAAAGGCGTGCTTGCAGGCCTGTGTGACCCGTGGCCGATCTGGGCGCCAATCAATGTGATTGGTGATGTGGCGGTGCCGATCTCTTTGTCGCTGCGTCTGTTTGCAAACGTCCTGTCGGGTACAGTTATGATGGCGCTGGTGTATGCGCTTCTTTCGAAGATCGCAATCATCTGGCCGGCGGCGCTTCACGTATATTTCGACCTGTTCTCGGGTGCGATCCAGACATACGTGTTCTGTATGCTGACCATGACATACATCACGGATGCCTGTACGACAGAGTGAAAATTAAAAAATTTAAATCAATCCAAGGAGGAAATCAAAAATGGGAGAATTTAACAACAATTTTATCTTGGGATGTTCAGCAATCGGCGCGGGACTTGCGGTTATCGCAGGTATTGGACCCGGTGTCGGCCAGGGTATTGCGGCTGGTCATGCGGCTGCTGCAGTGGGCAGAAATCCGGGTGCGAAGTCAGACGTTACTTCTACGATGCTGTTGGGGCAGGCGGTTGCCGAGACCACAGGTCTGTACGGCCTGCTGATTGCTATGCTGCTGCTCTTCGTTAAGCCTCTTCTGCCGTAACTTTGTTACGGCAGGCGTCAAGCTATTTTAAATCGCTTTGCGGCGTGCTTGATGCTTGGCACAATATAAGTGTTTTACGGTCAGCGCAGCAAGTGCGCGGACCTGTAATAAACAACGAAAGGGGGTACTAACGCTTGAGTACGACAGTTGCGAATTTAGCGCTGGCGTCCGCGGAGATGGCGCCGAGGCTGTTTGACCTCGACTTGCAGTTGATCGCGGATTCCGTGTTGATGATTATAGCTGTGTTCGCACTCTTTCTGATCGCTTCCCATTTTCTGTTTAATCCCGTGCGGGATATGATGGAAAAGAGGCAGGAGCGCATCAAAAGCGAACTTGATACTGCGGCATCTGACATGGAAAATGCCAGGGCGCTGAAGGAAGAGTACGAGACGAAGCTCAAAGAAGTAGATAAAGAAGCGGAAGAAATTCTCGCGGAGGCGCGTAAGAAAGCGCTTGCGAACGAAAATAAGATCATCGCGGACGCGAAGGAGGAAGCGGCAAGGATTCTTGAGAGGGCCGGCGTGGAGGCGGAGCTTGAGAAGAAGAAAGCGGCTGATGAGGTGAAGCGCGAGATGGTTGTGCTTGCATCCATGATGGCTTCAAAGGTTGTGAACGCGGCGATTGACACCACTGTGCAGGACAGTCTGGTGGAAGAGACGCTTAAGGAAATAGGTGAGAGCACATGGCTAAGCTGATTTCAAAGACATACGGTGACGCGTTGTTTGAACTTGCGGTGGAAGAAGATAAGATAGACGTCCTGTTGGAAGAAACCGTCCAGCTACAGAAAATCCTTGCTGAGAATGAGGATTTTGGCAGACTGATGAACCATCCGAAGATCATTAAGGAAGAGAAGATCAAGGTTGCGAAAACCGTGTTTGCCGGAAGGGTATCCGAGGAGCTGTTCGGGTTTCTCACTATCATTATCTCAAAAGACCGTTACAGGGAGATCGACGAGATCCTGAGGTACTTTGTCGCCAAGGTAAAGGAATATAAGGGAATAGGCATCGCCACAGTGACGACGGCTGTTCCGCTTAAGGACAGCCAGTGTAAGGAAGTCGAGAAAAAACTGCTTGACACCACACGGTATAAGTCCATGGAGATCAGTTATGATGTGGACGCATCCCTGATCGGGGGCATGGTGATCCGAATCGGCGACAGAGTTGTTGACAGCAGCATCAGGACAAAACTGAGCGAGCTGCAGAAGGATCTGTTAAAAGTACAGATATAATAAAAATCCTAAAAATCTAAGAAAGGTGCGTATGATCCATGAATTTAAGACCAGAAGAGATCAGTTCAGTCATTAAGGATCAGATTAAGAGATATGCTTCCGAGCTGGAAGTATCCGAGGTGGGTACGGTTATCCAGGTGGCGGACGGTATCGCTCGCGTGCACGGACTTGAGAATGCAATGCAGGGTGAGCTGCTTGAGTTCCCCGGCGAAGTTTACGGCATGATCCTGAACCTTGAGGAAGACAACGTTGGTGCGGTTCTGTTTGGTAACCAGCACAATATCAACGAGGGCGATACCGTAAAGACCACAGGGCGCGTGGTAGAGGTGCCCGCGGGCGACTGCATGCTCGGACGTGTCGTAAATGCTCTGGGACAGCCTATCGACGGCAAAGGTCCGATCCAGACTGACAAGTATCGTAAGATTGAAAGAGTTGCATCCGGCGTTATCACGAGAAAATCTGTGGATACGCCGTTACAGACAGGTATCAAGGCGATCGACTCCATGGTGCCCATCGGAAGAGGGCAGCGTGAGCTGATCATCGGCGACAGGCAGACAGGTAAGACGGCGATTGCGATTGATACGATCATTAACCAGAAGGGACAGGGCGTGAAATGTATCTATGTGGCCATCGGCCAGAAGGCGTCCACGGTCGCTTCCATTGTGAAAACTTTGACAGAGTACGGCGCGATGGCGTACACCACCGTAGTTGCCGCGACAGCCAGCGAGACGGCGCCTTTACAGTACATAGCTCCGTATTCCGGCTGTGCGATCGGTGAGGAGTGGATGGAGAACGGCGAGGATGTGCTGGTGGTTTACGATGACCTGAGCAAACAGGCCGCAGCATACCGTACACTCTCCCTGCTCTTAAAGAGACCGCCGGGGCGTGAAGCGTATCCCGGTGACGTGTTCTATCTGCATTCCAGACTGTTAGAGCGTGCGGCGAGAATGAGTGAGGAGTACGGCGGCGGTTCGCTGACGGCGCTTCCCATCATTGAGACGCAGGCGGGCGACGTTTCCGCGTACATTCCGACGAACGTAATCTCCATCACAGACGGGCAGATTTATCTGGAGACAGAAATGTTCAATTCCGGTTTCCGTCCGGCGGTAAACGCAGGTCTTTCCGTATCCCGTGTAGGTGGTGCGGCACAGATTAAGGCGATGAAGAAGATTGCGGCGCCTATCCGTACAGAGCTTGCGCAGTACAGAGAGCTGGCAGCTTTCTCCCAGTTCGGTTCCGAGCTTGATGCCGATACCAAGGAGAAGCTGGCACAGGGTGAAAGAATCAAGGAAGTCCTGAAACAGCCGCAGTACAAGCCGATGCCAGTGCAGTATCAGGTTATCATCATCTATGTGGTGACGAACAAATACCTGCTTGATGTCGCGGTTGAGGATATCACCAGATTTGAGACGGAGTTCTTCGAATTTCTTGATACGAAATATCCCGAGGTGCCGAACGAGATTGCAAAGAATAAAGAGATCAACGACGAAACGGACGCGAAGCTGAAGAAGGCGATCGAGGAGTTCAAGGCGCAGTTCAAATAAGTGCAGTACAGGTCGAAGCACTTGCTGCTGAGACCGTAAGAAAATGATGCAAAAGTGCAAAATTCCGTTGTCGAAGACAATCTGGAATGAATTTTGCACAGTAACTGCGAATGAAATGAGCAGTTAGGAGGGTAATGCTATGGCCTCAATGAGAGACATTAAAAGGCGTAAAGGCAGTATTCAGAGTACGCAGCAGATTACCAAAGCTATGAAACTCGTTTCTACCGTGAAACTGCAGAGGGCGAAACAGCGCGCGGAACAGTCGAAGGCATATTTTAACTGCATGTACGAGACGGTGACTTCCATGCTGGCGAAAACCGGCGGCTTAAACCACCCCTACCTGACGGCGGGGGAATCGCAGAAGAAAGCTGTGATCGTGATTACCTCCAACAGGGGTCTCGCGGGCGGCTACAATTCCAACGTTGTGAAACTTATCACAAAGGGCGATTTTAAGAAGGAAGATCTGAGGATCTATGCAATCGGCAAGAAGGGCAGGGACGCCCTGAACCGCAATGGCTATGAGATTGTGGAGGAGGATTCCGAAATCATCGAGGAGCCGTCCTATGTGGATGCGATGGCGCTGTGCAAGAGGCTGCTTGCCTCCTTTGCGGCGGGGGAGATCGGAGAGATTTATCTCGCCTACACGGGATTTAAGAATACGGTGGTTCATGTACCGACGCTTTTGAAACTTCTTCCCGTGGAGCCTACGGAAAACGCTTCGGAGGAGACGCAGGGCACGGGCAGCAAGGCGCTGATGAATTTCGAGCCGGCGGACGACGAGGCGCTGGACATGATTATTCCGAAATATGTGACCAGCCTGATCTACGGCGGTCTGGTGGAAGCGGTTGCGAGCGAAAACGGTGCGAGAATGCAGGCGATGGATTCCGCAACGAGCAATGCTGAGGAAATGATAGATCACTTGTCGCTGATGTACAACAGGGCGCGTCAGGGATCTATTACGCAGGAATTAACAGAAATTATCGCAGGTGCAAATGCGATCTCATAATGCAGTTCAGCCAGAGCGAATAGGCGTGTGCTGAACGGTTACAAAAAGAAAATTTGCGAAAGGAAAAAAGAGATGGCAGAAGTAAAGACAAGTGAAAATCTTGGAAAGATCACTCAGATCATCGGCGCCGTACTGGACATCAAATTTTCGACAGGCAGTCTGCCGGAGATTAATGACGCAATCAGAATTCCGCTTAAGACGGGCGGGGAATTGACTGTGGAAGTAGCGCAGCATCTGGGTGACGATACCGTCAGATGTATCTCCATGGGTCCCACGGACGGACTGGTGAGAGGTATGGATGCGGTTGCAACAGGCGCTCCCATCACGGTTCCTGTCGGAGAAAATACGCTGGGACGTATCTTTAACGTTCTGGGAGAACCGATTGACAATAAACCCGCGCCTACGGATGTGGGACATGAGCCGATTCACAGACAGGCGCCGTCGTTTGAGGAACAGTCCACGGCGACGGAGCTTCTGGAGACGGGCATCAAGGTCGTTGACCTGCTCTGCCCTTACCAGAAGGGTGGTAAGATCGGTCTGTTCGGCGGAGCCGGCGTGGGCAAGACAGTGCTGATTCAGGAGCTGATCCGTAATATCGCGACAGAGCACAGCGGCTACTCCGTATTTACCGGGGTGGGCGAGCGTACCAGAGAGGGTAACGACCTCTATCACGAGATGGAGGAATCAGGAGTTATCGACAAGACAACGATGGTATTCGGGCAGATGAACGAGCCCCCCGGGGCTAGAATGAGAGTGGGTCTGACGGGACTTACCATGGCGGAGTATTTCCGTGACAAGGGCGGTAAGGACGTGCTGCTTTTCATTGACAATATCTTCCGTTTCACACAGGCAGGTTCGGAGGTGTCCGCACTGCTCGGCCGTATGCCTTCCGCCGTTGGCTATCAGCCTACGCTGCAGACGGAGATGGGTGCCTTGCAGGAGCGTATCACTTCCACAAAGAGCGGTTCCATCACCTCCGTACAGGCGGTTTATGTACCTGCGGACGACTTGACTGACCCGGCTCCGGCAACGACGTTTGCGCATCTGGACGCAACGACGACGCTGTCCCGTTCTATCGTGGAGTTAGGTATCTATCCGGCGGTTGACCCGCTTGAGTCCTCCTCCAGAATCCTTGATCCAAGAATTGTCGGGGAAGAGCACTATCAGGTGGCAAGAGGCGTGCAGGAGATTCTGCAGAAGTATAAGGAACTGCAGGATATCATCGCCATCCTCGGTATGGACGAACTTTCAGAGGAAGATAAGCTGGTGGTTGCCCGTGCGAGAAGAATTCAGAGATTCCTTTCTCAGCCTTTCCATGTGGCGGAGCAGTTTACGGGAATGAGCGGCGTGTATGTGCCGATTTCCGAGACTATCCGTGGCTTTAAGGAGATTCTTGACGGCAAGCACGACGATATTCCGGAAAGCTATTTCCTGAATGCGGGCAGCATCGATGACGTAGTTGCGCGTGTTAAGAAGTAAGGGTGCAGCTATAAGGATACCGAATAGCCGCAGGAGGTAAATATATGGCTGAGGATAGCAGAAATTTTACATTAAAAATTATCACACCGGACAGGGTCTTCTTTGAGGATGAGGTGTCCATGGTGGAGTTTAACACAGTCGAGGGCGAGGTCGGCATTTATAGGGAGCATATCCCGATGACGATGATTGTTGCGCCCGGAATCCTTACGATCACGAAGGATCAGGAGGTGTCCGAAGCGGCTCTGCATGCGGGCTTTGCCGAGGTGCTGCCGGATCAGGTCACGGTGCTCGCCGAGATCATAGAATGGCCGGATGAGATTGATGTGGAACGTGCGGAGGAATCCAAATCCCGCGCCGAAGAGCGTATCAGGGAACATGCATCTGGAACGGACATGCGAAGGGCAGAGATGTCCCTGAAGCGGGCGGTGGCGAGGATAGAGACAGTGCACAAATGACAAGGTACTATGGGGGAACGGATTGATCCGTTCCCCTGTTTATACAACACAGACGAATAGGAAGGGAGAAGGGGTTCTGCATCTGAGACGCCCGGGGACGGAAGAAATGCGGAAAATTCAGACAAAAATCATTGCTATAGTGGTATTGGCAACAGTATGTGTGTCGGTGATTGCGGGGATTGTGAGTACGGCGGTAACTCGGTATTCCACTGCGTCGGCGCTTGAGAAAAATGCTTTGGAAACGGCGAAGCTTGCCGCTCTGGCGGCGGAAAACATGATCTCAACTTATACGCTGACAATAGCAGAGATGGCATCGAATCCGATTCTCGTGGATAAAAATGCGACGCCGGAGGAAAAGCAGGAGTTTATTCAGGAACGGGTGGACGCGTATTATATGCGTTTTGGCGGCATGACCGACGCGGACGGTTACGACGTGGTCCATGGCGTGGACGTATCAGGAGAACCCTTTTTTCAGGCGGCTGCGCAGGGGAGCAGTTATATGTCCACTCCCTACATAGACGGCACAGATACGTATCTCATGGTTGCCGCTCCGATCAAGGATGGCGATGAAGTGAAAGGCGTGCTTTATTTCCAGTGCGATACCTATATTTTACAGTCTATCATTGAAGGGCTGCAGATCGGGGAGGAAGGCGAGGCATATATTCTGGACAAAGACGGCACCACAATTGCTTATGTTGATCAGGAGGCGGTGCTGAACAGGGAAAATGTCATGCGAGAAGCAGCAGCGGCTCCCGAGGATGAAGAGCTTCAGACGGTGGCGGCAATTGAAAAGAAAATGACGCTCGGCGAAATTGGCGTGGAACGGTTCTATTACGCGGAGGATCAGTCCAATAATATCCAGAGCTACGCGCCCATTGCAGGGACGGATGGATGGTCGATTGCGGTGACGATAGATGAGGATGAGTTCATGCGCCCAGCAGAGTATGGAAATATTTTGCAGACTGCAATCTGTGTCGTGGCATGTATTGTGATTATTATTATTTCTATGAGAGTCAGTCATACTATCGTCACACCCGTTGTCAGGTGCGCGGAGCGGATCCGGGCGCTTTCACAAGGTGATTTGGGCAGTCCGGTTCCACAGGTAAAGAGCAAGGACGAGACGCGGATACTGGCGGATTCAACTGCGCAGCTGGTCAAGGATTTAGGTACGATTGTACATGAAATGCAGGATATTCTCGGCGCGATAGCGGATGGAAATCTGACCCGGGAAGTTTCCGGGCAGTCCTATCCCGGTGATTTTGCTGCTTTGTGGGAATCCTTGCGGGTCATCAGCGATAAGCTGAATGTTACCATGGCGGGCATTGTCTCTGCATCCGACCAGGTTTCGACAGGATCGGATCAGGTGGCGGCTACCGCGGCAGCTTTGTCCCATGGCGCGGTGGAGCAGACAAGCGCAGTAGGGGATCTCTCCGGAACCATTTCTAATATGAGTACGGAGGCAAAGGGAATTGCGCAGATGACGGAACATGCAAAGGATGTCGTGGGCGAGGCAGGAGAAAAGCTTCAGGAGAGCGGCGGGTATATTGACAGTCTGAATCAGGCGATGGGACAGATTACGCAGTCGTCCGAAGAAATCAGCCGTATTATAGATACTATTGAAAATATTGCTTTCCAGACAAATATTCTGGCGCTTAACGCGGCGGTGGAGGCGGCACGCGCCGGGACAAACGGAAAGGGGTTCGCCGTGGTGGCGGAAGAGGTGAGAAATCTGGCGACCAAGTCGGATCAGGCGGCGAAAGCAACCAAGGAGTTGATTGAGCGATCCGTCAACGCCGTTGAAAGCGGAAGCCTTGTTGTGGGGAAAGTGACTGATTCAGTGACTGCCGCAGTAAAGATGGCAGACGAGGCAGCAGGGCAAATGGAGCAGGTGACAAAAGCCGTGGAGGATCAGACGGATGCAATCGAGCAGGTTGCCTCAGGTATTGAACAGATATCCGGCGTGGTGCAGAATAATTCCGCGACCGCGGAAGAGAGTGCGGCTACCAGTCAGGAATTGTCCGGTCAGGCAGCGATGCTCCAGCAGCTAGTGGGAGGCTTCAGACTTTTAAAAAAATAAGGATATTGATTTTTCACGTTCCCATTGCTTTACCATATGATAAAATAAAGCGACTGATAATCATGGTGAGTATATGAGACAATCGAGAATTTTACCGTTTTACATGGCATATCCGATGCCGCTCTTCTACCAGGAGCAGGATACGGTGACGAGGGATCTGGAATATCTGCAGGAGATGTACCCGACCGAAGCGAAGAAGTATCAGAAAGTGATTGCCGAGATTCTGGATCGGTTAGACTATGAAGGCAGTATGATTTATGACGAATATCCCGATAAGTGGCAGATTTACCGACTGACGCAGGTCGTTTTGGATAAATTGAAGCAGGCCGAGAAAGCGGAGATGCCGCAGCCGGAGCAGGACTGGGACCGTATTACAGAGCTCGTCCAGGTGCTTTTGTGCGGTGAGATTTATAAAAAACGCCATATGAATCAAAACGGGATTTTAAAGTTTTGACCGGGGAATTGAAATTACATGAAGAGAGCGATAATAAAAGGCGTTCTGCTTGGATGTATTTTTGCGCTGGCGCTATTGGTCTTAAGCAGGGTGATGAATCAGGGAAATACGGATATGACGACTGAAATGGGTGAGGCGACTTACCCTGTGGTGTCCATGTATGTGGGCGCGTACAGGGTAGGGAGTCTGCATGGTTATGCCCAGAATATGGAGTGCGCCTATCTGCGGGACAACCTTCAGCCTATCGACGCGGACAGAAAAATAGATGTACGGATGGACACTTATGGGCGGGGAATCGACGCGATTGCCTTTGAGGTGAGAAGCCTTGACGGGGAACGGCTGGTGGAGAGTACGCCGGTGGAAGAATATGAACTGGAAGAGGACAGGATTTCATTTTCGATTACGCTAAAAGATCTGATCGAGGATGATACCGAGTATATGCTGGTTTTTCTCGTAACGCCCGCGAATAGTACGCCGGTCAGGTACTATTCCAGAATTATTTTGAGCGAGTCACTCCATGTCCGCGAGAAACTGGACTATATCACGGATTTCCATGAGCGTACTTTTGACAGGGAAGCGGCGGCGGAACTGACGAAATATCTGGAATCCAATTCTGAGGGGGATAATACCACCTTTCACAGAGTGACGATTCATTCCAGTTTTAATCAGGTGACGTGGGGGGAACTGCCAGTCAGGAGAGTGGCGGAGCCGTGCATTATTATCAGGGAACTGGCGGAGAACACAGGCTCTTTCAATCTGGAATATCTGGTGAATATAAAAAATGGGAAAAAGACAGATTATTACCGGGTAAACGAATTTTACAGAATCCGTTACACGCCGGACCGCATGTATCTGCTTGATTTTGAGCGGACGATGGAGCAGATTTTTGACGAGGAGTCGGATGTCTATGTCAACGATAAAATTGTGCTGGGGATTGCCGGTGAAGAGGTGGAACTGAAGGAGAGCGATGGCGGTAACGTGTTTGCCTTTACTGTGGCGGATAAGCTTTACAGCTACAATGTGACGGACAATAAGCTGGCAAGACTGTTTAGTTTTTATGGCAATACGGAGGAACTGCTGGACGCAAGATGCTCTTACGACAGACATGATATCCGTGTGCTGACGGTGGATGAGACGGGGAATATCCTCTTTCTGGTCTACGGTTATATGAACAGAGGACGGCACGAGGGATGTGTGGGCGTGGCGCTCTATGCCTATAACAGCATGACGAATACTGTGGAGGAGATGGCATATATTCCTTATGACAAGTCCTATGAGCTTTTGAAGACGGATATTGAGAAGCTCGCTTACCTGAGCAGGACGGGTATTTACTATTTTATGTTGGATGGCAGCGTGTATGCGGTGGACGTCCGTACCCTCTCGATTCAGGCAGTAGTGACTGGCTTAAAAGAGGGCGGTTATCATGTGTCAGAGTCCAATAAAATGTTAGTCTGGCAGGAAGGCAGCGATCTTTACGCGGCGAGCGATCTGATTCTGATGAATCTGAACACGCAGAAGCAGACGAAGATCGGGGCGGGAGCAAACGAGTATATTTCCGTCGTGGGATTTATGGAGGAAGACCTGATTTACGGGTTGGCAAGAAAGCGGGATGTCCGGGAGAACAGGACAGGCATTACAACTTTTCCTATGTATTGCCTGAAAATCCAGAGCGACGACGGTAGTGTTTTAAAGACTTACCAAAAAGACAATGTGTATGTGGTGGAGAGCGAGATTAGCGAGAACCAGATTACACTTTCCAGAGTTGTGTACGATGAGGAGAGCGAAAGCTATGTGCCTACCCTCGACGATCAGATTATGAATACGGAGGAAGTCAGGAGCGGCAATAATGTGCTGGGTTTTGTTGTCACCGAAACTTATGAAACTATCTGCCAGATTACGGTAAAGGACGAAATAGACGCCAAGGGCTTAAAGCGCCTGACACCGAAAGAGATTCTGTTTGAGGGGAACCGTTCTGTGGGAGAACTGGGCGACGGACCTTCGGAAGACTTTTTCTACGTTTATGGAAAGAACGGAATAGAAAACCTCTATGTCAATCCCGGCAGGGCGGTTGATCTGGCATACCGCGTAGCGGGCGTGGTAGTGGACGACGACGGGGACTATGTATGGCGCAGGGAAACAAGAAGCACCCGAAATCAGATTATGGCGATTACCGAGGACGAGGTGACGGAGTCTGAAGGTTCGCTTGCGGTCTGCCTCAATACGATTTTAAGATATGAGGGAATTTCCAGAAACACACAGACACGTCTGAATCAGGGGGACACCGTGATGGATATTCTGGCAGGCGATCTGCAGGATTATACGATACTGGATTTGTCGGGATGCAGTCTGGATGCGGTGCTGTATTATGTGAATAAGGACATTCCGGTGCTTGCCACACTTGAGGATGGCAATGCGGTACTGATTACAGGCTTTAACGACCTGAACATTGTGGTAATGGATCCGGTAACGGGAACACTGGAAAAGCGGGGTATGAACGATTCTACGGAGTGGCTTGCAGAGAACGGCAACCAGTTCATTTCTTATATCAGAAAAGAGTAGGAACAAAGGAGGCACATATGCGGCAATCAGACATCTCGGTGATCTTTGATATGGACGGCACTATTTTTGATACGGAAAGGCTGGTTTTGGACTGCTGGGAACAAGTTGGCGAAAGGCATGGCATTCCCGGCATCCGGGAAGTGTTCATGCAGTGTATCGGCACGAACAATGTGCGCACGCAGGAAATTGTCTATGAGCATTATGGCAATGACTTCCCCTATGAAAAATTTAGAGGAGAAAGCTCTGTACTGTTCCACGAGATTGCGGGCACACAGGGGATTCCCGTGAAGCCCGGCGCCGCGGAGCTGCTGAAATATCTGTCGGAGGAGAAGGTTCCCCTTGGACTTGCCTCATCCACCAGACTTGCCGTTGTCACGCAGGAGCTGCAGGAGGCGGGGCTTTACGACTATTTTCATGTGGTGGTGGGAGGCGACCTGCTAAAGAACAGCAAGCCCGCGCCGGATATTTATATGATGACCTGCAGGCGCATGGGCGCCCTGCCTGAAAATACGTATGCGGTTGAGGATTCTTATAACGGCATCCGCTCAGCGCACAGTGCGTGCCTGCGTCCCATCATGGTGCCGGATCTGATGCCGGCGACGGAGGAGATGCGGAATTTAAGTGTGGCGGTGTTTGAAGACTTATTTCAAGTGAAGGAATATTTTGAGACTATATTAGGATAAATATAAAAATCCCCCTGCAGGTCATCCCTTGCAGGGGGCATATTTTTTACTGCTTTGTTTTTGCAAAGATGCGGCCGCCGTATTTCTGCAGCGCCGTCAACAGCATCATTCCCAGAATCCCGCAAGAGATCACTTCCCCCGCGCCCACGGTCAGACAGTAAAAACCGAGGCACTGAATCAGGGTCCATCCCTCGATCAGCAGACCGTAGCCGTAAATCAGAATAAACGGCACGATAATCGTATTGGCGAGTATCGGGCAGACAGGTGCACACCATTTCCACCTCCGCAGGGCGTAGGTGCCAAGCGCGCCGAGAAGCGTCGCAAGGCTGCCGAAAATAATGTCGGGCAGAGCGCAGCCTGTCAGAATATTGCTTAAAAGGCAGCCGATAAACAGCCCCGGAATGGCGGCGGGCGTAAAGTAGGGTAAGACGGTGAGCGCTTCTGAGAAGCGTACCTGGACAGCGTAGTTAGCGAGCCCGAAGGCATTTGCGATAAAAGTTAATACGATGTAGAGTGCGGCGATCATAGCCGCCTGCGCCATGAAGAGCGCATGAGTGTGGGCGGTTTTGATGGAAACCGCCTGTGTGTTTTGTGTTTTCATATGCAGTTGTCTCCTTTAGTTTTGTTTTAGGTGAGGAAGGTCTCGAACTCACCGTGTATATTTGCCGGAACTCCCGCTTTTATGGAGTTCCAACGTTTCTCAGTATAGCATGATGCTTGGAGAAAAGCAAGATTACTTTACCAGCTTAGTTTTACCAGCGCAGATTTACACCAGCTCCCCCGCATGATACCTCGTCACGATCGACTGGATACGCTCCACAGGGTTCAGCAGATCGCTGATGGATGCGTCATGGTTGAGCGTATCGATAATGTAGGCGATATACTTGCTCATATCGCAGTCGATATACCACTCTCTGCCGAGCAGCTCCGGCGTCTGGTAGATCAGGTTCGTGGTGAGTACCCGGCAGATGGTGCCGTCCTCGTAAGCCTTGTCGAACCGATCCAGACCGGCTGTGAAAAGCCCGAAAGTAGAGAAGACGAAAATTTTTCCCGCCTTGCGCTCTTTTAGCGCGGAGGCTACTTCCAGTACGCTCTCGCCGGAGGAGATCATATCGTCTATGATAATCATATCCTTGCCATCTACGTTGCTGCCGAGAAACTCATGGGCGATAATTGGATTCCTGCCGTTTACAATCTGGGTGTAGTCCCGCCTCTTGTAGAACATACCCATATCCAGTCCGAGTACGTTAGCGATATAGATCGCCCTGCTCATGCCACCCTCGTCCGGACTGATCACCATCATGTGATCGCTGTCGATCTGCAGACCCCTTACATGGGTCAAAAGCCCCTTGATAAACTGATAGGCGGGCTGCACTGTCTCGAAACCGTGCAAGGGAATGGCGTTCTGCACGCGGGGGTCGTGGGCGTCGAAGGTGATGATATTGTCCACGCCCATGCTTACCATCTCCTGGAGCGCGAGGGCGCAGTCAAGAGACTCTCTTGCGGAGCGTTTGTGCTGTCTGCTCTCATAAAGGTAAGGCATAATCACGGTGATGCGTCTTGCCTTGCCACCCACCGCTGCTATGATACGCTTTAAATCCTGATAATGGTCGTCGGGGGACATGTGGTTTTCATGCCCACAGAGAGAATAGGTGAGGCTGTAGTTAGCCACATCCACCAGAATGTAGAGGTCCGTGCCGCGCACGGATTCCTTGATAACGCCTTTTCCTTCCCCGGAACCGAACCTCGGGACGTCGGCGCTAAGAATATAGGTATTGCGCTGATAACCGGAGAATGCAAGGGAATCTTTGTGCTCGCTCTCGCGCTCCGTGCGCCATTTCACCAGATAGTAATCAACCTTTTCACCAAGTTTGCGGCAGCCTTTCAGGGGAATCATCCCCAGAGAGCCGACAGGTATGGTCTCCAGATTTCGTTTCTCCTCGCGTCTGTTCATAGAAAGAATCCTCACTTTCTGTTCTGCTGCCTCTTCTGGTACATGCGAATGTCCGCTCCTGTGAGCTTACAGACTTCAAAATTACTTGTAATACGGGAAAAAATGCGGTCAGAATATCTGTCCTGCAATTCTCGGAGAGAAAGGTTTGTGGAAATGACAGTTGCCTTTCTTCCTATATGTCTCTCGTTTAGGAGCGAAAAGAGCTGGGACGCGGTGAACTGGTTTGTCAGCTCTGTCCCCAGATCGTCAATAATAAGCAGGTCGCACTGATAGAGATCAGAGTAAGTGTTTTGCCGCTCCTCCCTGCTTTTGGTGTCAAAGGAGGTGCTTGACAGCAGATCAAAGAGACCCGTTGCTCCAAAATAGATCACAGAATGTCCCCGATCCATTAATTCCTTTGCCACACAGCCGGAAAGAAATGATTTTCCCGTACCCACTGTACCATAAAAAAAGAGATTGTGGTAGTCGGAATCAAAATTTTTGATAAAATTCTTGCAGTTTTCTACCGCTTTTTCAAAATGTAAGAGATCTTCTCCACTGTGATATTCGTATGACAAAAGAGAAAAATTGTTATTTGCAAGTATTTCCTGAAGGCCTGACTGTTCGTAGAGAAGAGATATTTCAGCCTGTCTTAGGCAATGGCATTTTTCCCGGTCAATATAGCCGGTGTCCCTGCAGTCGGGGCAGGAATAGATTGGCTCCAGATAATCAGCAGAAAGCCCCGCCTCTGTCAGAAGCTGTTTTTTCTGTTTTTTTAAATCGGCAAGACTTTTCCGCAGCTTTTCGAGGGCAGCCTCATCGCCAAACAGCAGTTTTTTTCCCTGAGCAACGGAGAGTGAGGCAGTCTCATCCTCCAGTTCCCGGTATTTGGGGAGATGCTCATATACATAGTCCCGCCTCCGCTGCATTTCCAGACGGCTCTGCCGCTGCTTTTCTTCATATTGTCGGAAAATCCGGTCGTACTGCGTATTTGTAAGTGGCACGGGCGCCTCCTTGTCAATTGCTTAAAATTTCTTTTTCAAGAGCATCAAAATCATATTCGTTTTGTGTAAATTGATTAAACTTATTCGTGGATGCTGCGGGACGGTTTGTCCTGTTCCGACGGTGGTTTTCGTCCAAGGATTTGATATCGCCTTTGTGGTGTACCCCAGCCTTGTACCAGTTTGTCAGAATACTGTCCGCGTACTCAAAGCGGTGGCTGTCCGTAGCGAGGACGGTCTTCTCACATGCCGTAAGAATCACGTCGCTTTCAAAACCGTAGAATTTACGCCAGCGGTCAATATATGCCACCTCCGTCTCTGTGGGAAGATTGTTTTTCCCGAGAGCACGCATGATCTCGTAGACTGTCTTGTCGTATTTCCCCGCTAGCGCAGCCGCCTGTTTCTGGGTCGTAATGCCCTGTTCTGCCCAGCTGATAGCCACTTTTTCTATGTAGCGCAGATCCCGCTTGCCGCGGTCAACGCAGTACTGGATCAGGTAATCGGTCAGATCCTCGGAAAATCCGAGCTTATCCATAATAAAAAAGATAGTCTGCATGTCGTTTGGGCTCAAAGGTTTTTTCAGATACTGCTCCGCTACAAAGAGAAGCCTTGCAGTATTTTCATCCGCCTTAAAATCGCGAAGCTGATCCGCCGTGTAAATCGGCTTTTCCAATGGGAGCTGCGGCTGTTCGTGAGGAGCCGTGTTCACAAAAGGATAAGTGACTGCGGTATTCACGGAAGGATTGGCGATCGCACTGGAATCCAGCAGGTGAATGCCGGTTATATTTTTGTGGCTGTCATAGTCAAGAAAAAGAAGACGCTTTTTTTCCCAATATGTTAGGGCGCGCTTCACGTCTTTTTCCGTGTAGTTGAATTTATCGGCGATATCGCCTATGCTTGTGTCGAGTCTGGCGTTTACCGTGCGGAGCAGATACAGGTAGATCTTTAGCTGTGCGTCGTTTGCATCCGCCATGTACTCATCAATGAAACGGTTTGAAATAACCGTAGAATCTGTATAGTTGTTTTGGTAGATTGTCAAAAACCCCATTTTACACCCCTATATTTTAGAAAACTGATGCCGCGTGGGCAGACAGAAATACGCCATTCGCTGCGTGCAGTTATGAGTATAGCATTTGTCCGGGGGAAAAGAAATGGGCAATCTGTAACAAACGGATAAGCGTTTATAAATAAGGCGGCGATTTTCAATTTGTGGATATTGTGGACAACATGGGAAAACATTATGAAACCGCATACCGCCTTCCACAAAAATATCCACAGAAAAAACGGATTGTCTCAGGTTCTTTTCTGTGGATATTGTGAATAATTATTTCTGTAACAGGTTTTCACCGACTTTTACAACATCGCCCGCACCCATAGTTATCAACAAATCATCCTTTGTGCAATTTTTCAGGAGATAATTTTCTATTGCCTCAAAGGTTGGGAAGTAGTGGCAGGAGTGTCCGAGCGACCGGATTTTTTCCTGCAGGGTTTCGGAGCTGATGCCCAGCGTATCCTTTTCTCTGGCAGCGTAGATGTCTGCCAGAATGATCTCGTCGGCAAGGGAGAGGGCGGATGCAAATTCCTCCAAAAAGGCTTTGGTCCGTGTGTAAGTGTGGGGCTGGAACACGCACCAGAGCCGTCTGTGGGGGTACTGCGCGGCAGCGCTTAAGGTGGCGCGGATCTCCGTGGGATGATGGGCGTAGTCGTCGATGATGTTGACGCCGTTTACCTGCCCCTTGTACTCAAAGCGTCTGTCTGTCCCGGTGAAGGCAGCCAGTCCCGCATGGATCACTTCATCCGAAAGTCCGAGCAGATCTGCCAGAGCGATGGCAGCGAGGGCGTTCAAAATATTGTGGTCTCCGTGTACCCGCAGGGAAAATTTTCGCTCTCCGCCGCTCTGACGGGACAGGATAAAAGAAGGAAAGCCGGATTCGTCGTAGGTGACCTGTGACGCGGTATAGTCTGAGCCGGAGGAAAGACCGTAAGTAATGACCTTGCAGGACAGCCCTTCCGTAAGTTCTTCACACCGTTCAATATCGCCGTTGATAATAAGGGTGCCATCTGCCGGCAGGAGCTGTGCAAACCGATGGAAGGAATTTCGGATATCAGCAAGATCCTTAAAGAAATCCAGATGGTCTTCTTCTATATTAAGGATGACTCCGATTTTCGGGAAGAAACTTAAAAAGCTGTTTGTGTACTCGCATGCCTCCGTGACAAAGAGTTCGGACGCACCCACTCTGATATTGCCGCCGATGGGACGGTAGATGCCGCCAATGGAGAGGGTGGGATCGGCTTCCGCGCTCAGAAGAATCTGGGAAATCATGGAAGTCGTAGTCGTTTTCCCGTGGGTGCCGCTTACGGCGACAGGCGTCTCATAGTTTTTCATCATCTGTCCCAAAAGCTCCGCACGGGTCAGCATAGGAATGTTTAACTTATGTGCGGCAAGCAATTCGGGATTATCGCTTTTAATGGCGGCGGTATAGACGACCAAATCAATGTCTTTGGTGAGATTTTCTTTTTTCTGTCCGTAAAATACGTTTACACCGCGGTCTTCCAGCATACGGGTCAGATCGGAAGGGGCGCGGTCGGAACCCGATACCGTAAAGCCCTCCGAGAGAAGGATCTCCGCGAGACCGCTCATACTGATACCGCCGATTCCGATGAAGTAGATGCGGATCGGTTTGTGAAAATCAATCTGGTACATGGGGTATCTCCCTTTTACAGTTTTTACTAGTATTATACTCATTTCATGGGAAAAAACCAATATAAAGTTAAGAAATGCTAAAAAACAGGTTAATATGTAAAAATTAACAAAGACGTTGAAAAAAGAAATAAAATATTGTATATTATTAATATATCGAAAGGACTAAGAACAGAGAATTCTTGTAAATTGTATTCAGTTTTTAGTCAGCTTGTGGTATACTTTACATATGGATATGTTTTTGTGATAGATATGGACAGATATGAAAAATATAATAAAAAGAAATAAGAGGTGATAAAGATGGTAAAGAAAGAAATGATTGCCATGCTTTTAGCTGGCGGTCAGGGAAGCAGATTGGGAGTGCTCACGTCAAAGGTGGCCAAGCCTGCGGTGTCCTTTGGAAGTAAGTATCGGATTATCGATTTCCCGCTCAGTAACTGCATTAATTCAGGCGTTGACACGGTAGGTGTGCTGACGCAGTATCAGCCTCTCAGGCTGAACACACATATCGGTATCGGCATACCTTGGGATCTCGACAGGAATATCGGCGGCGTTACGGTTCTGCCGCCTTATGAAAAGAGTGCGAACAGCGAATGGTATACCGGAACGGCGAATGCGATATATCAGAATATCGCCTACATGGAAACCTATGATCCTGATTATGTGCTGATTCTTTCAGGGGATCATATCTATAAGATGGATTATGAAGTTATGCTTGATTTCCACAAGCAGAATGGTGCGGAAGTGACCATTGCGGTTATGCCGGTTCCGATGGAAGAGGCGAAACGCTTCGGTATTATGATTACTGATGAGAGCCGCAGGATTACGGACTTCGAGGAGAAACCCGCGAACCCGCGCAGCAATCTGGCGTCCATGGGTATTTATATCTTTAACTGGAAGACGTTAAAAGAGGCGCTTCTCGCCAATTCGGAACAGCCGGGACTGGATTTCGGTAAACATCTGATTCCTTACTGCCATAAGAAAGGCGCACCTCTTTATGCCTATGAGTTTAATGGATACTGGAAGGATGTGGGAACGCTTCACTCTTTCTGGGAAGCGAATATGGAGCTGATCGACATTGTGCCCGAGTTTAACCTCTATGAGGAGTACTGGAAGATCTACACGAAGAGCGAGATTCTGCCGCCTCAGTATCTGTCCTCAGACAGCGTGGTAGAGAAGAGCATTATCGGTGAGGGCTGCGAAATCTGTGGACAGGTTTACAATTCCGTGATCGGATGCGGCGTTACCGTCGGAGCGGGTACGGTGATCCGGGACTCCATCGTTATGAACCAGACCCAGATCGGTGAAAACTGTGAGCTTTACAAAGCAGTTGTCGCAGAGAATGTAGAGATTCAGGACAATGTTAAGTTGGGCGTCGGGGATCCCGTTCCCAATGAGACAGACCCGGGCATCTACGACCACGAGCTGGTGACGGTGGGCGAAAAGAGCGTGATCCCGAGAGGGGTAAGCGTAGGGAAAAATTCGGTGGTATTCGGTGTGACCACACATGATGATTATCCGAATGCATATCTTCCCAGTGGTAAAACTTTGATTAAGGCAGGTGATAAATCGTGAGAGCAATCGGAATTATCTTAGCAGGTGGTAATAATCACAGGATCAGGCAGTTGACCCAGAAGCGCGCGGTCTGTGCGATGCCTATAGCGGGCAGCTACAGAAGTATTGACTTTGCGCTCAGCAATATGTCTAATTCCCACATCAATAAAGTGGCTGTGCTTACGCAGTATAACGCGGGCAGTCTGAACGAGCATTTGAGCTCATCCAAGTGGTGGGATTTCGGACGTAAGCAGGGCGGACTGTTTGTGGAAACGCCTGCGGTGACGGCGGAGAGCAATGCCTGGTACAGAGGTACGGCGGATGCGATTGCGCAGAATCTGTCTTTCTTAAAGAACAGCCATGAGCCATATGTAGTGATTGTTTCCGGCGACTGTGTTTATAAGATGGATTACAATAAGCTTCTTGAGTATCATATCGAGAAGAAGGCGGATATTACTGTAGTCTGCAAGGACCTGTCTCCGAATGCTAATGTGGAGCGTTTCGGTACGCTGAAGATGAACGAGGACAGCCGCATTGAGGAATTTGAGGAGAAACCGGTAGTGGCGAAGTCCAACACCATTTCCTGCGGTATCTATGTAGTCAGAAGAATGCTGATCGAGATGATCGAGAAGTGCCGGGAAGAGGATCGTTATGATTTTGTAAAAGATATTCTGATCCGCTACAAGAACCAGAAGAGGATTTACGGTTATAAGCTGAAGGACTACTGGAGTAATATTGCTACCGTGGAAGACTATTTCAGAACTAACATGGATTTCCTGAAACCGGAAATCAGAGATTACTTTTTTAAGCAATACCCGGATGTTTATTCCAAAGTGGACGATCTGCCGCCCGCGAAGTATAATGTGGGCGCCAAGATTAAAAACAGCCTGATTTCCAGCGGCTGTATTGTCAATGGTACGGTGGAGGATTCCGTAATCTTTAAGGAAACCTATATCGGAAGTAACTGTTATATTAAAAATTCCATCATTTTGAATGATGTGTATATCGGCGATAACACACATATTGAAAACTGCATTGTAGAGAGCAGGGGAACGATCCGAGCGAATTCCTACCATAAGGGAGAGGAAGGGATAGAGATCGTGGTGGAACATAATGACAGATATTCACTTTGACCAAACGGCAGATTTGTGTTATGATAGGCAGGATATGTGTTGACAGGGATGAGGGGTGATTGCTAAGAAGGTGTAAGTTGTCTGTAATAGGGGCATAATTTAGGTGAATTTTTATTACAAGCTACGTGGCTTGATGAGTATGACTTGTGTAGAAAGCTTGTGAAAACCGGTAGATTCCGAACCGGTATCATATGATAAGGAGGCTGAGCTTCATGAGAATTACTGATGTCCGCGTGCGTAAAATGACTCAAGACAGCAAGATGAAGGCAATCGTCTCGATCACGATTGACGATGAATTTGTGGTACATGACATTAAAGTAATCGAAGGCGAAAAAGGTCTGTTCATAGCTATGCCGAGTAAGAAGGCATCGGACGGCGAGTACCGCGATATTGCGCATCCGATTAATTCCGAGACCCGGGACAGAATTCAGAGAATTATTCTGGAAAGCTATGAGAATGCGCTTTTAGAACCGAATAGTGAGTAAACGTATGGTGTGATGATGCATGCGATGGGAAAGGGACGCGGGAGCGTCTCTTTCTTTTTGGGAAAAGAGTTATCTATATTTACTAAAATTAGGTCTTGACTTTTGTGGTTTATCACCGTATACTAGGACACAGATAAAATTATACATGTATACGATTATACAAATAAGAGACAAAGGCGTTTCTTTCGGAGGGATTCGAAGGAAGCGCCTTCACTATTATGTGCAGGATGGCATAGGGAAGTCTATGGTTGACGCGGCCGCGGCGAGTGGGGCGAAAGAGGGAATGGATATGATTAAACTGGAGAATATCAACAAATATTTTGGGGAGCTGCATGTGCTCAAGGATGTGAACCTGGAAGTAAAGGAAGGGGAAAAGCTGGTGATTATCGGCCCGTCCGGCTCCGGCAAATCTACCACTGTACGGTGCATGAATTTTCTGGAGGAGCCGAGCGGCGGGCATGTGTACATAGACGGGGAAGAACTGACACACAGGAATAAGACACAGCTTGTCCGCAGGACGACGTCCATGGTGTTTCAGCAGTTTAATCTGTATCCGCATATGTCGGTGTTAAAGAATCTGACGCTTGCTCCCATGAAGCTGCATCACAAGAGCAGGGCGGAGGCGGAGGAGCTGGCATACCACTATCTGGATGTGGTGGGACTGCGGGAGAAGGCGCATGTCTATCCAACCACACTCTCCGGCGGGCAGCAGCAGAGAATCGCCATTGCCAGGGCGCTCTGTATGCAGTCGAAAATTATTTTATTCGATGAGCCGACTTCGGCGTTAGACCCGGAGACGATTCAGGAAGTTTTGGATGTTATGATTAAACTAGCGAAAGAGAATATTACGATGGTGGTGGTCACCCATGAGATGGGCTTTGCCAGGCAGGTGGCGGACCGGGTGGTCTTTATGGCGGACGGGCAGATTCTGGAGGAGGGAACGCCGGATGAATTTTTTGAAAATCCCCAGAATGAGAGATTGAAAACATTTTTGGGAAAAATCATCCGGAAGTGAGAGGAGGAGCGATTGAAAAATAAGTCTGATGACCTTATTTTTCAACCTGGAATTTGCTATAGGAGCGTCGCAAATTCCTATGATCGCAGAGCAAAATTGAATATTTTGCCCGCGTTCCTCGGCAAAAGACGCTTCGGAAAAGAGGAGAGATTATGAAAAAGAAAGTATTGGCTGTAGTAGTAGGTATGACAATGGCAATGATGACCCTGACGGGCTGTGGTGCGGAAAAGACGGCGGGGGCAGCGGAACCGGCGGCATCTTCCGAATCAGTGGCGGCGGAGGAGACGGAGAGCGGCGCGGCGGCGGATGCAGCGGCTGACGGCATGTCCACAGACGTGCAGGCGATTATCGACAGGGGCGTGCTCCGGGTGGGCGTAAAAAATGCGGTGATCGGCTTCGGCTTTCAGGATGAGCTGACGGGCGAGTATTCCGGCATGGAGATTTCCCTGGCGGAGAAGATCGCGGAGAGCTTGGGTGTGGACGTGGAGTTTACGACGGTGACGGCGGCGACGAGAACGGAGCTTCTGGATTCCGGTGATATCGACTGTGTGCTGGCGACTTTTACGATCACGGATGAGCGGAAGCAGAGCTGGGATTTCTCCACACCTTATTATACGGATTATGTGACGGTTCTGGTACAGAAAGATTCGGGCATTGCCGGACTTGCTGATCTGAAGGATAAAAAGGTGGGCGTATCCTCGGGTTCTACTTCGGCGAGAAGTCTTGTGGCGGCTATGGTTGAGAATGGCGTGATGAGCGGCGATGGTTTTGATGCGAAGACTTTCGATCCGGCGACGTGGACGGACGGAATCAGCTTTGCACAGTACGACGATTATCCGACAATCTCCACTGCTTTGAGTGCGGGAGAGGTGGATGCTTTCTGCGTGGATAAATCCATTCTGGCGGTTTATCACACGGACGACCGTACTTACATCGACGAGAAGTTTGCGCCGCAGGAGTACGGTGTGGCAACGAAGAAAGATTCCGGATTCAGTGCCTATGTGGATGAGCTGGTGACGGGGTGGTTATCCGACGGCACCATTGATGGACTGATTGCGGAGAACGGAATCGAATAACAATGCGAAAAGAATTTCCAAAGACGTCCCGCCATTGGACAGGAACAAAGTCAGCAAAGCTGACTTGGAAATTCTATGTTTCGCATGAGAGAATGCCAAAAGACGGCATTTTCTGCGCCGAAAGAATATAGATAAAGTAAAGGGAGAATATCATGGCGGGATTGTTTTCGGCAAATGCTTGGAATAAAGTGTGGATTTACAGGGGCACCTTTTTGATGGGGCTTAGGAATACTGTGTTTTCGGCGGGATTCGGCCTGCTGCTCTCCCTGTGCATTGGGGTTGTACTGGGTCTGTTTGCCACCAGCGGGAAAAAACCGCTGGCGGCGATAGCCAGAGTTTATGTGGAGGTTGTGCAGAATACGCCCCTGCTTTTACAGATGTGCTTTCTCTACTATGCGCTGGCGTTTTCCGGGCACGGGCTGGGAATTTTGCTGACGGGCGTGCTGGCCCTCGGCATTTACCATGGCGCGTATGTGGCGGAGGTAGTGCGTGCCGGGATTGAGGCCGTTCCCAAGGGCCAGTTTGAGGCGGCTTTCTCTCAGGGATTCGGTTACCTGGGGAGAATGTATTACATTATACTGCCGCAGAGCATCAAGGTGATTCTGCCGCCTATGGTGAATCAGGTGGTCAATATATTTAAAAACACTTCCTGCCTGTATATAGTGGGTGGTGCGGATCTGATTTCCACGACCTACAGCTTTGTAACCGGGGAGAGTACAGGCGGTGCCTATGCACCTGCGTATCTCATTAGCGGCCTGCTGTTCTTTGTGGTCTGTTGTCCGCTTTCCTCTCTGGCAAGTATGTGGGAGATTTCATTGAAAAAGCGGGAGGATCGCAGCGGTAAAACAAATCGGAGAGAAACAGCCCGGTCCAGGACTTTGCGCTCGCTGCAAAGTCCGTGAGAATGTGTGAATTTGACTACGAGAATCTGGTCTACACTTCGTTTCGGTCGTTGCCAAGTAAGCGCCACTGGCACTTGGCAACCTCGCCGCAGGCGATTTGGAATGGCAGATTCTGAGACAGAGAAGCCGCAGGCTGAACTGTCACAAATCGGAAAGGGTGGCGTAATCTATGGAGACAATCAGAGGAAGTCTGGCGATCATAACGAACGGTGCGGTTTTGCTGTATCTGTTAAAGGGCGTGGCGTTTACGGTTATCATTTCCCTGATGGCTGTGGTAATCGGTCTGGTTTTCGGTTCTGTGCTGGCGCTTTTGAGGAATTATTGTAACAGTAAAAAAACGCGGATTTTTAAATGGCTGGCGGTGGCTTACATAGAGATATTCCGAAATACACCGCTGCTTTTGTGGATTTTTGTCTGCCTGGTATTCTGCCCCTGTCCGGAATTTCTGGGGCGGAAAATGTGGGGACTCTCCTCGGCGGAGGTGAAATTACTGTTCAAGACGGCGGTGGCGCTTATCCTGTTCACTTCTTCGGTGATTGCCGAGATTGTCAGAGGAGGCTTAAACTCCGTGGCGGAGGGACAGTTTGAGGCGGGGCACTCTCAGGGCTTCGGAACGTTACAGATCATGGTTTATATCGTACTGCCGCAGGCTTACAGGAATATTGTGCCTACCCTTTTGAGTCAGGTGATTACCACGATCAAGGATTCGTCCTATCTGGCGAATGTGGCGACGATTGAGCTGATGGCGCGAGTGAAGAAGATATTAAGCTCGGCGCAGAAATACAATGGAATGGGGACGGTCAATGTGTCGGATGTGTTTGTGCTTTTCGGGTTTGCGTGTCTGATTTACTTTGCAATTAATTTCACGATTTCCTTTATGGTCAGAAATATGCAGAGGAAGCGGAGGCGGGCGGTGCCGGTTGGAGTAGTGTGAGAAATGCGAAAAGTGCTTCTAAAGACTTCTCGCCATAGGACGGAGACCAAAGTCAGCAAGCTGACTTGGAAGTACTAAGTTCCGCATAAGAGAATGCCTGTGATTTGCGTCACAGCGAAGCTGTGGCATGGAGGTTAGAGTGCCGTTTTTGAAAAAAGGGCAGGCGGGAAGTGCGGAAACGACGAGGAGAGATAGAATGAAACAGTATGTGATCACGATTTCAAGGCAGTTTGGCAGTATGGGGCGGACAATTGCAAAACAGATGGCGGAAGAGCTGAATATCGACTTTTATGACAGAGACATTGTGGAGGAGACAGCAAAACGGATGGGGCTTCCCGTATCCACGGTCAGCGCGACGGAGGAAAACGCCAATTCCAAATATTTTAAAAGACAGTATCCGCTGGGAATGGGCGTCTCGAACATGCAGGACGAGATTTTCAGCATCCAGAGAAATATCATAGAGGATCTGGCGAAGAAGGAATCCTGTATCATCGTGGGACGGTGCGCGGAGTCCATTCTGGCGGACGTTGAAAATCGGCTGAACGTATATATCTATGCGCCTTTCGAGAGGCGCTTGAAAAATTGTACAGAGATATTGAAAATGGAAGAAAAGGTGGCAAGAAAAATGATTCGGGAGGTGGATCGTTCAAGAGAATTGTATCACAGAAGATACTGCCCGGAGTATACGGATGTTTTTTCCAATCGAGATATGATGGTTGATTCAAGCCGCTTTGGGATAGAGAGAACGGCGCAGATTCTGGCAGGTCTTGCGCGAAATATGTTTGAAGAGTAAGGAAGAAAGAAGGTAAGCATGGAGGACAGAATGCGGCAGTTAGATCTTTTAAAGCACACGGACACCGTCAATGAGCTGCTCGCGCGCTACGGCGTGAAGTTCGGCATTTATAAAAATAACGAATTTAAAGAACAGCTTTTTCCGTTTGACGCCATTCCGCGCATTATTGCGCACGAGGAATTTCTATTTTTGGAGCGGGGCCTAAAGCAGCGCGTCATGGCGCTCAATCTCTTTATCAAAGATATTTACAGCAAAAAACAGATTGTGAAAGATGGGATTGTGCCGGAAGATTTCATTTTTGCCTCGAGCGGCTATATGGCGGAGTGTGAGAATGCGATGCCACCGAGGGGCATTTATGCACATATTTCCGGAATTGATCTGGTCAAGGGAAAGGATGGGAAATGGTACATTCTGGAGGACAATCTGCGGGTGCCTTCCGGGGCGTCTTATCCGATGATTGCCAGGGAGCTTTGCAGGAGAAGCTCGCCCGACACCTTTCACGACAATCATCTGGAGGACAACAGGAATTACGCCGGGCTGCTGCGCCACACAATGGACTATGTGAATACCGGCGGACATACGGTGATACTTACGCCGGGGCGGTACAATGCGGCCTACTTTGAGCACTCTTATCTGGCGGAGAAGACAGGGGCGCATCTGGTGAACGGGGCGGAGCTGCGGGTAAAGAATGACAGGCTTTATTATGTGTCGGTGGACGGGAGCCTTGAGCCTGTGGGCGCGGTGTACCGGCGGATATCGGACGATTATCTCGATCCCATGAATTTCAGGCCGGATTCGCTGATCGGCATTCCTCATATTTACGATGTGTTCCGAAAGGGAAATGTGGCGCTTCTTAACGCGCCGGGCAACGGTGTGGCGGACGACAAGGGCATCTATTACTTTGTACCGAAGATGATCCGCTATTATCTGGACGAGGAACCGGTTCTTTCAAACGCGCCGACTTATCTTCCCTTTTACGAGGAGGATATGCGGTATGTGCTGGAGAACTTTGACAGGCTGGTGTTAAAGGACGTGGCGGAGGCCGGGGGCTACGGCGTGGTTTTTGGCAGTAGCATGTCAAAGGAGCAGAAAGAGGATTTTATTGCGCTGCTTAAGCGGGAACCCAGGCGGTTCATCGCGCAGGAAGTGATTGACTTTCAGGATCTGGATATTATGGACGACTGTTTTGTAGTTCCGAGAAAGGCGGATCTGCGGGCCTTTGTGCTGATGGCGGAGGAACCGCTTGTGTGGAAGAGCGGCCTTACAAGATTTTCCAGAAACCCGGACTCGTTTATTGTCAATTCATCGCAGGGAGGAGGTTTTAAGGACACATGGGTATTATCTCAGTAGAACAGGCGGACAGATTATATTGGCTGGGAAGATATACGGAGAGGGTTTACACGACGCTGCGCATTTTTTACAGGAGCTTTGACACCATGATTGACGAGATCACGGACAGCTACCGGGAATTTTGCGAAATGGTGGATATTCCGGATATTTACGGCGACAAAAATACGTTTTTAAAGAAGTATCCTTTTGACGGGGACAATCCGGATTCCATTGTCAGTAATTTAAACAGGGCTTATGACAACGCGATTGTCCTGCGGGAGAGCATCGGTTCGGAGACGCTGTCTTATATACAGCTTGCTCTTTATGAGATGAATAAGGCGGGAGAGAGCAGGGCGCCGCTCATAGAACTGCAGCACGCGCTGGATGATCTGATGGCGTTTTGGGGGACGGCGGACGATCAGATCGACGCAGAGCAGATCAGAAATATCATCAAAGCCGGAAAACGGATCGAGCGTATTGACCTTTACGCAAGACTCGGCATGAAGCGGGAGGCGCTGGAGAGAGAGGTGCACCGCATGATCCCCCGGGTGGAACGGTGTGGTTTGGAGTATGATCCCAAGAGGCTGGAATCTCTCAAAATGCTTGTGGGAGAGCCGGAACTGAACTATTACAGAATTGTGAGGGAAGTGGAGGCGGTTCTGTGAAAAAACTGACGTTTGACTATTACATGCAGATTGATTATTCGGAGACGGTTTCCTCCTGTCATTTTACAATCAAGTGTCTGCCGAAGGAGACGCTGCGGCAGCGGGTGGAGAACGTAAAGGTGCTGTTATCGCCTGACGTGCCCTACAGTATGGGAAGGGACTCTTTTGGAAATGCCCAGATTTACGGATGGGATGACGTGGCGCACACCACCTTTTCCTTCCGGATTACGGGTGACGTGTACACGGGATTGGATCGCCGGGAGGAGCAAATTGATGAGGATATGCTGGCCGTTTTTCGACATCCTCACGGGTTGAATAGGGCGGGAGAGGGACTTTTTGCCTATCACGAAAAGCTGGCAGGGGAGCTTCCGGCGGACGCTTATGAAAGGGCTCTTTTTCTGATGCACAGGCTGCACGAGGATTTTGTCTATGAAAAGGGATGTACGGATGTGGGAACCACGGCGGCGGAAGCTTGGGAGCTGGGGCGCGGCGTGTGCCAGGACTATGCGCATATTTTGATTGCTCTGCTGCATATGGTGGGGATTCCAGCCAGATATGTGACGGGGATGATTTCCGGTGAGGGAGCCAGTCATGCATGGGTTGAGATTGCGAAAGACGGCTTTTGGTATGGCATTGATCCCACCAACGATATCCCTGTGGGGGACGACTACATTAAAATCGGCGTGGGGAGAGACGCTGCAGACTGCCTGATTAACCGGGGGATTATGCACGGTGGCGGGAGTCAGACGCAGACAGTCAGGGTTTCGGTAAATGAGGAGAGGAAAGATTGAAAAATCACACTGATGTGCTGATTTTTCAATCGGAAATTTTTGCAGAAGCGACACAAATTTCTTTGATCGCAGAGCAGAATCTGAAATTCTGCTCGCGTTCCTCAGCGCAGAACGCTTCGGAATGAGGTGAAACATGATTACAACAGTCGCGTCTAAGGCGCTGCCTGTAGACGAGGAATTGAAGATACAGAAAAACCGTATAGAACCTGAAAATGATACCGGATCAAAAAAACGGATCAGCGTGGTGACGGGAATCCACGGGGACGAGCTAGAGGGACAGTATGTGTGTTTTGAACTGATCCGGCGCATCAAGGAGCAAAAGGAGAACCTGAAAGGGATCGTGGATATTTATCCAGCTATGAACCCGCTGGGGATTGACTCCATCACCCGCGGGATTCCGGCGTTTGAGATGGATATGAACCGGCTGTTCCCGGGGGATATCGAGGGAAACATGACGGAGTATCTGGCGGCTCGCATTATGGAAGATCTGACAGGCTCCGAGGTTGTGCTGGATATTCATGCCAGCAATATTTATCTGACGGAGATTCCGCAGATTCGAGTTAACGCCGTGCATGAGGAGCAGCTTATTCCGCTGGCAAAGGAGGCCAATGTGGATTTTGTCTGGGTGCACGGGGCGAGTACGGTGCTAGAATCGACGCTGGCCTACAGCTTAAACAGCATCGGAACACCCACCCTCGTAGTGGAGATGGGTGTGGGAATGCGGATTACGAAGTCGTATGGGGATCAGATGGTGGACGGCATTTTCAATCTGATGAAGAAGCTTGGCATATGGGAGGGGAAGACGGCAGCGGTGAGGCAGCCAATCATTTCCCGCAACCCGAAGGATGTGGCTTATTTGAACGCGGCTACCGGCGGCCTTTTCGTGCCTGCGGTCAGGCACGGGGCACAGCTTAAGGAAGGGGAGCTGATCGGGCGGATCATCAACCCGCTTTCCGGCGGTGTGCGGGACGAGGTGAGGGCGCCGATGGACGGCATGTTATTCACGATACGGGAGTACCCGATTGTGGACGAGGGGTCGTTGGTGGGGCGGCTGCTTCGAACATTGTGAGTTCGGATGCCGAAGGTGGAGCAAGCGTTAAATTACAGCAGTACACGCAAGGAAAATGCAGGGGATGATTTTGGGATGACGGAAGGCAGCAGGAAAATATGTCAGACTCGTTTGGAAGGTTAAATGCATATGAAAAAAAATACGATATATGAAATACAGGGTTTGTACCGGGACAACTTCCGCGTGACGGGCTACGAGTTCGGGGAGGGGGAGGAAGCGGTCTGCATTGTGGGCAGTATGCGCGGCAATGAAGTGCAGCAGCTTTACTGCTGTTCACGGCTCGTAAAAAAACTGAAAGGCATGGAGGAAGAGGGGAAGCTCACGCCGGGGAAAAAGATTCTGGTGATCCCCTGCGTTAATCCCTATTCCGTGAATATACAGAAGCGTTTCTGGACGGTGGACAATACGGATATCAATCGGATGTTTCCCGGATATGATCTGGGGGAGACGACCCAGCGCATTGCGGACGGCGTGTTTCGTGTGATTTCCGCCTATCGCTTTGGCATACAGTTTACATCCTTTTATATGCCCGGTGAGTTTATGCCCCATGTGCGCATGATGGATTCAGGGCTTGAGGACACGGAGCTGGCGAAGCAGTTCGGTATGCCCTATGTGGTCTTGCGGAAAGTGCGGCCGTATGATACGACCACTTTAAACTATAACTGGCAGATCTGGGAAACGCAGGCTTTCAGCATGTATACGAACACCACAACCAGAATTGACAGGAAAAGTGCGAAGGAAGCCGAGCGGGGGATTTTGACGTTTCTGCATAAGCAGGGGATTGCGCAATACCATGGACACGACGGGTATCTCTCGCAGATTGTGAAAGATGTGGATATGGTCTCCGTCAGGACAGGAAAGGCCGGGTTGTTTGAACCTGCCGTCTCCGTGGGGGAAGAGGTGGGGCGGGGAAGGATTCTGGCGCGCATCATCGACACTTACGAGGGGGAGGTCATAGAGGAACTGACGGCTCCCGTGGACGGCATTGTGTTTTTTATGCACGGGGAACCGCTCACCTATGCGGATACGGCAGTGTTTAAACTGGTGGTGCGGGAGGAGTAGATTTGAAACATCTTATCATTTTCCGGAAAAGAGCACGATTGATGATTGACTGTCTGCCCTATAAAGATTACTATAATAATAGAACTTGTTGATGAATTGATTATACATTGAAAGGTTGTGAGTCTATGAATATGACAGAGGTTGCGAGGCTGCTTCTGGGTTTACGCGCTGCCGGATGGACCGAAAAGGAAATTAATGATTTTGTGCTTTATATTGAGTCTGGGGACGAGCAGTATAAGCCTACTCCTAAAAATGGAAAAGGGGAAGTTTAGGCGTGAACCTGACATCATTTACAAGATCAATGAATAGATAAGTAAGCAAAAGGCAGCCGATGCGCATAAAACAGTCGGCTGCTTTTTTTGATGCCCGGGTTTCTTGCAAGAGCAGGGAAATACTGATAGAATATATAAACGGGAAAAATTGACAGAATAGAGAAGTGAGGAAGCTATGTATATCATCGTAGGATTGGGAAATCCGGATAAAAAATATATGAATACGAGACACAACATCGGCTTTGACGTGATCGACGCGATCGCGGAGAAGAACGATATTGTAGTAGGTGAAAAAAAGCACAAGGCGGTCATTGGTAAAGGCATCGTGGCGGGGCAGAAGGCGGTGCTGGTAAAGCCGCTCACTTACATGAATTTGAGTGGTGAGAGTGTACGAAGTGTCATAGACTTTTATAAGGTGGACGAGAAGAGTGAGCTGATTGTGATTTCGGACGACGTGAGCCTTGACATGGGGCAGATTCGCATCCGCAAGCGGGGCAGCGACGGAGGACACAATGGTCTGAAAAATATTATCATGCATCTGGGGCACGACGAGTTTATCCGGGTGCGGATGGGCGTGGGTGAGAAGCCGCCCCGGATGGATTTGGCGGACTATGTGCTGGGTCATTTTTCCGCCAAGGAGCGGGAAGTGATGAACGAGGGCGCGAGGACGGCGACGCTTGCTATCGAGACGATAATCGCGGAGGGACCTGACGCGGCAATGAACAGGTATAATGCGAGAAAACGCCCGCCCCGAGAAGAGGAAAATATGGTCGGCGGACAAGGAGACTGAGAAGCGTCGTGCGATAAGCTGATCAGAGGCGAAGGACGAGCGGTATCAGTGATAAGGGTGAAAGCGATAGACAGCGCAAAAGGAACACGGTTATAGGAAGATGGGTGTTGGCAGTTTTAAGGATAGAAAGAGGTCTGCATGAGAGCATTACTTGCCCCGCTTTCGGAGCTGGGGGAATATGAAGAGATACGGGAGCTGCTTGCGAGAGGAAAAGCGTCCGCCGCATTGAGCGGCTGCGCGGACTCCCAAAAACTGCATATGATTTATGGGTTGAGCGAAGGCTTCCGTCGGAAACTGATTATTACTTTTAACGATTTGCGTGCAAAAGAATTGTACGAAGATTATCAATTTTATGACAGGAGTGTCATGCTGTATCCGGCAAAGGATCTGATATTCTTTCAGGCGGACATTCACGGCAATCAGCTCACCAAGGAGCGGATCAAGGTTTTCCGCAGGATGGCGGAAGGGGCGCCGCTTACCGTGATCACCACCTTTGACGCGCTGATGGCGCCACAGGTGTCCCTGGAGGACTGGCGCAGGCATGTCGTTTCCATAGACAGGCAGTCGTCCGTGGAGGAGCATGAGCTGGCGTCCACCTTATCGGGGCTTGGCTATGAGAGATGCGACCAGGTGGAGGAGCCGGGGCAGTTCAGCATCCGGGGCGGCATTGTAGATATTTTTGATCTGACGGAGGAAAATCCTTACAGGATTGAGCTGTGGGGGGACGAGGTGGAGTCGATCCGCAGCTTTGACGTTCTGAGCCAGCGCTCCATTGAGAAGCTGGAGGCGGTGTCCGTCTATCCGGCCACGGAGCTTATTCTGTCGAAGGAGGAACTTTCGGCGGGACTGAAAAAGATTCAGAAAGAGGCGAAGAAGCAGGCGGAAACGCTCAGAAAGCAGATGAAGACCGAGGAGGCGCACCGGATCGAGGTGCAGAACCGGGAGCTGACGGAGACGCTTACGGAGCTTGGCGTTTCTTATAACGCGATCAATCTGGACAGCTATGTGCGCTATTTTTATTCGGAATTATCGTCCTTTGCGGACTGCTTCGCGGGGGAGGAGTCATGTGTTTTTCTGGATGAGCCGCTGCGCATTAAGGAGCACGTGGACGCGGTGGAGCTGGAATTCCGGGAGAGCATGGCGCACCGCGCCGAGAAAGGGTATATTCTGCCGGGGCAGATGGACATCCTGTTTCCGGCGCTGACGGTGGCGGCAGGGCTGGAAAACCGCCGTGTTGTGAGTCTTTCTTCCATGGAGGGGAAAAATCCGCTTATCAAGGCGGGGCATAAATTTGCGGTGCAGGCGCGAAGTCTTCCCTCCTATAATAACAGTTTCGAGTCGCTGGTGAAGGACTTAAAAAATTATAAGAAAAAGGGCTACCGCATACTGCTGCTTTCCGGCTCGAGAACCCGCGCCAAACGGCTGGCGGAGGACTTGAGGGATCAGGAGTTGAACGCTTTCTACACGGAAGACCCCATGCGCGAGTTGCAGCCGGGGGAAGTGATGACGGCTTACGGAAGGGTTCGGAAGGGGTTTGAATATCCGCTTCTGCAGTTTATGGTCATTGCGGAGAGCGATATTTTTGGTGCGCAGAAAAAGAAGAAGAGAAAGAAAAAGGTTTATGAAGGGCAGAAGATTAACGACTTTAATGATTTGAAGGTCGGGGACTATGTGGTGCATGAGAGTCACGGTCTCGGGATTTATCAGGGCATTGAGAAGGTGGAAGTGGAGCATGTGGTGAAGGACTACATGAAGATTTCATACCGGGACGGCGGCATCCTCTATGTGCTTGCGACAGGGCTTGACGTGATCCAGAAATACGCTTCGGCGGACGGCGGCACGAAACCGAAGCTGAATAAGCTGGGGACGCAGGAGTGGACCAAGACCAAGTCCAAGGTGCGCACGGCGGTGGAGGAGATCGCCGGGGATCTGGTGGAGCTTTACGCCGCCAGACAAAATGGAAAGGGCTACTGTTACGGGGCGGACACGGTCTGGCAGCGGGAGTTTGAGGAAATGTTTCCCTTTGAGGAGACGGAGGATCAGGTGCTTGCCATCGCCGCCACCAAGGAGGACATGGAGAGCGAGAAAATCATGGATCGCCTGATCTGCGGCGACGTGGGTTACGGAAAGACGGAGATCGCCATCCGCGCGGCGTTTAAGGCGGTGCAGGAGAATAAACAGGTGGTTTATCTCGTGCCCACCACCATTCTGGCACAGCAGCATTACCATACCTTTGTGCAGAGAATGAAGGATTTTCCCGTGCGGATTGACCTGCTTTCCCGGTTCCGCACGGCTGCGGAGCAGAAAAAGACAATCACAGATTTGAAGAAGGGCATGGTGGATATCGTGATCGGTACCCACCGTGTATTGTCCGCGGATGTGGAATACAAAGATCTGGGCCTTCTGATCATCGACGAGGAACAGCGTTTCGGCGTGACCCATAAGGAAAAAATTAAAAAATTGAAAGAGAATATAGACGTGCTGACACTGACGGCAACGCCCATTCCGCGGACGCTCCACATGAGTCTGGTGGGTATCCGGGACATGAGTGTGCTGGAGGAGGCGCCCGAGGACAGACTGCCGATCCAGACCTTTGTCTGCGAGTACAATGAGGAGATGGTCAGGGAGGCGATTGTCCGGGAACTTGCCAGAGAGGGACAGGTTTATTACGTCTACAACAGAGTCAACAATATCGCGGATGTGGCGGCGGCGATCAGCGATCTCGTGCCGGAGGCAAATGTGGCGTTCGCCCACGGGCAAATGAAGGAATCCGAGCTGGAGCGGATCATGTTTGATTTCGTGAACGGGGAGATTGACGTGCTGGTGTCCACCACCATCATTGAGACAGGTTTGGACATTTCTAACGTAAATACCATGATTATCCACGATTCTGACCAGATGGGACTTTCCCAGCTTTATCAGCTCAGAGGACGCGTGGGGCGCTCCAATCGGACGGCTTACGCCTTCCTTATGTACAAGCGGGATAAGGTGCTTAAAGAAGTGGCGGAGAAGCGACTTGAGGCGATCCGGGAATTTACGGAGCTGGGCAGCGGTTTTAAGATTGCCATGCGCGACTTGGAAATCCGCGGCGCGGGCAGCCTTCTGGGGAAAAGCCAGCACGGCCATATGCAGGCGGTGGGGTACGACCTCTACTGCAAAATGCTAAACGAGGCGGTCAAGACGAAGAAGGGCATTTCCGTGATCGAGGATTTCAATACCCTTGTGGATCTGGATGTGGACGCATACATTCCGCCGGAATATATTGTGAACGAAGTGCAGAAGCTGGATATCTATAAGCGGATTGCGGGCATTGAGAACGAGCGGGAGTGCGACGATATGCGGGAAGAATTGCTTGACCGATTTGGTCGAATTCCAAAATCGGTGGGGAATCTTCTGCGGATCGCGCTGATCCGCTCCCACGCCCACAGGCTTTACATGCCGGAGGTGAAGGGGAAGAATGAGCGGATCAGTTTTACGCTTCGTCCCGAAGCACCGATCCGGGTGGAAAATATTCCGCTGCTCATAAGCGATTACGGCGGACGGCTGCGGTTTGATCCGAAGGGCGATCCCACCTTTTATCTCCATTACAGAAAGTGCGGGGTGATCGAGAAAGATGAGGAGACACTGCTCATGCTGACGGGGGAGGCGCTGGCTAAGATGGAGGAGATGCTAATATAATGACAATGTATTGACAACAAACGAATGTTTTGGATATAATATTTTCGAATGGAGGTATTCTTTATGGCAACCACAAATTTGAATATTAGAACAGATAAGGGCATCAAAGATCAGGCGGAAGAGATTTTCGCTGAACTCGGGTTGAATATGACAACTGCTGTCAATATGTTTTTGAGAACCGCGATTCGTGAACATGGGATTCCTTTTGAACTAAAGCTGGATGTACCGAACGAAACAACGGCAGCAGCCATTGAGGAGGGCAGAAAGCTCATGGCTGATCCTGACGCGCCGAGATATGCCAGTATGGATGAACTTAAGGCGGCGCTTGACATATGAAATACGATGTACAGTTTACCAATCAGTTTAAAAAGGATTTAAAACTTGCTAAAAAGCAAAATAGGAATCTTGATAAACTGTTTGATGTAGTTGATATTCTGGCGAATGGCGGAATGCTGGATGCGAAATATAGAAATCACGAACTTACGGGTAATTATAAAGGCACCCGGGAATGCCACATTGAGCCGGACTGGTTGTTGATTTATGAGATATGTGGTGATGTACTTGTTTTGATGCTTAACAGGATTGGGACGCATTCGGAACTAAACTTATATTTAACCGAGTATTCAGAAACATATAACGAAAAAGGTCTTAAGCCTGAATTGTAAAACTAACTTCCATATGAAACAGTAAATTCTACATGCCCTTTGAAAACCGCATATTTTTTAAAGTTTTTTGGTGATAAATGGCGGCTGATGTGGTATACTCATCTAAAATTTATGTTAAAAACCGTTTTTAAGGGTATAGCAAACAAACCTCTGGAAAGGGTGTATGTAAGACTAAATTCCACAGGCTGTTATGAAAAATTTCAGATTTCTGCCCGGTGGCGGTTTTGCATAAATTTTATAAAGTTACTTGAGCAGCTTCGGGGACAGCGTCACCTCATCAGGTGCGACATACCGGAGCTGCAGCTTTTGCAGGGTTTCCGCACCAAAGGTTTTGGCGGCGAGTTCATAAGGCGTGCGCCCGCCTAACTTTCTGCGGGGCGCGTTGTTCACATGATCAACAGCCTTTCGTATATCCCATTGCGTGAGGCTCTCAAACACAGTGCCCTTGGGAAGGATCATCCGCAGCATCGTGTGGACATTTTCAATGCCGCCTTTCTGGCAGCTGCGCATAGGGTCACAGTAGAAAATGCCTGTCCTTGCCTGTCCGTTCCTGTCATGCTCCAGCGACTCCGGGTCTCCGAACTCACTGCCCCTGTCGGTGAGTATGACCGGGAATACACAGGAAAACCCGAAAGCATTTCCTAGGGCATTCTGGATCTTGTCAAACTCCGCTTTTACGGCCCCCTGTGTACAGCGGTTCATCAGCCTGCCGATCAGGAGTTCCATATGGGGAAAATACAGGGTCAGGATGCATTTGTCTGAGCCCCTGGCAGATAGGACAGTGTCCATCTGGACGAAATCCAGTTCATCACAGCAGCCACTCTTAAAGTCATGGTAAGTCCTGCCTGTAAATACGGCCCGGTTAGTTATGGCGGTATTCTTCTTTTTGCGGGGTTTAAATTTCACCTTACGCTTTAAATGGATGTTCCGGCTTAAAAGGATACCCTGGTCAATGTAGTTATAGAGGGTTTTGACTGAGATTCCCGGTTCCGGGTGTCCGGCGACAATCATGTAAGGAGACTGTCCCTGTGCGATCAAAGGGGTTACAACCTCATTAAGCCTATTCAGTTCCTTTCTGCTTAAATTTACGCCTTCCCTGGAAGAGACGAGCCGTTCATCATAGAGGCGCTGGGCGGCTTTTGCGTTATAATTGTACTTAGTCTGTACGGTGCACAGATGACAGGGTTTATTGCAGCCGTTGCAGACATAGGGAGCCCGTTCGATCCGGCTGCAGGATTCCCGTTCAAAGTCGGGACAGACGTTGTTACAAATGTGGCAGGAGCGGCACAGGGTGTCGCAGATGACCAGTTTCCTGCAGGCATTCTGTTTCCTGCATTTGTATCTGCGGACACAGAAGTTATAGGGGTTATTAAAGCTGCCCCGGTTCCAGGTATTAGCGATACGGTGGCGAAAGACCTCTTTAGAGATGGTGGAAGGATCCTTACAGAGGTACTTTGCAATATCACGGAAGGAACGCTGGCTGTTAAGGGATTCTTCAATAAACTGCCTGTCTGCGAGAGTAAGATGTTTTTGGTTTCCAGGTATTAAATCCGACATAATGAACCTCCTTTACCGCCATCGGGAAACAGTAAAGAGGATACAAAAAAAAGAGGCGCTTATCAATATGCGTGTGAAAGAGTAAACCTTTAGTGTGAAAGACTAAGTTCTATATGAGAGGTGCATGGGTAGAATTTAAATTTACAATTCACAAAAGAAAAAGTATATAGACACAGTTGACTTAATGGTGCAAATTAATGGTATACTGAGTGATTATATTTTGATAGAGAGAGTAGCCGGAAACCAAAGTATGGCGAAACGGTTTGATATCAGTAAGATTGATTTTGATTTGCTTTGCAGGGAATTTGCTAAAGCAAAAAGAAAAAATCTTATGCTGACGGAGCTTGAGGAACTGATTCAGATGCGATTGGATGAGATGCTCAAGGTTAATCCCCAGCGGATTAATTATTATGAACGCTATCAGAAAATTATTGAAGAATATAATAAGGAGCAGGATCGAGCGAATATCGAAAAGGTATTTATGGAGCTTATGGATTTGGCAAATTCCATGGATGAGGAAGAACAGAGATATGTCCGTGAAGGCTTTACGAGTGATGAGAAATTATCTTTATATGATATGCTTTTCAATGAAAATCTGTCAAAAGAGGATATCAAGAAAATAAAAAGTGTCGCGGTAGAGTTACTTGCTAAGATTAAAAGTAAGATTGCGGAACTCGATCATTGGACGGAAAAGCAGGAGACGAAAGCACAGGTGGATACACTCATTGGAGATATATTGTGGGCGGAACTGCCGGATAGTTATCCTGATCAGGTGATTTTTACATATAGACAGAGAATTTATGAATATGTCTATATGAGATATAAAGTAATGGCGTAAGAAATAAAAATAAGAGGAGGAACCTACTATGGCAGGCAGACCGAACTGGCTTAACACAGCAATCTTTTATGAAATTTATCCGCAGTCCTTCAACGATACCAACGCTGACGGTATCGGGGATATGCAGGGCATTATCGAAAAACTGGATTATATCAAGGAGCTTGGCTGCAATGCACTCTGGCTGAACCCCTGTTTTCTGTCGCCCTTCTACGACGCGGGGTACGATGTGGAGGACTACTTCACCGTTGCGCCCCGCTATGGGACGAATGAGGATCTGGTGCAGCTTTTCAAGGAGGCCCACAAGCGGGAGATGCATGTGCTTTTGGACTTGGTGCCGGGGCATACTTCGGTGAACCACAAATGGTTTCGTGAATCCATGAAGGCGGCACGAAACGAGTACACGGACCGCTATGTATGGACGGACAGCACGTGGGAAGAGCCGGACGGCATGAACGCCCTCAAGGGAATCTCGGAGCGTGTGGGCGCCTGCGGGGTGAATTTCTTCTCTCATCAGCCCGCGCTAAACTATGGATATTATAAGCCTGATCCCGAAAAGAAATGGCAGCAGGCGATGGATGCGCCGGGACCGCTGGCGACGAGGGAGGCAATGAAAGACGTGATGCGCTTCTGGCTTTCGGCGGGCTGCGACGGGTTCCGTGTGGATATGGCGCACTCCCTTGTGAAAAACGACGAGGACAGCAAGGGCACGATCAAACTCTGGCAGGATGTCAGGGCGTTCCTTGACAGGGAATTTCCCGCGGCGGTGCTGGTTTCCGAGTGGGGCGAGCCGGACAAGTCTCTGGCGGGCGGTTTCCATATGGATTTTCTGCTGCATTTCGGTCCTTCCCATTATAACGACTTGTTCCGCTGTGACGAGCCTTGGTTTTCCAGAAGGGGAAAAGGGGATGTCAGCGCTTTCTGGGAAAAATATCAGGAGAGTTACGCGAAATCCTGCGGCGGGCTGATTTGCATTCCTTCGGGCAATCACGACATGGAAAGGCTGGCAAGGAGGCTTGATAAGGAGGAGATGAAGCTTGCTTTCGCCTTCTTACTGACCATGCCGGGCGCACCTTTTATTTATTATGGCGACGAAATCGGAATGCGGTATGTGGAAGGGCTGCATTCGGTGGAAGGCGGTTATGAGCGGACCGGTTCGCGTTCTCCTATGCAGTGGGATGATTCCCTGAATGCCGGGTTTTCGGCGGCGAAGCCGGAGCTGCTTTACATTCCGCAGGACAGCGCGCCGGATCGTCCGACGGTGGCGGCGCAGGTCGGGTATGTGGATTCCCTCTACAGCGAGGTAAAGCGGCTGATTGCGTTCAGACAGTCCCATGCGGCGTTGCGAAACGACGGGGAAATTGAGTTTATACAGAGCGATAATTACCCGCTTATGTTTGTCAGAAAGGGCGATGGCGAAAAGCTGCTGGTGGTCCTTAACCCTTCCGACAGAAAACAGCCCTTAAGCGGCGGTGTAAGACCCGGGGAAGCGCTCTATACGATAGGAGGCAGGATCGAAGGAGCGGCGGGCGGCTTTGCGGCGGCACCCTGTTCCGCGGGGATTTACCGGTTATAATGTTTCTTCTCATGGAATTGTTGGCTGCTCTGTGATATGATAGATAAGATGGATATGACAGAGCCACCGCAGTTTTTAAAGGAGACAAATAATCGATGGAACCCATTTGGGGATTTTTTGAAAACATGAATGAACTGGTCTACGTCGCGGACGTGGACACCTATGAATTTATTTATATGAATAAAAGAGCGCTTTCAATCTGCGGACTCACCTCTCTGGAACAGACCAGAGGGAAAAAGTGTTACGAGGTGCTGCAGAATGCCTCCGCGCCGTGCGAGATCTGTAATAACAGGGAACTTGTCCCAGGGCAGTTTAAAGAGTGGCGGTATTACAATCCCGTCTACAACAGGCATACATTGGTGAAGGACACTTTGATAGAGATGGACGGGAAAAGGCTGCGTATCGAGATTGCCATTGATATCAGCGCAGATACCAAGCAGAATGAGATCATCCGCGATTATCAGAACAAGGAGGCGCTGATCAACGAGGCGCTGCGGACCGCCATGCTGGCATCTGACCCGGAAACTTCCTTGAAGATTGCGATTGAGTATCTGGGCAAGGCGCTCGGCGGCGAACGAGTGTATATTTTTGAGAAAAACGCACAGGGCGGCGACGACAACACTTACGAGTGGGTGGCGAACGGTGTGAGCCCGCAGAAAGATAATCTGCAAAATGTGCCGCCGGAAGTCTGCGAGGGATGGTACCGTGCCTTTGCAGATGACAAGTGTGTGGTGATTGATGATACCGAAGATGTTAGGACAAAAAATCCGCTTCAATATGAAATGCTGAAACAGCAGGATATCTCTTCAATTACGGTAGTGCCGCTGTATGAGGACGGAAGGGTAATCGGGTTTTACGGGGTGGATAATCCGCCGGCAGAGTCTCTGCACTACATTTCCAATATGCTGCAGATCATGGGGCATTTTATGGAATCCCTGCTGAAAATGCGCAACCTTGTCAAAAATCTGGAGAGAATGTCCTATCTTGACCAGCTCACCCAGATCGGAAACCGTTATGCCATGGTAAAATATACGGAAGGCATGCGCCCCGGGGAGAGCGTGGGAATCGTTTACGGGGATATCACAGGGCTGAAGCGGGTGAATGACGCGGAGGGGCATGAGGCGGGAGACCACCTGATTCTTGCCGCCAGCGCCTGTATGAAGGAGGCGTTCGGGGACGCCTACGAGTTGTTCCGCATCGGAGGAGACGAACTGCTGGCGATCTGTGCGGGTATTGGAGAGACGGAATTTCGGGAGCGGGTCGCCCGTTTGAGAAAAATCATGGCGGATTCTTCCGTCAATATGGCGGTGGGCGCTGACTGGGAGAAGGACAGCGAAGCAGGAGTCAGCGTCGTGCTCGCCGCGGCGGAGACACAGATGTACAAGGACAAGGCGGCATATTATCAGCGGACCGGGATTGATAGGAGAAGGTAACTATAATATTTTGCGGATGCAGGATGCGCAGAGGTGGTAAAGATGGGGCAGATGAATCATATATATACCGTAACTTTAAACCCGTCTCTGGATTATACCGTGTCGGTAGATAATTTCAGACTGGGATATACTAACCGGACGGAATCAGAAACCCTGACTGTGGGCGGTAAGGGCATCAATGTCTCCACGGTGTTAAAGAATCTGGGGCTGGAAAGCACGGCGCTTGGCTTTGTGGCAGGATTTACCGGGCAGGAGGCGGCAAGGCAGCTTGCAGCACGTGGGATAGGGAACGGTCTGATTGCGCTGGAAGAAGGGCTTACCAGAATCAATGTGAAACTGCAGTCGGTGGAGGGCACGGAGATCAACGGGCAGGGACCTGATATTTCAGGGGAGGATCTTGCGCGGCTTTCGGAACGGCTTTCGGAGCTTGTGGCGGGCGATGTGCTGTTTCTGTCCGGGAGTATTCCTGCATCATTGCCGCAGGACACTTACCAGCGCATGATGGGCAGTCTGTCTGCGGGTATTTTGGCCGTGGTGGATGTTTCGGGTAAAGGGCTTGTGAAAGCGCTGCCCCGGCATCCTTTTTTAGTCAAGCCAAACCAGCATGAGCTCGGTGAATTATTCGGTGTGACGATTGCGGACAGGGCGTCTGTTATTCCCTACGCAAAGAAGATGCAAGAGATGGGAGCGCGCAATGTGCTTGTGTCCATGGCAGGACAGGGCGCCGTGCTTCTTGCGGAGGACGGCAGCGTATTTGAGTCTCCTGTGCCTGCAGGAAGTCTCATAAACGGCGTTGGCGCGGGAGATTCCATGGTGGCGGGATTCATGGCAGGATGGCTGGAAAAACAGGACTACGGGCATGCCTTTTATATGGGAATGGCTGCCGGGAGCGCAACTGCCTTTTCGGAGTGGCTGGCTGAGGGAGAGCAGATTCGGGAGTTGTATCGAAGGATGATAGGGCTGTAGGCGGTGAGTGAAACAGAACCTCAAAATATCTATAACGGGAACACACAAAAGTGCATAATCATTATTGTTATGATAGAAAAAGATAGCGGTATACCTATTTGTATATAGATAGAGTTACCGCTCTTTTTATGCACACGGGCACTCAGATGAAATTCTTCCCCCCCCTTATTCGATTTTTATGGTCGGACGGTCATTACATAGGAGGCACCGTTTGTGACAGAAGAGGAAACGCGTCGCTTTTTCGGTCGATATATATATTGAATTTTTGAGTTTGCACAGCAGGAAATCAAGCGCGGGCGAAGTGAGCACTTGAAGGGAGTATAAATATGTTATGGATCGCGGTGTGCGATGATGAAGTCATGGAGTGCAGCAGGACAGCGACAAAGATCAGAGGAATTTTGGATGAAATGAATGTGCCCTGCACGATACGGCAGTTTTACAACGGGCGGGAACTATTACAGTCGCCGGAATCTTTTGACATCATTTTTCTGGATATCATCATGGGCGGTATGGACGGTATGCGGACGGCGCAGCTTGTCAGGGAAAAGGCGTACGATAAGCTGCTTATTTTTATTTCCGCCAGCCGGGACTATGTGTTTGACGCCTACGACGTGGAGGCGTTTCAGTATTTGGTGAAACCGATTGAGGACAAAAAGCTGAAAAAAGTGCTTCAAAAAGCTGTCTGCAAGACGGAGGAACGGTCACAGGCATTTATCCTTGTGAGCAGGGACAGGCAGAATAGAAAACTGTTTCTGGATGACATTTATTATTTTGAAATACGGGGGCGGATGATCGACATACACGGAACCGGCGGCATTTTCAGCTATTACGAACAGATCGGGATTCTGGAAAGAGAGCTGCAGGGGAAGGGATTTTTCCGCTGTCACAAAAGCTGCCTTGTCAATCTGAAATATGTAGACGTGTACAACAGGCAGGAGCTTGTGCTTGACAATGGGGAGCGGATTGCCATTGCCAAGAGGCGGTACGAAGCGTTTTGCGGGGAGATCCTTGCGTATATGCGCAGGAGTTTGTGAGAAATGCGAAAAGTACTTCTAAAGACGCTCCACCATAGGACGAGAAGCCAAGAAGCGCTAAGTTTCGCATAGAAGAATGCCTGAAAAACGGCATTCTCCGTATTGATTTTATGGGAGAGAGGGAAGAGAAAATGATACGGTTTGGCAAAAAGACGGAAAAAGGAATACGGACAGCGTCCATGCTGGTGACCGTGATTACGCTGATATGGCTGACGGACTTTTTTTCGGACTCTCTTATTTCCTGCCTGCTGTTAGTCTGGAAACACACAGTAGGGCGCATTGACGTTCCTGTTTTGGGTTCTGAAGGGGAGAGAGAAATCAGACTGATCGGATGGAGTGGCTTTTGTATAGCAATTATGGCTGTGTGCGGGGTGAGAAGGCGGCTTGCGAGCGCTTTTCGAGGAAAGTCGGGGAAATGGTGTGCTGTGCTGACACTTCCTCTGCTTGTGGTGGCAGTTGTCACTTATGTGGCAAACTGGGGCGCAGGTTACGGTATTCTTTACAGAAGCGATGGGAATATGGGACTGTACTATGACCAGATTTTCAGTTATGTCGGATGGTGCGTTCTGTCGGGCTTATCTCTGTTTGCGGCGGGGGTATATGTGTTCGGCATGGATCGAATTTATGTGGAGCAGAAAAGGGCGGAACAGTATCGGGTACAGGCGGCGGTCTATCAGACGCTGGAGGAGCAGTATACGCAGGCAAAGCGGCTGCGGCATGACCTGAAAAACCATGTGCTTGCGATGCGTGGCCTGTGGGAGGATCAGGCGTGGGAAAAGCTGGGGGAGTATCTAAAAAGGATGGAAAACAGCGCACAGCTTGGAATGAGTGAGGAGGCTACAGGAAACCGGGCGGTGGATGCACTTTTGTGTCAGAAACGGCAACTGGCGGAGGAAAAAAGCATTGCATGGGAATGTGATGTGCGAATACCGAAGCGGTGTCATACCAACGAGTTTGATCTGTGCATTCTTTTCGGAAATATACTGGACAATGCGGTGGAAGCGTGCGAAAGATTACAGAGGGAAGAATATGAACCGGGATTACAGCCTTTTATTAGTGTACAGGCGGGTGCTGTCAAAAGCTGCTTTCTGTTGGAAGTAAGGAACAGCATGAATGAGAGTGAAAAACAAAAAGGCAAAAATACCGAAAAGGGAAACACACAGGCACATGGAATCGGTCTGCTGAATGTGAGCGACGTGGTGCGGAAATATAACGGTCTTATGAAGACGGAGATACGGAACGGTGTGTATGATATTTCCGTGCTTCTGCCGCTTGCAGAGACCGCATATGACATGGAACAGGTTGTTTGAAACAGGATGCTAAGAGAGACGGTTTGTTGTGTCGAAACATGGAATAGGCAGATATTTCTGAAAAGGAGGGCGACTATGCACACAAAGACAATGGAAGGATTGATCGGGGCACGGACTAACATGGAGATGATCAATACCCCGTTTCGGGTTTTTAAGGAGGCGAGACTCAAAGGCGATACCGCAATGATGGAGCGGGCGATGGGATATATGGGCGATTTCCATGAGGATGCGTACGAGTATAAGGAAGTGGCGGACGAGGGAATGAAGGAGGACGTGGAGGAAACTCGGAAGATCGCGGAAGAACAGCGCGAGGAGATGATCAAAAACCGCAGGGAAGAACGCGAGGAACTGCAGAAGAAGCTGGAGGAGGAAAGAAAGGAGAATAAAGGCGATAAAATTGTGGACACCGTGGAGATCAGCGAGGACGGCAAGGTTCTGCTAAAAGAGAGCACCGCGGACGACGGCGATATGAAAGACAGTACGGATTCGGATGGCGTGGACTTGAATGACGGAACAAGCGGTAAGCCGAAAGCGGATTTAGAGCCTGTGTTTTATTCGAATGCAGGGACGGTGGAACCGTCGGAGGATGCGGGAACGAAGGTATCAGTGTCGGTGTAAAATGAGTTTTAATTACAAATATAAGTTTAAGTACCAAATATAGGACTTTACAAATGTTATCCTCTTTTCAGAACATTAGTTCGCCAATTCAATCAGCGAACCGGGACTGAAAGGAGGATATATTTATGAAGGGATATGCGGTGGAGAGCGGTTACATGGGATATGTGAACGGGGCATACATGTTATTTGCCAGTGAGACAGATTATGCGGATTATATGGCCGAATAGTGGGCATAGTTTATGAAGATAAGATATAAATGCCACGATTCCGTCTATTTTTCGGTTGATAGAACGGAGGGAATACAGTACAATACAAATGTATGTGTCTGGCTTGAAAACATATTTGCCGAAGGGTGAACATAGGTATAAAACAGCCGGTAGTTCAGCCTGGGACTTTACACCTGAGGTAAAGTCTGTGAGAATATGTAAAGGTCGGGAAAAAATAGCGCATAGACTGGAAATAGATGCAGGTGTGCGGGAGATTTTATGGTCAAAAAGATAGAAGGAATATCTGTGAACTATATAGACGAGGGCGAGGGCGAAATCGTACTTCTGCTGCACGGCTGGGGAGCCAATATCACTCTGTATCGGAGCGTAATTGATACGCTGAAACAGGGAAGGCGGGTGATTGCCCTTGATATGCCGGGATTTGGGAAGACGCCCGAGCCGCCGGAGCCGTGGTGCGTGGATGACTACGTGGATTTTGTATTGAAGTTTATCGCTTCCTTTTCGATAGAAAAACTGAGCGTGGTGGTGCATTCGTTTGGCGGCAGGGTGTTTTTTAAGATGAATGCAAGAGAAAGTTTGCCCTTTACCGTGGAGCGGGCGGTATTGATTGACAGCGCGGGGATTCTGCCGAAGAAAAGCCTGCGGCAAAAGATGAGTCTCAGATGCTATAAGATCGGCAGGGCTTTTATGAGCACGAAGGTGATGCACTTTCTCTACCCGGATGCGGTGGAAGAGATGCGCCGCAAACGCGGTTCCTCCGACTATAACAATGCAACGCCCCTGATGCGGACAACGCTCGTGAAGGTGGTCAACGAGGACTTGGAGCCATTGATTCATCTTGTGAAGTGCCCGACGCTTCTGATCTGGGGCGATCTGGACACTGCCACGCCGATAGAGGATGCGAGACGGATGGAAGAGCTGATCGCGGACGCAGGACTGGTGGTGTGCGAGGGCGCGGGACATTTCTCCTACGCGGAGCAGCCTGCGAAGGCGAACGGGGCGCTTCAGGCGTTTTTTGGCTGAGCGGTAGTTGATATTAACGGGACAGAGAGGAATCATAGGCAGGAATGGATATGATATTTTTTTGCATATGGCTCGCTACCTATCTGGTGGGGGCAGTCTGGTATATTTTATATCTGATGCATATGTTTCAGCAGAATTCCTACAAGCCGAGGGAATACGGGGAATGGATGCGGGTGCATACCAATGTGGGAAGACTGCTTGGAAAATGCCTGTATGCGTTGATTTCACTTTCGCTGGTGATGGTTGGGAACAGGGGCTGTCTGATTGCGGCTTGTGTCATGAATGGGATGACTATCTTAGTCAACAAACCGCATAAAGCGAAGAAACCCTTGGTTTATACGCTGCGCGTGAAGCGGATGCTTATCACGACAGGTGTTTTGTATCTCCTTGCCGCAGCGGTGGCTGCGCTTCCCGGTCTGTGGATGGCGGCGGGCAGGGGGATGGTTTTGACCTCACAGGGGCTGCTGCCGCTGTCGGCGCATCCGTTATTGAGAAATGCGGAGCTGATTTTGCTGGTTATGTTTATTTTGCAGCCATTTCTTATTTTATTGGCAAATGCAGTCAATCACCCGATCGAGAAGAAGATCGATCAGTACTATATCAATGATGCCGCACGTATCCTGCGGGAGATGCCTGATCTGAAAATTATCGGGGTTACGGGCAGTTACGGAAAAACCAGCGTGAAATATTATCTGAGCACGCTGCTTTCCACACAATATAATGTATTGCATACCCCGGGAAATTATAATACGACGCTGGGTGTGGTGCGGACGATCAGGGAAAATATGAAGCCGTTTCACGAAATTTTTATCTGTGAAATGGGGGCGAGAGAGGTGGGAGATATCAAAGAGATATGCGATCTGGTGCATCCGGACTACGGTATCATCACTTCGATCGGACCGCAGCATCTGCAAAGCTTTCACACTATAGAAAACATTGTTTCGACCAAGTTTGAGTTGGCGGATTCTGTGCCGGAGTCCGGGAAAGTGTTTTTAAACTACGACAATGAGTATATCAGAAACGCGAAGGAAGGTAAAAACATAGTCAGCTATGGAATCGCGGCGCAGAACGCGGATTTTCGCGCCTATGATATTGCGGTTTCCCCGAGAGGGTCATCCTTTAAAATGAAGGATGAAACCGGGAAGGAATACGAATTTCACACAAAGCTGGTGGGCAGCCACAATGTGCAGAACATAGCGGGCGCCATTGCCGTGGCGCACACGCTTGGGATTTCCATGGAAAAACTGATCTACCCTGTGAAACAGTTGGAGAGCGTTCCCCACAGACTGCAGCTTGTGAAACAGGGCGACAGGATATTGCTGGATGACGCCTATAATTCCAACAAAAACGGTTTTGAGGCGGCGCTCGATACATTGGCAATGTTTAAGGAACTCCGCATACTGCTGACACCGGGCATGGTAGAGCTGGGTGAAAAGCAGTATGATGAAAATAAAGAAGTAGGCGTGTACGCCGCCGATAAGTGCGATTATGCCGTGCTTGTCGGAAAGGAGCAGACAAAGCCGATTCAGGACGGACTGCTGGAAGCCGGATTCCCGGAGAACAGGATGATTCCGGTGGAGGATCTGCAGGAGGCGTTTCGGATGGTAAATGCGATTCCCGGTGAGAAACAGAAGGTTATTCTGATCGAGAACGATCTGCCGGACAATTATGCGTAAGCCCAGAACCATGCAGATTTATGAGAAACAGGGCGAGAAAGCTTGCTTTCGGAGAACTGTTTCGAAATAAATCGATAGGGCGAGAGCCCGGATTGAGTAAAGTTCAATCTGAGCACGGTTCTGCAATAATAGGGGATATTGAAGGAGGCAATAAACAATTATGAAAATTAGAGTAGGGGTTTTTTTTGGCGGAAAGAGTGTGGAGCATGAAGTATCCGTAATATCGGGATTGCAGGCGTATAACTCCTTCGATAAAGAGAAGTATGATCTGGTTCCCATCTATATCACGAAGGATAACGAGCTTTATACGGGAGAGCTGATCGCGGATATTGCCAACTATCGGAATATCCCGGAACTATTGAAAAAGAGCACCCGCGTCTTTCTGATGGGGGAGAAGAACGGCGTAAAGCTGATCCAGTACCCGGAGAAAAAATTTGGAAGTTCCGAGGTGGCACAGATCGACGTCGCATTTCCTGTGGTGCATGGCGCCAATGTGGAGGACGGTTCCCTGCAGGGATTTTTGCGGCATTACAATATCCCGTTTGCGGGATGCGATGTGATGGCGTCGGCGGTCACCATGGATAAATATGTGATGAAGACGGTTCTTAAGGATAACGATATTCCTGTTTTGGACTGCGTGACATTGTACGGGAAGGAATACGAGGGCGGCGAAGAGACGGCTTACGACAAGGTGGAGCGAAAGATTCCTTATCCCGTTATCGTGAAACCTGTCAATCTGGGTTCCAGTGTGGGAATCAAAGTGGCGAAAGACCGGGAAGAACTGAGGGAGGCATTGGAGTACGCTTTTACTTTCGGACCGAAAGTGCTTGTCGAACGGGCGATCATGAACCTGCGGGAGATCAACTGTGCGGTTCTGGGAGACTACGAGGAGGCACATGCTTCCGAGTGCGAGGAGCCGATTTCCAGCGATGAGATTTTAAGCTATGAAGATAAATATGTGGCGGGAGGCAAAGGCGGCTCTGAGGGCATGAGAACCGCGAAGAGAGAGCTGCCGGCGAACCTGACGCCCGAGGAGCGGGAGAAAATCCGGGAACTGGCGGTGAGAACTTTCCAGACACTTGGCTGTAACGGCGTGTCCCGCATTGACTTTATGATCGACAGGGACACGGATCAGGTGTATGTCAACGAGATCAATCCCATTCCGGGGTCTCTTGCCTTTTACCTGTGGGAGGCGCTGGGGAAGCCTTACAAGGAGCTTCTGGACGATATGATAAAACTGGCGCTCAAGAGGGAGCGGGAAGAGCAGAGTATGCTCACTTCCTTCGACAGCAATATTTTACAGAATGCGAATTTATCTGGGGCGAAGGGTGTGAAAAAATAAAAAGAAAGGCGATCATGCCACCGCATACACCGACAGCCCCACAAAGATCAAAATCGTAATCAGCGTTCCCATGGAGAGAGTGTTGGAGATATAGACACCCTCCGATTCCACGTCCGCGTATAGCGGGATGACAAATGGTGCTGGCAGGGCGAACAGCAGAACCAATGCCATAAAAAGCTGTTTGTCAAAAGGCATGACCTGAAAGACGATCAGGGCGGCGGCGCATAAAAGTACGCCCATCACCACGGTACGGAAAACCAGTGTCTTTACAACCGGGACGATCAGGTCTTTTCGCAGGGACAGTTCATAGCCCACGATAATCAGGATCATAGCGGATGTGGGTAGGGTGATCATTTCAATAACAGCGGAGAATATCGGGCTGACGGGAGAGGCGGTGATCAGATTGCCGAGCCCCGTAACGCCCACAATAAGCCCGAGGGTAACGCCCCGGAAAGCGGGATTTTTACACATTTCTTTTAACATTTCTTTGAGGGACGGTTTCTGTCCCGTGGCATTTTTCAAAAGTGTGAGGTATATCGTGAATACAAACAGCACCTGTCCTAAATCCACGGTCGCCATGTAGGAAAGCCGGTCGGGACCGGCGAGCAGTCCGTACAGGGCGTACCCCAGCATACCGACCTCAAAGCCGGACAGCAGATAGGGCATAAGCTTGGAATTGGGTATAAAGCGGTTTAACAGGAAGCCGCATCCCAGAGCCAGCAGGCAGCTTATAAAAACAACGCTGAACATAAACAGGCTGTCGAGGGAGTAGGATGTTGCGTAAAAGGCTTGAAACAATACAACCGGCAGGGTGACGTTTGAGATGACACTCTTGACGCCGTTTAACCCCTCTTTGGTAAGGATGCCGGATACCCGGCAGAAATAGCCGATAAGGAGCATGACTATAACGGGTACTACCATTTCAAGAACCGATAATGTCTGTGCCATATGTTAATTTACCTCCATTTTTTAAACGATCAGAAGACATTCGTTTTTTTATTTCAGGAAATCCTGCAGATATACTTCCATTGAGCGGTTCATCTCTTTGGAAAAATCCGATTCGTATTTTCTTTTCCAGAAAGCCTCCATCCATTCATCATAGCTTTTTCCGTCTGTTCGTTCTGAAAACATTTCCCTTATCTGCGCACCGGACTTATCCTGATAACTGTTTTCGCAGACGATATCGGATACCCTGAACCGTTCCGGCTTTTTCCGAATCTTCTGCTGCTCGGTTGGATGTCCGAAAACAAGCAGACATGCGGGGTATACATATTTGGGAAGCTGTAAAACCGTTTTCATTTCTTCTACGTTTTCCATGACATCGCCGATATAACAGGAGCCGATTCCCAGACTATCCGCTGCCGTCACAGTGTTTTGCGCCGCGATCAGTGCATCTTCCACAGCCAGCAGCAAATCGCCGACACCGGGGGCGCGCGGTTTCAGTCCCGCTTCCTCATAAAAGGAGAGCCATTTCCGGCAGTCTGCACAAAAGACAAGCATCATTTTTGCCTTTGCCATAAAGAGCTGGTTGTCACACAGTACGGCAAGCTTTTCCTTTTTTTCTTTATCCGTGATGTCGAGGATAGTATATAGCAGTTGACATCCAGCCGAAGGTGCCTGCAATGCCGCCTGCAAAATACTGTTTTTATCTTCACGAGATATTTCTTCGTCGGTAAATACACGGGTAGATTTTCTTTCATATAGAGATTTTATGATTTCATTCGTCATTATGACTCCTTTTTCCGATAGTACAATCAGTATAATATATTATGACGGCAAATGCTGTTTTCAAAATGTGAAAGTCGGTTACAAAACGGGAAAGTCGGTTTGCAATCGACCCAGCCGACTTTACATCGACCAATATATACAAAGTATACCAAAAAAAACGCAATCCGTACCATTTCGGTAGAAAAATAATCTCCTTCATGTATAATGAGATAACTACTTGAACTGTAAACTGACAAAAAATAATTTTATTTGCAATTTCAGCAAATATTTAAGGGAAAAAGGAGTTGACACAAATGTACAGCAAGCAAGCATTAGGCGTTCTGTGCCCTTTTTTGGGTGCTTATTATGTAAAAACATTACAAAGTTTATTATATTGCCGCTGTCTTTACAGAGCAAGAACAGTATGTCTCTGTGAAGATAGCGGCTTTTTGCGCGCATGAGCAGAGTTGGAAGGACCTTGCGTGAGGGCATGGTGGGGAAGCCTTACGAGTCTGCTTATGCGCATAAGTATTTGTTTAATGGGAGGGTGAAAAGATGGCAGATCGGACAGCAGTAAATCTATGAAGGAATATTGGGTTACATGTTAATAGTTTCGTGTAAAATACAAAATCGAAAAGGAGAACACAAATGGGTAATACGGAATGGACGGATGAACAAAGAGTATGGATAAAGTTGAGGAGAAAAAGACATTTGCGTATCTTGGCGGCAGCGCTCAGCCTGTGCGTGCTGTTTGCGACGTATCCAAATATATTGGAGACATTTTTCGTCTTTGCAGCGGAAAGAGAAAAAGAGGAGAAAGACCTATACATATCCGGCTTTTCTGATTTGCCGGAAGAGATAAAGGAACAGACCGTTCCGCTTGGGACGGGGCTGGAAGAACTGACTCTGCCCGATACGTTGGAGGCGGTCGTGGTGCAGGACGGTCAAGGCTCTGCGGAAAATTCGGATGAGGATGCAGATGACCGGGAAATCGGGGACGTCGATGAGGAAACGGATGCGAATCCCCCGTCTGACAAAGATGAGATCGGTGAAGACACAGGGGAGCCCTCTGACGGAGAAGAAACTGATGAGGAAACAACAGAGCCCTCTGACGGAGAAGAAACTGATGAGGAAACAACAGAGCCCTCTGACGGAGAAGAAACTGATGAGGAAACAACAGGGCCGTCTGACGGCGGAGAAAGCGGCGGAGAAACAACAGAGCCGTCTGGCGGGGAAGAAACTGGTGGGGAAACAACAGGGCCGTCTGACGGAAAAGAAAGCGAAGCGGATAATTCCGGCAGCAAGGAAGAAAACGAAAATGTGGATCAAGTAGAGCAGGACACACAGCCAGAGGAGGCTGCTGCGGAAGAAACGATCATAATAGAGAGCGGTGACGAAACAGGCGGCGAGGGGGACAGTGCGCTTTCCGGTGAATCGGAGGATACGGAACTTAAGCAGGAAACACATACCGTCACTCTGCCCGAATATCAGGCGGAGCATGTGATAACTGTTGAGCGGTTAGAAAATCCGTCAGAGAAGGAAAATAAGGAAGATGCTGACGACATAGAAAAAAGTCAGGTGTATGACACGGACACAGTTATCATTACGGGTGTTACATGGAGGTCTGCCCCGGCGTATGACAAAGATACAGAGGGCGTCTATCTCTTTACCGCCGTTTTGCCGGAGGGGTATGCGCGCATGGAGGGCATTGGCCTGCCGCGGATTACCGTGACAGTGGCGCAGACTGGCACAAAGCCGAGAAGGGTTGCCGCACGGGTAGCAGAACATACTGTCACCTATAATTACAGCGCGAACGGCGGAACTTCCGCCGAAAAGACTTCCGATACGGTGAGCGAGGGCGCGTTGATAGACTTAGCGCCTTCAGCGTCAAAGAAGGACTGGGAGTTTGTCGGATGGAATACAAGTAAAACTGCCAAAACAGGACTTATTACACTGACAATGGGAGCAGCTGATGTTACGTTATATGCGATTTATAAGAAAACGCTGTATTATGACTTTTATTCGGGAAAAACCGGGGATAAGGAAACAAGGACAGCAACCATTTATAATAATGAAATGAAAGGAAGGGCTTATGCACCATATCTGAAGGAATGGTCGCAGACAACAGATAAAGGTTATACTCCGAAAACCTGGATTATGGAGGGATCGGGTGTATCCACTGGCCAGGGACTATATGTCGATCTTAATAGTGACAGGAACTTTTACGGGAGATATGAGAAGGAGATTAGTATATCTTATGATGCAAACGGAGGTGAAGGAACTGCCGGCGAGCAGAAAGGGACTGTAACCGCCACTGTCAAAGAAACAGAAACAGAAATTAAAGGGTCTTCGGTTAAGTTAAATAATGGAACGGCATTTAATCTGAAAGGATATTTAGTGAACGGTTGGAGGGATGGTCCGAATGGTACAGAGATCGTGCCTGCAGGGTCTTCTGTGACGCTTGATAAGGACACTGTTTTTTATGCTGAGTGGGTTCCGGAAACATATCAGATTACCTATCTGTTGGCCGGAGGAACTGTAACTGGCAATCCGGAAAGTTACACGATTGAAAGCAGTAACATAATCTTAAAAAATCCAACGAGAACTGGTTATACTTTTACGGGATGGAGCGGCACAGATTTATCAGGCAGTAATAACAAAGACGTTACTATTCAAGCAGGAAGTACAGGGGACCGTGAATACACAGCACATTGGACTGTGGAAGATTATAAGGTGACTTTAAACGGAAATGGAGGAAGCGGCGGCACAGATCTTACTACCTATACCTATGGAACGGGAATATCCTTGCCGACAGACTGGACGAGAACGGGTTATTCCTTTGAAGGCTGGTATGACACTGAGGCTTGTGATGGTGAAAAAGTGACAGAGATTTCCGCTGCTGATGTCGGAGATAAGGAGTATTGGGCGAAGTGGACAGACGACATTGCGCCAGTGATCGGTTCTTTGCAATATAGCTATCAGGCGAAAAACTTATGGAACTGGCTGATTGGAAACGACAGCCTGACAGTGACCGTGCCTGTAACGGAAGAAGGCAGCGGGGCGGATGAAATAACCTATACTGTAACGTCGGCGGGCGCTGCGGGGAGCAAACAGACGGCAGCGATTGCGAACGGTAAAGCACAAGTTACCGTTTCGGCAGATTTTAAAGGAACGGTAGCGATTGCCTGTACCGACAAGGCTGGAAACACATCGGAGGACGTGACAGTAGGCGACGGACTAAATGCGACGGGTATTATTATTGAGGATAATGCGCCACAGATTTCATTTCTGGTGAATGGCGGCGCTGTATCAGCGGAAGCATATGATTCAGCTCCCGATATTACCGTGACAGTAACGGATGATAAGGAAAATGCCGTCTCCGGGGGTATTGCGTCTGTCAGTTATCAGATTGGTAATAGTGGGGAAACGGAGATTCAGCAGAATTTTACTGCAAGCATGAAAACAAGCGCAGCATTTACCATCCCGGCAGCGCAGATTCCTAATGGTGATACAACAATAACGGTCAAGGCGGTAGATCATGCTGGAAATATGGCGACTGCCACACAGACAATCCGGGTAAAAACGGAGGAGGAGAAAGTAGCGGCGGCAAAGAAGGTAGTGCAGGATACCCTCGCAGGAATTACCGTAACCAACGAGACGACCAAAACGGATATCCAGAACGCCATCGACACGGCGCTTTCCAATGCGGGCATAGGGGATGTGACGGTGACGGTAGGGGATTTGTCGAAAACGGATGCAACCACAGGCGCAACAGGAAGTCTTAGTGGGATGGTATCTGTCACAAGCCAAAACGACAGCAGTGTAAAAGACAGTGTAACAATCAATAAGACCATAGCCAAACTGCCGGCAACAGAAGCCGAGAAAGTAGCGGCGGCAAAAAAGATTGTGCAGGACACCCTCGCAGGAATCACCGCCACCAACGAGACGACCAAAGAGGATATCCAGAACGCCATCGACACGGCGCTTTCCAATGCGGGCATAGAGGATGTGACGGTGACGGTAGGGGATTTGTCGAAAACAGATGCAACCTCAGACGCGCCCGGAAATATCAGCGGAGGTGTCTCGATTGTAAGTAAGAGAGACAGCACTGTGAGAGACGACGTGACGATCAACAAAACCATTCCGGCAACAGGAGAGAGCCATACGCACGATTATAAGGAATGGCGGCATGATGCAAAAGACCACTGGAAGGTATGCAGCTGCGGCGCAGCGGGTGCAAAGAGCAAGCACCGTTATGATAATGACAGGGATACTACCTGTAATGACTGCGGCTACAAAAGAAAAATAAAAAATCCGGACAAAGGGGATTCGGATAAGGATAAGCCGGATCATGCCGGGTCTGAGACACAAAACCCGACAGGAAACCAACAGCCCTCAGATACGCCACAGTCACCGACGGCACAGCAACCGATTAACCCGCCGACAGTAACACCGGTGAAGTCACCCCAGCCGGTTGCCGGGACAGCGGGCGATCCTGAAAAACAGCCCGGGGCACAGACACCAAAACAGCTGGGAAGAAGGCCGGGTCAGGGCGCGGGGCAGGAAAGCAAAGCCACGGCACAACAGGACGGCATGGATTCCGCTAAGATAACGGCAGGGCAGCAGGCGGAAGGCGGAACCGCACGGGAAGACAGGGTGCAGCAGCCGGAGGAAAAAGCGGCACAGACAGGCACTGTGCAGCAAACAGAAGATAGAACGGCACAAACCGTACAGGCGGCAGTGGATGGCGGCAGGATTGCCATATCAGGAGAAACTGTCGAAACAGGAAATCTGACAGAAAACCAGAAAACTGCCACGATGTTTGAGGTGGGGAAAGGCACGGTGACTGTCAGGGTGGTCTGTGATGATGGGAAATGCAATGCCGGAGTGACAGATACGGTTGTGTTGGCTAACACGGTATTGTCGCCGGAGCAGATACAACTTGTGAATTACGGTGAAAACATAGAAGTCAGGATAGACGTAAAAGACATTTCGGAAACCGTGGCAGGACAGGATAAAGAGGTGATCGAAAGCGGACTTGCACAGTGCCGTGAGACAATGCCCGAACTGACGCTCGGAAGGTATGTTGATATTTCTGTGTTTGTCAAAATCGGAGAGGGCGATTGGGAGACTGTTACTTCTACGGGCGAACCGATAGAAGTCGTCATGGGCATACCGAAGGGACTAAGGGAGGACGGCAGAGAGTTTTATATTATTCGCTCCCATGAAGGGGAATATACTCTTTTGGCAGATATGGATGATGATCCGAAAACGGTGACGATACGTACCGATTTGTTCTCCGCTTACGCGCTTGTTTACGGACAGGCGGACAGGATGGAGGAAAGTGGCAGGTGCGGTCTGTGTCATGCCTGTCCGACATTTTTGGGGATATGCTGCTTTATCTGGCTGGCAGTTATTGCTTCAGTGGTGGTGGCTGGGATTATCCTGTTACAGAGAAAGAAAAACTGACAATTCAGCTTTCTGTTGCTTTTTATTTTGAAAATGGAAATCGAAAATTTCCATGCATATAATTTCCTGCCTTACAAATAATAGTAAAAAAACAGAGAAAAAATGAAAATAAGGCTATGACTTACAAACGGAGGTTATCAGATATGAAAGCAACAGGAATTGTCAGAAGAATAGATGATCTGGGACGCATTGTAATCCCCAAGGAGATCCGCAGGACTCTGCGGATCAGGGAAGCGGACCCACTGGAAATATACACGGACAGGGAAGGCGAGATCATTTTAAAAAAATATTCGCCGATCGGTGAGATGGGCACGTTTGCCAAACAGTATGCGGAGAGTATGGCGCAGGTTTCCGGCCACATTGCGCTGATCACGGACAGGGATCAGTTCATCGCGGTGTCGGGCGGCATGAAGAATCTGTTGGGCAAGTCCATCAGCAGGGAGCTGGAGGAAAAAATTGATCACAGGGAGAGTGTGGTGGCTGCCAAAGGGGACAGAAATTTCATACAGGTCAGCCTGGAGGGGGATGACTTCAGCCATGAAGCGATAAGTCCCATTATCTGCGAGGGAGATGTGATTGGCTCTGTGATATTGGTGGAGATGGATCATAAGTCCAAGATGGGAGAAGTGGAGCAGAAACTGATCCAGTCGGCGGCAGGATTTCTGGGGCGGCAGATGGAGCAGTAGATGAGACGGTAAATGAAACAGCAGGAAGTGGGTGGATGTGCGGGGAGCCGGGGTGTTTGCGGCTCTCCGCTTTTATATGAACGAATAAAATGAACAATAAATGAACAATAATATTGATGTTTGAGATGGGTGATGATATAATACATAGTAAGAAAGAAGGTGTATTTTAATTGTTTTTACGAAAGGATGTACAGTTTTTGATGTGGTTGCATATTTGATTTCAATGTTTACAAAGGAGGAAGAAAGATATTATGCGATTCGTTGGGCAACCGCGGATGAGAAGCATATCGGGAGGGTTATTGCTACATACAGGAACTTCCTCGCGCTTATTCTAAATGCGTCGGCCAACGAATATAGAATAGATGAAATCAATAGTCTCTATTTGAATAGAGAATTGGAGAGACTTGAGAAGGGAAATAAGGAAGATATTTTCAGATTGGTTATTGAAGTCGAAAAAAGAACGGATATGTATTCCAGTTGGCAGAATCGTGGAGTGATTTACGATCTGGCACCTTTAAATGAGAATGCGGGAGAAACGGGTATTGCAATATACCCTCGTATCAGACCGTTGTGGGATACGGATAAATCGGAGCGAAACAGGGAAAGGCGGTTTAATACAAGTTTTACAAATTATATGATGGTGAGGGCAGAAGATGTTCTGCCTTTTGAAATTGTGATGCACTATTGGAATGACAGAGGTGTTTTACGTGCAATGGAAGGGGGCTGGAGTCTGAGAATAGCGCTTGCACCGGTAATGGATGATGCGGAACTCAGAACAGAGGAACGCGATTTGGCGGTGGGATATACGGTTGGCGTGGATGGACTTATCAATGAACAGAAAGTAACGGAAGGCGTATTGAGAGTTTTTGATCGGATGTTTTCAGAAGAGTATGGCATCATTGTTTTTCCGGAGGCTTTGGGAACGGAGGAGGCACTTGTCGGTATCAAAGATAAAATGCGTGAACACCCGGAGTTTTGTACCTTTGTTATGGCGCCGACAATTTGTGCTGATGGCTCAAATGTGCTTGTTGTTTTAGGACCGGGTGGAGTGGAATGTCTTCGCCATAAAAAAACGTCACCAGCTATTCTGATTACAGAAGACGGAAGGGAGGAGCGAGAAGACCTTTTATTTGACAGGCAGGTACATTTGTTGATTACACATGAACTTGGATTGGTGGCTTTTCCAATCTGCGCAGAACTATTGGATCCGGATTTTTATCGTTTGATTGTAAATGCGGTTCTGGTTGACACAATTATTTGCGCTTCATTTTCGCCGGGTGTGAAAGCGTTTCACGATACTTTATTAAAGGGGACGGCGGCGAGACTCCTGCAGTTGTATATTAATACTTGTTCTGCGAAGACTGTTTCACGCAACGGACAGGTTGCGTTGCCGCTTGGATTTGTGCAAGTACCATGCTCTGACGAGGAATTTCAAATCAGAACCGTGGACCGGGAATGCATGGGGGAATGTTCGAAAGGTATATGCTATTTTGACATTACAATTATATATAAGAATAAAGAATTTCATGTTGAAAGCCTTCATAAAAGATGTGCGTAAATTGTCGAACGGGGAGATTGTGATTGGCGCTCGTAGAAAAGAAATGGAGGACGGAGAATGTACAAAGAAAAATATGTGATAAATTTTTTTAAAGCCGACCAGGATGAAATGCAGAGAAAAACACGGGGCTTTTCCAAAATAATGGTTGAATTAATTGCCGAGGCAGCTTTTGGTGAACTTGAAAAATTACAGCAGGAATGCAAACAGATGCGATATTCCGCACAGGGTTATCTGGAAGACTCAAAAGTGTCTCCTGAGGAAAAAAATACGCTGGTAAATATAGGATATATAAACGCGCTGTTGGATGTGGAGCAAATGTACTTACAAAAATTAACGATACAGAATGAAATGCAGCAGATAAAGACCAGATATAAGAATGCAATTTTGGCGGCACTGGTAAAAGCCGGAACTATGCTTCATAAAGATCTTGCCTGTGCAATTGGGGTATCGGCAAGTGGTCTGACCGCGGTCATTAAACAGATGAATGCAACGTCGGTGCCGACAATTCGTGTTGAAGAAGTCAGTAAATATAAGCTCTACTCTATAACGCCTGCGGCATATCAATATATAACGCATTATATGCCGGGAATGCTGCCTGAGATGGAAACGGGTAATCGGGAGCAAGAAGTATATTTTGATTATGTGATGGCGGTGAGGAGTATAAAGCAAAATCGAAAGATGGGGATAGCTGAAAAGGAGAGGGAAATTAGGTCAGATTATGTAATGGCACTAAATAGAGGGGGCAAAAAATTTATGAATGGACAGGCAAAGTTTGGGAGTGTGATTGAATTTAGCCAGAAACTTGCTTAGGAAAGCATGGTGATGAGGAGGGCGGATAATGAAAACGAGTATAGATAATTTAAAAGTATTGATAGAAAGTCTGGGAGAAGACTGGAAAACGAAGCTTGATATGTATTTAAAGAATGAAGATGTTGACCTGGATCGGAAGGGCAAAAACAGTATAGAGGATTTTTTGCAGAGCTGTATGGAAGAAATAAAGGACAATAAGGTTTCGAGCCTGCAGAGAGTAGAGAAAAAAATAGATAACGATTTGTTGTATAAAAACTTAAAAAAGTATTTGGATGAGGCATTATGGACTTTTTATGCATTTGCACCGTTGCGGGCACTGGGAGCGGTAAATGCTCAGGAGGCATGTGATATTATGGAGCAGGTATTTAATCGTTCTGTTTTGCGTTTTCATCCCAATATTATGCAGGAGTATGAGAAATATCATTTTGATAATGGAAATGCGTTTATTGATTTTCTGAACGCGCAAGATGGCTTATGCTCATATATCATTGGAAAAACCATGCATTACGATGCAATGTTGAGCTTTGTGCATATGCAGACAAGGTTGCCAAAAGAACTTTGCAAAAAGCTGGTGGACATGGTAGATGGCAATTTTAATGAATTGAGATTGAATTACATTATCGAAAGGCTGAATTCTTTGTGCAAGTATAATGATAATTGATAATCTGCAGGCAATCCGACATCCTCTGTTTGTTTAATAAAATCAATTGCAAAATGTCTGGCAAACCCGTAAAATATTACAAAAGGAGGGGGAAATCATGGACAGGCAAAATCTGACGCTGCTCACCGACCTGTATGAGCTGACGATGATGCAGGGGTACTTTAGGAATAAGGATCAGAACGAAACGGTTATTTTTGACGCGTTTTACAGAAACAATCCCTGTGACGGCGGGTTCGCCGTGATGGCTGGCGTGGAACAGCTGATTCAGTATATCAGGGAGCTGCATTTTGATAAGACGGACATTGACTATCTGGCGGGGCTCGGCATTTTCGGGCAGGATTTTCTTGACTATCTGGCGGACTTCCGTTTTACGGGCGATGTCTACGCGATCCCGGAGGGAACGGTTGTTTTCCCCAGAGAACCGCTTGTAAAAGTGATTGCGCCGATCATGCAGGCGCAGCTTGTGGAAACGGCGATCTTAAATATCATCAACCACCAGAGCCTGATCGCCACGAAGGCGGCGAGAGTCTGCTACGCGGCGCAGGGAGACGGGGTGATGGAGTTCGGGCTTCGGCGCGCGCAGGGGCCCGACGCGGGTACATACGGCGCGAGGGCGGCGGTGATCGGCGGTTGTGTGGGCACCTCCAACGTGCTCTGCGGACAGCTTTTTGATGTGCCGGTGAAGGGCACCCACGCCCATAGCTGGATTATGAGTTTTCCGAATGAATACACGGCGTTTCGGACTTATGCGGATATGTACCCGTCCGCCAGCATTCTTCTGGTGGATACATACGACACATTGAAATCGGGCGTGCCGAACGCGATCCGTGTATTCAGGGAGATGCGGGAAGCGGGCGTCCCGCTGACTTTCTACGGCATCCGTCTGGACAGCGGCGACCTTGCGTACCTCTCCAAAGAGGCGAGAAAGATGTTGGACGAAGCAGGATTTCCTGATGCGGTGATTTCCGCGTCCAACGATCTGGATGAATTTTTGATTCAGAGCCTGAAAGACCAGGGGGCGAAAATCACTTCCTGGGGTGTGGGTACACATCTGATCACGTCGAAGGACTGCCCGTCTTTCGGGGGTGTCTACAAGCTGGCGGCAATTATGGGTGAGGACGGGAAATTTATTCCGAAAATTAAGCTCTCCGAAAACACGGAAAAGGTAACGAACCCCGGCAATAAGACGATTTACCGTGTCTATGACAGGGAGAGCGGGAAAATAAAAGCGGACTTGATTTGTCTGGCGGACGAGACGTATGACGAGAGCGAACCGCTTTTGCTGTTTGACCCGGTGGAGCCGTGGAAAAAGACGAAACTTCCGGCGGGTAGTTATCGTCTGCGGGAACTGATGATGCCCATATACAAAAACGGCGAGTGCTGCTACACGTCCCCGAAGGTGATGGATATCCGCGCCTACTGTCAGGAAGAACAGAATACCCTGTGGGAGGAGACAAGGCGTCTGGTAAATCCGCACAGGGTACATGTTGATCTTTCGAGCAGGCTTTATGATGTGAAAATTGCGTTACTTGACCAAATGGGTCAATGAGAAAACTGCGGCAGATACTCCCTGTTTTCCGCAAGGATATCGTCCAGAATCTGCTTTGCCACAGTGGCGGAGTTTACAAGCGGATGAATGGTCAGCGCCTGCAGGGCACAGTCGTAATCGCCGGTTACGGCGGCTTCAATGGTGAGCTGCTCGTAAGCTTTTACATTCTGCAAAAGACCGCGGATTTTTAATGGGGTGCGCCCGATGTGTATGGGGTGTGCCCCGTCTTTGTCGATCACGCAGTTTCGCTCGATGGACGCGTTGTCGGGAAGGTCCGCATTTGCGCCGCGATTTAGGACATTTACGGTCTGTATGTCTTTTTTATTGTTGTAGATAGAGTCGATCAGGCTGCATGCCGCATCGGAGTAGCGCGCGCCGCCGCGTTTTGCAAGCTGGGGCGGTTTGACGTCCAGAGCGGGATCCTGATAAAGGGCAAAGAGATCCTTCTCCACCTGCTTGATGACTTCCGCGCGGCAGCCTTCCTCCTTCGCGGCTCGGTCGCACTCGGAGAACATTTCCGGCTGCATATAGTAGTATTTCAGATAGCTCACAGGCACCATTCCCAGAGATTTTAAGAACGTGGGATCGTAGTGGATTTCCGGGATGTTTGCCATCACTTCTTTTGCGGATTCGGAGCAGAGCTTTTCAATCGCTGCTGCGGTCACATCCTCCCCACGCACCAGTACGCGCTTCGCCCAGACAAGGTGGTTGATACCCACGAAGTCGCAGAACACGTCGTCCGGGGCGCAGCCAAATTTTTCCGCAATATCGCTGATCATATTGATGGGACAGTTGCACAGCCCGATGGCTTTGACGGCGCTGTGATTTAGGGCGGCTTCCGTCAGAATGCCCGAGGGATTGGCAAAATTAATCAGGAAAGCGTCCGGGCACAATCGTTCCATATCGTGACAGATATCCAAAATGACGGGAACAGAACGCAGGGCCTTGGCGAAACCGCCCGCGCCGGTAGTCTCCTGGCCGATTTTGCCGTAGCGCAGCGGGATTTTTTCGTCCCGCATTCTGGCGTCCAGTTGGCCTACGCGAAACTGTGTGGTGACAAAATCCGCGTTCTTTAACGCCTCTTCCCTGTCTGTTGTCGCATGAATCTGTAAGTCAACGCCGCTCTTTTCTGCCATTCTCTTTGCAAGCTCTGTGACAATATGCAGTTTTTCCAACCCTGCCTCCACGTCTACCAGCCAGATATCCTTGACGGGAAGGCTGTCGTGCCGTTTGATGAAACCTTCGATCAGCTCCGGGGTGTAGCTGGAGCCGCCGCCGATGGTTGCGACTTTTAATCCTCTGTCTGCCATGATTACTCCTCCTTTTTATCTGCATGTCTCCCGCAAAACCAGTTCCGCCTCAAATGTCCGTGTGACAGGTTCGCCCTCCGTGTGATTGATTCTGTCGATCAGAAGTGATACGCCCGCCTGTCCCATCTCGTAGAGCGGCTGGCGCATGGTGGAGAGAGCAGGAAACAGGATGTCCTTGGAATCGGGGATATCGTCGTCAAAACCGATCAGCGCCAGATCTTCCGGCACCGAGAGTCCGGCTTCCCGAACTGCCCGCCACACGCCGAAAGCAGGTTTGTCGGCTCCCGCGAAACAGGCATCCGGGCGTTCGCCCTGCGCCAGCCGCCTTTTCATCTGCTGATAGGCGATATCCTCAAAGTGGTCGGCGTAAAGGATGGAATCGGGACCAAGCGGCATCCGATAATCGTGCATGGCGGAAACAAAGCCGTTCAGCCGTTCCAGTCCCACGTCGTAATTCATATCGCAGGTTACATGGACAATGTTTTTTCGTCCCTGCTTAATCAGGTGCTCGGTGGCGGTATAGGCGCCGCGAAAATTATCGAGCAGGATTTTGTCGGCGCGGCAGTCGCTTATATTGCTTTCGATCAGAACGCTGTTTGTCGATTTCGCCGCCACATAACGGAAAAGCGCTTCGTCGTCAAAACAGCTTCCGTAGGCGATGATGCCGTCTGTGCATCCGCTTGTAAGATAGTCCACATATTTCATCCTCACAGTCATATCCCTGCGCCCACTGCAAAACAGGATGTTGTAATCCCGTGCTTCCGCGGCGTCCTGCAGTCCGTGGATCAGCTGAAAGAAAAAGTCGTTGCACAGATCGTCCATGACAACACCGATGGTGCCGGTTTTTTGCAGGACAAGGGACTTGGCGAGACCGTTCGGAACATAGTGGTTTTCCTCTATGACCTCCAGTATTTTTTTTCGGTTCTCCGGGCTGACCCCGGGCTTATTGTTCAGGACTCTGGAAACCAGTGTCCGGGAGACGTTCGCCTGTTTCGCGATATCTGATATGGTAGCCATATGCCGCCTTTCTCTTACGACCTGCCGGGAAAAGGATATCGTGTGCGGATGTCCCGGCGGTTTCTGTTATGTGTGCGTGTCTGCATGTGCGTTTACATGTTGCGACACATAATTGTTTCAAAATTTACATTTATATTGTAACATAGTGTGCCATAATGTCAACTAAAATGTTACATACATGATGAGAGAACTTTATGTAACAGGAAAGGGGGAACCGGAACATACATTGAAGTTACAATGTATACGATAATACTTGAAATACGCGTGAACAGGGAAAAATGCGAAGTTTGTGTGTTGACAGATGTGCGGGAATTGGGTTAGGATGAAATCAGAGTGTAAAACGATACACAGAACAATGTGGGGAAAAGGGGATATGGAGCGAAATTGAGGACGCTTCAGAAGGAGGATTACCATGGATAAACAGGGTAAGAACGAAAAGTATATTCTGGGAATTGACCAGGGCGGCACGAAAACCGCCGCCGCCGTGATGCGGGAAGACGGTTTTATTGTGGGAAGCGCGACGACGAAGGGAGCTTACTTTCCCGATGAGGGAGTGGAAAATGCGCTGGAGCAGATGGCGGCTGCTGCGGAAGGGGCGATAAACAGCGCGGGGATTGGCAAAGAGGAAATCGCCTATACGGTGGCAGGCGTCGGAGGTATAGACTGGACCGGCGACGACATGATGATAAGGGATGCGCTGCGGGAAAGGCTTTCGCTGGAAGAGATTTTTGCCTGTAACGACGCGGTTATTGCGTTCTACAGCGGCGCGCTGCGCTCCCACGGTGCGGTGATCTGTGCGGGAACGGGAATGAACGGTGCTCTGATCGACAAGAACGGCAGACAGTTTGTCTATGGGGATTATATGGAAGAGAAGGCGCAGGGAGGAAGCGCCCTGGCGAAGCGCGCGCTGCGGAAAGTCTTTGATGCGGAGCTTGGGCTTTGTCCGCCCACGAAACTGAAACCGCTGTTTCTGGGTCAGGCGGAGGTGTCTGATGTGGACGCGCTGCTAAAGCGTTACATGACGGAGAGCGGTTTCCGAAAAGAACTGCGCTTCCTGGTGCCGCAGATTCTGATGGTGGCAAAGACGGGTGACAAGGCGGCGTGTGCCCTTTTGGATGAATTTTCGGGAGAGATTGTCGCATATATTGAGGCGGGGCTTCGGAAAATGGAGATGAAGCCGGAAGAAGAGGAGATCGTGTTGGCGGGAAGCGTATTCAAGGGAGAGGACAATCCTCTTACCTGCCGCGTGATAAAGGGGATCCAGGAACGGCTGCAGGGTGCGAAGGCCGTACAGGCATGTTATGAGCCCGTAGTGGGAGCCTGCGTTATGGGGCTGGTCAGGCTGGACATGGAACCCTCAGAGCGGGAGAAGAGCATCCGTGAGAGCGCGGCTGTTCTCGGACTGCAGCGGAGCTGAGTTTTTCACGTTGCGGAAATGCAAAGACGGATATTCTGTTTGTTGATAAAGTGTTACAAAATATAGGATCTGATTCTGTGCAAAATTTACAAGATATATTGAAAAAGCAGGTTGATTGTTGCCGGTTTTTACCAAAAATGTTAAAATGTATACTATCATATGTAGAGGGAATGGTTGGTAAAGGGGATTACTTTGGATAAATATATCTTAAATGTACCTGAATGGCAGGGGGAACTGCTATTTACAAGAGAAGTGCTGGTATTTGTGGGCATTATTGTTTTGATGCTTGCGGGTATCCTGTTCTGCTTCTGGGGATATAAATACTTCAATACAGTGCTGTTTCTGGGAATCGGCGCTGTGGTCTGTTATGCTTCTTTTCTTTTGATAGAGCCCATGACGGCTAATCCGGTTGTCAGGATGTTTCTGACAGTCTCGCTCACTTTTCTTGGCATATGTCTCGTGTATTTTTTGGATATTATCCTAAGTTATTTTCTGGATAAACTGCGGCTGAAAAACGTGCTTGGGAAGAATATTTATCTTTTTGCGGCGCCTCTCGGAGCGGCTATTATCGGACTGACGATTTATTGGTTTATATGGCGCGGTCTGGGTGTGGCGGCTGTGACAGCAGTGGTCTGTGGCGTGACCGGGCTGGTATTCCAGCATCATAATAAAAAGAAAGCGGTGCGTTTCAGGTGCTATAGCGATCTTCTGCAGATGCCCCGCCCGAAGGTGGACGAAAACGGGCTGGAGTATATTGCCATGGGGACACCGATTATGGCAGGGACAGCGGCGGCAGCAGTCACTGTCCCGTCAAAGTCTGCGGCAGCTGGGGCAGTGACTGTGGAAGCAGCTATGCCTGAATCGGAACCTGCGGAGGCAGCTATACCTGAGCCGGAACCGGAACCTGCGGAGGC